>NZ_KB911087.1:0-1031807 GCF_000383315.1 Cryocola sp. 340MFSha3.1
ACCCCGGTGAGGGTGACGTTGCCGGTGTTGGTGGAGGTGAAGGTGTAGGTGATCGTGTCCCCGACCGTCGCCGGGTTCTTCACCGCGGACGCGTTCGCGGTCTTGATCAGGTTCAGGGTGGGGTTCGCCACCAGCGGGGTGTCGGTCGCGGCCGGGGGCGGGGTGACCGTGGTCCCGTCCGGGGTCTTCCCGGAGGTGGTGGCCTGGTTGTTCACCTCACCGGCGTCCAGGTCGGCCTGGGTGAGCCGGTAGGTCGCGGTCGCGGTGACCTTCTCCTTCGGCTGCAGGGTGCCCGGGGTGCCCGGCCAGGTGTAGGTCAGGGCGGACAGGCCCGGCTTGGGGTCGGTGATGGTGACCCCGGTCATCGTGACATTGCCGGTGTTCTCGGTGACGAACGTGTAGGTGATCACATCGCCGACCGCGGCCGGGATCTTCACCTGGGAGTTGTTGACGCCCTTGGTCAGCGACAGTCCCGGACCCTGAGTCAACGGGGTGTCCGTGGTCGCCGGCGGCGGCGTCACCGGAGGACCGGTCGGCGGGTTCCCGGAACTGGTGGCCGTGTTGGACACCATGCCCACATTCAGGTCCGCCTGCGTGAGCACATACTGCGCCTGCGCGATCACCTCCTGCGACGGCTGCAACACCCCCGCCACGCCCGGCCAGGTGTACACCAGGTTCGACAGACCCGGCTTCGGATCCGTGATCGTCACCCCGGTCAACGTCGTGTTCCCGGTGTTCTTCGCCTTCAGCACGTAGGTGATCACATCACCCACCTTCGCCGGCGAGGACACCCCCGAACTCACCGCATCCTTCGTGAACGTCAGATCCGGACCCTGCGTCAATGGGACATCGGCAGCGGCCGGAGGAGTGCTCACCGACGGGCCTGTGGGCGGGTTGCCGGATGCGGTCGCGGTGTTCGGCACGAGCCCGTTGTCGATGTCGGCCTGCGTCAGCTTGTAGGTGGCTGTCGCGGTGACCGTCTCATCCACCTGCAGAGTTCCAGCGGTACCTGGCCAGCTGTATGTCAACGGGGACAGTCCGACATGGGGGTCGCTGATGGTGACGCCCGTCAACGTGGTCTGGCCGGTGTTCTTCGCCGAGAAGCGGTACGTGATCGTGTCGCCGACCTTCGCCGGCGTCATCACGGCTGAGTCGTCCGCCACCTTAGTGACCGTCAGATCGGATACCGGCACCATCGACGTGCACTTCGCGTCGGCCGAACCGGCTGCACAGTTGCTCCCGACGGTGGGAGACACGACGGTGTTGCGGAGGGAGTGGTCCCCGGGAGTCGGATTCTTCACCGTCACCGAGTAGGTGATCGTCGCTGTGTCACCGGGCCCGAGAGGACCGGACCACGCCAGGGTGGGGGCCGTGTAGGCGACGGCACCCTTCGACGCGGTCACGTCGCCGTTGTAGGTGGCGTCCTTGAGGACGTCGGTCAGGTCATCCGTGAACGAGGCGGTGTCGTACGCCTGCGTGCCTGTGTTCTTGACGGCGACCGTGTAGGTCACCGTGTCTCCAGGTCGGGCCGATTGCACCGACGAGTCCTTGGTGATCGCGAGGGAACAGGATGCGGGATCCGCCTCCACGGTGAAGCGCGCCCCGCCGGACGTGTTGCCGTTCGGTGCGTCGGTCCCGCCGGGGGAGGTCGTGACGGCGTTCGCCGTGTTGGTCAGGATCAGGGGCGTCGGAGCGTCGCAGGACACCGGGGGAGCCGTGGTCTGGAAGCAGAGTTGGGGGGCGTCGCCGGACCAGGTGATGCCCACCTGCGCGCTTTCGACACCGGCGGGGTCGGTGACGGCGTTGACCGTGACGGTCGCGGTGATGGAGGTCACCGTCGTCGGGATCCCCGACAGGTCGACGGACGCCCCGGGATTGACCGTGACCGCTTCGAACCCGGAGATGACCGCGTCGTTCTGGTCGCGCAGCGACACCGTCGCGTTGGCGTACGAGCCGTCCGTGAGCCCTGGAAGCGTCAGCGCACGCCAGCCGCGGAAGGACGTCGCTCCCGTGCCGCAGTAGTACCCGCTCGGCGTGACGGTGACCTCTCGCGGCTCCGTCGGACCGGCGCATTCCTTGCCCGTCGTCGCGTCGAAGAGCACGAACTGGGCGGCGTCTCCCGTGGCCACCAGGCAGTTCGTCGCGACATCCGTCGCGGGCCGGATGGTGTAGTTGAGGCCGTTGTTGACGTTGCTGAACCCGGCGCACGGCGGGACCGTGCCGGTTCCGGACCACTGTCCGAAGTCGCGACACATCACCTGGTTGCCGTTCGACAGGTACACGCGGGTGCCGATGACGTAGGCCTCGCCAGCGCCGTTGCCGCCGGCGGCGTAGTTCGCGCCAGTTCCTGCGTAGGGGTTGGCGGCAGCGGCGCCCGCGACGGTGACGCAGTTGGAGGCTGTTCCGGGGCCGTTCGTGATGGTGCAGACACCGGAGACCGCGCCCGTGCGGGACAGGATGGGCGCCATCGGCGATCCGGCCTTGGTGTTCGCCGCCGATCCGTTCACGGGCCAGCTGCCGGTGCAGAGCGCCTTGGTGTTGGTGTTGTAGCAGTAGTTCTTCCATGCGCTGGTCGACGTCTGCTGGATGCTCGCGAAGACGTAGGGGCCGTAACTGGACGAGGTGTAGATCGACGTGGTCGTGACGCCGCTCGCGATCAGGGTGACGCCCGGGCACGAGCCCATGTCGGGCGTCGTGCAGACGAGGGCGGCCTGATTGCGGCTTACGACGACGCTGTAGGTGTTGCCGTCGTCGGCCGGGAGCCCGGTCCCGTTCATCTGGGCGGCGAACGCGGTGTTGCTGACGGCCGCTCCCGATCGGGCAGTGTAGCCGCAGCTGCTCGGCGTCTTGGTCGACAGGTCGAGGCACGCGATGCCGTTGCTGCTGCCGTCGGTGAGTCCGGCGTACCAGTACAGCTTGTCGCCCGCGAGCCACGTGCCGCCCTGCTGCGGGGTGATCCCCGCGAAGGACGTGCCCGTTCCGATCGGTGTGCCCGGTACCGACGACCACGTCTGGACGTTGCTGCCGGTCGGCCAGCCCGGGCAGGTCGTCCCGTCGTGCTGTGCGCAGAAGACGACCGCCCCCTTGGCGTGGTGGTAGATCGCGTAGAGGAGGTCTTTCCGCGCGACCACGTTGTACGCGTCTCCGCCTCCCATGGCGATGACCTTCGACGGAGGCACGACGAACGGCGGCGAGAGCTGCTGTGTGCCCTGCGGGACGGGTGTCGCCACGAACCCGATTCCCGTGGCGTCGGCGGGGGGCGTGCCGGTGACCCAGCCCGGTCCGCCCGCGCGGTACTGGGGAGTCACCGAGCCGGCCGGGTTCTGGTTCGGGGGCAACCGGAGCGAGCCGGGGACGTAGGTGCCCGCCGTGCTGATGTCGTCTTTGAGATCCACGACCGCGTTGGCGCTGGTGTTGTTCTGCGACTCGACGACCCAGTCGATCACGTCGCCCGGTCGGGCAGTGCCGGTGGAGGGGCCGCCCGGAGCATCGTCCGAGGCCGCAGTGGACCCGTTGGCCGCGTTCTTCCCGGTGGTGAACACCGTCGACACGGCGGTCGTCGCGGCGTCCGAGTAGTGCTGCGGCAGCAGGAGCACGCCGACGAGCGCGCCGACGGTCACGCACGCCCCGAATGACAGCGCGACTCGCCAGCGGCGGGCTCGGCGAGCAGCGAATCCGGAACGACGCGCCATGTGCAGCACTTCCTCTCAGGACATGCCGGGAGGAGTCAGCCCCGGTCACGTGGTCGAGAGCACGGTTGCCCTCATTTATGAGGACACGGTGAGGTGACGTTCGTTACGGGATGCGCGATCCAATGCAAGCAAGGTGGTCTTTCCATGCGAGGCGTGCGCTCCAGGCGCATCCGAACCAGTGCGATCCCGCGCGGGCCGCTGCCATACTGGCGTCTATGTCGGACATCACAGACCCTTCCGGCGCCTCACTGCGCCTCAGCAATGACGAGCGCGAACGCGCGGTCGCGGCTCTGCAGTCGCACGCCGCAGAGGGGCGGCTCACCGACGTCGAGCTGCAGACGCGGTCGGCTGCGGCCCGATCCGCCGTGACACGCGGAGATCTCGCACCGCTCTTCACGGACCTTCCCGGCGGACTGCAGCTCGCGGGTCATCCCCAGGCGGCGCCCTCCGTTCCCGCCGGCGCGGGCGCGACAGGTCGCGAGCCGTCGTCCCGTTGGGGCCTCCTGGCGGTCTCGATCATCCCGTTCGTCTCGGTCATCCTGTTCTTCCTGACCGGGATGGCGTGGGGATACCAGTATTCGTGGCTGTGGTTCCTGCTGATCCCGCTGGTCGGCGCGATCGCATACGGCACCGAGGGCGGCCGCCGGCGCTAGCCGCGGAGCCGCGGAACCGAGCCTCAGCCGACGGTGGCGCCGAACAGCAGGCCGAGGAGGTACGTGGCGGCCGCCGCTCCGTATCCGATGAGCAGCTGACGGATGGCGCGCTTCAGCGGTGACGCACCGGACAGCAGCCCGACGACGGCTCCCGTGCCGAGCAGGACGATCCCGACCAGCAGGGCGGAGACGATGATCGCGGCCGTCCCGGTCAGCCCGAAAAGGAAGGGCAGGATCGGGATGAGCGCACCGGAGGCGAAGAAGCAGAAGCTGGAGATCGCGGCGTTCCATCCGGTCCCGATCGCCTCGTGCTCGTCCTCCGCGACCGCGGGAGTGATCGGGATGGGCGAGGTCACCGCCTGCAGGCCGGAAAGCACCTCGCGTGCGTGCTCGGCCGCCTCCTCCGCCGTCATTCCGCGTGCGCGGTAGACCAGGGTGAGCTCGTTCGCGTCGACGTCGAGGTGCGGCAACGCCGATCCGGTGGCCGGGTTGGGGGTGGATGCCTCCAGCAGTTCGCGCTGCGACCGCACCGACACGTACTCTCCCGCGCCCATGCTCAGCGCTCCGGCGAGGAGTCCGGAGATGCCGGTGAGCAGCACCACGTGGGTCGGGACGCCGCTGGCGCTGACGCCGAGGACGAGCGCCAGGTTGCTGACGAGGCCGTCGTTCGCCCCGAAGACCGCTGCGCGGAAGGTGCCGGAGAGCCGCTGCCTCCCGCGGGCCGCAAGGGCTCGGACGACCTCTTCGTGCACCTGTTCGTCCGCCGCCATCTGCGGCGTCGCGTCGGAGTCGGACGCGTACGGGGACCGGGCCTCGGCCCGCTGTGCGAGAGCGAGCACGAACACCGAGCCGAACCGCCGTGCGAGCCAGCCGAGCAAGCGCGTACGGACGTCGCCCTTCAGCGGGCGGCCCGCCTGGTCGCCGAGCAGGTCGACCCAGTGCTGTTCGTGGCGTCGTTCGGCTTCGGCCAGTGCGAGCAGGATCTCGCGTTCCTCGCCCTCACGCCGGCCGGCGAGGTCGCGGTACACGGAGGCTTCCGCGCGTTCGTCGGCGAGGTAGCGACGCCACCGCCTGATGTCGGCGGGGCTCGGGGTTCGGGCTGTTGTCGTCATCCCCTCAAGTCTACGAGGTCGCCGCCGGCTCTCTCGGGGCGGTGGCCTCAAGGCTGAGCGCCAGCGTCGAGCGGGTGAACCGCTCGCCCCACTCGGTGGCGGCGACGATGGCCTCTTCCGGACCGAGGATGCGGAAGGGCGCGTCGACAGCGGCGAGCCCGAACAGCGCCCACTCGGCGCTGTCGGCCGTGATCCGGACGGCGCACGTGCCGTCGCCGCGGTCGTCGACGGTCGCCCAGCGTCCGAGCACCTCGACGACCCGGTCGTTGGGCGCCTCGATGACGGCCTCGACGACCATCGGCTCGACCGCGCTGTGCAGCGACGCGCGCACGTACTCCGCCGCGTCCTCCGCGGGCAGCGCACGCGGCCGGAACCGCACGCCAGTGGGGTGCGGGTCGGCGATGCGGTCGAGGCGGAAGCTGCGCCAGTCGAACCGGGTGAGGTCGTAGGCGACGAGGTACCAGCGGCGCTCGATGGAGACCAGCCGGTGCGGCTCGACCGTCCGGTTGGAAGCCTGGCCGTCGCGGGCCACGTAGGCGAATTCGATCCGCTCCTCGTCGCGGCACGCCTGGGCGAAGGCGGTGAGGATGCCGGGATCGGTCATCGGGGTCGGCCCGAGCGTGGTGGACAGCGTCGTCATCCGCAGTGCGTCGACCCGGCGCCGGAGCCGGGGCGGCATCACCTGGACGACCTTGGCGAGCGCCCGAACGGACGCCTCGTCGACGCCCGCGATGCCGCTCTGCGCCGCGGTCCGGAGGCCGACGGCGAGCGCGACGGCCTCGTCGTCGTCGACGACCAGGGGAGGGAGGGAGGCGCCGGCAGCCAGCTGGTAGCCGCCCGAGACCCCGCGGGTGGCGTCGACCGGGTACCCGAGGTCGCGCAGTCGTTCGACGTCACGGCGGAGGGTGCGCGGCGAGACTCCGAGGCGGTCGGCGAGTTCCTGTCCTGGCCAGTAGCGGTGCGTCTGGAGGAGGGAGAGGAGCTGGAGCGAGCGGGAGCCGGTACTTGCCATGCATCCATTGTGCACATCCTTGCGGTCGGAAACTGACCGCTAGCTGCGTACGGCAGCCTCCGGACCCGAGCCGCTCGCGGCGGGACGCAGGGGCGCGGCGCCGGGCCGCGAGAGCGTGATCACGGCCTCCGTGATCCACTCCGACTCCTCGAGCGAGGCCTCGACCGCCTGCAGGTCAGCGGCGACGTCCGACTCCCGGTCGTTGCCGACGAGGTCGACCGCCGCCACCAGGTAGAACCGCTCGGGGCCGACGTACTCGAGGTGCAGATAGGTGACCGTCTCGACTTCGGGATGCGCGAGCAGTGCGCCGAGGGCGGCCTCCGAGGCGCGGTCCGAGCCGGGCTGTCCGACCAGGAACCGCCGGTTGCGCTCGATGAGCACGACCGCGACGATCGCCAGGAGCACACCGACCAGGATGGAGCCGAGCGCATCCCAGAACGGGTTGCCGGTGAGTTCGTGCAGCAGCAGGCCGAGGAAGGCGATCACCAGGCCGACGAGGGCCGCGGAGTCCTCGGCGAACACGGCCCGCAGCGTCGGATTCGAGGTGCTGAACACGTGCTCGAACGTTCCGGTGCCCGAGGACTCGGCCTTCGCGTGCGCCTGCCGGTACGACTGGATGAACGAGATGCCCTCGAAGACGAAGGCCGCCGCCAGGACGAGGTAGCCGACGAGGTAGTCCGAGTCCGCCTCTTCCGAGCCGAGCGCCTGGACGCCGTGCATGATCGACACCACCGCCCCAGCGGTGAAGAGCCCGACGGCCGCGAAGAGGCTCCAGACGTAGGCGTCGCGCCCGTAGCCGCCGGGATGCGACGCGTCGCGCGGCCGTACGGCGGAACGCTCGGCCTGGATGAGGAAGACCTCGTTGCCGGCGTCGGCCCACGAGTGCGCGGCCTCGGCGACCAGGGAGGCGGATCCGGTGAGGATGGCGGCGAAGGTCTTGGCGATCGCCACGAGGATGTTCGCTGCGAAGGCGAGCATCACGGTGAACAGACTCGAGGATCGTTTGCTGCGAGGCATGGCGACACCATAGTCCTGCGGCAGAGCGGGAATGCAGAGGGCCCCGGTCGTTGTGACCGGGGCCTTCCGCCCGCTTTCGCGGTTCTGTGTCCGAGGGGGGACTTGAACCCCCACGCCCTATACGGGCACTAGCACCTCAAGCTAGCGCGTCTGCCATTTCCGCCACCCGGACGAGGTGAGATGGCCGCCGAACTGCTCCGGCTGCCGAAGAAAGACGATAGCACGGATTCTCCACGGAGGATCACTCGTCCACACACCTCGGGCGTGGCGGGGCGGTCGTCGGATGCGGCAGGTAGCGTGGAGGGATGACCGACGAACTCCGCGCGACCGAGCCCGACCTCGACGAGACCGCGATCATCGCCCGGGACCTCATCCGGTTCGACACGACGAACTACGGCGAGGGCCGCTCGAACGGCGAGGCGGAGGCCGCCGCCTATGTCGAGGCGAAGCTGTCCGAGCTGGGCCTCCGGCCGCAGGTGTTCGAGTCCGATCCGGGCCGCGCGAGCGTAGTGGCCCGTGTCGAGGGCGCCGACCCGGGCAAGCCGGCCCTCGTCGTCCACGGTCACCTCGATGTCGTTCCGGCCGACCCGCGCAACTGGTCCGTCGACCCGTTCGGCGGCGAGATCAAGGACGGCCTGCTCTGGGGCCGCGGCGCCGTCGACATGAAGAATATGGGTGCGATGATCCTGACCGCGGTCGGCGACATCCTGCGCGCGGGGGAGCGTCCGGCACGCGACCTCGTCGTGGCGTTCTTCGCCGACGAGGAGGACGGCGGCCGTCGCGGATCCCACCACCTGGTCGACACGCATCCGGAGCTGTTCGCGGGCGCAACGGAGGCGATCAGCGAGGTCGGCGGCTACTCGATCGACCTCGCGGGCCGCCGTGCGTACCTGCTGCAGACGGGGGAGAAGTCTCTTGTTTGGATCAAGCTCATCGCACGTGGCCGGGCCGCGCACGGTTCGCGGCTCATCCGCGAGAACGCGATCACGCGGCTGGCGGAGGCCGTCGTCGCCCTGGGTCGGGAGGACTGGCCGATCCAGCTGACCGCCACGACGACCCGGCTGATCGGCGAGCTCGGCCGGCTGCTCGACGTCGACCCGCAGCGGATCGGACCCGACGAGGTGGTGATCCGCACCGGCACGGCCGCCGGCTTCATCCTGGCGACCCTGCGGACGACGACGAACCCGACGCTGCTCGAGGCCGGCTACAAGCACAACGTCATCCCGGACACCGCGGAGGCTCTGATCGACATCCGCACGCTGCCGGGCGAGGAGGACGCCGTGCTCGCGCGCGTCCGCGAGCTGATCGGCGACGACGTCGAGATCCAGGTCATGCACCGCGACATCGGCCTCGAAGCCGAGTTCGGCGGCGGCCTGGTGGAGGCGATCACCGGCACGCTGCAGCAGCACGACCCGGGCGCGCCCGTCCTGCCGTACCTGCTCTCGGGTGGCACCGACAACAAGGCGCTGAGCAGGCTCGGCATCACGGGATACGGCTTCGCGCCGCTCCGGCTGCCCGCCGATCTCGACTTCCCCGGCATGTTCCACGGGGTGGACGAGCGGGTCCCGCTCGACGCGCTAGTGTTCGGTAGGACCGTGCTCCGCGACCTCCTCCGCGCCTACTGACCCCGGGATTCGACGCTTCGTATGGACTTCATCAACGCCCTGATCCTCGGCCTCGTCCAGGGGCTCACCGAGTTCCTCCCCATCTCGTCGTCTGCGCACATCCGCATCGTCGGCGAACTGCTGGGCACCGGT
This sequence comes from Cryocola sp. 340MFSha3.1, assembly GCF_000383315.1. Lineage (NCBI taxonomy): Bacteria > Bacillati > Actinomycetota > Actinomycetes > Micrococcales > Microbacteriaceae > Cryocola > Cryocola sp. 340MFSha3.1. The sequence goes on from NZ_KB911087.1 coordinate 9,244, forward strand.
GCCGACCCGGGGGCGCGCTTCACCGCGATCATCCAGCTGGGCACCGAAGCAGCGGTGCTGCTCTACTTCTGGCGCGACATCACACGGATCATCGCGCAGTGGTTCCGATCGCTGTTCGGGCGCATCCCGCGCAACGACCCCGACGCACGGATGGGGTGGCTCGTCATCCTGGGCAGCATCCCGATCGTGGTCCTCGGGCTGTTCTTCCAGGACCAGATCGAGACGACGTTCCGCTCGCTGTGGATCGTCGCGACAACGCTCATCGTGTTCGGCATCCTGCTGGGCATCGCCGACTGGGTGGGGTCGAAGCGCAAGCGGCTGCGGGAGCTGACCTGGGGCGACGGCATCATCTTCGGGCTCGCGCAGGCGCTCGCGCTCATCCCCGGCGTCTCCCGCTCCGGCGGCACGATCACCGCCGGGCTGTTCATGGGGTACCAGCGCCGCGCGGCCGCCCGCTACTCGTTCCTCCTCGCGCTGCCCGCTGTCTTCGGCAGCGGTTTCTACCAGCTGTACAAAGCGGTCAAGGAGCCGTGCACCGAGGCGCTCGCGAAGGCAGGAACGTGCACGCCCGAGGTGTTCGGACCGGTGGAGACGGCGGCTGCGACCGTCGTCGCGTTCGTCGTCGGCCTGCTGGTGATCGCGTTCTTCATGGGCTACATCTCGCGCCGCAGCTTCCTGCCGTTCGTGATCTACCGGATCGCTCTGGGCGTGCTGCTGATGATCCTGCTCGCCACCGGCGTCCTCCAGGCGTGACCCGCATGCCCGCGACGACGAACCGCTGACCGTGCGCGCCTGGAACGCCCCCGAGGTCCCGGCCGTGCCGCGGCCGGACGGCGCCTTCGTCGACGTCCCGTTGCTGTACGACACCGCCTCCGGTCAGCTCGTGGAGGCCCGTCCCGATGACGTCGCCCGCCTGTACGTCTGCGGCATCACGCCCTACGACGCCACCCACCTCGGCCACGCAGCCACCTACCTGGCGTTCGACACGCTGCAGCGGGTGTGGCGCGACGCCGGCTACCGCGTGCACTACGCGCAGAACATCACCGACGTCGACGATCCGTTGCTGGAGCGCGCCGCCCAGACGGGCGTCGACTGGCGCGCGCTGGCGGATGAGCAGATCGACCTGTTCCGCCGCGACATGGAGGCACTCCGCATCCTTCCGCCGGACGACTACGTCGCTGTCACCGAGGTGATCGAGCAGATCGGACGGGCAACGAGCATCCTGCTCGACCGCGGGACGGCGTATCGGCTCGACGATGACGTCTACTTCGACATCCAGGCCGCCCAGGACGCGGCGCCGTGGGTGCTCGGCGAGGAGAGCGGGCTCGACCGCGCCACCATGCTCGCCCTCTCCGCCGAGCGCGGCGGTGACCCCGACCGCGCCGGGAAACGCGACCCCCTCGACCCGCTGCTCTGGCGCGGTCCGCGACCGGGGGTGCCGAGCTGGTCGTCGGAGGCGGGGGAGGGCCGACCCGGCTGGCACATCGAGTGCTCGGTCATCGCGCTCATGCACCTCGGCCGCGACTTCACTGTACAGGGCGGCGGCTCCGATCTCGTCTTCCCGCACCACGAGCTGAGCGCGGGCCACGCAGCGGCGCTGAGCGGCCATCCGCTGGCCCGGGTGTACAGCCATACGGGGATGGTGGCCTACGACGGCGAGAAGATGAGCAAGTCCCTGGGCAACCTGGTGCTCGTGTCCGGCCTCCGCGAGCAGGGCGCGGACCCGCGCACGATCCGCCTGGCGCTCCTTGCGCACCATTACCGCAGCGACTGGGAGTGGTTCGACTCCGCGCTCGAAGAGGCCCGACTCCGGCTGACGGCCTGGCAGTCGGCGATCAGCCGGCGCGCAGACGAGGTGGATGCCGAGGCAGCGCTCAAGGAGGCGGCCCTCGTCGCCCGCATCCGGGCGGCATTGCGGAACGACCTCGACACGCCGTCTGCCCTGCGAGCCGTCGACCAGTGGGCGGCCACCCGCCCCGCCGTGACCACCGACCTGGTGCCGCGCGCGATCGACGCGCTGCTCGGCATCCCGCTCGCGACCGCCCCGGAGTGAGCCGCGGTCAGCCGCGGCGCGGGTCGTCCGGCGCGCGCCCGGCGGTTCCGCCGTCGCGGCCGTCACCGCGGCGGCGCAGGTAGCGCTCGAACTCCTGCGCGATCGCCTCGCCGCTCGCCTCGGGCGAGTCGACCGTGTCGCGCGCCTGCTCGAGCTGCTGGATGTAGGAGGCCATCTCCTCGTCGTCGGCCGCGAGAGCGTCGATCCCGGACTCCCAGGCCGCCGCCTCGTCGACGAGGGTGCCGCGGGGGATCGTCACGTCGACGAGCTCTTCGAGCTTGTCGATGAGCGCGAGAACGGCCTTCGGGCTGGGCGCGTTGTGCACGTAGTGCGGCACCGACGCCCAGATCATGAGGGTCGGGATGCCGACATCCTCTGCGCCTTCGGCGAGCGCGCTGAGGATGCCGACCGGCCCCTCGTACGTGGAGCGCTCGAGGCCGAGCTCGGCCCGGACGGCCGCGTTGTCACTGGAGGCGAACACCGAGATCGGCCGCGTGTGCGGAACGTCTGCGAGCATCGCGCCGAGAAAGACGACGGCTCCGATGTCGGCGGCGAGCGCCACATCCATGATCTCGGCCGTGAAGCTGCGCCAGCTGCGCGACGGCTCGGTGCCGAGCAGCAGGAAGATGTTGCCGGCGTTGTCGCCGGTGACCGTGAGCTCGGCGTCGCCGGCCAGATCCTCCCCGACGCGCCCGGGAAGCGACGGGCCGTACATGACCGCGGATGGCCAGATCAGCCGCCTGCGGCCGTCATCGTCCGTCACCACCGGCCGGTTGAACTGGAAGTCGAAATAGAGCTCGGGGTCGACCTCGGCGATGGGAACCACGTCGAGCTGCTCCTTGAGCGTCTTGACCGCGCCGCTGGCCGCCTCGCCCGCGTCGTTCCATCCCTCGAAGGCCACCACGAGGATGCGCCCGCCGAGGATGTTCTGTCCGTCTGTCACGAAGCTGTCCCTCGTCCCTTCCCGGCGTCCGGTCGGGACGCCATCCATCCAGGATAGGCCCGCGGCTCTCCCGATAGACTTGCCCGTTGTGACCGCGTCTTCCCCCCGCAGCGAACATACCCGTAGCGACACCGGCTCTGCCGACCTGCCCGCCGCCGTGCTGTGGGACATGGACGGCACCCTCGTCGACACCGAGCCGTACTGGATGGCGTCGGAGGTGGAGCTCGTCCACTCGTTCGGCGGTACCTGGACGCACGACGACGGTCTTCTGCTCGTCGGCCTCGGCCTCTGGAACTCGGCGGAGATCCTCCGCTCGCGCGGTGTGGCGATGGAGCCGGACGAGATCGTGCACTGGCTGACCGACCGGGTGCAGCAGAAGCTGGATGCGGACGGCGTGCCGTGGCGCCCTGGCGCGCGCGAGCTGCTCGAGTCGCTGCGCGAGCGCGGCATCCCGACGGCGCTGGTGACCATGTCGGTGCGGAGGATGGCGGAGCAGATCGTCGCGCACATCCCGTTCGACGCGTTCGATGTGATCGTGAGCGGTGACGAGGTCGACGAGCCGAAGCCCGCGCCGGAGCCGTACCTGCGCGCCGCCGAGCTGCTCGGTGTGGACATCCGCCACACCGTCGCCCTGGAGGACTCCCTGGTGGGCCTCGCGTCCGCCGTGGCGTCCGGCGCGACGACGATCGGCGTGCCGCACATCGTGCCGCTGCCGGAGTCGGAGGAGCACACGCTGTGGTCGTCGCTGGACGGCCGCACCGCGGAGGACGTCTTCGCCGTCGCCCGCGCACACCGTGAGGCGGCGAACCGATGAACGAGACTCCGCGCAGCGCCGGCCCGTTCCGCGCGGGCGACCGCGTGCAGCTCACCGGTCCGAAGGGCCGGATGAACACCATCACGCTGCAGCCGGGAAAAGAGTTCCACAGCCACCGCGGTGTCCTGCAGCACGACGCCATCATCGGCTTGCCGGATGGTTCGGTCGTCACCAACAACGCGGGCGTCGAGCACCTCGCGCTGCGTCCGCTGCTCACCGACTTCGTCATGTCGATGCCGCGAGGCGCGGCCATCGTCTACCCGAAGGACGCTGCGCAGATCCTCGCGCTCGCGGACATCTTCCCCGGCGCGACCGTCGTCGAGGCGGGGGTCGGCTCCGGTGCGCTCTCGCTCTGGCTGCTGCGTGCGATCGGTCCGGAGGGCCGGCTGCTGTCGTTCGAGCGCCGCGAGGAGTTCGCCGACGTCGCGCGCGACAACGCTGCGACGTTCCTCGGCAGCGAGCCCGCCAACTGGACGCTGACCGTCGGCGATCTGCAGGATGCGCTGCCCGCCGCTGTCGAACCGGGAACCGTCGACCGCGTGGTGCTGGACATGCTGGCGCCGTGGGAGACGCTCGACGCGGTCACCAGCGCGCTCAAGCCCGGCGGCGTCGTGATCTGCTACGTCGCCACCGTGACCCAGCTGTCCCGCGTCGCCGAGGCCATCCGCGCCTCCGGCGACTACACGCACCCGCAGTCGAACGAGACGATGGTCCGCGGTTGGCATGTGGAGGGGCTGGCCGTCCGGCCCGACCACCGGATGATCGCGCACACCGGCTTCCTGATCACCGCCCGCCGGCTCGCCCCGGGGACCGTGCTGCCCGAGCTGAAGCGCCGTCCGTCGAAGTCCGACTACTCCGACGAGGACGTCGAGGCCTGGACCCCCGGCGCTCTCGGCGAGCGGCAGTCCAGCCCGAAGAGCCTCCGTAAGCGGATGCGCGAGGCGGCCGCCAGCGCAGAGCTCGCGAAGGGCCGTGAGGCGGACGAGGACGCTCCGGGCGTCGGCTAGCATGAATTGGCCCTCCAACGCCCCGACCGAAAGAGAACACGTGCGCAGAGTCACCATCGGAAGAACGTCCGCTGTCGTGGTCGCCGTCGGCCTCGTGGCCGCTGTCCTCACGGGATGCTCGACCGACCCGAACAACGACTGCTCCACTGCTCTGCCCTCGGGCAAGGCCTCGCAGCTGGTGGAGGCGACCGGGAAGATCGGCTCGAAGCCGAAGATCACCGTTCCGACGCCGCTCGACACGACGAAGTCCGAGCGCACCATCATCACGGAGGGCACCGGTGAGCAGGTCCACAAGGGCCAGGTCATCGAGATGCAGTACACCATCCTCGACGGCGAGACCGGTCAGGTGCAGCAGACGTCTTACGGCAGCGGCGACACCTACCCGCTGGCGCTCGGCTCGGGCAACGAGGCGCTGAGCAAGGGCCTGCAGTGCGCTCCCGTTGGCTCGCGTGTCGCCGTGGTCATCTCGCCGAAGGACGCGGGCGGCGCAGGGGCGACCAGCTCCGGCGTGATCGTCGTCGACATCCTGAAGGCGTATCTGGCGAAGGCCAACGGGGCGGTCCGGCCGTCGGTGAACGGGTTCCCGACCGTCGTGCTCGCGCCGACCGGCCAGCCCGGAATCACCATCCCGTCGTCCGGATCCGCTCCGACGAAGGTCCGCAGCGAGGAGCTGAAGGCCGGAGACGGCGCGACGGTCAAGAAGGATTCGTTCGCCATCCTCCACTACACGGCCGTCGGCTGGGAGGACAAGAACGTCATCGTCTCGAGCTGGCAGTCCGGTTCCCCGGACTTCGTGAAGCTCGACACGGGCGCGAGCCAGCTGAACCAGGCTCTCCCGCAGAAGGTGCTCGCCGAGCTGGTGGGCAAGAAGGTCGGCTCGCAGGTCGTGATCGAGGCGCCTGCCGAGGGCCAGGTCGCGGCGTCCGCCTGGGTCGTCGACATCCTCGGGATCCGCTAGCGCACGCACGACGCGGACTAGGATGGACGGGTGTCCCGTTCCCCCTCTTCGCCCGCGCGCGTCCCGGTCGAGGAGCGCCTGTTCAGCCTCGTGCTGGCACTGCTCGCGACCGAGAACGGCCTGACCAAGAGCGAGATCCTGTCGACCGTCCAGGGGTACCGCCAGCGGTATGAGCCGCACGGCGACAACAGCAGCCTGGAGCGGCAGTTCGAGCGCGACAAGGACGACATCCGCGAGCTCGGCGTCCCGCTGGAGACGGTGGAGGCGCCCGAGGCGTCCGGCAACAATCAGCTGCTGCGGTACCGCATTCCCAAAGGGGCATACGACCTCCCGGCCGATGTCAGCTTCTCGCCCGAGGAGCTGACCCTGCTCGGCCTCGCGGCCGCCGTGTGGCGCGAGGGTTCCCTGTCGGGGGAGTCCCGGCGTGCTCTGATGAAGCTGCGATCGCTCGGCGTCGAGGCGGATGATCCGGTCGTCGGCTATGCGCCGCGGCTCCGCGTCCGCGAGAGCGCCTTCGAGCCGCTCAGTCAGGCGCTGGAGCGTCACGTCATGGTGCAGTTCCCGTACCTCAAGCCCGGCGAGAGCGCGTCCCGTCAGCGCACCGTCGCACCTCTCTCGCTCGTGCAGCACCAGGGCCGGTGGCACCTGCAGGGGATCGACCAGGACGCCCGCGGCTCGCGGACCTTCCTTCTCTCCCGCATCGTCGGGCCGGTCAAGTTGACGTCCCGCGTCTTCGACCCGGAGCAGTATCGCGTCGACGGCGAGGCCTTCGCCGAAAGGGCACTGCTCGAACTCGAGCGCATCTGGGAGTCGAACGTCGCCGAGATCGAGGTGACCGCCGGCACGGATGCGGCGACGCGCCTGGGCAAGCGGTACGGCGACGCAGTGCCGGTCGGCGCCGAGGGCGAGCCCGTCCGGCTCACCGTCAACTTCTCGGACATCAACATCCTCGCGGACCAGCTGTCCTCCTTCGGGCCCGAGGTTCTGGTCCTCGCCCCGCCGGAACTGCGCGACCAGGTGCTCCAGCGACTCCAGGCGACGGTCGCCGCGCACACCGCGCCAACCGCGCCCAACGGCTCGGCAGGCGCGGAGACGGGGGAGGCCCGCGATGGCTGAGCGCCGCAAGCCGATGCAGGCGCAGGACAAGCTCGCCTTCCTGCTCGCCCTCGTGCCCTACCTCATGGATCGCGACCGCGTGAGCGTCGCGGAAGCCGCTGAGCACTTCGGCGTCGACCAGGACCAGTTGCGTGACGCCGTGCGGCTGATTGCCGTTTCCGGCATCCCCGGCGAGACCAACGCGTACCAGCCGGGCGACCTGTTCGACATCGCCTGGGACGACTTCGAGGAGAACGACCAGATCGTCCTCACCCACCAGGTCGCCATCGACGATTCTCCCCGCTTCTCGGCACGCGAGGCGGCAGCCCTCATCGCCGGGCTTCAGTACCTCACCGCTCTGCCGGAGAACGCCGACCGGGATGCGATCGGCTCGCTCATGGCCAAGCTCGCCCGCGGCGCATCGGCGGCGCCGAGCCAGCTCGCGGTCGCGCGGTCGGAGACCGACGAGGCCCTGGCGACGATCCGGGATGCGGTCATCGCGGGCGTGCAGGTCGAGTTCGATTACCTCAGCTCCCGTGGCGAGCGCGAACGGCGCCGCGTCGACCCGCTGCGCATCGAATCCGTCGACCAGGACTGGTATCTGCGCGGCTGGGATCACCTCCGCACGGCCATCCGCACCTTCCGTCTCGACCGGATCGATGACCTGGTCGCGACGCAGGAGGCGATCACCTATCGGCCGGGCGACGTGAAGCTGCCGGAGACGCTGTTCACCGGCACGCCGGAGGACCAGCTGGTGACGGTGGAGGTGTCGGCGTCGGCGATCCCGCTGATCGAGGACTACATCCCCGAGGGTGCAGAGCGCGAGGAGCGGGACGGCGTCATCCGCACGAGCGTCCGCGTCGCGCACTTCCACGGTCTCAAGCGGCTGGTCGCCGGGTTGTCGGGCGTGCTCACGGTGCTCGACCCGCCCGAGGCGCGCCAAGTGGTCGCCGGCTGGGCCCGCGCGGGCGTCGAACGCTACCTCTGACCCGGCGGCGGGCCGGGTAGGCTGAGCCCATGCCCTGGTGGTCGTGGCTGGTGATCTGGATCGTGCTCGTGCTCGGTCTCCTCGGCATGCTCGCGTTCTTCGCTTGGTGGCTGTTCCGCAAGGTGGTCGCCGCCGGTCGCGAGGCCGCGGCGCTCATGGAGAAGGCGGAGGTGCTGTCGCGCCGAGCCGAGGAGCTCCACGACACCTTCGAGCCGGCCGTGCTGGCGGATGCCGATGAGCTCCGTGCGCAGCGGCAGGATCACCTCGCCGAGCAGGCGTTCGCCCGGCAAGCTCGCAGGGACGCCCGCGTCCGGCGCGGTAGACTACTGGTCGATGTGGACCCCGCAACGGTGCCCGCTCGCTTCGCCCACCTTTTGAGAAGGACCTGATCTCATGTTCGCAGGACTGACCGGATGGCATCTGCTCATCATCCTCGCCGTGATCCTGCTGCTCTTCGGTGCGCCCAAGCTTCCGGCGCTCGCCAAGAGCATCGGCCAGTCGATGCGGATCTTCAAGGGTGAGGTCGACGAGCTGAAGAAGGACGGCAAGGACGGCAAGTCCGACCAGGCTTCCGACGGCACCGCCACCACGCCCACCGCGCAGAGCACCGCAGCGCCGACGGTGACGCCCGCCCCGGCTCCCGTCGACCCCTCGACCGAGTCGAACCCGAAGCCGTAGTCCGGTGGCCTCCACGAAGCGAGGCAAGAGCCGCGAAGGACGGATGACGCTCGCCGAGCACTTCATCGAGCTTCGCAAACGCCTCTTCCGTTCCGCCCTCGCTCTGGTGGGTGGCGCCGTCATCGGCTGGTTTCTCAGCGGCTATGTGATGGATGCGCTGCGCGGTCCGATCACCGACATCGCGAAGCAGCAGGGCCGCGAGGCGATGCTCAACTACGACAGCATCACGGGCGCGTTCGACCTGAAGATGCAGGTCGCGATCACCATCGGCGCGATCATCTCCAGCCCGGTCTGGCTCTACCAGATCTGGGCGTTCTTCGTCCCCGCCATGACGCGCAAGGAGCTCCGCTACGGCTTCGGCTTCTTCTTCACCGCCGTCCCGCTGTTCATCGCGGGCGGTGTGACCGGGTGGCTGCTCGTCCCGCACATCGTGAGCCTGCTGACGAGCTTCGCGCCGGAGCCCGACTCGGCGATCATCCAGGCGAAGACCTACTTCGATTTCATCCTCAAACTGGTCATCGCCGTCGGCATCGCGTTCGTCCTCCCGGTCTTCCTGGTGCTGCTGAACTTCGTCGGCGTGCTGAGCGCGAAGTCGATCATCGCGTCGTGGCGTTGGGCGCTCATCCTGATCGCCCTGTTCACCGCCATCGCCACGCCGGCCGCCGACGTGCTCTCGATGTTCCTCCTGGCCATCCCGATGGTCGCCCTCTACTTCGCCGCGTACGGCGTCGCCTGGCTGCACGACCGCCGGGCGGCCAAGCGCGAGCTGCGACTCGAGGCCGAGCTCGCCGCCTGACCGCGCGGGCATAGGCTGGTGGGGTGACCGACCAGACGCTCTCACCGGCGGAGCGGTTCGCCGCCTCGCGCGACCGGGCCCGCCAGCCGCTGCTCGAGACCTTCCGCGCGAGTCTCCGGTTCGACCTCGACCCGTTCCAGCGGGAGGCATGCGGGGCTTTGGAGCGCGGGCGCAGCGTCCTCGTCGCCGCCCCCACCGGCGCCGGCAAGACGATCGTGGCCGAGTTCGCCGTCTTCCTCGCGATGCGCGAGGCCAACGCGAAGGTCTTCTACACGACGCCGATGAAGGCGCTCAGTAACCAGAAGTTCCAGGAGTTCGTGGAGGCGTACGGCCCCGAATCCGTCGGGCTCCTCACCGGTGACACGAACATCAACTCGCACGCCCGCATCGTCGTCATGACGACCGAGGTGCTCCGCAACATGCTCTACGCGGACTCCGACCTCCTCACCGATCTCGCCTACGTCGTGATGGACGAGGTGCACTACCTCGCCGACAGGTTCCGGGGCGCCGTGTGGGAGGAGGTCATCATCCACCTGCCGTCGGAGGTGCGGATGGTGTCGCTCAGCGCCACCGTGTCGAACGCCGAGGAGTTCGGCGACTGGCTTCAGGCCGTCCGCGGCGACACCGATGTCGTCGTGTCGGAGGAGCGCCCGGTGCCGCTGGAGCAGCACATCCTGATGCGCTCCAAGCTCATCGACCTGTTCGACTCGTCGGGGCTCGCCGCCACCAACCGGGTCAACCCGGAGCTCGTGCAGATGGCGCGCTACGGCGGCCGGGTGCTGAGCAGCCGGCAGATGCGTGATGTGGGCCGCTACCACTCCAAGGGCGGTCGTCCGGACACCTTCCGGATGAGCCGGTCGGATCTGGTCGCGCTGCTCGACGACCGCAATCTGCTGCCTGCGATCTTCTTCATCTTCAGCCGCAACGGCTGCGACCAGGCGGTACGGCAGGTGCTCCGGGCCGGCGTGCGCCTGACCGAGAAGCACGAGCGGGACGAGATCCGCGCGATCGTGGAGGAGCGGTGTCGCACGCTGCTCGACGAGGATCTGGCGGTTCTCGGCTACTGGGAGTGGCTGGAGGGGCTGGAGCGCGGTGTGGCCGCGCACCACGCCGGCCTGCTGCCGGCCTTCAAGGAGGTCGTCGAGGAGCTGTTCCGCCGGAAGCTCGTCAAGGTCGTCTTCGCGACAGAGACGCTCGCGCTCGGCATCAACATGCCCGCCCGGACGGTGGTGCTGGAGAAGCTGGAGAAGTTCAACGGCGAGGCCCGCGTCCCGATCACACCGGGGGAGTACACCCAGCTGACCGGTCGAGCCGGTCGCCGCGGCATCGACGTGGAGGGGCACTCCGTCATCCAGTGGGAGGACGGGCTGGACCCGCAGTCGGTCGCCTCTCTCGCCTCCCGTCGCAGCTATCCGCTGAACTCCAGCTTCCGGCCGACGTACAACATGGCGGTGAACCTGATCGACCAGTTCGGCCGGCCGCGCACCCGGGAGATCCTCGAGTCGTCGTTCGCTCAGTTCCAGGCCGACCGTGCGGTGGTCGACCTCGCCCGCAAGGCGATGCAGCAGGAGCAGTCGCTCGCCGGCTATGAGGAGGCGATGACGTGCCACCTCGGCGACTTCCGGGAGTACTTCGCCATCCGTCGAGAGCTGACGGACCTGGAGCGCTCGGGATCCCGCATCGAGTCGGCATCCAACAGCGACCGTGAGAAGCGGCAGCGCCAGCTGGCAGCGCTGCGCAAGCGGATGAAGGACCACCCCTGCCACCGCTGCCCCGAGCGTGAGCAGCACGCGCGGTGGGCGGAGCGCTGGTGGAAGCTGAAGCGCGACACCGACCGGCTGCGGTCGCAGATCCAGTCGCGCACGGGCGCCGTCGCCAAGGTCTTCGATCGCGTGTCCGACGTGCTCCTGGAGCTCGGCTACCTGACGAAGGAGGAGGGCGAGACCGTGCTGACCGTCCACGGCCGCACCCTCAAGCGCATCTACGGCGAGCGGGACCTCCTGGTCGCCGAGTGCCTTCGTCGCAACGCCTGGAAGGATCTGGATGCGTCGGGCCTCGCCGCCATGGCGTGCGCCCTCGTCTTCGAGCCGCGACGCGACGACGGCCTGGCCAACGACCGCACGTTACCGCGCGGCGCGTTCCGCCCGGCGCTCGAGAAGACGACGACGTTGTGGAGCACCCTCGACGACCTGGAGCAGGACAATCGGCTCCCGGGCAGCGAGCCGCCGTCCACGGCGTTGTCCCTCGCGATGTGGATGTGGTCACGCGGCTCCGGGCTCGACGCCGTGCTGAGAGAGGCCGACATGGCGGCGGGCGACTTCGTCCGCTGGGCCAAGCAGACGATCGACCTCCTCGATCAGCTGTCGCTCGTCGCGCAGGGCAACGTTGGGCGGGTCGCCCGGCAGGCGCTGGAGTCCATCCGGCGCGGGATCGTCGCCTACTCCTCGGTCGCTTGACGCGGCTCGAGAGCGGCCCGCGCGACCGCGTCGCGCATCCTGAACGGCCCCCACACGCGGATGCTTTAGGCTCTCCCTTCGTGCAGACCGTCCCGCGAGCCCCCCTTCCGCTCTGGCTCGCGGTGCTGGTCGCCGCGGCCGCCGGCCCGGTGCTCGATGCGGGGTTCCCGGACAAGGACTGGTGGCCGCTGACGTTCGTCGGCATCGCGATGGTGCTGCTCGCGCAGCGCGGCCGCCGCGCAGGCTCGGCGTTCCTGGTCGGCTGGGTGGCGGGGGAGGCGTTCTACCTCGTCCACGTGTCGTGGACGGCGTTGTACTTGGGCCCGGTGCCCTGGGTGGCCCTCTCGACACTGGAGGCCCTGTTCTGGGGTGTCGGCGGCATCCTGATCACGCTTGCGTACCGGTGGGTGCCTCGGGCTTTCCCGACCCTGCTCGGGCGGCTCGGACTGCTGCCGGTGATCGTCAGCGGCCTCTGGGTGCTGCGGGAGTTCGTGACCGGCACCTGGCCGTACGGCGGCTTCTCCTGGGGGCGCGTCGCCGAGTCGCAGTCCCTCAGCCCGCTCGCCCCGATGGTCGCGTGGATCGGTATCTCGGGTGTGAGCTTCGTGATGGTGTGGCTGGTGGCGTTCCTGCTTGAGCTTCCCGGCGCGCTGGACGTGCGAACGGTGCAGCGCTGGCTCCTGGCAGGGGCAGCGGTCGCGCTCGTGTTCGCGATCCCCGCCTGGCCCGCGACGACCAGCGGATCGACGCGGATCGCCGCCGTGCAGGGCAACGGACCGGCCGGGTACTTCGACAACGCGCCCGTCGGCGCGGTGTTCAACTCGCAGGTGGCGGAGACGTTGCGCATCCCGTCCTCGCAGGTGTCCGGCGCGAAGAAGGTCGACATGGTGGTCTGGCCGGAGGGGTCCGCCCTGCCGGACCCGACGCGGGACCCCGACAATGCGGCGATCCTGGATGCGCTGAGCCGCAAGTTCGGAGCCCCGTTCGTCGTCGGTACGATCACCTCGCGTGACGACCGCCTCTACAACACCTCGCTGCAGTGGGAGGCCGGGAAAGGCGCCGTCGATTACTACGACAAGAAGCACCCCGTGCCGTTCGGGGAGTACGTTCCCGACCGCGCGTTCTGGCGTCCGTTCGCTCCGCAGCTCATCGACCTGATCGGTCGCGACTACACGCCGGGGACGCGGGACAACGTCTTCGACGTCGGCGGCGTCCGCGCCGGCATCTCCATCTGCTTCGACATCGTCGACGACCAGCTGCTGACGGACATGATGCGCGGGGGAGCGCAGGTGATCCTCGCTCAGACCAACAACGCGGACTTCGGCGAGACGGACGAGAACCAGCAGCAGCTCGCGATCGCCCGCCTGCGCGCGATCGAGGCGGGGCGGTCGCTGGTGAACATCTCGACGGTGGGCAGCAGCCAGATCATCGGGCCCGACGGTCGCACGATCAGCTCCATCCCGCCGTTCAAGCCCGGGCACATGGTCGCGGACGTCCCGCTCGGGACCACGACGACGCCGGCCACGCTGCTCAGCCGCGGAATCGAGTTCCTGGTCGCCGGGCTTGGACTGTTCGGCTTGATCGTGGCGTTCACCGCCCGGCGCGGGCCCCTGCCGACGACGAAAAGGCCGCTCCCACCGCGAGGGTGAGAACGGCCCGGTGGCCTGACGGGGTCAGGCGGTGTGCTTGTGCTCGCTCGTTCCGCGACGCGACCGCAGGTACTGCAGGCGCTCCTCGAGGAGTTCCTCGAGCTCGGCGCGGGTGCGGCGCTCCAGCAGCATGTCCCAGTGGCTGCGGGGGGTCTTGACGTCGGAGTGGTCGACCTCGACGGGGGTGTCGCCGATCAGCAGGCGCGCCTCCTGGCCGCAGTGCTTGCACTCCCAGGTCTCGGGGGCCTCGGCCTCGGCCGAGAACACGACGTCGGTCTCCTTGCCGCAGGTGAGGCAAAGATAGTTGTAACGGGAACGCGGAGAGTAGACGACGCCTTCTTCACTCTGTAGGCTTTGGGCGCCGATTCTCATGCCGCGCAAGCTTCGATCTGCCATTGTGTGGTCTCCTCTAGTGCGCGCGAATCCTCACAGTTATAAACGGTCAAGCTGGGGATTCTCTTTCCAGGAGAGCGTTTCTCCCAGTGCCCTCTCAGAGTCGGCAGCGCGAGGCCGCCGGTCGTCAGGTTCTTGACGCCACCACGGACTTCAGGATGTCGCAGCGGTCCGTGACGATGCCGTCGGCCCCGAGGTCGAGCAGCCGGACCATGTCGGCGGGATCGTTGACCGTCCACACGTGCACTTCGGCCCCGGCCGCGTGGATGCGCTCGACGACCCGCCGTGTGACGATCCGCAACGGACCACGCCGCTCGGGAACCTGGACGGCGACGAAACCGCGCAGAGCCCGGTGGACCAGAGGGACGATCCCGAGCCGGGCGCCGATCAGGGCGGGGAAGAACTCGGACACGGCGGGGGAGGAAGCGACACCGGGGAGCGCGTCGGCGACGGCGCGTCTCCGCTCGCTCGAGAAGCTGGTGATGAGCACCCGCCCGGTCGCCCGGGCATCGCGGATGGCCGCCACCGCCGGTGCAGCTGCGCGCGCATCCTTCACATCGATGTTGAAGCGCGCCTGCGGGAACGCATCAAGGGCCTCGGCGAGAGAGCAGAAGCCCTGCCCGTGACCCAGCTCGATGCGGCGCAGCTCGGTCATCGTCAGCTGCCCGACGTTCACGTTGCGCCCGGCGACCCGGGCGAGGTCCGGGTCGTGGGCGATCACGGCGACGCCGTCCGCCGAGGCGTGGATGTCGGTCTCGAGGTGCGTCGCGCCCGCCGAGAGGGCGCGGAGGAACGCCAGGAGCGTGTTCTCCGGCGCGTCGAGGGCGAGGCCGCGATGCGCGATGATGCGCGTCCCGGCTCCGTCGAGGAACGTCACGGCGCGGTCGGTGCCGCCGGCCCGGTCTCGGCTGCCGGAGCGACCGGCGGCACCGACCCGGCCCCGGCTCCCGTCGCCGGGGGCCGTGGCGCGCCGGTCGTCGGCCCGAAGGCCTGCCCGATGCCCTTGAGCGCCTCGGTCAGCTCGCTCGGGATGATCCAGAGCTTGTTGGCGGGACCCTCGGCGAGCTTCGGGAGCGTCTGGAGGTACTGGTAGGCGAGCAGGAGGTTGTCCGGGTTGCCCTGGTGGATCGCACCGAACACGGTCGTGATCGCCTGCGCCTCGCCCTCGGCGCGGAGGACCGCCGCTTTCGCGTCGCCCTCCGCTTTGAGGATTGCGGCCTGCCGCAGTCCCTCGGCGTTGAGGATCTCGGACTGCTTCGTGCCCTCCGCCGTCAGGATCACAGCGCGCCGGTCACGTTCCGCGCGCATCTGCTTCTCCATCGAGTCCTGGATGGACGTGGGGGGATCGATCGCCTTGAGCTCGACGCGGGAGACGCGGATGCCCCACTTGCCGGTGGCCTCGTCGAGAACGAGGCGCAGCTGGCCGTTGATGTTGTCGCGGCTGGTCAGCGCCTCTTCGAGGTTCAGACCGCCGACGACGTTACGGAGCGTCGTCGTGGTCAGCTGCTCGACCGCGCCCAGATAGTTGGCGATCTCGTAGGTCGCGGCGCGCGCATCCGTCACCTGGAAGTACACGACCGTGTCGATCGAGACGACCAGGTTGTCTTCGGTGATGACCGGCTGCGGCGGGAACGAGACGACCTGCTCGCGCATGTCGATCAGCGGCCGCACCTTGTCGATGAAGGGCACGACCACGTTGAGCCCGGGCATCAACGTCTTGTGGTACCGGCCGAGCCTCTCCACGACACCGGCGCGCGCCTGGGGGATGATGCGGATCGCGCGGAACAGCGTGACCAGCACGAAGATCGCGATGATCAGGACGATGATGCTGACCACGATGGTCAGGATCAGCTGGCTCGGATCGTTCACGGAGTGATCCTCTCGGTGAGGCCGTCGGTACCTGCGGAGACCGGTGCGGGAGCGACGACGGCGGTCGCACCCTCGATCGAGACCACGATCACATGCTCCCCGGGCACGAGCTCCCCACGGTCGCCGCCGGTAAAGGCGCTGTCCGCGAGGCGCGAGGTCCAGGTCTCGCCGACCTGCAGCTTCACGAGCCCCGTCGTGCGGGTGACGGTCGAAACGACGACGCCGCCCATCCCGATCAGCCGGTCGATGTTGCTCTTCGCCGGGTCGCCCCCGCGCTTCAGCGCGCGGAGCAGCGGCGGTCGAATGAAGAAGATGAGGACGACGGAGAGGATCGCCGCGATGATCAGCTGGAGCCACCAGGGTGCTCCGAACAGGCCGGAGACGAGGCCGCCGAGGCTGCCGATGGCGATCATCAGGAAGACGAAGTCGAGCGTCAGCATCTCGATGATCACGAAGATCAGGATGAGGACGAGCCAGACGATCCAGGCGAAGGACGTGATGTCCATGACGTCCCCCTTTCACTGCTTTCTCCGACCGTATCAGGTGCGGCCCACGCCGATTCCACCCCACTTGGTAGTCTCAGGATGCAGACATCGACGCCGAGGAGTTTTCGTGGCAAACCCCCTTTCACCTGGTTCGCTGACGGGCAAGCGCGCCCTCGTCACCGGCTCGTCACGCGGGATCGGCGCCGACACCGCGCAGTACCTCGCCGAGGCGGGCGCGAGTGTCGTCATCAACTACCGCAACAAGGAGGCGCGGGCCCAGAAGCTCGTCGACTCCATCGTCGAGCAGGGCGGGACGGCCATCGCGGTCGGTGCCGACCTGACCGACCCGGACTCCGTCGAGGCCATGTTCCGGACAGTCGCCGAGGCGTGGGGCGGCCTCGACATCCTGGTGCTCAATGCCTCCGGCGGAATGGAGTCCGGCATGGCCGAGGACTACGCCATGCAGCTCAACCGCGACGCCCAGGTGAACACCCTCACCGCGGCCCTGCCGCTTCTGGGCGAGGGTTCGCGAGTCGTCTTCGTCACCAGCCACCAGGCGCACTTCATCCGGACGACGCCGACCATGCCCGAGTACGAGGCCGTGGCTCTGAGCAAGCGAGCGGGAGAGGATGCGCTGCGCGCGCTGCTCCCGTCGCTCACCGAGAAGGGCGTCGAGTTCGTGGTCGTCTCCGGCGACATGATCGAGGGCACCATCACGGCGACCCTGCTCAACCGTCTCAACCCGGGCGCCATCGACGCGCGCAAGGAGGCCGCCGGCCGCCTCTACAACGTCAGCGAGTTCGCGGCCGAGGTCGCCGCGGCCGTCGTCGACCCCATCCCCGCCGACCACACGCGCCTCGTCGGGGACGTGTCGAGCTTCACGCCGGTCGTCGAGTGAAGCCCGCCGACCTCGGCCTGCTGACCGGCGTCTCGACGCCGACGGTCCACCCCGGCGGCGCGAAGGCCGTCGTGTCGGTGACCCGGCCATCCCTGGAGGCGGACGCCACGGTGGGGCAGCTGTGGAGCATCCCGCTCACCGGTCACGCCGCTCCGCGCCTGCTGACGCGCGGGTTCCGCGACACGGCGCCGCGATTCTCGCCCGACGGACGCCTGCTCGCCTTCCTCCGCGCCGAGCCGAAGAAGGCGCCGCAGCTGTACGTCGTCGACGCCGCCGGCGGCGAGCCGGTCGCCGTCACCGACCGCACCCTCGGCGTCTCCGAGTTCGCCTGGTCGCCCGACGCGCGGACGCTCGCGTTCGTCAGCCGTGTGCCCGAACAGGGCCGCTACGGCACGGTCGAGGGCATCGACCCGAACGGGGAGTCCGCCCGTCGGATCGACACCCTGAAATATCAGGCGAACGGCCTCGGCTACGTCACCGATCGGCGTGCCCACGTCTTCACCGTGCCGGTGCCGGACGTGTGGGCTGCGCCCATCCCGGACCCCGCGCCGAGACCGGACGGGTCGACCGACCCGGCGCCGTCGGTCACCGAGCCGCGTCAGCTGACCGACGGTCCCTGGGACGACGGCGCGATCTCGTTCTCGCCGGACGGCCGGAGCATCGCCTTCATCTCCGAACGGCACGCCAGCCGCGACCTCGACCTCCGGTCGAACGTGTTCCTCGTTCCGGTCGACGGGGGAGAGGCGCGCGATCTGACCGGCTCGCACGGGTCGTGCAGCGTGATCGCCGCGCACTACGCCGGCGGTGGCGCCCTGTTCTTCACCGCGCAGGACGTCGGCCAGACCGGGCGCGACTTCGTCGCCAAGAACGCTGCTCTCTACGTGATCGACGCCGCGGGCTCCGCGCCGCGCCGACTGACCGACCCGGAGTCGGTCGACTTCACCGAGTCCGACATCGCGCCGCGAGCCGACGACTCGGTGCTCCTCGTCGACCGCAGCCGCGGAGCGCTCGTCCTGACCGAGGTGAACG
Organism: Cryocola sp. 340MFSha3.1; assembly: GCF_000383315.1. Taxonomy (NCBI): domain Bacteria; kingdom Bacillati; phylum Actinomycetota; class Actinomycetes; order Micrococcales; family Microbacteriaceae; genus Cryocola; species Cryocola sp. 340MFSha3.1. The sequence continues at coordinate 27,355 of NZ_KB911087.1, forward strand.
CGGCGGGGGAGAGCCGGCGCCTTACCGACGACCACACGGTCGTGGGCGGTGCGGATGCGGCGGGCGAGACGATCGTCGTCTCCTTCGCCGACGCGCGGACGACCGGAGACGTCGCCGTCGTCGAGAGTGCCGGTCTGCGCCGCCTGACCGACTTCTCGGCTCCGCTGCGCTCGACGGGCATCATCGAGCCGCGCGAGCTCACGGTCACCGGCCGCGACGGCTATCCCGTGCACGGCTGGGTGCTGGCCCCCGAGAGCGAAGGGCCGCATCCCGTGCTGCTCAACATCCACGGCGGGCCGTTCGCTTCGTACACGCACGCTCTCTTCGACGAGGCGCAGGTGTATGCCGCGGCCGGCTACGCGGTCGTCATGTCGAACCCGCGCGGTTCTGCGGGGTACGGCCAGGAGCACGGCCGGGTCATCCGTCAGCGGATGGGCACGGTCGACCTCACGGACGTGCTCGACTTCCTCGACGGCGCGATCGCCGAGGTGCCGGGCCTCGACGCCGAACGCGTCGGGATCATGGGCGGCTCGTACGGCGGCTACCTCACGGCCTGGACGATCGCGCACGATCACCGCTTCGCCGCGTCGATCGTGGAGCGCGGATTCCTCGACCCGGACGCGTTCGTCGGAACCAGCGACATCGGCAGCTTCTTCGGCGACGAGTACACCGGGACGGACCCGGAGCTGATGCGGTCGCAGAGCCCGCAGGCCGTCGTGGACCAGGTGCGCACGCCGACGCTCGTGCTGCACTCGTCCCATGACCTGCGCTGCCCGCTCGGGCAGGCCGAGCGCTACTACGCGGCGCTCAAGCGCAGGGGAGTGGAGACGGAACTCGTCATCTTCCCGGGCGAAGACCATGAGTTGAGCCGCAGCGGGCGGCCGCGCCACCGCCAGGAACGCTTCGACATCATCCTCGACTGGTGGGCGCAGCACCTCCCGAGCCGCAGCAACCACCGCTGAGCCTGGGGCGCGATTCGTGCCGAATGTGCGTTTTGGCTCTGCCTTTCCGCACATTCGGCACGAATCTGCCGCGCTAGATCGTATACGATCAGGCGACGCGCGGCGTAGCGGCAGGGGAGTCGGTCGCCTTCAGCACCTCGCGTCCGAAGGTGAACGCCCGCACGATCCCGATCACGCCCAGGACGATCAGCGAGAACGCCGCGAAGAACAGCAGGAACACCGCGGACGACGCCGGCAGCACCAGCACGACGATGCCGGCGATGATGCTCAGGATGCCGAACGCGATGGCCCAGCCGGACGATGCGGCGCGTCCGGCTTCGGCCAGCGCCATGACGCCGTCGATGATCCAGCCGACGCCGATGAAGGCGATGGCGAAGATCACCAGCGTGACCGCTGCGGCCGAGACGTTCTTCAGTGCGACGATGCCGGCGAAAATGAGCAGGACTCCGAGAATGATGTTGAGTGCTCGAGAGCCGCCGCGCATCCCGCGGCTGAAGATGCCGATCCCGAGGCGCATGATCCCGGCGACCAGGAAGTAGATCCCCAGGAAGATCGCCAGCACCGACAGCGTCTTCTCGGGCCAGAACAGCAGGACGATGCCCAGGATCAGCGCGACGGCGCCGCTGACGCCCAGCGCCGTGCGGATGGCGTTGATGGCCCCACGGGTCATGTTCCGGGCATCCAGCGAGAACTCGTGCAGCATCGGGTCGGTCGGATCTGTAGCGCTCATGACGTCATCCCTTCGAGAGCGGCGGCCGCTTCACAGGCGGTTCGTTGCTGACACTAGCGCGCCGCATGCGTGCTGTCAGGAGTGGGGATGTGCCGTGTCGCCGCGGGATATCGTTACGCTGATAATGCACATTATGTCAGATAGAGGACGGCGCAGCGCCTGGTCAGCCCTGCGCACCGCCACTACCGGCCACGGCACGTTCGATGACATCCACGACGTCCTGCGGGTTGGTCTGCATGACCAGGTGCGGCGCCTTCAGTTCAATGACGTCGGCGATGCCGGCCCGGGTGTAGCCGAACCGTTCGACGTCGGGGTTGATGGTGTGGTCATCAGCCGAGACGATCCCCCACGCCGGCTTGGTCTTCCACGCGGCCGCGGACGCCTCTTCGGCGAACACGGATGCAGCCAGCGGTCGCTGCGAGACAGCGAGGACCTCGCTGACACGCGGGTCGAGGCCCGCGGCGAAGATGTGCGGGAACGCGTCGATCTTCACGGAGACGTCGGAGCCGTCCTCTTGGCCCGGAATGGGGAACGGCGTGAAGATGAGGTTTGCGATGAGCTCCGAATCGGGGAATCCTCCCTGCAGCTTCGAGATCGTCTCTCCGGTATCGAGGGCGTAACCGGAGACGTAGACGAGCCCGACGACGTTGGCCGCCTCACCCGCGATCGTGATGACCGCTCCCCCGTACGAATGTCCGGCGAGCAGGACAGGTCCGTCGATGTGCTCGACGAGAGCCCGCAGGGATGCGGCGTCGGCAGCGAGGCTCCGCATGTACAAAGGTGGCGCGATCACGGTGTGGCCTCGATCGAGCAGAATACGGGTGACGGGCGCCCAGCTGGCGGCGTCGGCGAACGCTCCGTGGACGAGGACGATCGTTGGGGACGGCATGACATTCTCCTATCGCTCTGTAGTTGGTCAGCAGGTTGGCCTGCGATTGGTCGGCAGGGTAGCCTCGGCCAATCCTGGGCGGCAAGCGAATTCTTGCTGAACCACGGCGTTGAGGACAGTCGTGCCGCGGACCTCGGAGAGCGACTCGTCAGTTGATGGTGTGGAGTCGCGTGGCCGCGAGCGCGACGAACTCCGAGCCCCAGACCGGGTTCTGCGACCAGATGGTCTCCTCCGTGTCCGCGATGTAATCGGCCGGGGCTCCCCGTGTAGCGGGGCTGGTACCAAGCCGGATCTCCACGTCGGACGCCGTGAAGCGAAGCGCACCCTGCTGCCTGAACAGCGGATGAAGCGTGACGGTGGTCTTGTCACCGAAGGTGGACGCCGTGGCTCCCCCGAGCGTCCAGTTGTACCAAGCCCCCTTCGGAGTGGTCGCACCCAGATCAACACTCGATACGTCCGATGCCACGATGAGTGCAGCATCGTACGAAGGAATGCTCCCCTGGCCCAGAATCACGCCCAGTCGACCGCGGTGCACGACGAGGCGAACATCGAACAGAAGGAACTCCTCGAGGCTCGATGCGTCAGCCATGTCGACAGACGGAACCGGGAGCTCGCTTCTGGACCTGACCTGAAGCTCGTCACCGAATGTCGCCATGGCAGACATCTCCCCCTCTTGCTGCGTGCACGGAGAGCCCGGGTCGACCGGGCACGTGACGCACGCTCACAGCTCGATACGGCTCAGTCGCCTCTCTCGTGCTTGACGGCGAGGAGGTCGACGGTGTTCAGCTCAGGGTCCTTCGCCAGCAGATTCGGACCCACCTCGCCGAGTGCCTGTGGGATCGCGCCGTTCAGGTGCGCTTGCCGCGCATCCTCATCGCCGAAGGTATCGAAGATGCCGAAATGGGTGTCGTCGATCTGGAAGGCGTACCAGGTGCGGGTTCCCGGCTCCTGGTCCACCACGGCTTTGCCCGCGATCAGGAATTCCTTCACTTCCGCCGCCTTGTCGGGCTTCGCTTCAAGCAGCGCCAATACACCGAGCGTGAGTTCCATGAGATTCTCCTATCGGGTCGGGACGTCCCGACATCCGACATCGGAGGCGTCACGCCGGACGGTACCCCTCGGCCGGTGCGGCGGCCATTGCTCGCTCGTCGCGATGCGACGCACCACTCCCCCGCCATTCCTGGTGGTGGTGCTGCTCACACTGGTATCAGCGGCACCGGACTCTGATCTTCCCTGCGGGTAAGGCCCCTCTTAGCCTCGTTGCCATGACCGCAATCATCGACACCGTGATGACCCGCATCGAGGTCACCGACCTCGATGCGGCGCTGCCCGCCTACGAGACGCTCGCCGGCCCCGGCGACGTTCGCCGACTGGAGTTTCCTCAGTTCCGCATGGCGATCGTCGGCCCCTTCATGCTCATCGAGGGGACGCCGGAGCAGCTCGCTCCCTACCGCCGAGCTGCGACGATCATGGCCGCTGACCACGAGGCGGCCGTCGCCGCATTCACGGGCGCAGGCGGTCGCGTTCTGGATGGTCCGACACCGTCGGCTGGCGGAATGCGCACCATCGTCGGAGACCGGGATGGGAACCCGTTCGAGGTGTTCACGCCCGCATCGTCCTGAGCACGCGCCAGTCGCAACGGCATCAAGTTCGGCCGGCGTCGAGCTCGTGGACGCCACCATACGGAACGAAGCGGCTCCCGAGCTTCTCCGCCGTCTCCTCGTCGGCCGGAAGGAACACCAGCATGGCGAGATCGTTCTGCTCGGCGACGTCGAGCTTGACGTAGTCGAGGTGCAGGACTCCGAGGCGATCGTGGCGCAGCTGTTTGCGGGCGGGTTCGAACCGCCGCGCCTGCTGTTCGCGCCAGAGTTCCGCGAACCGGGGGCTCGCCCCGATCAGGACATCACGCAGTTCTCCCCCACGTGGGTCCTGGGGGTGCTGGGCGAGGTTGATCCGGAACTGACCCACCAGTTGGCGCGCCTCGGCCTCCCAGTCCACGAACAAATTCCACGACCGCTTCTGGGTGAAGGTGAGCCAGAGGATGTTGCGCTCAGCGACGGGACGTTCGTCGTACCCGCCGAGGAGCTCCGCGTACATGTCGTTGCAGGCCAGGACGTCCCACCACACGTTCGTGACGTAGGCCGGATTCGGTTGCATGGTCTGCACGAGCCGTCGCAGTGCGTCATTCACCTGGGGAGGCTCCGGCGCCGCCGTCGGCAATGCCAGGCCGGCGAGAGTGAACAGCATGTCCCGGTCGTCTCGGCCGAGGCGGAGTGCGCGCGCGAGCGCTTCGATGACCTGCCGGCTCACCCCGATCTCCCGCGCCTGCTCCAACCAGGTGTACCAGGTCACGCTCACACCGGAGAGCTGCGCGAGCTCCTCGCGCCGCAATCCGGGCGTCCGCCGTCGAGGGCCTCGAGGAAGGCCGACTGAGACGGGGTCGGTGGCTTCCCTGTGGGCGCGGAGAAAGGATGCGAGTTCATGGCGTTGGATCACATCGGACAATGTCATCACTCCTGACGGCGGGAAGCCTGGTGGCATTCATACCAGCATAACTACAATCTGTACCAGGATAAATAGCCGCAGCACCATGATGGCATGACCATTCACACCACCTCTCAGATCCGCTCCCCCGAGCAGAGCCTGCGGCCGGATCACTGGGTCTTTCCCGTCGTCCTGTTGGCCGTCGGCACCTTCGCGATCGGCACCGACTCCTTCGTCTTGGCCGGGATCCTGCCCCAGCTGGCCAGCGGGCTTCACATCTCCGAAGGCGCGGCCGGCCAGGTCGTCACCGCTTTCGCGATCACCTACGCCATCGCCGCGCCGTTCCTTTCGGTGCTCACTCACCGGGTACCACGGAAAGCCTTGATAGCGATCGGCCTCGCCGTGTTCGTCGTGATGAACGCCGCCGGCGCGTTCGCGCCCACCTTCGCGGTCCTTCTCGTCACGCGCGTCCTGTGCGCACTGGGGGCGGCCAGCTTCACGCCCACTGCGAACGCGGTCTCGACGGTTCTCGCCGGATCGGCGGCCCGCGGTCGCGCCCTCTCGGTCACTCTCGGCGGTATCGCTCTGGGCACGGTGTTCGGTGTGCCTGTGGGAACAGCCATCGGACAGCAGCTCGGCTGGCAGGCCAGCCTGCTGTTCGTCGCCGCAGTCGGCCTGGTAGCGCTCATCGCCCTGTCCGTCGTCCTCCCCCACCTCGCCGGCGAGGCGGTCGTTCCCCTCCGCCGGCGCTTCGGCGTGATGGGAGACCCGCGAGTCGTCCTGGTCGTCCTGGTGACGGCGGTCGCCACCGGATCCGGCATCCTCGTGTACACCTACATCGCTCCGATCGTGCACACCATCGCCGGGATCTCCGGTGGAACACTCGCGATCGCCTTGCTGATCTGGGGCGTCGGAGGCGCCGTCGGCGCCTTCGGATGCGGATGGTTCACCGACCGGATCGGCGCGGGGCCGACCTCCGCCCTCGGCATCGCCGTGCTCGCGGCGGCGCTGGCCGTCATCGCGTTCGCCGGCTCACCTGTCGTAGTGCTGATCGCGATGTTCTTCGGTGGAGTGGGCAGCTGGGCGTTCGTGGCCCCGAACAACCACATGCTCACCGGCCTGCACCCGACCATGGCGAGCGTCGTGATCTCCTTCAACTCGACGGGCACGTACGTCGGTCAAGCTGCTGGTGCCGCGGTAGGCGGCGTGCTGCTCGTGAGCGGCCTCGGCGCCACGCCCACCGTGCTCATCGCGGTCGCCGGACTGGTCGTCGCCGCCATCCTCGCGCTTGCAGCGTGGCGCGCTACCCGGGTACGCGGCTGAGGGGGTGGACGATATGGCACGCATCACGGACGCGGCAGACCCCGCCGCCCTTCAATACGTCCTCGACCGTGTCGCGATTCAGGATCTGATCGTCCAATACGCCTTCGGCCAGGACCTTCACGAAAACGGGGATAACGAGGTCCAGCAGCAGTGGGATGTCGTCTTCTCCCCCGACGCCGTCCTCGACTACCGCGCGGGCGGCGCAGCCGCGGACATCGACTACCGCACACTGATCGCCACGATGCGCGGGCCGGGAGGCACGATGTCGGGGCTCGAGAACTGGCAGCACTTCCAGGGCTTCGCCGCCGTCGACATCGACGGCGACACCGCCACCGCTCGCACGCAGCACCTGCACACCCACTCCGGAATGACGGACGGCGCGGGATGGAACCTCATGCAGACGGGATTCTTCGTCGACCGCCTCGAGCGCCGCCCCGAAGGGTGGCGGATCGTCCACCGAACCCTCGAGATCCTGTGGATGCAGACCTTTCCCGCTCTCTAGCCGACCGACGTCGGCTCGCGCGCCCGTCCTCAGCGCGTTGATCGCGCCGAGGCGGGCGTGCGGGTCCCGTCGATCAGCACACCCAGCCACGGATGCGCCTCTGCCCCGCGGCGCAGCCCTTCCGGAAGGCCGGCGACGACGGCCAGGAGATCGTTCGCCGTGATGTCCTCGCGAACCATACCGGCCCCTTGGGCATCCTCGAGGATCCTGGCCGTCTCTTCCTTCATGGGACCGCATGCGGTGGCGATCACCGACGCGTCGTCGCCGAGGGCCTCGACGAGCACGCTCCTCAGGCCGCGGTAGCCCGCGGGCATGCGATCGAACTCGGCCAACCATGCTTCGTAGGCCTGCATCGGTTCCAGCTCGGCACGGAGATGCGCAGCTCGGTCGGCCAGGTCTGCGAACGTCGCGGCGAGCAGAGCGGCGAGCAGATGCTCCCGCGTGGGAAAGTGCCGGTACAACGTGCCCTTCCCGACTCCGGCGACGCGGGCCACCTCTTCGAGAGGCAGCGCCGTGCCGGTCGACGCGAACACCTGCGCACCAGCCTCCAGAAGGCGTTTGACGTTCCGTTCGGCGTCGGCTCGTCGTGGTCTCTCCGTCGTCGTCATGACCCTCCTTGCAAAACGGACGCGCCGTCCATATCGTTAATCGGACGTAGCGTCCATTTTACGCATAGGAGAGAACATGGCAGACCGCCTCACGGGAAAGACCGCCCTCGTCACGGGTGCGACGAGCAACATCGGCGCCGCGATCGCCGAACGATTCGCCGCGGAGGGAGCCACCGTCGTCGTTTCGGGGCGTTCCGCCGAGCGTGGCCAAGCGGTGGTCGACCGCATCACCGCAGCGGGCGGGCGCGGGAGCTTCGTCGCTGCCGACCTCGACGGGACCAAGCGTGCATCGGAGCTCCTCGCCGACCAGGCGCGGGAAGCGCTCGGCGGCCGCGTCGACATCCTCGTGAACAACGCGGGCGTCTTCCCCGGCGGCCCGACTCCCGCCATCACCGAGGAGATGGCCGACCTGGTCTACGCAGTCAACGTCAAAGCACCGTTCTTCCTCGTTGCCGCCTTGGCCCCGGCGATGGTCGAACGCGGAACGGGGAAGATCATCAACATGGGTTCCTGGGGTGCGCGGCTGGGTATCGCCGGCTCGGCGCTCTACACCTCCTCCAAGGGGGCGATCGAGTCGCTGACCCGCGCGTGGGCCGCGGAGTTCGGGCCGGCCGGTGTCAACGTGAACGCCATCTCCCCCGGGGTGATCCGGGAGACGGAACCCGAGCCGGGAGAGCGCGGTGAGACGCTCATGTGGGGCACGCCTGTCGGTGCGAGCGGCCGTCCGGACGTGATCGCGGCTGCTGCCGTGTACCTGGCAAGCGACGAGTCGGATTTCGTCCACGGCTCGGTCCTGGACATCGACGGTGGACGGACCGGCGTCGCCGTCCGCGGAGCCGCCCCCGCGGCGTGACGGGTTGGGCGGCCTGCCCGGCAGCGTTGCCGGGCAGGCCGCCCTGTCACCGATGGGTCGGTGTCATGACGGCGTCACGGTGCGTTCCACCCGGACCGAGTGGATCCCCACCGTGGTCGGGCGCATGAAGTTCTCCCGCGCCCGATGCGCGCGTCGATACGCCTCGGTGTCGAGGGCCTGTGCCATCGCCTCGGCGGAATCGAAGGTGATCTCGACGACCGCATCGATCGGGTCCTCGGATCCGTCGTTGTACTGATCGACGACGTAATGCTGCCGATACGACTGCACCTGCGGCATCCGCGTGTACGTGGGTCCGTACTCGAGCTCCATGAAGTGACGGAACTCCCCGGTGCTGACAGTAGGCAGCTTTCGGATCAGGGTGATCAAGCGCAGCGGCTCAGACATGAGCGTCCGCCTTCCGGGAGGTGAGGTCGTCGGCGATGGATGAGTTGTCATGGGGTGCTGTGGTCACCTGACTGATGTTCGCAGCGTTCCGACACGTCATCCTGGTGCCGGTTGCACCACGCTGACGGCGTATCGCACGTTGACCGGGTGGGGCCCACCCGTTAGGTTAACGACGTTTACCTGATCAACTGCGTTTACCAAGGAGTCTCATGACCCAGCACGACCACGTCGGTCTTTCCGTAGCGGACCTCGATGCGCAGAGAGCCTTCTACGTGGCGGCCCTCGGCCTCAGCGAGGTCGAGGAAGAATTCTCCATGCCCGAGGCCGGAGTACGGTCGACGATCATCCGCTCCCCGCAAGGGCTCAAGCTCGAGCTCATCGAGCGAGTCGACTCACTCCCCCAGCGATTCGCCGACCCGTACGACGGAGCCGGAACTCAGGGATACTTCCACTGGGCCATCGCTGTGGACGATCTCCAGACCGCATTCGACGCGGTGCTCTCTGCCGGCGCTGACATCGTCAGCTCTCCGGCCGACGCTGTCCGGCCGGGCCAGCGCTTCGCATACGTGCGCGACCCCGAGGGCAACCTGCTCGAACTCATTCAACCCGCTCGGCCGTAAGCGATACGGTCACTCACATGACCGCCACGCCTCGCCCTGTCGGGCACCACCACGGCGACCTCCGCAACGCGCTCGAGGAAGCCGCCCTCGAACTGGTCGCCGAGCGCGGAGCGAACGGTTTCAGCCTCAGCGAGGCCAGTCGTCGCGCTGGTGTCACGAAGGCCGCGCCCTACCGTCATTACGCCGATCGAGAGGATCTGCTGGCATCGCTCGTTCTGCGCTGCTATCGAATGCAGGAACAACGGTTCGGCGCCGCGATGGAGTCCGCCTCCGATCCCGCAGACGCCCTCGCAGCCTTCGCCAGGGCGTACGTCCAATTCGCTGCGGACGAGAGCGCACTGTTTCAGCTCACCTTCGGCGGGTCGATCCGAAAACACGACCACCCGGACGTCCAAGAGGCAGGCGACAGACTGCTCCGCACACTCACGGAGAGGCCCCGGGCCCTCGGCCTTGAGGCCGAACGCTCACTGGACCTCGTCCGTAACGTCGCGGCCAGCTCCCACGGGTTCGCCGTGTTCCACCTCGAGGGCGTGATCCCGGACCTTTCCTCCGCCCTCGATGCAGCGGAGGTCGCCGCCCGGCACTTAGCGAGCGATGTGTCCTGACGCCGCTGCCGTCGGGCACTCGTAAAGTGGTGGCGGTGATCACGATCGTCTCTGCTCCCACCAACCTGGGACTCCGTCCCCCGCAGCCTGGGAGCGTTCCCGGAGCAGCGAAGGCGCCGGAAGCCTTGCGAGAGGCCGGGATGTACGACCGGCTGTTCTCGACGGGTGCGCGAGACGGCGGTGTGGTGCTGCCCGGCCGATACGTCGACGACGACGCGACGCGCGCACCGGGCCGCATCCGGAATCACGATCAGCTCGTCGATCACACCGGGCGTCTCGCGGAGCGGATCGAGGACGTCTGGGATGCCGGGCGCACTCCCCTCGTGCTCGGCGGCGACTGCAGTGTGCTCCTGGCCGCCGGGGTGGCGACCGCTCGGCGCGGACGCGCGGGACTGATCCACATCGATGGTCACACCGACTTCCGCCACCCGGGCAACAGCGACGCGTGCGCCAGCTTGGCAGGAGAAGACCTCGCAGCCGTCGTCGGCCTGCACTACAGCGAACTCGCCGACCTCGGGGGCCTCTCCCCCTACGTCGAACCCCGCCGCGCCGCTCACTTCGGTCACCGTGCGAACGATGAGCACGCTGCGGAAGCGCGCGAGCGGCTGGGCGAGGTCGTGCCCGCCGCAGCACTCACCGATTCAGGGGTCGAGGCGGTGAGCGAGCGGTTGCGGCGCGCGGCAGGCCCGGACTATTGGTTGCAGGTCGACGTGGATGTGCTCGACCCGGCGATCATGCCGGCGGTCGACAGCCCGGACGAGGGCGGGATCACCGCACCCCAGCTCACCGACCTTCTGCGAGCTCTCGCGCCGGACGCCGTCGGCGCCTCTGTGACCGTGTTCGACCCGGATCTCGACCCGCACGGAGACTATGCCCGCCTCCTCGTCGACATCCTGGTGTCCGGCCTCTCATCGCTCGGCGCTCGCAGCAGGCGCCCCGGGAACGGGGATCGGTAAGCCGCTGGCGAACGCTCCCCCGGGCGCAGGTTCTGGGCGCGCACACTCGTTGCATGTCGAATGCCGATGCCGATGCCGATGCACTGGACGCATACTCCACTGTGGTCGTGCGCGTCGCCGCCGCCGTGAGCCCGGCGGTCGCCGCCGTGACCGCGCGCACCGCCCGAGGTGTGGGCCTCGGAAGTGCCACGGTCGTCTCTGCCGATGGGCACCTCTTGACCAGCGCGCACGTCGTGGAGAACGCGACGAGCGTCGATCTGGCGTTCGGGGACGGAACCCGCGTGCGGGCGCGGGTCGTCGGCAGGGACCCACTCTCGGACCTCGCGATCCTGAAGGCCGACGAACCCACGCCGCCACCGGTGGAGTTGGGCGACGCCGCCGCGCTTCAGGTGGGCCAGCTCGTCGTCGCTGTCGGCAACCCGTTCGGCCTGGCGGGAAGCGTGACAGCCGGGATCGTGTCGGCGCTCGGTCGCTCACTGCCGACCCGGGCCGGCCGGGTGGTCGACGAGGTCATCCAGACCGATGCCGCCCTCAACCCCGGCAACAGCGGCGGAGCGCTCGCCGACAGTTCTGCCCGCATGATCGGTGTGAACACCGCCGTCGCGGGCACCGGCCTGGGGCTCGCCGTGCCCGTGAACGCCACGAGCAGACACATCATGGAGACCCTCATGCGCGAGGGACGCGTGCGCCGCGGCTGGCTGGGCATCGCCGGTGCGGAGATCGCGTTGCAGGATGCGGTCGCGCGGAAGGCCGGCGCACGGACCGGCATCCAGGTCATGACCGTCGTGCCGAGCAGCCCGGCCGACCTCGCGGGTATCCGACCCGGCGACGTGCTGATCTCCCTCGACCGGACGCCGATCCACTCGGTGGCAGACCTGCAGCGCCTGATGATCGCGAGCACCATCGGGCGTCGCCTCGAGCTGACCGTCTGGCGCAACGGCGCCCTCGTCGACGCGGTCGTCGAGCCCACTGAGCTCGCCGACGCGTGATCGTCGATTCGTCGCGTCTGGCGGCACCGGGCTGCCGAGGCTAGGAGCTCACTCGCACGCTACGCGGACCAGGGCTCCGCGGCGTGCGCGAGCCACACCTGCTGCGGGTCGAGCGAGCGGATGAGGCGCTGGCCCTCAGTCTCCGGCGCGTCGAGTTCGCCGAACCACACGGCGGTGTCGCCGGCGATGACGATGGGTCGCTCCCCCGTCTCCACCACGACGATCTGCGAGCCGCGGGTGTGCCCGGGCGCCGGGACCAACCGGATGCCGGGCAGCAGCTCGAGTTCTCCGTCGACCGGCGTGTACTCGACGCCGGGCGCATCCACCCACTCCCGGATCGTGTAGTCCTCCCGGGTGCGCGCATCCTCGAGTTCGGCCCGCTGCACATAGATCGGGCGGCCCGTGAAGAGGTGGTTGCCGCCGCAGTGGTCGAAGTGCAGGTGCGTGTTGACGACCGCGGTGATGCTGTCGAGGTCGACGTCCGCCTGCTCGCTCAGAGGCTCCAGCTGCGGGTCCATGTCGGCGACAGCAGGATGCAGCGCGGTGAGCCCGGTGTCGACCAGGATGCGGCCGTCGGGGTGATCGATGAGGTGGACGAATACCGGAAGCCGCTCGTTCTCCCCCACGAGAAGGCTCGCGACGCGGACCGGAGTGACGGTGACGGACGTTGTCATGCGGTCACAGTACCGGCAATGGACACAAAAAATGCGAGGAATATCACCTCGCATTTCCAGAATATATCAGGCCAGGGGGCTTGCCACAAGAGTCCCCTCCCCCGGCAGACTGCACTCTCGGCCGATTCCAGCAGGAGGGCACAGCACCGTGAGCATCGTCGTCGCCAGTCAGACCATCACCGCCGACGGGTACGCCGCCGGCATCAACCAGACCGAGGAGCGCCCCTTCGGCGAGGACGGCGGAGACGGATGGGGTGACCGGCTCCACGCGTGGATGTTCGACCAGAGCGACGAGAACCGGGCGGAGGTCGAGCAGATGGCCGGCGCCCGCGCGCACATCATGGGCCGGAACATGTTCGGGCCGGTTCGCGGCGAGTGGGACCGCGACTGGAACGGGTGGTGGGGCGACGATCCGCCCTTCCACGGTCCCGTCTTCGTGCTCACCCACCACGCGCGCGAGCCGCAGCGGATGGAGGGTGGCACCACTTATCACTTCGTCACCGACGGCATCGAGTCGGCATTGGCGCAGGCGCGGGAGGCGGCGGGCGACGGCGAGATCTCCATCCAGGGCGGCGCGGACACGATCAACCAGTACCTCGCGGCTGGGCTGGTCGACGAGCTGCGGCTGCACATCGTCCCGTTCACGCTCGGCGCCGGCGCCCGCCTGTTCGACGGGGTGCCTCCGCTGAACCTGGAACAGGTCTCCGTGCGAGCGGCGAGCACGGTCATCCACGTCACCTACCGGGTGCTGCGCTGATCCCCTGACGCTTCCCTCCCCCGTTCCTCCACTGATTGGACCGCGATGACCCTTGCCCTCCCGACCCCGTTCGCCCTCGACTCCCATCCCGCCAAGGCCGCGCCCGAGCTGATCGACGACGACGTTCGCCACTTCGCCCGGATCGAGGCGCGCCTGGCGGCCGAGCGCGAGGAGGTCGACGGTCGCCTCGCCGTGCTGCTGGCGACACCCGGCGGGAACGGGCAGGAGGCGTACGAGCGGGAGGTGGAGATCGTCCGGCTGAACCGGCGCGCACGGTTGCTTGGCCGGTTCGGGGCCGACCTCTGCATCGGGCGGGTGGTGGATGACGCGGGAACGATCTACATCGGTCGCGCCGGGTTGGCCGACGCCGACGGCGACCGGCTGCTGGTCGACTGGCGCACCCCGGTGGCCGAGCCGTTCTTCGGTGCCACGCTCGCGCATCCGATGGGGCTGACATCCCGTCGCCGCTATCGCTGGACGGACCGCCGCGTGACGGACTACTGGGACGAGGCCTTCACCGAGGCGGCCGCCTCCTCCCCGGCCGCGCTCGACGACCAGTCTGCGTTCATCGCCAGCCTCGGTGCGAGCCGGACTCCGCGGATGCGGGATGTGCTGGGCACCATCCAAGCGGACCAGGATGCGATCATCCGCGCCGGCGGCCAGGGCACCCTGGTGGTCGACGGCGGACCGGGCACGGGGAAGACGGTGGTCGCGCTGCACCGCGCCGCCTACCTCCTGTACTCCGACCCGCGGCTGCAGAGCGGGCACGGCGGCGTGCTCTTCGTCGGACCGTCCCACGCCTACACCGACTACGTCGCCGACATCCTGCCGGGCCTCGGCGAGGAGGGCGTGCGCACCTGCACGCTCGCCGACCTCGTGCCGGAAGGCGGAGAAGCCGTGCCCGAGCCGGACCGCCGCGTCGCGGTGCTCAAGGGCGACGGCCGGATGCCCGAGGCCGTCGAAGCCGCGGTCCGGCTCTCCGAGCGCCCGCCGTCGCGTCCGACCGTGCTCGACACCCCGTGGGGCGAGCTCCGCATCGGCCAGAGGGAGTGGGCCGAGGCGCTCGCTGCGGCAGACCCGGCCGTGACGCACAACGACGCTCGGGCGGAGATCCGGGAGGCGCTGCTCGACATCCTGGTCGATATCGTCTCCACCCGGAACAGTGAGAGCGACGCAGTGGGTCACGGCCGGTGGAGCGGCGAAGGGTGGGGCGACGCGGGATGGGATGACGGGGACTGGGATGACGCAGCGTCCTCTCGTGACGACGACGCCCCGCGCTGGGGGTTCGACGACGAGGAGGAGTTCGACGCCTATGGGCTGGCCGGCGGAAGGACGGACGCCGACGCGATCCGGCGCACGCTGACCGACGATACCGACCTGCCGGCGGTGTTCGACACGGTCTGGCCGCTCCTCGACCCGGCCGCGATCGTCCGAAGGCTGTGGAGCTCCCCGGCCTTGCTGCTTCGCTGTGCGCCGTGGCTGACCACCGATCAGGCCGCGCTGCTCCAGAGAGCGCCGTCCGACCCGTGGACGCTGTCCGACCTCCCGTTGCTCGATGCGGCTCTGCAGCGCGCGGGAGACCCCGAGCGGGATCGCCGCCGCCGCGCGGAAGCAGCGCGAGCGGCCGCCGATGAGGCCGTGATGGACGATGTCATCCACGACCTCATCGCGACAGACGACTCCGACCTCAAGACGATGTCGATGCTGCGAGGGCAGGACCTCCGTGCAGCGCTTGACACGTACACCGGCCCGGCAGCCTCCTCCACCGAGCTGCTCGCCGGCCCGTTCGCCCACATCATCGTGGACGAGGCGCAGGAGCTGACGCCGGCCGAGTGGGCGATGGTCATCCGGCGCGTTCCGTCGCACAGCCTGACGGTCGTCGGCGATCGCGCGCAGGCCCGGCACGGCTTTCCGGAGAGCTGGATCGAGCGGCTCGCCGACGTCGGGCTGCCGGGTGCGACGGTGGCGACGCTGTCCGTCAACTACCGGACACCGGTCGCCGTCATGGAGCAGGCCGCGCCCGTGATCCGCGCCGTCCTGCCCGACGCCAACGTGCCGACGTCGATCCGCGACAACGGCATCCCGGTGCGGCATGCGCAGGCGTCCGACCGCGACCGCATCCTCCGCGACTGGCTCGACGCCCATGCCGAGGGCACCGCCTGCGTCATCGGCGACGACGCCTTCGCGGGGATGCCGCGCGTCCGCTCGCTCAGCGCCGTCGAGGCCAAGGGACTCGAGTTCGACCTCGTGCTCCTCGCGGCGCCCGGCACACGTCAGGACGGTGCCGCGCTCGATCGCGCGGGCGACATCGAGTCGGCGGTCGACCGCTACGTGGCCATGACCCGGACGACCGGCGAACTCGTCATCCTCGATGCGTCGGACTACTGACTTCCCGCCCCGCTCCCCCGCTGCGATACTTCGGACGACCATCCGCCCGGCCGCTGCGCCGGCACGGATCAGGAAGGCGGCCGCATGAACGGTGATCAGCTCTCGTTGCTCGGCGGCATCCTGATCCTCGCCGACCTCGCCATCCGTATCGCGGCCCTCATCATCGTGCCGCGCGACCGCAAGCCGACCGCTGCCATGGCGTGGCTTCTGGCGATCTTCCTCATCCCGTTCATCGGCATCCTGCTGTTCCTGCTCATCGGCAATCCGCGTTTGCCGAAGAAGCGACGGGAGAAGCAGGATGAGCTGAACCGCATCATCACGGCCCGCGCGCAGGGCATCGAACTCGTCGACGGGCGCGGGTCCTGGCCGGACTGGTTCGCCTCGCTCGTGCGGCAGAACCACGAGCTCGGCGCCCTCCCCGCGGTGGGCGGCAACGCGGCCACGCTGATCGGGGACTACCGCGCGTCGATCGCCGCGATGACAGCGCACATCGAGACCGCAACCCGTTTCGTCCACGTCGAGTTCTTCATCGTGTCGTGGGATGCGACCACGAAGCCGTTCTTCGCGGCGATGGAGCGCGCGGTGCAGCGCGGAGTGACCGTGCGTCTTCTCGCCGACTACGTCGCCTCCCGTCGGGCGGTCGACAGCGACAAGACGTTCGCCGAACTCGACCGGATCGGCGTGAAGTGGAGCTGGATGCTCCCGGTCCGCTCGTTCTCCGGCGAGTACCAGCGGCCGGATCTGCGCAATCACCGCAAGCTCGTCGTCGTCGACGGCCTCGTCGCCCACATGGGGTCGCAGAACCTCATCGACCGCAGCTACAACACGCCAAAGAACCTGAAGCGCGGCCTGCAATGGCAGGAGTTGATGACGCGGATCACCGGCCCGGTCGTCGCCGAGACGAACGCCGTCTTCCTCTCCGACTGGTACCTCGAGACCGGCGAACTGCTGGGCGCCGACGCACAGGTGAGGGCCGTGGATGTGCCCGCCGACCCGTCCCCCGAAGCGCTCGTCTGCCAGGTGGTCCCGAGCGGACCGGGATACGGCGAGGAGAACAACCTGCGCCAATTCCTGACGCTGGTCACGTCGGCGCAGCGGAAGGTCATCATCACGAGCCCGTACTTCGTGCCCGACGAGGCGATGATGTACGCCATCACGACGGCCTGTCAGCGTGGTCTGGAGGTGCAGCTCTTCGTCTCCGAGGTCGGCGACCAGGGCGCCGTCTGGCACGCACAGCGGTCGTACTACGAGCCGCTGCTGCGCGCGGGCGTGCAGATCTGGCTGTACCCGGCGCCGTACATCCTGCACTCGAAACACCTCTCGATCGACGACGACGTCGCCGTGATCGGGTCGAGCAACATGGACATCCGTTCGTTCGCGCTGAACTCCGAGGTGACTCTGCTCGTGCACGGCCGCTCGTTCGTCGAGCAGATGCGGGCGGTCGAGCAGGGCTATCGCGACGCGGGCAGGCAGCTGACGCTCGAGGAGTGGAAGCGGGAGCCGAAGTCGGCCACCTTCCTGGACGGGGTCGCCCGGCTCACCTCCGCGCTGCAGTAAGTGGGGATCGATGTCCTCCTGCCGCTAGGTCACGCGACGAACGCTCCCAGCACTTCGTTGAGCGCCTCCGTCGAACTCGGGTGGGTGTAGATCGCGTTCTTCAGGGTGGTCGCTGTGACCCCCTGCCGCATCGCGAGGGCGATCGTGTTGATGATCTCCTGGGCGTCGATGCTGAGGATCGCCGCGCCGAGGATGAGGTCGGTGTCGGCATCGAGGATGAACTTCATCACGCCTCGGGTCTCTTCCACGGTGTACGCCCGCGGCATCGCAACGATGTCTGCGACCTTCTCGCGCGCGACCCGGATGCGGAGGCCGCGCTCCCGCGCCTCGCGCTCTGTCAGTCCGACCGTGGCGAGCGGCGGCGTGATGAACAGCGTCCGCGGTACGGCGACACGATCCGTGGTGCTGCGCTCCCCCGCGCCCAGCAGCTGATCCAGAACGATCCGCGCGTCGTCGAGAGAGACGTACGTGAACTGCGGGCCGCCGTTCACATCGCCGAGAGCGAAGATGTGCGGACTCGTCGTCCGCAGCTTCTCATCCACCACCACTGCTCCTCGGGCGGTCGTGCGAACTCCGGCGGCATCGAGGTTGAGCCCACCTGTCGCTGGACGGCGACCGGTGGCGGCGAGGAACGCATCCGCCTCGACCCGGTACTCACGGCCCTCCTTCTCGTACGCGATGGTGGCGACGTCCTCGGCGTCGGTGACGCCCGTGACGCGAGCGCCGGTGACGACCTCGATCCCGTCTCCTCTGAGGATGTCGGCCGCGACCGCGGCGACGTCGTCGTCCTCACGGTCGAGAAGACGATCCGCGGCTTCCAGGATGGTCACCTCCGCTCCGAAGTGGCGGTAGATGGAGGCGAACTCCAGGCCGAGGTAGCCTCCGCCGATGATGACGAGCTTCCGCGGGAGAGTGCCCGTGCGGGTCAGGTCGGTGCTGCTGACCGCGTGGTTGCTGTCCTTCACGCCGGGGATGTCGGGGACGACCGGTTCGGATCCGGTGTTGATGAGGATGGTCGGCGCGGTCACGGTGATCCGGTCGGCGCCCTCGCCCACCTCCACGGTGTGCGGATCGACGAATCGGGCCGCGCCCGTGATGACCGTGGCTGTCTCCTTGCCGTCGAGCGCGTCGAAGTTGCCCGCACGGAAGGCGCTGGTCAGTGCGCGGACACCCTCGATCGAGTTGGCGAAGAACTCCTGGGCTTCGTCCTCCAGCCGCTTCGAGGTGGAGTAGTGGACGAGCATCTTGGTGGGGACGCAGCCCACGTTCGGGCAGGTTCCTCCGTACATCTCGTCGGACTGCTCGATGAGGATGACCCGCTTTCCCGCATCGGTGAGTGCGTGTGCTGCGGTTTTGCCACCCTTGCCGAAGCCGAGGACGAGAACATCTGCGGTGAGTGCTGTCGTGGTTTCCATGGTGGCAGTCAACCGCTCACCGGATGATACTGATACATGCTCCCGTATCAGAAAACCGCTCGAAAGTATCACGATGGATGACATCAGCCGAATGCTGCACATGGCCCGATTGCAGGCGACGCTCGACAAGCGGTGCCTTCTCGGAGACTCGACGACCATGGTCGTCCAGCCCGGGGCGGAGCGGGAGGTGCCGTTTCACGTCCTACTCGAGGGCGAGTGCCAGTTCGAGGTCGACGGCCGGTTGTTCCGCATGGTCGCGGGCGATGTCATCGTCCTGCCCGCTGCGGTGCGCCACCGCATCATCACCGCCGGCGCGGCCCCCGGCCGCGGCACCGTCGAGGCGACGGGTTCCACCTTCACGCGAACGTCGAGCGCCGGAGGGGGTCCGGCCGTCATCGACCTGTTCTGCGGCCATTACCGGGTCGCGCCCGGTGCCGGCGCCATCCTGTTCGGGTCACTGCCCACGCCGGTTCACGTCTCCCTGTTCGATTCGGAGGACGGCAGGTCGGTGCTGCTGCAGCTGAGCGCTCTGATGCGCGCGGAGGCCGATCATGACGGGGCGGGGAGCGCCGCGATCATGTCGGCGTTGTGCACCGTGCTCATCGCGCTGGTGCTGCGGACCTCGTCGAGCAGCGGTGCCCACCATCAGCTGTGGACGGCCGCGGCGGACGCGCAGGTCGGCGACGTCATCCGTCGAGTACTGAGTTCGCCCGGGCAGGGCTGGTCGATCGCCGGCCTCGCGCGCGAGTCGGCCATGTCGCGAGCGACCTTCATCCGCCGCTTCCACGCCGCGACCGAGATGACCTTCGGCCAGTTCCTCGTCCGCACCCGTCTCATGTGCGCGGCGGATCTCCTCGCCGGCACCGATCGGACTGTGTCGTCGATCTCGGCCGAGGTCGGATACCGCTCCGAGTCGGCTTTCACTCGCGCCTTCCGGGAGGCGCTCGGCGCTACCCCGGCCCGCTTCCGGCGGGAGCAGAAGGTGCAGTCGTTGTAGCGTCCGCCGCCGAACGGGTTGCCCGCCTGCATTCCCGCTATGATCCGCTTGCGGCGCTCTCAGACTGCGGGCGGGGTCTTGCAGCCGCGTCATCGACTCGCGCCGTAGCGTCGCATCCGAGAGGAGGCGGCCGATGATCGCCCTGTCGCACGATCCGTCGGGTGGACGGCTGCTGGCGTCCCTCCGCGCGCTGCGCGAGCCTCCCGCCCTCCGCGCACCGGTCGTCGCGCGCGAGCTTCGCACCCCGCGCCTCCTGCTCCGCCCGTATCGGCTGACGGACGAGGCCGACTGGATGCGCATCGAAGGGGACGAGAGGATCCGGTGCGGACTCGGCTGGCCGCCCCGCACAGAGAGGGAGACCCTCCGCCACCTCCGGGATCGCACGCGCCACAGGGCGCTCTCCGTTCCCGGCGACCTCCTCGTGCTCGCCGTCGAACGGGACGGCCAGGTGATCGGCGACGTGTCCCTGCACCTGCGCACGACCGCGGCGGAGACCCGGACCGCCGAGATCGGCTGGCTGCAGCTGACCAGCGCCTGCGGACACGGGTATGCGACGGAGGCGGCGAGGGCGATGCTGGAGTTCGCCTTCCGCGACCTGGAGGCCGCGCTCGTGACGGCGGTGATCGACAACACGAACGCGACGTCCGCAGCGCTCGCCGTGCGACTCGGGTTCCTCGCCGCACAGGACACCGGACGGCGGAGGACGTTCGTGCTCACGGCCGTCAGCGCTGGGCTGACCCTGGTGCAGAACGCTCAGCGCTGCGAAGAACGATAGAGCGGGTCAGGCGCAGTCGTAACCCTCCCGGGAGCTCAGACCGCCTCCGGGTTCCACTGGTCGCGCAGGTCGCTCCGGCTGCCGAGGCCCAGCTTCCGCAGTGCCCGGTACACGTGGTTCTCGACCGTTCGCACGCTCAGGTAGAGGCGCGTCGAGATCTCCCTGTTGGTCAGCCCCGAGCGCGCCAGCAGGGCGACTTCGCGCTCCCGGTCGCTCAGCCCGCCCTCGCCGTCGAGGCGCCCACTCGGGTTGGCGGTCAGCGACGCGGCGACCCGTTCCCCCACCAGGATGCTCCGGTCCGAGGCGCTCAGCGGCGCCTTGCCGACCGCATCCCGCGTCCGATCGATGAGGTGCAGAGCAGTGGCGGTCAGTCGGAGGTCGTTCCCGGGCGGCGCGGTCCGCAGCGCGGCGGTGACCGCGTCCGGGTCGCCGGCGGCGAGGGCGGTGTGGAGGCGCGCCCGGCTGTCGAAGAGCGCGGCCTCGCTGGAGCTCGCGACGTGGGCGAACCGCTGTGCGCGCTGGTCGCTGAGCGGCGCACTGATCGCGCTGAACCGGCGGAGTGCGGCGGCCACGTAGCCCTTCTCGAGGTCGGCCTCCCCCGCCCGCCACAGCAGTTCATCCGCCTCCTCGGGGTCGCCCTCCGCCGACGCGAGGTGCGCCCGACCCCATTCGGCCTGCACGCCGAACAGCGGACGGTGGCCGTCGTCAAGCGCATCCAGCTCCCTCTGAAGCACCTCGGCCAGCTCGGTGTTGCCGCTCTGCGCCTGCACGACCGCGCCCAGCGCGACGAGCCGCGGGTAGGTCCGGTTGTCCGGCCCCGGCGTCCCCTGGCGCAGCACCAGGGAGATGGTCCGCCAGGTCGCCGCGAGGTCGCCCTTCAGGTACAGCGCTTCGGCGAGGCCGACCGAGTGGATGCGGATGCCCACCGCATCCAATTCGGCGTACGCCTGTTCCAGCCGCTGCCGCGACAGCTGCTCGGCCTCGTCGACGCGGTTCAGCATGAGCAGTGCGTCCGCCCGCTGGGCGTCGAGGTAGCGGTTCGCGTGCCGGAGGTGGCGCGAATCGGGCAGGCCGTCGAGGAGTTCGAGCACGCGGGCCGGGCGGCCGAGCTCGAGCAGCAGCCAGCAGTGCAGGTTCGCGGCCCAGGCCCGCGCGAATCCACTCGGCTGGTCCGTCAGGCAGGCGTCGAGCAGGTCGGCGGAGAGCGTCGCCCCCTCCGCCGGCGCGCGCACCACCGACCAATACGTGCACAGCAGGATGTGGTGGGCACCCACGAGCGCCTCGCACCGCGCGAGGAACGCGGCGATATCGCGGCCCGTCGCACCCGACCAGATCAGCCACTGGAGCTGGAGCAGGCAGAATTCGGCGCGTGCCGCCTCCGCGTCGTCGTCGTGCAGCACCGTATCCGCGAACACCTCCGCGAAGGCGTCCGTGTCCGGCCGGCTGAGCAGGGTGTGCAGGTAGACGATCGCGTTGCCGATGCCGGGGTCGGCCATCCACCGCGTCCGTGCCTCCGCCTGCTCGCCTGCGACCCGCTGCTCGACGTGCGAGGCGAGGTCGGTCGCCCAGCGCCAGTAGTCGTCGACCCGCGCCCTGTCGCTCAGGTACAGGCGGTCGGTCGCGCTGTCGGGAGCCGGCAGCGACGGTGCGGATGCGGCGCCCAGCGCCGAACGCAGCCGGTCGGTCAGCTCGGCACGGCGGAAGTCGGGCGTCCGTGCCCGGACCGCGCGGCCGAGAGCCGGGGGCGACACGCTCACTAGCTGAGCCTCCACTCCGCGGTGGAGGGCGATCCGTCCGCGTTCGGTGAGCCGGTGGAGCGGCGCGGCGCCGACCAGGCGCTCGGCGTCATCCGACGCGATCGATCCGGCCCAGGCGAGCGCTTCGAGCGCATCCACCTCGTCGGATCCGAGGCGAGAGGTCAACGCGTTGGCGACCGCGTCGAGCGGGAGGCCGTCCAGCGGACCGGTCTGGGTCCACACGCCGTCGACCAGGTCGATCGCGCCCGCCCAGCGTCCGCCGTCGACGAGCGCGGTCGCGACGCGCGGGTTGCCTCCGGAGTGGGTCGTGATCGCGGTGATCAGCGCGGAGTCCGGCGTGCCGGCCAGGCGCCAGGTGAGCAGCGACGAGATCCCCCAGTATCCGAGGGGGGCGATGCGGACCTGCGCGGGAGACCGCTGGCCGATCAGGTGCCGCACGGGTCGAGCGGCGTCGTCGTCCGCGCTCCCCCTGCCACTCTGGTCGAGCGGCAGGTCGAGCCCGGCGGTGCCGACCAGGCGGCTGCTCGTGGTCTCCAGCAGGCGTTCGACGACGAGCACGGACTCCTGATCGAGGAGGTCGATGCCGTCGATGAGGATGACGTTGCTGCGGCCCCGCAGTTCGGGCGTCAGGATGCGCACGATCTCCGCGGGCACCCAGCGATGCTTCGGCTGGTCGAGCGCGACGAGGTCGTGGAACAGGAACGGCGCGAGAGCGGTGTCGCGGCTCGAACGCGAACCCGAGAGCATGAGGACGTTGGTGCCGCGGTCGAGGAAGAGCTCGCGCAGCTGCTGCGCGAGGTGCGTCTTGCCCGCTCCGTCGTCGCCGAGGATGAGCACGTCCTGACCGTGCGAGACCCAATCCCGCGTCGCGATGATCGCGGGGTTGCTCGAGGCGCTCTGCCCCGCGCCCACCACGTCGGCCCACTCACGTTCCTGCTGCGTCGCCACCCGCATCTGTCGCTCCCCTGATCTCCCCGGACGGCGGAGCTGGGATCAGTCCGCCTACTCAGGAGGACGAGGTGAGAATGCTGGCATTACGGCGACTCAGCGAACACTCAGATGCTGTTCAGCCTGACGGGCGAGCAGCGAGTGGATGGCCGTGGCGATCCGGGCGGACGCGGAACCGTCGCCGTACGGGCTCGGCGTGCGGGCCAGCTCGGCGTGCTTCGCGGCCAGGCCGTCCAGCCATTCGTTGACGATGAGGGAGATCTCCGGTCCGGGGTTGGTCCGCTCGGCGAACGTGCCGATGACCTCGGGGCGTTCGGTGGAGGCCCGCACGACGAGGAGCGGCCGCTTCAGCACGCTGCACTCCTCCTGCACCCCGCCGGAGTCGGACACCAGCACGGCCGCGTTGCCCGCAAGCGCCAGGAACTCCGCGGGCGGAACCGGGTCGATCACCGTCAGCGGTGCGAGCAGGTGCGACAGCCCCGCCTTCTCGATCCGGGAGCGGGTGCGGGGATGCAGCGGCGCGACGACCTCGGCGTCGATCTTCGCGAGCTCCTCCAGGATCGTGGTGAGCACCTCCAGCGGGTCGGTGTTCTCCGGCCGGTGGAAGGTGGCGAGCACATACCGGTTCGGCGTCAGCCCGTGCGCGTCGAGCACAGCGGAGGCGGCGCGGTCGTCGAGGCGCTGCGCATCCACCGCCTCGACCACGGTGTTGCCGGTGAGCAGCACGCGGCCCGCCGCGACGTTCTCGGCGCGGAGGTTCGCCACGTTGGTGGAGGTCGGTGCGCAGAGCAGGTCGGAGAGGTGGTCGACCATCACGCGGTTGTGCTCCTCGGGCATGGCCCGGTCGAAGCTGCGGAGGCCGGCCTCCACGTGGATGAGCGGGATGTCGTGCGCGTTCGCCGCGAGGGCACCGGCGAGGGTCGCATTGGTGTCGCCCTGGACGACGACCGCGCGCGGCGGCCGCTCGGCGAAGTGCACATCCAGCTGGTGCAGGGCCGACGCGACCTGGACGGCACGGGTGGCGCCGCCGACATCCAGCACGGCCTCGGGCTCGGGCAGGCCGAGCGATGACCACACGTCGCCGGAGAGCGCCGGGTCGTAGTGCTGTCCGGTGTGGAAGACGCGGGCCTGCTCCCCCAGCTCGGCGATGATGCCGGCCAGCTTCACCATCTCCGGTCGCGTGCCGAGCACGACCGCGATTCCGGTCCGGGCGGGTGTTCTCATGGAGGGTTCCTTTCAACAGGGGCGGGTTCAGCGTTGCCCGCGATCCGGGCGCTGAGAGCGGGATCGGCGGGCATTGGGTAGTGGGTGCGCGGCCCAGGCGGCGCGGCTGAGTAGTCGGCCGGGGTGGTGAGTGCGGCGGCGGTGAGTGGTGCGGCGGTGAGTGGGGCGGCGGTGAGTGGGGCGGCGCTGAGTGGTGGATGCGGTGAGCAGTCGTGAGTGGCAGGGGCTGCCGCTTGATGCCGGTCAGCGGCGGTCGGCGTACGCCACCGCCGAGCCGAGCCACGGCGCGATGTCGCGCAGGCCCGCGTCGCTGAAGTGGACGCCGTCCACATACAGCGGGTCGCCGGCGGCCGTGGAAGTGGTGCAGCGTCCGTTCGGGCAGACCTTGCCCTTCAGGTCGAGCAGGGTGACCTCGGGGGTGGCGGCGACGAACTCGGCGATCAGGGCGTCGTGTGCGGCGGCCGCGTCCGGCTCGGTGACGGGCGAGTCGGGCCGGGAGTTGGTGAGCAGCACGGGAACGCCCGCTGCGGCGACGATCGTGCGCAGGGTCTCGAGCTGCGCCCGGTAGTGGGAGCGCGCCGCCGGCTGGGCCAGGTCGGTCCACTTTCCGTCGAGCTTCTGGCCGACCGCGTCCCAGCCGAGCGTGATCAGCACGACATCAGGATGGGCCTCCGCGAGCGCGTCGCGGTAGCGCTGCTCCCAGGGCAGGCAGTCGCGCGGAACCGCGAGCTCCGGCTCCTCCGGGGTGCGGGTCTGCTCGGGCGAGAAGATCCCGCATCCGCCGACACTCCGGTCGACGATCGAGGTGCGGACGCCCGCCTCCTCCAGCGCGAGCGCGGAGGCGAAGTCGGCGCCGAGCGAGTCGCCGAGGGTGAGCACGCGCACTCCCCCGCCCGCTGTCGTCTGTGCGGGCGGCGTCCCCGCGACCGCGATCAGGGTGGCGCACAGCGTCACCGCCGTCGCGGCGAGCAGGCTGCCGGGCTTGCGCCACCGAGAGCGGCGCAGCGGCTCGGCGACCGCGAAGTGGAGCGCCAGTCCGCACAGCACGCTGAGCGGCAGCACGCTGGTGAGCAGCCCGAGCGGCGGGGTGCCCGGGCTCAGCGTGCTGACCAGCCAGATCAGCGGCAGGTGGACGAGGAAGATCGAGTAGGACGCACGCCCGAGCGTGACGAGGACGGTCCAGCTGAGGAACGCGGTGAGGACGCTCGGGCCGGTCAGGCTCCACACCAGCACCCCGGCGAGCACCGCGACGGCCGCGAGGCCGCCGTAGTACAGCCACGACGCGTGGTAGGTCTCGGCCGCGATGCTCAGCTGGACGATGAGGAAGGCTGCGACGACACCGACGATCGAGCGCACCAGGACGCGGCGCCCGCGCTCGGTCCGGGCGAACGGCCGCCGCTCGCGGACCGCGATGATCAGGCCAGTGGTCACCCCGGCGGCCAGGCTGAGGGCGTGCGTGTCCGTGCCGAGGTACGCGCGATCCGCACCGGAGGTGGAGAAGACGTACGCGGTCCAGATCGACAGCTGCAGGAACAGCCCCGTGCTCACCCAGGCCGCGATGGCGACCCGCGTGGGCCGGGTGGCGACCGTCAGCGGACGGCCGCGCCGGTGGACGAACAGGATGAGCAGCAGGATCGGCGGCCAGATCAGGTAGAACTGCTCTGTGACCGAGAGCGACCACATGTGGCTGAGCGGCCCGGGCGCGACCGCTTCCCAGTAGGCGTCGCCGTTGAGGATCTGCTCCCAGTTGGCGATGTTCGCCAGGGACGCGAGCGCGTGCGGGAGGAAGTCGGCACGCTCGGCGGGTGAGCCGAGCATCCACACCAGGACGGCCGTGATGGCGAGCGTGACGACGAGCCCCGGCAGCAGCCGCTTCACCCGCCGGGCGTAGAAGCGGCCGACGCGCACCTCGCCGCGGAAGTACTCCCGCGTCAGCATCAGGGTGACGAAGACGCCCGAGAGGACGAAGAACACGTCGACGCCGAACAGCCCGTTCGTGTAGAAGCCGGTGTGGTAGACGACGATCGACAGGACGGCGACCGCGCGCAGCCCGTCGATCGCCGCGTAGTGGCGGAATCCGGATCGCCCCGCGTCGCCCCCTCGGGGAGCGAGGAGGGCGGACGCGAGGGTGCTACGGCCCCTCACCGGCTCAGGACGCGGTCGGCGGAGGCCTCGGCGCCCTTCGGGTCGCGGGTCGGCGCGGCGGTGCCGGCCGCGGTCTTCTGTGCTACCCCCTCCGTGGCTTCGCGACGACGCTTGCGCGCTCGCGCGACGGTCAGGCTGATGCCGCTGACGATGACGAGGAGCACGCTGGCGGCCCC
The DNA here is from genome assembly GCF_000383315.1 of Cryocola sp. 340MFSha3.1. NCBI lineage: Bacteria > Bacillati > Actinomycetota > Actinomycetes > Micrococcales > Microbacteriaceae > Cryocola > Cryocola sp. 340MFSha3.1. Next base: position 54,094 of record NZ_KB911087.1, read on the forward strand.
GAGGATCATCCAGTTCTCGAACAGCGGCTTCTCCTGGTGGGCGACCTCGAACGTCGCGACGTCGCTGGTGATCTCGCCCCACGCGTTCTGCGTCGCGGTGACGGAGGTGGAGCCGTCGCCCATGTCGACGACCGAGGTGCACGACCAGCCGGAGGCGGTGACCTTGGCCGCGCACAGCACGGTTCCGGCAGGGTCGCCGACGACGACGGAAGCGCCGGGCGCGCCCGTCCCGCGGAACTCGGGGTTCTTCGAGTCGGCCCGGGTGAAGTCGACGGGAGCGGTGATCGCGACGACCGCGTGCTCGCTCTTCGGGGCGGCTTCCTCGGCGGAGGCGAGGCCGGCGCCGGAGGTGGCGAGGACGACCCCGATCCCGGCGGCGGCGAGTCCGATGCGGATGCTCTTCATTGTTCGTTGATTCCTTAGTGTGACGCGGGCGCGGAGGCGGCCGCGGAGGTGGTGGACGGGGCTGCGGTCGCTCCCCCGGGTTCGGCCGACCGTGCGGTCTTGTCCCACCCGGTGCGGCCCTGGATCATCCGCAGCAGCGCTCCCCAGGCGCAGGCGAACGAGAGGTAGTTCATGACGAGGAAGGCGTGACCCATGAGGATCGCCCAGCCGAGCCCGACCCGACGGTCGCGTCGCAGGTAGACGACCGTGGTGAGGATCGACGGCGCGAACGTGAGCACGTACCACGCGAGCAGGCCGACGACGAGCGACAGCGGGCCGTCGACGTAGGAGAACACCGAGTCGGCACGGACGATGAACGTGAACAGCAGCCAATGCCAGAGGATCGACCAGGGCAGGTCGAACAGCCACGGCACGGAGAGGTAGGCGGACATCTCGAACATGCGCGCGTTGGAGAGGTCGGGGTTCTTCCAGATGTCGACGATGCGCTTGCCGGCCGTCATGTGGCCCTGGTACCAGCGGCGGCGCTGCACGATGAGCCGGCGGAGGGACTCGACGCCCTGCTGGTCGACCGACGCCGCGGGAGTCGTCTCCAGCGTCCAGCCCTTGATGAGCAGCGAGATGGCCAGGTCGAGATCCTCGGTGAGGGAAGCCGACCACGGCATCCCGTCGAGTCCTTCGAGGGCCGACATGCGGGTGAACTGGCCGTTGCCCCCGAGGCTGACCGTGCCGGTCTTCCGGCGGCCGAACTGCGTGATGGCCGACATCGACCAGAACTGGAAGTCCTGGAAGCGGGTGAGGAAGTTGGTGTTGCGGTTGCGGATGCGCACAGCGAGCTGAAGGCCGCCGACCTTCGGGTCCTCGAAGATCGGGAGGACGTGCGACAGTGCGCCGTCGGAGAGGCGGCCGTCGGCATCCATGACGCAGATGAGCACGCGGGCCGGATCCTGGCCGCGCTCTTCGACGAGCCGACGGACGAGCAGGTAGGCGTCGTTGAGCGCCTCCCCCTTGCCGGTGCGCGCGTTCGGGAGCTGCCGGCTGAGGACGATCGTGTTCGGTCCGCCCTGCTCGCGGGCGACCTCGGCCGTGCGGTCGTCGGAGGCGTCGTCGATGACGATGGTCGTGCTGCGGCGGCCCGGCGCGAGGGCACCGACGGTTGCGCCGATGACGGCCTCCTCGTTCAGGCACGGCACCAGGAAGTAGACGTCGAACGTCTCCGGCTCGTCGAGGAACGGCTGCTCGTAGCGGGCGTCTCCCTGCACGCCGAGCTTGGTCTTGTTCTTGCGGAGCTCGTGCATCCCGGCGCCCATCGCGGCGAGGAAGTACACCAGCGACAGCGAGATGACGACACCGGCGATGGTGTTCAGGACGGGGAAGAGCAGGTCCATCAGCGCACCGCCGTTCTTGTCGAGCGGAAGCGGCGGCGCGGACGGCGTCGCGGGACGATCCCGAGGAACACGCCCAGGCTGACGACGAGTCCGGCGGTCATCAGGAAGCTGCCGCCGAGGCTGTGCGCCCACTCGAAGCCGTCGCGTCCGTACTCGGAGAGCACCCACGCGAGGCCGACGATCCGCACCTGGTTCAGCAGGATCATCAGACCCGCGCCGAGGGCGGTGGCGACGACGACACGCACGGTCCGCAGGCGCGGGAGCATCATGAGCAGTCCGCCGAAGATGACGATGCTGCCGGCGTAGAGGGCGATCGAACACTCGATCGTGATGCGCAGCGCCAGGAACGTGTCGTGGACGCCGAAGACGACGGCCGGGGTTCCTGCGCTGAGCGACGGGAGGGCGTTGGTCGCGAAGAGCGTGTCGACCAGCCAGGCACCGACCTGCGCCTCGAGAAGGCGGGCGGAGTACTCCTTGACCAGGAAGAGGATGCCGAGCGCGACGACGGCGAGGCCGAGGAGGATGCGGGCCGCGGTCAGCAGCCGTCGGGCGGCGCGCCGGGAGGGCGCGGGGGTAGCGGGAGCGATGGTGGACATCGTCGGGTTCCTTCGTGGGCTCGGGAAAGCAGCCCACGTCGGTGGGCGGATGAACGGGTGTGAGGCGGCGCGGAGAGGCCGGCGGAGCCCCGGGGTCGCGCTAGGGACGCGACCCCGGAGGTTCTGCTGCTCGGCCGGTCAGGCCGAGGCGGCCGTCGCCGCGCGGGTGGCGCGACGCCGACGGATGTAGTTGGCGCGCACGAGCGCCAGCCCGACCAGGACGAACGCGGCCGCTACGAACGTGTAGGCGAAGGCGTCGAATCCGGTCGTGGCGAGGGCTGTGGCGCCGGCGATCCCGCCGACGATCGGGGTTGCGGTTCCGTACATGACGTCACCTGTCCAATCTGGTGGGAGTGTTACGCCTGCTCGGCGGTGCGGCGGCGTCGGACGAGGACGATGCCCGCGAGACCGATGCCCGCGATAGCGGCTGCGCCGCCGATCGCCGGGGCGATCACGGGGATCGCCGGCTGGTCGTCCGTCCACGTGAACGTGCCCGAAATCTCGGGTTCGCCGGTTAGCTGCTTGATGTTGAACGTCAACTGTGTTTGGAGCGGCGCGGGGGTGGTCTGGCCGAGCTTGAGCGTCGGAATCTTCACCTCCGTGATGGTGGGCACGAGCCCAGTCGTGTTGATCTGGAGAGTCCAAATACCGGTGAGACTGTGGGGGAAGAGGTTGTAGTTGACTCCGTCGATTGTTGTGGCGAAGCCCTTATCGGGATTTCCCGGGCTGTTCTCCGTGCCGGGCACGCCGTTGAAGCTGTTCCGCCAGACGGTGCCCGCGGGCAGACCCAGTTCGACGCTGATGATGCCGGTTGGCTCACTCAGTGTCCAAGCTGTGCCTGTCATGGCGACGTCCAAGTCTTGACCGATGGGTCCGGTGGCACTGATCAGAGTGCCAGCGGGGGTCGCCACGATCTCCGCGAAGGCAGGCGTCGCTGTGAGGACTCCGACACCCCCGATGCCGGTGATCAGAACGCCGGCTAGTACGGCGTTACGAAGTTTCGTCATAGTGTTCCTTTCGGGTGTTCGCTTCCACGAAGGGAAGCTCACCCAGGATCACCGGCCCCTTACTTCTACTCAGGCGGAATCGGGCCTATAGAGTAGTGCGCTGCGTGCCCCGCGCGGCGCTATTGAGTAGTCCGCAGGACCACTCACTCCCCCGAGGGCGTCAGCTTCTGCGCCAGCATCAGCAGGATTCCGCTCGGCCCGCGCAGGTACGTCAGCTTATAGATGTCCTCGTAGGTCGCGACGCCGCGCAGCGGGTAGTAGCCGTGTCGGGCCGCGATCGCCAGCGACGCGTCGATGTCGTCGACGGAGAACGCGACGCGGTGCATGCCGATCTCGTTCGGGAGCGTCGGTGGCGTCGGGATCGCGTCCGGGTGCAGGTACTCGAAGAATTCGAGGCGACCGTGGCCGTCCGGCGTCTGCAGCACCGCGATCTTCGCGTGGTTGCCGTCCAGCCCGACCGCGGTGTCCGCCCACTCCCCGCTGACCGTGTCGCGCCCGAGCACGGTCAGGCCCAGGTCGGTGAAGAACGCGATCGCGGCTTCGATGTCGTCGACGGCGATGCCGACGTTGTCCAGGGCGATGGGCATGGGGCGTCTCCTTGAGCGGTCGGACGGCGGTGGCGCCATGCTATCGGGCCGTCTCAGCGCGCGGCGAGGCGGTCCCGCTGGCGGGTCAGGTAGGCGGTCTCGGCCGCGTTGTCCGTCAGGGCGAGCGCGGCCTCGTACGCGGCGCGTGCATCCACCTCCCGTCCCAACCGCATCAGCAGCAGCGCGCGCGCCGCGTGGAAGGGGTGGTAGCCGGACAGCTGAGGGGCGAGCGCGTCCAGCAGCGCGAGGCCGGCCGCCGGGCCGTCCTGCTCCCCCACCGCGACCGCGCGGTTCAGCCGGACGATGGGCGACGGATCGAGCACCGCCAGCTGGTCGTACAGTGCGACGATCTGCGCCCAGTCCGGCGCGTCTCCGTCCGTGTGCACGGCGTTGATCGCCGCCAGCAGCTGGTAGCGGCCGGGCGGCTGGCCCGACGCCAGCCGTTCGCGCACGAGGGCGTGGCCCTCGGCGATGAGGGACGCATCCCACATCCCGCGGTCCTGCTGCCCCAGCGGCACCAGTTCGCCGGTGGACGAGACGCGGGCGTCGCTCCGCGCTTCGCTCAGGAGCATGAGCGCGAGCATCCCGGTGACCTCGCCGTCGTCCGGCAGGAGTTCGTGGAGGAGCCGTGTGAGGCGGATCGCCTCCCGGGTGAGATCGCGCCGCACCGGCGCAGTGTCGGGGCCGGAGGCGAGGTATCCCTCGTTGAAGATCAGGAACAGCACGGTCAGCACACCGGAGACCCGCTGCGGCAGGTCGTCAGCGGTCGGCAGCCGGTACGGGATGTTCGCCGCCGCGATCTTCGCCTTCGCCCGGGTGATGCGGGCGCCCATCGTGGTGTCCTGGACGAGGAACGCGCGGGCGATCTCGGGCACGCCGAGGCCGCCCACCATCCGCAGGGTCAGCGCGATCCGCGCCTCCATGGCGAGAGCCGGATGACAGCACGTGAAGATGAGTCGCAGCCGGTCGTCGTCGACCGCGCCGACCGGCTCGGGCTGCGTGTCGTACACGAGGTGCGCCTCCCTGTGCCGGGCGTCGCGGGTGCTCTCGCGGCGGATGCGGTCGATAGCTTTACGGGTGGCGGTGGTGGTGAGCCACGCGCCGGGACTCGGCGGGATACCGTCGACGGGCCAGCGCTCGGCGGCGGTCGCGAAGGCCTCGGCGGCCGACTCCTCCGCCAGATCGAGGCTGCCGAACCGCTTGGCGAGCGTGGCGACGACCCGCGCCCACTCCTCGCGGTGGGCCCGGGTGAGGGCGTCGTCCGCGGCGGTGACCCGTCGAAGAGTGGTCACACGACGAGGAGGGGTCGCACCTCGAGCCGGCGGTTGCAGGCCTTGGAGCCCTCGGCCATCAGCTCCAGGGCGACGTCGAGGTCGGGTGCTTCGATCAGCCAGAAGCCGGCCGCCCACTCCTTCGCCTCGACGAACGGGCCGTCGGTGAAGACGGGCTCGTCGCCGCGCCCGTCGATGACGGTGGACACGGACGGGTCGGCCAGTCCGCCGGCGAACACCCAGTGGCCACCGGCCCGCAGCTTGTCGTTGAAGGCGTCGATGGCGACGGCCTCCTCCTCGGTGCCCGAGTTGCTGCGGCTGTCGATGACGTTCACGAGATACTGCATGCGCACATCCTCTCCCTTCGGGCCGCCTCCTCGCGGCAGCCTCCACCCCTGCTACGAACGCGGGCGTCGCGTTTCGACAGTTCGGGCGGATCCACCTCAGACCGGGACGATGTCCCCGAGCTTCCAGCTGCGATCGAAGTACGGCTCGAGCGGGCCGTAGAGGCGGAAGTACGAGAACCAGTGCTTGCCCGGGATGGTCTGCACCCAGTTCGTGTCGCCGGTCGCGGGCGGTGTCGGGCCGAAGAACAGGTCGACGGAGCCGTCGGCGTTGGTGACCAGCTCGGGGTCGCGCGAGCCGCGGTCGCCGCGCTGCTGCTCGGTGTCGATCAGGCAGCGTGTGGCCACGTCGTAGACGGTGGCCGACCAGAACAGCTTCGCCGGGACATCCGCGGGCACGTGGAGGGTGTAGCTGCGGCCGCCGTCGAGCCACGCGCCGTCGCCGTCGGTGTACGCGCCGAGATACGCCTGGCCGACGCCGGGCGTCTGGCTCTTCATCGCCTCCGAGAAGCTGACCGCCTCGTAGAACCAGGAGGCGCGTTCGAGCAGCTCGTCATATCCATCGCCGCGCTGTGCGGAGTCGTCGAGGACGATCGCCTGCTCCCAGCGCCGGTCCGGCCAGTAGGCGCCCTGCGCGAACCGCTTGGCGAACGTGTTCGCCTGCGCCATCAACTCCCCCGCCGCCGCTCCCTGCTCGAGGATCCTGACCAGCCGCTCGGACGGCTCGAACGGCTTCCCCTTCTCGATGCCGAGCTGCTTGAGCATGGCGAGGTAGAAGCGGTCGCGCTCGTCCACCACCTCGCTCTGATAGATGTCGTGCAGCCGCCTCCAGTAATCGAGCCCGCGCGGCTGGTCGCCGGTCCAGGGGCGGCCGTCGGGCGACACGATGCGCGTCGGTGCCGGGTTCTCGCGATCGGCGTATGGGTAGATCCGCACGGCACGCACCAGGGCGTCGGCGCGCTCCGGGTCGGGGTCGAGGGTGCGGAACCCGAACATGATGTTGACGCCGGAGGACCGCAGCGTGCGATAGTCGTCGCCCAGACCATCCGGCTCGTCCATGCCGGGGCCGAGGATGACGTACTTTCCGCCCTGACCGCGGTCCGGGCCCATCTCGCCCATCGCGCCGACCTCGCGCTGCCAGAAGTCCGAGACGCCTCCCGCGGTCGGTCCGGCGGGCAGTTCGATCACCAGGGGGCCGCTCGCGGACAGGTCGAAGAAGTTCAGGATGTACGGGGTCGTCGCGTTCGCCGTGATGAGTCCCAGCCGATCCCGGTAACTGAGGTACCGCACCAGGTCGCTACCGGTGGCGCCGAACACGTCGTAGTGCTGGGTCTTCCATTGCGCGTAGGAGACGAGCGGCAGAGCCCAGAGGTACGCCTGGCAGGCGAGCTGGTAGTCCAGTTCGTCGAAGATCGTCGGGATCGCCTCGCGCGACGGCAGGTCGCCGTCGCTGGGGAGGCCGGCCAGGCGTCCGGGCAACTCGACGGTCATGGTTTCGTCCCTCCCACGAGGTCGGGTCGACGTCCCCCGACCGTACGATGCGCTCGCGTCGTCGCGGCACGTGGCGCCAGGATATTGATCGAGCGGGCCAGCGTCTAGGGGCGGTGTCCGGCGAAAATCAGGCTCTAGCGCGGCCCATCCGTCTCCCCTCAGACTGAGCGCATGCAGCGACCGCTCGCGGGTCTCACCTGGCGCAATGCCGGCGGTGAGGCGGTCGCGGGCGTCACGCTGCTGGCCATCGCCGTGCCGCTCAACATCGGCTACGCGCAGATCGCCGGGCTGCCGCCCACGGCCGGGCTGTACGCGCTTGTGCTCCCCGCGATCGTGTACGCCTTGATCGTGTCGTCCCGGCAGCTGGTGGCGTCGCCGGATGCGGCGGCGGCCGCGCTCGTCGCCTCCTCCATCGGCGGACTGGCCGTCGCGGGATCCGCCGACTACCTCACCCTGGCGTTCGCGCAGGCGATCATCTGCGGGGTGCTGTTCGCGTTCGCGGCGGTGCTCAAGCTCGGGTTCCTGGCGAACTTCCTCTCCAAGCCCATCCTGGTCGGGTTCGTCGGCGGGCTGGCGCTCGACATCCTGGTCAGCCAGATCGCGAAGATGCTCGGGGTGAAGATCGACTCGGGTGCCGAGTTCACCGACAAAGTGGGCGCGCTCGTCACCGGGCTGCCCACGCTGAACGGATGGTCGGTGCTGATCGCCGCCCTGTCCGTCGTCGTGCTCGTGGTCGGCAAGCGCGTCGCCCGGGCGGTCCCGTGGGCGTTGATCGTGCTCGTGGTCGCGACCGTGGCCGTCGTCGCCAGCGGGCTGGAGGCGCAGGGCGTCTCCGTGCTCGGCCCGGTGGATGCGGGTCCGCCGACCCTCACCTGGCCGGTGCTCGACTGGGGTCGCTGGCTCGCCCTCATCCCCTCGGCCATCGCGCTGACGCTGGTGACCATGGCCGAAGGGCTGCTCGTCGCGCGCAGTTACGGCGAGAAGCACCGCTACGGCACGAGCCCCAACCGCGACCTGCTCGCGTTCGGGGCGGCGAACGTCGCCGCCGGCGCGACGGGCGGATTCGCGGTCGGGTCGTCGACCTCCCGCACCGCCGCGATGGACCAGGCGGGATCGCGCACCCAGCTGCCGTCGCTGGTCGCGGCGGTCGGCACTCTGCTGCTGCTCGTGTTCGGCACGGGACTGCTGGAGCACATCCCCTCGCCTGCCATCGGCGCGATCGTGGGGGTCGCGATCATCCCGCTGCTCGGCATCCGCGAATTCGGGGAGCTGTGGCGGCAGGACCGGTTCGAGTTCGCGATCGGCGCCGTCTGCTTCGTCGTGACCGTGCTGATCGGCGCGATCCCGGGCATCTTCGTTGCCTTCGTCCTCGCGCTGATCAACCTCGCCCAGCGGGCCTCCTCCCCCGCGATCGACGTTCTGGAGGCGGACGGCGACCCGCACTCGTCGCTGCTCGACCCGGCGCCGCGCGGGGCGACGACGGCCCCGGGCATCGTGATCATCCGGCTCGCCGCTCCCCTCTTCTTCGCGAACGGGTCGGTCTTCGCCGACGCCGTCAAGCGCGCGGTCACCTCAGCGAGCGGCGTCCGCAACGTCGTACTCGACCTCGAAGCGGTGACCGACATCGACGTAACCGGCGCCGAGGCCTTCGCCGGCCTGAAGGCCTGGCTGCACGACAACGGCGTCGCCCTGTCGTTCAGCCGGCCGCGCACCGAGCTCGTCGACTGGATGCGCGACCTCGGCGTGCTCGACGACGAGCGCCTCTACCCGACCAACCGGGCCGCGCTCGCGGACCTCGGCGCCCCCTCCGTCGGCTGACGGCCACGAGAAAGCAGGACACTATGGGACCGGTCATCGGAGACGTCATCCCGCTCGCGCTCGGCGTGGCGATCAGTCCCATCCCGATCATCGCGGCGATCCTCATGCTGCTGTCGCCGAAGGCGCGCGGGACCAGCCTGGGCTTCCTCCTCGGTTGGCTGCTCGGCATCGTCGTCGCCGTCGTGGTGTTCACCCTCCTCTCGTCGGTCCTCCCGCAGGGCGACCCTTCCGAGTCGAAGCCGATCCTCGGCACCGTCGAGATCGTGCTGGGCCTGCTGCTGCTCGTGCTCGCGGTGCAGCAGTGGCGCGGGCGCCCGAAGGTCGGTACCGAACCGGCGCTGCCGAAGTGGATGTCGGCGATCGACACGATGACGGGCGCCCGAGCGCTCGTGCTCGGCTTCCTCCTCTCCGCCCTCAACCCGAAGAACCTGCTCATGGGTGTCGCCGCCGGCGTCGCCATCGGCTCCGACGCGCAGACGACGGCGGAGACGGTCGTCGCGGTGATCGTCTACACGGTCATCGCCGCATCCACCGTCGCCATCCCCGTCATCGCCTACCTGGCCGCCTCCGCCCGGATGGCCCGGCCGCTCGAATCCCTGCGCGCCTGGCTGGTCTACAACAACGCCACCATCATGGCCGTGCTGCTCCTGGTGATCGGCGTCGTGCTGATCGGCAAGGGACTCGGGGAGTTCTGACGGCCCTCGAGAGTCTCGGCGTGGTGGAGAAGGCCACGGCTGCTGCTCCGCGCCCTTCAGGACGGGTAGCGCTCTGCCAAGGCGGCGAGCACCTGGGCGACGGAGGCGTCGACAGGTGTGCGCGCATCCACCGTTATCGCGCGCTCGTCCGCGCCCGGAGCCTCGAAGTCGCCCAGATGCGCACCCATCACGTCGTCGGTGACGTCGTGGCGGGCGAGGTCGCTGCGGTTCGCCGCGAGACGCGCGCGGATCAGCTCCTCCGGGGCGTCGACGAAGACGAGGGCCGTCTCGGCGTGAGCGCGGGCGGCGAGCTCACGCCAGCGGTCGCGGAGGAACCGCGGCGAACTCGTGTCGTCGACGACGACGGCGCGTCCTGCGCTGAGCGCTTCTTCGACACGAGCCGACGCTTCGTCGTTGGTGCGCATCCATTCGGACACCGGGATGCCGTCGCCGCCGCGCAGTCCACGCTCTTCGTTGATGGCGTCGAGGCTCACCCGGTGCGCCCCGAGCCGGTCAGCCAGCGCGAGCGCGAGCGTCGACTTTCCGGAGAACGAGCGCCCGCACATGACAACCAGCAGAGGTGCGTTGCGGGTGGTCACCGAGTCGCCCGCGTCGACGGGCTGGACGGAAGCCAGCCGACCGTGCGGAGGATGTCGACCGCGACCTCCTCCGGCGTCCTGCCCGTCGTGTCGATGCGCATCACGGACTCGGGGGCGTGGGCTTCCAGCCGTACCGCAGCTGCCGCACTGCGCGCCAGGTGGGCGTCGAAGGATGCGCCGCGCTCGCGCTGGGCCAGCCGTCCCCGGACCGCTTCGTCGCTGCCCTGCAGGAGGACGGCCGCGATCTCCGCATCCTCGCCGAGTGCCTGCCGCAGCTGCGGGATCGTGACCACGGCCGCCGTGTTCGTGTAGACGAGGCGGCCGTATCCCAGGTCGCGGTAGTTGGTCCACATCGCGGCGAGGTTTCGCTCCGCGAGCAGCGCTTCCGGATACGCGCCCCACGGGGCTGGGTGCGCCAGGTCGAGGTTGTCGCCCTCGATGATGGCGTGCGCGACGTCGCCGGCCGAGAGGATGTCGTGGATCGCCAGCGCGACCGTCGACTTGCCGACTCCCGAGCGGCCGCCGATCAGCAGCGCCTTCGTCGCAGTGGTGGTCGGCACGGTGGGAATCTATCCGAGGGCTCAACTGCTGTCCAGCCGGGAGCGGCGGCCGTCGCTACCCTGTGGCCTGTGCGCGCCAAGAAGCGACGGCTGCGTCGCCGTGACATCGTCAAGGACGCCATCGCCGGGATCGTCCTCGGCATCGAGAGCGTGCCGGACGGCCTGGCGTCCGGGCTGCTCGCCGGCGTCAATCCGCTCGCCGGTCTCTACGCGTACCTGTACGGGATGGTCGGCGCGGCCGTGCTCACGAGCAGCACGTTCATGGCGGTGCAGGCGACCGGGGCGATGGCCCTCGTCATCCAGGACGCGAACCTGGAGACGCGACCCGACCCGGACCGTGCGCTCTTCACGCTCGCCCTCATGACCGGGCTGGTCATGTGCATCGCCGGGTTGCTGAAGGGCGGACGGCTGATCCGCTTCGTCCCCGCCGACGTCATGACCGGGTTCATCACCGCGGTGGGCGTCAACATCATCCTCGGCCAGCTATCGGCGTTCACCGGCTACTCGGGGGAAGGCAGCAACCGGGTGACGCGGTCGATCGACCTGCTCCGGCACATCCCGCAATGGAGCATCCCGACCGTGATCGTCGGTGCCGTCACGATCCTCGCCATCGTCGTGCTGCAGCGCACACCGGTGGGCGGGTTCGGGCTCGTGATCGCGGTCGTCGTCGGGTCGCTAACGGCTGCCGCTCTGAATCTGTGGGTGGATGCGCGGGTGCCGCTGCTCGGCGACATCGTCGTGGTTCCGGCCGGGCTGCCGTTGCCCACCCTGCCGTCGATCGGCGACGTCCCGTATCTGCTGATCCCCGCTGTGTCCCTCGCGCTCGTCGGACTCATCCAGGGCGCCGGGGTGTCCGCGGGCATCCCGACGGCGAGCGGGCGGCCGGCGAACGCATCCCGCGACTTCATCGGGCAGGGCGTCGGCAACATCGTGTCGGGGCTGTTCCGCGGAATGCCCGTCGGCGGGTCGATGTCGGGGTCCTCCCTGTTGGTCACTGCGGGAGCGCGGTCGAAGCTGGCGCTGTTCGTCGCCGGGGTGACGATGGCGCTGGTCATCGTGTTCGCGTCGGGCATCGTGGCGCTCACGGCGATGCCGGCGCTCGCCGGGCTGCTCATGACGATCGGCTACGCGGCCATCAAGCCGAGCCGCGTCTACTCGGTCGTGAAGAGCGGGATCCTGCCCACAGCGGTCATGACGGTCACCTTCGTGCTCACCCTCGTCATCCCGTTGCAGTTCGCCGTGCTCGCCGGAGTCGGGCTCGGCATCATCCTCTTCGTCGCCCGGCAGTCGAACCGGCTGCGGGTGCGGCAGGTGCACCTCGACGCGAGCGGCGGGATGCGCGAATCGGACCCGCCGGCAACCGTCGGCACGCGCGAGGTGATCGTGCTGCAGCCGTACGGGAGCCTGTTCTTCGCGAGCGCGCCCTCGTTCGAGCGGCAGCTGCCGAGCGTCGACGAGGACACGGAGGGCTCGGTGGTGATCATCCGGCTGCGCGGGACCGACGAACTGGATCTGGCGCTCATCGACTCCCTCCGCCGTTACGCCCGCAGTCTGGCCGCCGCCTCATCCCGGTTGAAGCTGGTCATCAGCGAGGCGGCGGTGCGCCAGCAGCTCGCCGCGAGCGGGCTCCTCGCGGAGCTCGGCGAGGAGAACGTGTACCAGGGCACCGAGTGGATCGGTAAAGCGGTGCAGCTCGCCTGGGCCGATGCTCAGCGCTCCGTCGCCCGCGAGTGACCCGTCCCTCATATCCGCCCACCGTCGAGTCCGCACAAACTGCACGCTGTGAGCCCCCGGAGCGTGCAAAGTTTGCGGACTCGACGGTGGGCGGAGGGGTGAGGTGCGGAGGGGGTCAGGGGGCGGTGAGACGGCCGGGGGCCCCGTGGCCGGGGCACACGAGGCGCGGACGGAGGGACGCGATGAGGTGCTCGGTTTCGAGCGCCTGGGGCTTGTCGCTCGTGAGGACGGACGGCATCTGGCGGAGGCGGCCCTTCGAAACCATCACCGCGTCGCCCGCGAAGACCACGCCGCGGTACTCGACGATGACGTGGCCAGGCGTATGGCCGGGCGCGGCGATCGCACGCATACCGGGAACGATCTCCGTCTCCCCCGCGTCCGGCAGCTCGTGCAGGCTCGCCGGAACCTCGCTGGCACGCCAGACCCGCGCCAGGAAGCGGCGGAACCGCGTCGGCGGCGGCGTCTGGCTGCGGAGGATGTCGGCATCCCGAGCGCCGATCCACACCCGGGCTCCGGTCTCCCGCTGCAGCGCCGAGGCCGACCCCGCGTGATCGGGGTCGTAGTGGGTGAGCACGATGTCGGTCACCGGCCCCAGACCGTGCTCGTCCCGCAGCTCGGCGATCAGGGCGGATGCGCCACCGGACGTCCCGGTGTCGATGACGACGGAGGAGTCGCCCGTGTCGACGAGATACGCGTTGGCGCCGGTCGCCTTCCGCAGGCGGTAGACGCCGTCGGTGAGAAGCTGCATGTGCTCAGCTTCGCACGGTGCCGTGCCTGTCCGCGCGGGTGCCCGCTGTCGTACCCTCGGCTGAGCGGACGGCGCACGGGCGGCCGGCTCGCCGCGGGCTCTCCGGCGAAAGGAGTCGCATGCTGAGCGTCATCGGGCAGCTCCTGCCGCTGGCCGTCGCGGTCGCGCTCAGCTCCGTCCCGATCCTCGCCGTGCTCGTCCTCCTGCTCGGTGCCGCCCGGCCGCGCGTGCCGACCCTGTTCGTCGTCGGATACGTCGCGGGCCTCGTCACGATCACGTCGCTCTTCGCGATCTTCCTGCACGCCATCCCCGCGAACACCTCCGTCGGGCCGGAGCCCTTCGTCGGCGTCCTGGAGATCCTCGTCGGCGTCGCCCTGCTCGTCTACGCGGTCATCGAGCTGCGACGGCACCCGCAGGCGGCGGAACGTGAGACGCTCCCCCGGTGGATGGTGGCCCTCGGCAGGATGCGCTCCCTCCCCGCACTCGGGCTGGGATTCGCGCTGAACATCCGGCCGAAGTCCATCCTGCTCGCCATCGCCGCCGGTCTGGTGATCGGGCCGGCGAAGCTCCCGGTGTCTGAGGATGTCATCGTCATCGCGATCTACGTGCTCATCGGGGGCAGCTCGGTCGGCGGCCCGGCACTGTTCGCTCTGATCCGTCCCGACAAGGCGCGGCCGGCGCTCGCCGCGACCGAGCGCTGGCTCCTGCGCAACGACACGACGGTCGCGATCGTCGTCGCGGCGGTCATCGGCACGGTCATCATCGGCAACGGGCTCTCGCGCTTCTGAGCGCTGGCCGCGATCGGGGCCGCGCGGATCAGGCCGGCGGCTCCTCCAGACCGAGCAGCGGATACAGTAGCCGCACGCCCTCGGTCAGCCCGCCCATCAGCGCGCCCCGTCCGTGGCCGCCGGTCGGCAGATCGGCGAACGCGGAGTCGATCCCGGCCGCTCGGGCTGCGGCAGCCGCCCGGAGCGCGACGTGGTGGTAGGCGGGGTCGTCGCGGCAGGCGGTGAAGATCGCCGTCATGCCCGGATGCCGGAACTGCCGCAGCTTGACGAACGGCTTCGCCGCCTCGTACGCCTGGGTATCGCCGCCGAACTGGTCGCGGAGGGTCGCGTCGGGATGCTCGGCACCGGGGAACTCCTCCCCCGAGATGTCGAGGATGCCGCCGTACAGCTCCGGATGGTCGATCGCGAACGACAGCGCGCACAGCCCGCCGTTGGAGTACCCGGCCGCCGTCCAGAACCGGTGGTCGCGGGTGACCGGGAGATGGCTCTCGGCCCACGCCGTCACATCCGTCGTCACGTAGGTCTCGGCCTTCCCGAACCGCGCGGTGTCGAGGCACAGCGTGTCGTCGTACGGGCTGCCCAGCTGGTCTGCGACGACGACGACCGGCGCGAGGCCGTGGTGGGTGGCGGCGTACTGGTCCAGCACCTCGGCGATGGGCTCCGGGTCCGGATTGCCGGGCTGGCCCATCATCATGACGATCAGCGGAAGGGCGGGTGGATGCGCGACGCGCGCCGCCGGCGGCAGGTACAGGCCGGCATCCCGCGCGTGGAATCCGCTCGTGGTCGCCGGGATCTTCGCCGTGCCGACCAGCCCGTGCGCGGGCATGCCCGCCGGCGGCGTCCAGTGCTTCCAGAGCGACGAGTCGTATCCCGTGGAGGCGAGCGCGGGCGGGGCGAGTTTCAGCGGCTTCTGGACGGCGATGGCGAGAACGCTGCCGAGGGTGCGGTTGAGCCCGTAGTTGGCGTTGATGCCGACGCCGGCCGCCAGGAGGAACACCGGGACGGCGGCGATCGCGACCACCGTGCGCCAGGCGGGGCGCCTCCGGATGCTGACAACGGCTATGGCCACGCCGACGAAGGCCACCGCCATCCAGGCGTAGTTGCCGAAGCCCAGCGACTCGCCGAACAGGTTCAGCCAGCGGATGCAGATCAGCCAGGTCGCGACGGCGGCCAGGATTCCTACCACGACCGCGAGCGCGATCCGCAGCAGCCAGCGCAGCGACGGGCGGCGGAGCAGCAGCCCGACCAGTAGCACGGCCGCCACCGCGAACACCACCACGGGCACCGGTCCATCGACGACGTCCAGCGCCAGCAGTCCGTCGAACACGCGGCCCCCTCGTTCCCCCGGACCGCAGGACGGGCCCCCAAGCAGCTCGACTATACAAGTGTTCGCCGAACGAACAGCCCGGGTCGTCGGGAGAGTCTGTGGAGGCTCGCAGATCGACAGCGCACGGCCCCCGAGCACGGGTCTTGCGAGAGAGAAATATTACCGTAGAGTGACCGGGACGTATTTTTGCATGCATGCAGATCGGCGGCGAGAGGAACCCGTGAGCGACGAACGACAGAGCCGCCCCGAGCCCGAGGAGGCGGCCCCGCAGGCCGTTCCGCCGATCGACACGTCGACGCCCCCGGCGACCCCGGCGCCTGTAACGCTCTCGGCTCCGCGGCGCCGCGGCCGGATCTGGATCGTCGCTACCGCAGCCCTCCTGCTGATCACCGGTGGGACGCTGGCGGCGGGATGGGGTTGGCGCGCTCTCGCCGCGGAGGCCGAGTCGCAGGCGCACCGTGAACTGGTGGCCGCATCCACCGCCCTCGACGACGTCACGGACCGCCGCGGAATGGCGATCGACAAGGCGCGAGCGGCGCTGCTGTCGCTGTCCGCATGGGGGGTGAAGCAGCGTCCGGACTACCTGCAGGAGTCGACGGCGAAGGCGCTGTCCGATGCTCAGGCGTCGCTGACGAAGGCGTCGAAGGGCCTGAAGTTCACTCCGTTCGACCCGCCGCAGGTGGCCGCCGGCAGCCCCGACCTGATGCCGTGGAGCGTCTCCGCCGACGTGCAGCGCACTCTCCAGCTCGCGAAGCAGGAGGAGACCACCCGCCGCACGCGGGCGGCGGAGCTGAAGGCCCTGACCGCCGCGCAGAAGGCCGTGTCGACCAGCGCGGCCGCGGTCTCCGCCGAGCTCACCGCGCACGGCGAGCAGGTGCTCACGGCCGACACCTCCGCGACCTACGAGAGCAAGGTCACTCTGCGGCACGCCATCGACGACGCGAAGGCGGACGTCTCGGCGGCTTCGACCATCGACGGTTCGCGCCTGCTCGCCGTGATCTCCGCGATCGACGGCGTCAACACGGCGCAGGCCGCCGGCGAGGCGGCCAAGCAGGACCCGGCGTATCCGGTACGCGCGCAGATGGAGGCCTACGCCCGCTCCATCGCCCACGGCGTCACTCTCGACTTCCAGTGGCACGAGAAGGTCAGCGGCCTGGGCGAGGGCTGGTACTCCGGGACGACGATGTACCACGAGGGCGACGGTGGCTGGGCGACGATCGACCTCAACTTCAGCCTGCAGGAGGGCTGGACCGACGGGGACATCAACGCGAAGGCCCTGATCACCCACGAGGTCGGCCACGCACAGGTCGTCCGCCCGGAGTGCAAGCCGCTGTTCGACGGTCCGACCTTCCAGGGCGACGACGAGATGTGGGCGACGGCGTGGGCGATCGCGATGGGCTTCGACGTGCCGGGCTCCGGCATCGAGGCCTACGGCCGCCCGAGCGACCAGCAGATCGCGGTCGCCGGGCAGTGCCGCTGAGGGCCCGGCCGCAGGCGCTTCAGACGAGCAGCGCGCCGCCGTCGACGGGGATGGACGTCCCCGTCATGAACTCCTGGGTCATCGCGTAGACGAACGCTCGGGCGACGTCGTCGACCTCGCCGACGCGACCGACGGGCAGGACGGCAGCCTGCTGGTCGTACATCGCCTGCTGGTCGTCCGCGCTCATCCCGGACCACAGCGGGCTGCGCACGATGCCCGGCTCGATAACGTTCACCCGCACAGGCGCGAGCTCGACCGCGAGTGCGCCGGCCAGGCTCGTCATCGCGCCGCACAGGCTGGACGCGACCGCCCATCCTGCTCCGGGCCGCGTGCGGGCGGAGCCGGACGTGAGGGTGATGGATGCGCCGGGCGCCAGGTGGCCGATCGCCGCGCCGACCGCGTTGAGCGCACCGAAGTAGCGCACCTCGAAGAAGCCGCGTGCCCGGTCGAGGTCCAGTTCGTCCATCGGCATCAGGCTCAAGGGCTCGCCGGCCGTGTAGGCCAGGTGGTCGACCTCCCCGGTATCGGCGAAGAACGCCCTCAGGTCGGCGGGGTCGAGGACGTTCACCGCTCGACCGGATGCCGTGGGCAGCTGGGCGAGCGCCGCATCCACACTCGATGTGCGGCTGGATGCGATGGTCACCCGTGCGCCGGCGTCGAGCGCCGCGCGGGCCGTCGCCAGGCCGATGCCGGAGCTTCCGCCGATGACGACGACGTGCGAGTTCTTCAGAGACATGGGGGTTCCTTTCGGTGGGACGGATCCAGTGTTCCGCCGAGCCGACGCGAGCGTCCAAGACCTCTTTGGACTTCGGTGACACCCGATGGGTATCAGTGGCATCATCGACAGATGAACACCGACCTCGATCTGCGGCGACTGCGCTATTTCGTCGCGGTCGCCGACACGCTCAACTTCGGCCGTGCGGCGGAGGCGCTGATGATCGCGCAGCCGGTGCTCTCGCGGCAGATCCGGGTGCTCGAGGCGGAGCTGGGCGTTCAGCTGTTCGTGCGCGACACCCGGGGCACGCAGCTGACGGACCACGGGCGGATGCTGCGCGACGAGGCCGAGACCCTGCTCGCCACTGCGGCCGCCGTCCGTCGCCGTGTCGCCGTCGCGGCGCGCGGCGAGACGGTGTTCACCGTCGGATTCATGCCGGGACTCACGGTCACCGGTGCCGTGCGCGCCTTCCGTGAGACGCATCCGGAGGTGACGGTCGAGGTCATGCGGACGACGTGGGAAGAGCAGTCGCGCGTCCTCCTGGACGGCCGCGCCGACGTCAGCTACCTGCGCGAACCCTTCGACGCCGGCGGCATCGCGTCCGTCCGTCTGTTCACCGAACCGCGGGTCGCGATGCTCCCGTCGACGCATCCGCTCGCGGAATCCGCCGAAGTGCGACTGGCCGACCTCAGCGGCGAGCAGCTCCTGCAGGACCCCGCCGCGGTGCCCGAGTGGACGGCGATCGAAGGGGGCTCGCGCCGCGGGCGGGCGCCTGGGCGCAGGCCCAGCCGCACGGTCGAGGAGAAGCTCGAGCTGGTCGCGATGGGAGCGGGAATCGCCGTCCTCCCCCTCTCGACCGCCACGTTCTACATCCGCCCGGACGTGCGCGCTGTACCGGTCGCGGACCTGGCGGAAACCGCGGTCCACCTGGGCTGGGAGGCCTCGCGGCGCTCGACGCTCGTCGAGGACTTCGTGGCGGTGGCGTCCGCCGCCGACGTCATCCGATCGGAGGATGCGCGCTCGCACGTCTGATTGAAATAGTGGATGCATGAGCATCCGCAGGTCAGTGACTCCCCCGCGCCGAACATCCGTCCATCGTCTCGGCGGCCTCCGCCTCCTCGCCGGGGCCGTCGTCGGGGCGCTGCTGCTGACGGGGTGCGTGTCGGCGGCGAAGCCGAAGATCGTCCCCCCCACCACCCTCAGCTCGCACACGGACGAGCAGGTGGCCCCCGAACTCGAGCCGTACTACAAGCAGGCTGTGTCGTGGGCCCCCTGCCTCGACCCGGGGATGCAGTGCGCCGAGCTCATCGCGCCCGTCGACTGGGCGAACCCGGGCGGAGAGCGCATCACGCTGGCGATCGCGAAGCGGCCGGCGGAGAGCGGAAAGGCGCGCGGTTCGATGCTGATCAACCCGGGCGGTCCGGGCGGCTCCGGCATCGAGTTCCTGCGCGGTTTCCAGGGCTCGAAGGGCGTGATGTCCGACTACGACGTGGTCGGGTTCGACCCGCGAGGGGTCGGTGAGTCGACCCCGATCGTCTGCTTCACGGACGATCGGGACCGCGACCGGATGCTGTCCGGCACGTTCCGCGACCCGTACGGCTCGGCCGGCTGGGAGAAGGAGCTCGATACGCGTCAGAAGGCGTGGGTCGACGCGTGCGTGAAGAACACCGGCCCGCTGCTGGCCCACATCGACACCGCCAGCGTGAGCCGCGACCTCGACATGATGCGAGCAGTGCTCGGCGACGACAAGCTGAACTATCTGGGGATCTCGTTCGGAACGTACATCGGCAGCGTCTATGCGGCACTCTTCCCCGCCAAGGTCGGACGGATGGTGCTCGACGGCGCCGTGGAGCCGCCGTACGGCTCGTTCGAGAGCAGTGTCCGGCAGGCCGCCGGCTTCGACCGCGCGTTCGCCGCGTACCTCACGAAATGTCTGAAATCGGCCGACTGTCCCGTGCAAGGCCCTCTGGCGAAGGCCAAGAAGCAGGCGCACGACCTCATCCTGAGCGTCGACCGCAAGAAGCTGAAGGCGTCCGACGGTCGGCTCCTCGACTCGTCCACGGTCGTGGACGCGATCGCCTACAACCTCTACGCCGAGTTCTCCTGGGACACCGTCACCGAGGTGCTGCGGGCAGTGAAGAAGGGCGACGCGGGACCGGTCTTCGAGCAGGCGGACAGCTCCAACGAACGTCTGCCGGACGGCGAGTACTTCGGACGCCTGATGGATGTGCTCGTCGCCGTGGGGTGCGCGGAACCCACCCGTGACGACAGCCCGGGCTTCCAGGAGGGCATCGACCGGATCAGCAAGGCCGCGCCGGTGCTCGGGTCCATCGGCGTGTACGACAACTTCGCGGCGAGCGAGAAGGCGTGTGCGCACTGGCCCTACCCGAAGCCCACGGAGACCCTGGACTTCACGGCGCCGGGTGCCGCTCCCATCCTCGTCCTCGGCACCACCGGCGACCCGGCGACGCCGTACTCGCAGGCCGTCGCGTTGTCGAAGCTGCTGTCGAGCGGGGTCCTGGTGACGCACAAGGGCGAGGGCCACGGCGCCTACGGACGCGGGGTCGGCTGCATCGACGGCATCGTCGACGACTACTTCGTCCGAGGGAAGGTGCCCGGGTCGCAGCCCACCTGCTGAGCTGCTGGCTTTCCGGCGCCCGTCCGCATCCCTAGGGTGCAGACATGGATGGCGATGTCACGTTCGAAGCGGTTATGCAGCGACCAGGTCTGGTCGACGCGGTGATCCGGCTGACCGCGGGCCCCGGAGAGCCGCCCGCCGCTCTGCGGGGCCGGGCGCGGTACCGGGACGACGAGGTGTGGGAGGTGTTCGTCCTCGACGACAGCACCGACTGGCCCCGCCGCGCGGTGTACCGGCTGGTGGACAGGATGGACGACGACGGCGACCCGCTCCCGGAGGAGGCATGATGCGGACGGCCGAGCGCATCTCGCGCTTCCGGGCTCGCGCGGCGCAGCTGCCGGTGGTCGCCTTCGGCCGGCCGGGGCCGGAGCGCGAGGACGTCACGCGTCACATCCTGGATGGAGCGCGGATGGCGACCACCACTCCCCTCGCCGACTACCTCCGCGACGGGGAGCCGCTTCCTGTGCCCGGCACCCGCTACCAGCTGGTCGACT
Organism: Cryocola sp. 340MFSha3.1; assembly: GCF_000383315.1. NCBI lineage: Bacteria > Bacillati > Actinomycetota > Actinomycetes > Micrococcales > Microbacteriaceae > Cryocola > Cryocola sp. 340MFSha3.1. The sequence goes on from NZ_KB911087.1 coordinate 74,776, forward strand.
CGACCGACGAGCCGGTCGCGATCGTCGAGCTGGCGGCCGTGACCACCTGCCGCGTCGACGACGTCGACCTGGCGCCCGCGCGCCCCGCCGTCGCGGGTGGGACCGACGATGCGGCGGCCCGTTGGCAGGCCGCCCACCGTGCGGCCTGGCCCGGCATCGACGGCGACACGGAGATCGTGGTGGCGGAGTTCGAGGTCGTCGAGCTGCCCAGCCGTCACCGGGCCGGTTCACCGGCCGTGACGTCACCGGCGATGTCGTCGGCCTCTGAGGCGCCCGCACGCAGCCGTGCTGCATCCTGACCCGGCGACTGCCCGAACGTGCGGCGGTACTCGCGGCTGAACTGCGAGACGCTGCCGTAGCCGACCGCGGAGGCGACCTCCGCGACGGTCGTGTCGCCCTCGGCGAACAGGATGCGCGCCCGTCGCAACCGCAACGCCTTCTGCCACTGGATCGGCGTCAGCGAGGTCGCCGCGCGGAAGTGCCGATGGAAGGTGGACACGCTCATGCCGCTGAGCCGCGCCAGCGCCGCGACGGACACCGGCTCGGCGAGGTTCTCACGCAGCCACGTCGTCGCGCGCGAGATGTGGGCGATGCCGCTGTCCGCCGAGCCGATTTGCCGCACGAGACCGCCCTGCGGCCCGGTGAGGAGGCGCCACACAATCTCCCGTTCGGTCGGCCCGCGGAGAGCTGCGGCATCCGCCGGGGAGTCGAGCAGCCGCATCATCCGGATCACCGCGTCGACGAGGTCGTCCGAGGCCTCTCCGACCGCCATCCCGGTGAAGCGCGGAGGGTCGGCCACGTCCACCGTGTCGAGGAGCAGACCGGCGATGACCGCCGGACGCAACGCCATGCTGAAGACCACGAACGGGTCGTCGGGGCTCGCCTCGGCGACGTGACCCGTGACCGGGAGGTCGAGGGATGCGACAAGGAACTGCCCGGGACCGTAGACGAAGTCGACGTCGCCGACGCTCGTGCGCTTCCGGCCGCCCGCGAGCACGGTCACGGAGGGATGCGTCATCGTCGCCCTCGGGCGCGTTCCGTACTCCACGACGCCGATGCTCACGCCATCGACCACGTCGCGGCGCACCGCTCCGGCGGCGCTCCGCAGGATGAGCGCGCGCAGCTCCTCCAGTCGTTCCATGGCTCGTAGCGAAGCACAGCGTGTCCGTGGCGGCAACGCGAGGGTGCCCGATCCGGTCGAAGTCGGCAGGATCGGGCTGCCCTTCGGCAGGATCGTGGTCGTCGCGCACGTCGTCCGGCTGGTGGCATGGAGACATCCGCTTCTGGAGGAGGACACAATGAGACGACGGACGTTCGGAGCGACCGGATGGTCGGTGAGCGAGCTGGCGCTGGGCACGATGATGTTCGGCGCGATGGGGAACACCGACCACGACGACAGCGCCAGGATCATCAACCGGGCACTCGATGCGGGCATCAACCTGGTGGATACCGCAGACGTGTATTCGCAGGGCGAGTCGGAGGAGATCGTCGGCGCGGCCATCTCCTCGCGACGCGACGAGGTGGTGCTCGCGACGAAGTTCGGACTGCCGATGGGCGAGGACGGCAACCAGTCCGGCGCGTCACGCCGCTGGATCGTGCAGGCGGTGGAGGGAAGCCTCCGCCGGCTGAAGACGGATCGCATCGACCTCTACCAGCTCCATCGGTACGACTGGAGGACCGATCTGAACGAGACCCTGTCGGCACTCGACGACCTCATCAGAGCCGGGAAGGTGCTCGCCGTCGGTGCATCGACCTTCGCCGCCGAGAAGATCGTCGAGGCGCAGTGGGTCGCCGAACGGAACGGTACCCATCGTTTCGTGAGCGAACAGCCGATGTACTCCATCCTCGGGCGGACGCCGGAGCGCTCGGTCTTCCCCGTCGCACAGCAGTTCGGGATGGGCGTGATGACCTACAGCCCGCTGCACGGCGGGTGGTTGTCCGGGCGCCCGCGGACCGACACGGCGCATCGCGCCAGGAGCCGGGCCGCACTGTACGACCCGGAGACGGAAGCCGGCCGCCGGCGCGTGCGGGCGGTCGACGAGCTGCAGACGATCGCGGCCGACGCCGGCCTCACGATGCCGCAACTGGCGATCGCGTTCGTGACCTCGCATCCCGCTGTCACCGCCGCCCTCATCGGCCCGCGGACGCAGGAGCAGCTCGACGGCCTGCTCACGGCTACCGACATCGTGCTGGGCGACGACGTGCTCGACCGCATCGACGCGGTCGTCGCGCCGGGCGCCGAGGTCAACGACGATAGCTACAACGCCACGCCCCCGGCCCTCGCCGAGCGCGCACTGCGCCGGCGGTGACGGATCGAGACGACGAGAGGACGCACCATGACCACCCCGCTGACGTTCGAGGTCTACACGGAGCGACGCGAAGGACTCACCCGCGACCTCCCACCCGGCAACGAGGAATGGCGGTGGGTCGCCAACACGGCGACCCTCATCGTCGGAGAACGCGAGGCCGTGCTGGTGGACACGTTCGCGACCATCGCGCAGAACGAGCGGCTGATCGAGTGGATCCGGTCGCACGACGTCCCGCTCGCCGCCGTCTATCTGACCCACGGTCACGGCGACCACGCGTACGGGGTGGGACAGCTGCGTGCCGCGTTCCCCGGCGTGCGGGCGCTGGCCACCGCCGGCACCATCGGCGAGCTGGAGGTGCAGGCGCGGCCCGAGTGGCGGGACGACTTCTGGGGCCGGCTCTTCCCGGGCCAGATCCCCGAGGTGGAGTTCCCCGAGGTCGTGGAGGGTGGCTTCAGCCTGGAAGGACACGACCTGATCGTCGTGGAGGCCGGCCACACGGACACGGAGGGGACGACCTCGCTGTGGGTGCCCGACGCCGGACTCGTCGTCGCCGGCGACGTGGTCTACAACGCGACGTACCCGTACCTCGCCGAGACGACGGCGGAGACGCGCCGCATCTGGGTGGCCGCCCTGGAGCGCCTCCGTGCTCTGGAGCCGCGGTGGGTGGTCAGCGGGCACAAGCAACCGGATCGTCCGGACTCGCCCGCGGACATCGAGGCGACCATCCAGTACTTCCGCGACATCGAGGAGACCCAGACGACGCCGGGCGACCCGCTGGGCTTCTACGAGCGGATGCTGCTGAAGCAGCCCGGGCGCGCGAACGTCGGCTCGCTGTGGGGTGCGGCGAAGGCGATCACCGCCGAGCGCGGCTGATACGGCTCAGAGCGCGAGCGGCGGCCGTTCGACGCCCGGCGTAACGGCGTCCGCGGGGTCGTCGCCGATCGCGAGGATGCGGTTGGCCGCGTCGACGTGCACAACGGTCGGAACGAACGTGCGGGCCTCGGCGTCATCCAGCTGCGCGTAGGAGATGACGATGACCGTGTCGCCGATTTCCGCAAGGTGGGCGGCCGCACCGTTCACGCCGATGACGCCGCTGCCCGGCTCCCCGGCGATCAGATAGGTCTCGAAGCGCGCGCCGTTGGTCACATCCACCACGGCGACCTGCTCCCCGGGCAGCAGGTCGGCCGCCGCCATCAGGTCGCTGTCGACGGTCAGCGAGCCGACGTAGTGGAGGTCGGCGTGCGTCACCGTCGCGCGGTGGATCTTCGACTTGAACATCGTTCGGAGCACGCTTCCATCCAACCAGGTTGTCGTCGCCGCCATTCCCCCATGTAAAAGAGCTTTAACATCGTGTCTGTTCACGCTTACACTCGCTATGTACAGAAACTTTGACATGCCCGAGTGAGGTGGAGGCGGCGGATGTCGTTCGACGAGAAGAACTCGTGGGTCTACCTGGTGACCGCGGTCGCCGGGTATGCGACCTATCTGATCCTGCTGGCCGCCCTGGGCACCGACGTGTACGCCGCGCTCCTGCTGTGGACGGTCGGCGGGGCGATCGTGGCCAACATCCTGGCGCGGATCGTGCTGGCGGTCGGCAACCGCCGGGATGCGGGAAAGCGCGACCAGCGCGATCGCGAGGTGTTCGCGTTCGGAGAGCGCGTGGGGGGCGCGTTCGTCGTCATCGGCGCCGTCGCGGCGCTGATCCTCTCGCTCGTCGAGGCGCCGTGGTTCTGGATCGCCAACGCCGTCTACCTGGCGTTCGTGCTCTCGGCCATCGTCGGCGCCGCCGCCCGGCTGACCGCCTATCGTCGGGGGATGCCGGAATGGTGAAGCCCACGCGCGTGACCAACTCGCTTCGTGCGCTGCGCTTCGCCGCCGGCGAGATGACGCAGGCCGAGCTCGCGGATCGGGTCGGTGTCACACGGCAGACGATCATCGCGATCGAGCAGGGGCGCTACTCCCCCTCCCTCGAGATGGCCTTCCAGCTGGCACGGGTGTTCGGGGTCCCCCTCGACGACGTCTTCCAGTACCCGGAGAACTGAGAAACAGTACTGAGACAGGAGACCGCGATGGACACGAACGAGGGCCGCACGATGCGGGCCGTCACCCAGGACGCCTACGGACCGCCGAGCGCGCTGCGCGTCGAGCGCATCCCGGTGCCGGTGCCCGGCGAGAACCAGGTGCTGGTGCGCGTGCGGGCGGCCGGGGTGGATGCAGGCACCTGGCATCTCACGACCGGCCGGCCGTACCTGATGCGGGCGATCGGATTCGGCTGGCGCGGCCCGAAGGCACGCGTGCGCGGTCTCGGGTTCGCCGGAGTGGTCGAGGAGATCGGCGCCGGCTCGCAGACCGCCTGGCGGGTCGGGGACGCCGTGTTCGGGTCGGCGGACGGCGCCCTGGCGGAGTTCGTCGTCGCGCCAGCGGACGACCTCGTGGCCGTGCCGCCCGGCGTCGGTTTCGAGGAGGCCGCGGCCGTGCCGATCTCGGCGGTGACGGCCCTCCAGGCGGTCACCGCGAGCGGCGCAGGCGCAGGCGACCGCGTGCTCGTCATCGGCGCGGCCGGCGGCGTCGGCCACATCGCGGTCCAGCTCGCAGCGGCCCGCGGAGCCCAGGTGACCGGGGTCTGCACCGGGCGGAAAGCGGAGCTCGTCCGCTCGCTCGGCGCGCAGGAGGTCGTCGACTACACGACGACCGACATCCTGACGCTCGGCCGGGTCTACGACGCCATCATCGACACCGCCGGCAACCGTCCGCTCACCGCGCTGCGCAGCATCCTGAGCCCCACCGGCTCGGTCGTGCTCGTCGGCGGCGAATCCGGTGGCCCGCTGCTCGGCGGCATCCAGCGGACGGCGGCGGCCGGGATGCTCGACCGCTTCAGCCGGCAGCGGCTGGTCGGCCTGATGGCGCGCGAGCGACCGGAGGACCTGCGCGAGCTGGCCCGGCTGCTCGGAGACGGATTCTTCCGGCCCGTCATCGACGCGGTGTATCCACTGGAGGAGACAGGCGGCGCGGTGGCGCATATCGGCGAGGGACGCGCGCGGGGCAAGGTCGTCGTCGCCCCGTGACCCGCAGGGTGGTCAGCCGCGCTCGTCCGCGGCGGCCCAGCCGGCCCTGAGCCGTCTCCACCGGGCGGGCGTCCATCCTGTCGCGGTCTTCCAGGCGCGGATGAACGCGGTGACGTCCGCGTAGCCGACGGCGTACGCGACCTCGGAGATCGGCAGCCGGGTCGTGAGCAGAAGGCGTTCGGCGGCCCCGAGCCGTACCCGGCGCAGGGTTGATGCCAGAGAGTCATCGGCGTCCTCGAACGCGGCGAAGAGCGTCCGGAGCGATACGTGAAGACGCGCAGCGACGGCCGCAGCGGTCAGTCCGGGGTCGGCGTACTCGCGGTGGAGGAGGTCTGTCGCCTCCCGCACCAGCTGGGCCGCCGGAGCGTTCCTCTCGCGTGCGGCGCCCAGCTCCTCGTCGACCATCAGCCGCGCCGCCCGCACGATTCCCGAGGACAGCGACACCGGATCGTCGGCCGGCCGGACACCGCGGCCGACGGAACCGCGCAGCAGCCCCTCGAGCTCCCGGCGACCGGTGGACGCGACGTCCACCGACCGCGCACCGAGCGAGGCCGGGAGCACCCCGCGTGCGGAGAGCAGAACGGTCGGGACCTGAACGATCGTCGTCCGGAACTCGTCCGGATAGACGAAGGAGAAGGGCCGGCTCGCGTCGTACATCGCCAGCTCCCCCGCGCCGAAACGCCTCTGCGTTCCGTCCTGTTCGAGGATGAGGCTGCCGCTGTGCACCAACTGCAGCTGGGTGCTCTCCATCGCCCGAGCGGGCACTTCGTCCAGGCGCGCCTCGACGCTCTGCGCGACGGACGCGATCTGCGACAACCCGACGTGACCGAACGAGTGCCGGTGCATGCGTCGATAGACCGCGCTCTCCGCGTGCGTCGTCGCGCGCATCTGCACGAGGACGCACGTCGGGTCGGTCGGCAGTCGCATCATCCCTCCGGGGTCGTCGTAGCCAGGATCGCACGCCGGCCGCGCTTCCGCCTCCACGACCCCGATTGCTAGGCTCGACCAATGGCTCGCCGTCGAGAGTTTGACGAGGATGCGTTTCTCGCGCGCAGCACTGCCGTGTTCTGGCAGAAGGGGTACACCGCGACCGCGATGTCCGACCTGGCCGAGGCGGCCGGTGTCGGCAACGGCAGCATCTACGCCGCGTACGGCTCGAAGCCCGAGCTGTTCCTTCTGCTGTTCGAGCGCTACTGCGAGAGCCGGGTGGACATCGTGCGGCATGCGATGGCCGACGGCGCCACCGCGGAGGAGGCCGTGGGGCTCTTCTTCCGCGCTGTGGTCGCGGATTGCGCCGCGCATCAGCCCAGCTGGGGGTGCCTGATGCTGAACAGCCTCGCTGAACTCGGCCGCGACTGGCCCGAGGTGGCGGCGGTCTGCGCTCGCGCCATCGCCGCCATGGAGCAGCTCGTCGACGAGCGACTCGCTCGCGACGGCATCCCGGAGGACGGCCGTGCGACACTCGCGGCCGAGATCGTGCTCGTCTCGCAGGGACTCATTCAGTTCAGCCGTGTCGAGGACGACCCGGAACGGCTGGCGAGCATCGCGGATTCGTCGCTCGCCCACCTGGCGCCGGCTCTGCAGGCTGCCTGAGCCGTCGCCGCTATAGCGGGCGTAAATCGGCTCATCGTGCAGACCTGGCGAAGCTTCGCGCGCATCTGAGACAATCTGGAGTGGTGAATCCAGTACGGCGCCTCCACGACAGGACCCTCCGCACATGAGCGACTCCAACGCCGCCCTCGGCGCCTACCTCCGCGCCCGCCGCGACGCCCTGCTTCCGGAGGACGTCGGCCTCCGCTCCGAACCGCGCCGTCGCGTGCGTGGCCTCCGCCGCCAGGAGGTGGCCGGGATGGCCGGCATCAGCCCCGAGTACTACCTGCGGCTGGAGCAGGGACGCGACCACCAGCCGTCGCCGCAGGTCCTGCTGGCGCTGGGCCGTGCGCTGCAGCTCGACGCCGACGCGACGGTGTACCTGTTCCGGCTCGCCGGGCAGACGGTCCCCGCCCGGCACACCGCGGACTGCCCGCCGGCCCTCAGCGGGACTCCGGCAGACGTGCTGGACAATGTGAACGTCCTCCTCGACCAGTGGACGATGGCGCCCGCGTACGTGGTCGACCGCAACCAGGACGTGCTGGCCGTGAACCACCTGGGCCGCGCGTTCATCCCGCTGTCCCTGCCGCCCGGCGCGAACATGGTCGAGGCGATCGTCGACGCAGCCCTGGCGGCGGGCGACGACCGACGGCCCTACTGGCAGCGGGCGGTGCGCGGGGCCGTCGCCAGCCTCCGCTACCACGCCGAACCCGACGACCCGCGGCTGCAGCTGCTCGTCGCCGCACTGTCCTCGCGCTCCAAGGACTTCCGCGACGTCTGGGCGAGCCACGAAGCGCGCCCGCAGCGGCGCGGCGTCGCGCTCGTGCACATCGAGCCGTTCGACTACATCCCGTTCCGCTGGCAGACGTTCGAGGTTCCGGGAGGCGGCCAGCACCTGACGACGTTCTTCGGTGATCCCGGCTCGCCGGCGGCCGCGGCGATCGAGTACCTCCAGGCGAGGCTGCGGGTCGATCGCGCCCTCGACTCCGCCGACGTCGCCGTTCCGACGCCGGACGAGCTGATCGAGGACGAGCCGGGCCTCGGACGGTGACCCCGAGAGGGCCACGACACGGCTTCCGTGCCCCTCTTAGCGTGGCGATCGAACCCCAACGAAAGGATCGGCGTCATGGCCACACCCACCATCGTCCTCATCCACGGAGCCTTCGCCGACGCGGCGAGCTTCGCTCCTGTCACCCGCATCCTGCTCGACCAGGGCTACACGGTGCGCGTTCCCGCGGTCCCGAACCGCAGCCTCCTCGGCGACTCGGCGTACATCCGCTCGGTCGTCGAGCAGATCGACGGCCCGGTGCTCCTGGCGGGCCACTCCTACGGAGGTGCGGTGATCACCGTCGCCGGTGCGGCGGACAACGTCGTCGGTCTCGTCTACATCTCGGGATACGCACTCGACGAGGGCGAGAGCCTCGGGCAGCTGCAGGGCGGCTTCCCCGACTCCGATCTCGCCGCCAACCTGGTCTACACGCCGTTCCCCATCGAGGGCTCCGAGCCCGGGACCGACGTGTCCGTGAAGGTGGATGCGTTCCCGGACGTGTTCGCCGCCGGTATCGACCGCGAGGTCAGCGAGGTGCTCGCCGCGTCGCAGCGTCCGCTCGCCGCGCTGGCGTTCAGCGAGACCGCCCCGGTCGCGGCGTGGAAGACGAAGCCGGGATGGGGCATCGTCTCGTCGGCCGACCACACCATCAACCCGGATGTCGAGCGCTTCGGCTACAAGCGGGCCGGGCTGCGCTCGGTGATCGAGATCGACGCGCCGCACCTGGTGATGCGCTCCCACCCCGCCGAGGTGGCGAAGGTCATCGCCGACGCCGCCGCCGAGCTGGCCTGAGCGAGGGGAGCGACCAGCATGGCGACAGCCAACCCGCACGGCTACGCACTCGAGGCCGCCGCGCAGGCGTTCTGCGAGGCCACCGCGAACCCGCCCTTCCTCTACCAGCTCCCGCCGGAGGAGGGCAGGAAGGCGGTCGACCAGGTCCAGGACTCCGAGATCGCGAAGCCGGCCGTCGATGAGAGGTGGATCACCGTCGACGGCGGTCCGACCGGCTCCGTTCCTGTCCGGATCGTCCGGCCGCAAGGCGCATCCGGTCCCCTTCCGGTCGTGCTGTACACGCACGGCGCCGGCTGGGTGTTCGGCGATGCGCATACCCACGACCGCCTGGTTCGCGACCTCGCGGTCGGCACCGGGGCGGCGGTCGTGTTCCCCGAGTACACACGCTCCCCCGACGTCCGCTACCCGATCGCGAACGAGCAGTCGTACACCGTGGCGAAGTGGGTCGTCGAGCACGGTGCCGACGAAGAGCTCGACGGCACCCGCATGGCGATCGCCGGCGACTCCGTCGGCGGCAACATGGCCATCGCCCTCACGCTGATGGCGAAGGAGCGCGGCGACCTCGCGTTCCGCGGCCAGGTGCTGTTCTATCCGGTGACGGATGCGGCGTTCGACGACGGCTCGTACCAGGAGTTCGCGGACGGCTACTGGCTCACCCGGGATGCGATGCGCTGGTACTGGGACCAGTACACGACGAGCGCCGACGAGCGCGCGAGCATCACCGTCTCACCGCTGCGGGCGACCGAGGAGCAGCTCGCCGGGCTTCCGCCCGCTCTCGTCATCAACGCGGAGTGCGACGTGCTCCGCGACGAAGGCGAGGCGTACGCGGCCAAGCTCCGCCGGGCCGGTGTGACGGTCACGGGTGTGCGGTACGAGGGCATCATCCACGACTTCGTGATGGTCAACAGCATGCACGACACTCCGCAGGCGCGTGCGGCCGTCGCGCAGGCGGTCGCCTTCCTGAGCGACTGGCTCGCGGCGTGAGCGGCGGGACGTTCGATCCGCTCGACTTCGCCATCGTCGAGCCGCGCACCTTCGAACAGCTGACCGTGGGCGAGGTGTTCCGGGCGCCGAGCCGCACGGTCACCGACGCGCACGCGTCGGCGTTCCAGGCCGTGTCGGCCGACAACCACCCGGTTCACTACGACGAGGTGTGGGCGAAGGCGCACGGCCACAGCGCTCCCGTCGTGCACGGCCTGCAGGTGCTCGCCTTCACCGCTCCGGGGGCGACCCTGTTCCCGCATATCATCGGAGAGGTATTCATCGCGTTCACCGGGCTCTCGGCGCGCTTCCTCCAGGAGGTCCACGCCGGCGACACCCTCTACTCGCAACTGGAGATCACCGCCTTGACACCGGATGGCCCCAACGGAATCGTCACCGCAGCGGTGACCGTGCACAATCAGCGGTCGGAGGTCGTCCTCTCCGGCGAGCACACCTACCTGTTGCGGCGGGCTCCGCAGCCGGCGGAGGGATGATGGCGCCGGTCGCCGAGCCACGGGTGCAGCTCCCCGTCGACAGCTGGGTCGCCACGCGCGACACGCTCCACATGTGGACGCAGGTCGTCGGGAAGATCCGGATGGCGCTGACGCCGCCCATCAACCACTGGTGGCACGTCACGCTGTATCCGAGCGCCCGCGGGCTCGGCACCGGCCCCATCCCCCTCCCGTCGCGGATCCTCGACATCGAGTTCGACTTCGTCGACCACGAGCTCGTGCTGCGCACCAGCGACGGCGGGCTGCGCCGCTTCCCGCTGGCCGGGCACTCGGTCGCCACGTTCTACGCCGCAACGCTGGAGGCGCTCGCCGACCTCGGCGTGACCGTCGACATCCACGCGGTCCCCAACGAGGTGGCGGTGGCCATCCCGTTCGCCGAGGACACCGAGCACTGCACGTACGAGCCGGAGCAGGCGCGGGCGTTCTGGCGGCAGCTGATCGACGCCCAGCGGATGCTGCTCGAATTCCGCTCGGGCTTCACGGGCAAGGTGAGCCCCGTGCACTACTTCTGGGGTGCGATGGATCTGGCGGTCACCCGGTTCTCGGGACGGACCGCACCGCCGCATCCCGGGGGCGCGCCGAACTGCCCGGACAGCGTCATGCTGGAGGGCTACTCCCGTGAGCTGAGCAGCGCCGGCTTCTGGCCCGGCGGAGGAGCGGAGGGCGCCTTCTACTCATACGCGTACCCCGCGCCGGACGGGTTCGAGCGGACGCCGATGCCCGAGGGGGCGTACTACAGCGACGAGCTGGGCGAGTTCCTGCTGCCGTACGAGAACGTCCGGCGTGCGGAGGACCCGGAGGGGCTGGTCCGTGACTTCCTCGAGGCGACGTACCGGGGCGCCGCAGAACTCGGGCGGTGGCCGGTGCTCGGTGGCAAGGGAGAGCACGGCGAGGTAGCGCACGGCGACGCGGCGCATCCCGTGACCGCGCGATGACCGCGCCGGCGAGCAGGACGGCGCCGAACGCATCCCTCTCCCCCTGGGCGCCCCTGGCGATCTCGGTGTTCCGCGTGCTGTGGTTCGCGCAGCTCGGCAGCAACATCGGGACGTGGATGCAGACCGTCGGCGCCCAGTGGTTCCTGGTCGAATCGCACGCGGACAGCGTGGTGATCGCGCTGGTGCAGACGGCGAGCCTGCTCCCGGCGGTGGTGTTCTCGCTCCCGGCGGGCGTGCTCGCCGACTCGTTCGACCGCCGCAAACTGCTGATCTGGGGGTCGGCGGCCAGTGCTGTCCTCGCCGTGGGGCTGACCGTGGTCGCCGCGGCCGGTGCCCTCACCGCTCCGACACTGCTCGGGTTCACGCTGCTGCTCGGCGTCGCGTCCACGCTGACGTCGCCGGCCTGGCAGGCGATCCAGCCGGAGCTCGTCCCGCGTGAGCAGGTGGTCGCGGCCGCCGCGCTCGGTGGCGTGACCGTCAACGGCGCCCGGGCGATCGGGCCGGCGCTTGCAGGCGTCGTGCTGTCGCTCTTCGGGACGCCCGTGGTCTTCGGGATCAACGCCGTCAGCTTCCTCGGAGCCGTCGTCGCGCTGCTGTGGTGGCGTCGCCCGCCGCAGCCCGGCCTCGACGACCGCGAGCGGTTCGGCCCGGCTCTGCGCGCAGGCGTCCGGTACACGCTGTCGGCCCACCTCGTGCGGCGCATCCTCCTCCGGTCCGTGCTGTTCGCCTTCCCGGCCAGCGCGCTCTGGGCACTGCTGCCGCTCACGGCGACCCGCCTCGGGCTCGACTCGAGCGGATACGGCCTGCTGCTCGGCGCGCTGGGCGTCGGTGCCGTCGCGGGTGTGTTCCTACTGCCCGTCGCCCGGAAGCGGTTCAGCGACAACGTCGTGATCTCCGCGAGTGCCTTCCTCTTCGCGTTGGGCACGGTCGCCGCCGCGTTCGCGCCGTTCGTCGTCGCGCTCGTCGTGCTCGTCGTGGCCGGGCTCGCCTGGATCGGCACCCTGACCGTCCTCAACGCCGCCCTGCAGCTGACGCTCCCGCAGTGGGTGCGGTCGCGTGCGGTCGCCGTCTACATCCTGTTCTTCATGGGCGCGATGGCCATCGGGTCGTTCCTCTTCGGCGTGCTGGCCCAGGCGGCCGGTACGACGACCGCGCTCGTGATCTCGGCCGTCCTTCTGGTCGTCGTGGCGGTCAGCGTGCGTCCGCTCCCGCTGCTCCCCGGCACGGCGACCATCGACCGGACCATCGCGAACTCGTGGCCCGAGCCGATGCTCGTCTTCGAACCCGACCCGACAGACGGACCAGTGCTGATCGAGATGTCGTACCGCGTGAGCGACGCCGACCGCGCCGCGTTCGAGCGGGCCATCCGGCTGGTGGCCGACTCCCGCAGACGCACCGGCGGCTACCGCTGGCGGCTGTACCGCAGTGGCGACCACCCGGACACGATGCTGGAGACGTTCCTCGTCCCCTCCTGGGGCGAGTTCACCCGGCAACGGACGCAGCGCTTCACCGGACGCGACCGGGAGCTCTGGGAGGCGGCGCGCGCGTTGAGCAGCACCGAGCCGGTGGAACGGCACTACTTCCACGCTCCGTGATGCGGTAGCCTCGGCGGCGGATGATTTCTCACACCGTGATCCCCGCAGGCGCCTGACGGCAGCCTTCCCTCGCGTGCGCGCGACGACGGTCTCGTGACGGCCGGGAGTCCTCGACTCCCCCGCCCCGGAACCCTTTCTCGTCGACTCTTCAGGAGCACGCAATGACCCATATCCTCATCACCGGCGCGTCCGGTCGTCTCGGCGGCGCGGCCGTCCGATCCCTGCTCACCCTCCACCCCGCCGAGGAGGTGCATGCGCTCGTCCGGTCCGACGAGGCGGCCGACCGGCTGCGGCGGATCGGAGTGGATGCGCGACGCGCCGACTACGCCGATCCCGCGGGCCTCGCCACGGCCTTCCGCGGGATCGACCGCCTGCTGTTCGTCTCGAGTCCCGTGCTCGATCCGGACGAGCGACTCCGGCAGCACCGCGCGGTGCTCGCCGCTGCGGCCTCGCTCGAGCACGTCGTCTACACCAGCGTCCACGGCGGCGACCATGACCCTGCGCATGCGGCGACGGAGGCGGCCCTGCGCGACCGCGGCGCGGCGACCGTCCTGCGCAACGGGTTCTACACGGAGCCGTTCGTGACGGCCGCGGTCGAACAGGCGGCGAGCGGATGGATAGGGTCGGCCACCGCATCCCGTCCGCTGGCCACCGCATCCATCGCCGACCTCGCAGAAGCCGCCGCCCGCGTGGTCGCCGATCCGCCCGGCGAGGAGCTGTGGGAGCTGCGTGGGCCGGCGTGGACCTACGAGGAGCTCGCCCGCATCCTGAGCGGTCTGCTTGGCCGGCCCGTCGCACACCGGGATGTGTCCGTGGCCGATGCGGGTCCGTTCGGGCCATTGCACGCCGCGGCAGCCGCGGGGGTGCTCGCGCACGAGACGGACGATCTCCGTCGGCTGCTCGGACGCGAGCCGCGCAGGGTCGGGACGGTCGCCGCGAGCGTGGTCGAAGACATCGACGGTCATCTATGATTCGGGTACCGAGAGAATGCGAGGCCGCCGTGTCCGACCGCCCCACCGTCCTGTTCGTCTGCGTGCACAATGCCGGACGCTCCCAGATGGCCGCCGGATACCTCCGCGAACTGTCCGGGGGTCGCGTCGAGGTGCTGTCCGCCGGCTCCGAGCCCGCCGACCGGCTCAATCCCGCGGCCGTCTCCGTGATGGCCGAGGAGGGCATCGACATCGCCGGGAACACCCCGCAGATCCTCACGACGGACGCCGTGCGCGAGTCCGATGTGGTGATCACCATGGGATGCGGTGACACCTGCCCGATCTTCCCGGGTAAACGCTACGAGGACTGGGACCTCACCGACCCCGCCGGTCTCCCGGTGGAGCACGTGCGCCCGGTGCGCGACGACATCAAGCGGCGCGTCGAGGCCCTCATCGCGGAGTTGCTGCCGGCCGGCTGACCCGGGCCGTGCCGTTCGCGGCGCGGTCGGAAACGGAGGGGATGCCGGGCACGCTCGCCCACATCCCCTCCGTTTCCGGCGTTTCGCGGGGTCAGGCTGCCGAATCGCCTCCGTTTCCCGCACTCGAACCTTCGCTCGCGGCGCGGTCGGAAAGGGAGGGGATGCTGCGGCGACACCCCGCCGCCGTGCCGGAACGGAGGATGTCCGCCCATCCGGGCCGCGGGATGTCTTCCGTTTTCAGCGCGTGGGCGGAGGCTAGGCTCGGCGTGCCGGTCACCGACGAGAGGGATGAGGGGACGATGACGCAGTACCGCGCGGTGTTCGACGCCGAGGTGACGTTCTCGAACGAGGGCGGATTGCAGGCGCAGGGGTTCCGCGTCGACGTTCCCGGACCCGAGGTGACGCCCGAAGAGATCGGGCGGTTGTTCGTCACGTCGCTCGACCTGCTGATGACCGAGAGCGTCACCGTGCACGACGTCCGGATCATCGAGGAGGCTCACAAGGGCACGCGAGGCGGTCCGAGCGACCCGCGCAACCACTGACCGCGCGGGCAACCCGCAGCCCGGCTACCGCATCCCGAGCAGCTGACCCTCCAGCGTGGCCGCCAGCCACTGCTCGAAGTGCTCCGGCGTCCATCCGGCGTTGATGACGAGCTCGAGGTAGACGCCGCTCGCGGCGAACGCCCGGTACACCGCCTGGGCCTCGGCCAGAGGGACGACCAGCGCGTCCTCCACCGAGGTGATCAGGCTGTCCATCACGCGGTTGCGCGCGCGGAGCTTCGAGCGCAGCAGGGCCTGAGTCTCCGCATCCTCGTCCAGAGCGGAATCGAGGATGCGCACGACGTCGAAATCGGTCGAGTACAGCACCGTCAACCAGCGGGCCGCTCCCGCCATCCGCTCCCCCGGCTCCGGCAGTTCGAGGATCTCGCGGGCGAGTTCGCGGGCGCGCGCCCGCTCCAGCCAGCGCTCGCAGATCACGTTGAGGATCTCGCGCTTGGCCCCGTAGGCGGCGTAGACGGTCCGGGTGCCGACGCCGGCCTCCCGTGCTATCGCCGCGATGCTGGTTACCGCATACCCGTCGCGTGCGAACAGTGCCTGAGCGGCGGTCGCGATTCGGAGGCGCGTCTGCAGCGCCTGCTCCTGCCGGTAGGAGGATGCGGTCTTGACGTCGGCGTTCACGAGATCGATACTAATGGTGCAGTCAATGCAGTGTCACTGCACTGACCGCAGTTAAGGTGCAGACGAAGGAGTCCTCCCATGATCACCACAGACGCAGAACCGGCCGCGGTCGTCCTTCTGGAGCGGATGCTCCACGAGGGATTCGCCGGCGGCCGCACCGACATCGTCGACGAGCTCTGCTCCCCCGACCTCGTCGAACACCAGCTCGGGCTCTCCGGGACCGGCGCCGACGCCATCGCCAAGGTCAAGAAGGGAATGACCGACGTGCACACCGCCTTCCCGGACCTCCGATTCACCATCGGGGACTGGGCCCAACGTGACGACATCGTCTGGGTGCGCGCCGAAGGTGCGGGAACCAACACGGGGCCCTTCCTCGGAGCGCCGACCGGGCGGCCGGTGCACTTCACCGTCATCGATGTGGCGCGGGTCGCCGAGGGGCGGATCGTCGAGCACTGGGGTGTGCCCGACCGCTTCGCGATCCTGCTCCAGCTCGGCCGTATCGAGGTTCCTCAGCCGCAGTGAACGGCGCCACGGCCTTCGCCTGGCGACCTACTCCCCTGTGTCAACCAGGCGTGCAAGGTTGTCCAGCTCGTTCGCCCGGCCGGCCAGGAGCCGCTCGGTCCACACCTCGTCGTGCAGCGGCTCGACCCTCATGATCACACGCGTCCCACCGTCGACCGGCCCGAGCTCGATCTCGGTCAGCTGCTCGTAGGGCTCGTGGCCGGGCACGAAGTCGATCAGGGAGCGGTACCCGAGCCGTGTCGGCCGCTCGACCGTCGTAAAGGTCTTGCGAGATTCCGTACTCAGCGGCATCCCGTTCTGGTCCATGAACGCCACCTGCTCGGGCGCCGTCGCCGTCATCGTGTAGACGAGCTCACCTCCGGGCCGCAGGTCGAGTGCGGACACGTCGGTGCGGAACCCGTCCGGCGCCCACCATTGCCCGATGCCCGCCGGGGTCGTCCAGAGTTCCCAGACGGTCTCGGCAGGGGCTGCGATGATCCGTTCGATCGTTTCCATAATTTGCTCCCTTGTTTGACCGCACGATATATTCGTTGCAACGAATGTGTCAAGCAATGATCGATCGGAGGGACGGATGGCGGTCGAAAGCGACCGGGTGCACGCGATCCTCGCGGTACTCGCAGAACCGACGCGGTTCCGGATCATCGAGACGCTGGCCATCCGCCCGCACACGGTCGGCGAGGTCGCCGCCGTCCTCGGGGCCTTGCAGCCTCAGACGACCAAGCACCTCCAGGCACTCGAGGCTGCCGGCGTGGTGCGTATCCACCGGCTGGGCCGGCGCAAACTCGCCTCCCTGAACCGAGCGGTCCTCGACGAGGTCGCCGACTGGCTCGGCGGTCTGTCGACGGCGACTCCGGACGACGTCGCCCTCGCGCGATACGCAGACGCGGTAGCGGCAACCGAGGCGCGGATCTCCGACGAGCCGGGCGGTCACGCGACCGTCCTGCGCTTCCGTCGCACCATCCCCGCTCCTCCGGCACAGGTGTGGGAGGCCTGGACCGACCCCCGCCTCCTCGCGCAGTGGTGGGCTCCCCCGCATTTCGAAGTGGAGCGCAGCCAGTTGGATGCGACTCCCGCCGGTCGCGTCGAGCTCCGCCTGCGTGAGGCGGACGGCGCGCGTTACGCCTCGGCCGGCACGGTCAGCGCCGCAGAGCCGGGCCGCCGCCTGGAGTTCACGCTCGCGCCCCTCGGGCCCGACGGCGAGCCGCTGTTCGACGCCGTGCACGAGCTGACCCTGTCGGGCCGGACGCGTTGCCGCTTGGAGCTCACGATCCGGGTCGCAGACGCGGATGCTGGAACCGCACCCATGATCGCCGGCCTCGAACCGGGGTGGACGCAGCTGCTGGACGCCCTGGCGGAGGTCGTCGCACGCCCGGCGTGACTCAGCGCGTCGACCCCGCCGTCAGCCCCGACACCAGTCGGCGCTGGAAGAACGCGGCCGCGGCGAACACGGGGATGAGCCCGATCACCGATGCCGCCGCGAGCTTGCCGTAGTCGGTGATCCGCTCCCCCAGCATCAGCGTCAGCACGACCGGGAGGGTCTGCGCGTCCGGCGACTGCGTGAGGAAGGCGGCGAGCAGGAACTCGTTGTAGTTGAGCACCGCGACGATGATGCCGACCGCGACGAGCGCCGGGGCGAGCAGCGGAGTGACGATACTGACCAGCACGCGGAAGCCTCCCGCGCCGTCCAGCTGGGCGGCCTCGTCCAGCTCGGCGGGGATGCGGCGGGTGAAGCCTTCGAGCAGCCAGACGGCGACCGCGACGTTCGAGAGGGCGTAGACCAGGGTCAGTCCGGGCAGCGTGTTGTTGAGCGACAGGGAACGCAGCAGCGTGAACAGCGGGATGACCGCGACGATCGGCGGCAGCAGCCACGGGCTCAGCACGGTCGCCGCCAGTGTGCGCCCTCCCGCACGGTACCGGGTGATCGCCCAGGCCGCAGGCACGGCGATGACGAGCGTCAGCGCCGCACCGGCCAGGGCAGCGACGAGGGAGTTGAACACGCCCTGCAGCAGGCCGCCGGAGAGGGCGTTCACCCAGTTCTGCGGCTGCGGGTGTGCGGGGATGAGGAGGCCGGCGCCGACGTCGGCGCGCGACATCAGCGACACCGACACGAGGTACGCGATCGGGACCAGCGTGCCGGCGAGCACCAGCGCGAGCACGACGACCGCGGCGATGGGCCGACGGTCGCGGGATCCGGCGAGCAGGCGGTCAGTCACGGTGGAGCCTCCTGGCGATGAGGATGACGGGCAGTGTCACGACGGTCACCACGACGGCGAGCAGCAGCGTGATGGCCGACGACCGGCCGAGGTCGAACTGCTGCAGTGCTGCCTGGTAGATCAGGTACGCGGGCATACTCGTGGAGGTGCCGGGCCCTCCCGAGGTCAGCACGAAGACGAGGTCGAACACCTTGAAGGCGAGCACCAGCCGGATGAGGAAGGCCGCCGCAATCGTGCCCGCGATGGTGGGCAGCGTGATGCTGCGGAAGAAGCGGAACCCGTGCGCACCGTCGAGCGCCGCGGCCTCGGCAACCTCGCGGTCCTGCCCGAGGAGCGCTGCGAAGACGAGGAGCGCGATCAGCGGCGTCCACTCCCACACGTCGGCGACGCCGATCCCGACGAGCGCCCAGCCCGGCGACGACAGCACGGCGACGGGCGCGCCGTGGTACCCGACCAGGCTCAGCAGCGTGTTGAGCAGCCCGCCCGACGGGTTGAAGATCAGCTTCCAGAGCACTCCGACGATCACCGGCGGAGTGATCAGGGGCAGCAGCAGGAGGGTGCGGCTGAGCGAGCCGCGAGAGGTCGCGCTGCGCAGCGCCAGCGCGGTGACGACGCCGAGCACGGTGCTCGCCGCCGACACCACCAGGGCGTAGACCACGTTGCGCGCGAGCGAGGCGGTCACATCCCCGTCGGTGAGGGCGTCGGTGAGGTTGGCCGTGCCGACCCAGCTCTGCAGCGGCCGGCCGAGCGACGACTCCGACAGCGCGGTCAGCACGATGAAGACGAGCGGGTACGCGCCGAGCACGAGCGTCGCGAGCACGGTCGGCGCGACCATGGCACGGCGCACGCCGGCGCCGCCCGCCCGGGCTCGCCGCGCGGGTGTGCGCGCGGCGGCCCGGGGGGCGGCGTCGGTGACGAGGGTGGCCTCCGTCACTTGAGGATGCTCTCCCACTTCTTCTGGATGTCGTCCATCGTCTGCTTGGCGCTCCCGCCCTGGCCGGCGAGCAGCTTGGCGAGGCCGTCCGTCAGCACCTGGGCGAGCTCCGTCGCGTGCTTTCCGGTGGGCCAGGCGAGCGATCCGGTCAGGGTGGCCTTGTTGACGTTCTGGATGGTCGGGAAGTCCTTGCCGTAGGTCGCGTCGTTCAGCGAGCTCTTCCGGTTCGGGTCGATCCCGGTGGGCGGCGACGCGACGAGCAGCTGGGCGTTGACCTTCGACGAGGTCGCGAACTGGATGAACGCCTTGGCCAGGTCCGTCTTCTTGGTGTTGGCGGTGATCACCCAGGTGAAGCCGGCGACCAGCGATGCGCGGGAGGTCGTGTTGGATCCACCGGTCGGCAGGGTCACGACGCCCCACTTGCCCGCGACCTTCGAGTCGCTGGATGCGTCCTCCGAGCGGACGCCGAGGTCGGTCCAGTTCTCGATGAACCCGACCTTGCCGGCGAACCAGGCGCTGTTCCCCGCGCCGAAGTCCGTCTCGGCCGGCGTGGGCAGCGCGTACTTGTTCACATCCACCAGCGCCTGCGCCGCCTGCACGGCCGCCTCGGAGTCGAGCGCGGGCTTGCCCTTCTCGTCGAGGAACTCGCCGCCGAAGCCGGCGAGGCGGTTGGCGTAACTGGCGCCGAGGATGAGCGGCGACTTCTGGCCGAAGACCGCGGCGCCGTACACGCCCTGCGCCGACTCGTTCGCGGTGATGGTCTTCACGTCCTGCAGGTACTCGTCCCAGGTCTTCGGCGGCGCCTGGATGCCGTTCCTCGCAAGGATCTCCTTGTTGTAGAACAGCACGTGCGTGTCGCCGTCGAACGGCAGGCCGTAGCGTTTGTCGCCGACCTTGCTGTACGCGTCGTAGATCGACGGGATGAAGTCGGACGTGTCGAGCGCTTTGTCGTCCTTGATCCAGGAGGACAGGTCCTGGATGGCGCCGTCGGCGGCGAGATCGCCGAGCGAGACGTACCAGGGCGCCGCCGCATCGATCGTGTTCGCACCGGACTGCTGGTCGAGCGCGATCTTGGAGCCGATCTCGTCATAGGGAACGATGACGGTCTTGACGGTGGCGCCGGTCTCCTTCTTGAACTCGGCGGCGAGCCACTTGGCGGCGCCTTCGTGCGACGAGATCATCTCCACGGTCAACGTCTGACCGGCGAACTTCTTGCCGTCGGAGGCGGTGGATGCGCTGGAGCCGTTCGAGGCGCCGGCGCAGCCCGCGAGCACGAGTGCGGTGGCGGCGAGGGCGGCGACCGCAGCAGCGGAACGTCGTCGGGATGTCATGGGTGCTCCTCGGGAAGGGATCGGAGGTGGGTGCCGGGCGCTGAAGGCCGGACGCACGGAAAGCCGGATGGTGAGTGCCGTCACGGTAGGGACTCCCCCGGCTCTGCCGCAAGCGAGTGTGACGCTGTGCTACGCCGACGCAATCTGGCGTCACATGCGCTGGCCCGCGGGCGCGGGAGCCGCTAGCGTTCCGCACCTATGGCCGACCGAATCATCCTCAACGCGTTCGATATGAGCTGCGTCACCCACCAGGCACCCGGACTCTGGCGTCATCCCGACAACCAGGCGCACCGCTACACCGACCTCGACTACTGGACCTCTCTGGCCCGGACGCTCGAGCGCGGCGGGTTCGACGCCCTCTTCCTCGCCGACGTGCTCGGGGTGTACGACGTCTACCGCGACTCCGCCGCCCCGGCGCTGCTCGATGCTGCGCAGGTCCCGCTGGGCGACCCGGTCGTGCAGATCAGCGCGATGGCCGCGGTGACCGAGCGTCTCGGCTTCGGCGTGACCGTCGCGACCACGTACGAGCAGCCCTACCTGCTCGCGCGCCGGTTCTCGACGCTCGACCACCTGACCAAGGGCCGGATCGGCTGGAACGTCGTCACCTCGTACCTCGACTCCGCCGCCCGCAACCTGGGGCTGCGCAAGCAGATCGCCCACGACGACCGGTACGGGATCGCCGAGGAGTTCCTCGACGTCACGTACAAGCTGTGGGAGGGGTCGTGGGAGGACGGCGCGGTCCTGCGCGACCGCGAGACCGGCGTCTTCACCGACCCGGCACTCGTGCACCCGATCGAGCACGACGGCGAGCACTACCGGGTGCCCGGCATCCACCTGAGCGAGCCGAGCCCGCAGCGTACGCCTGTCGTCTTCCAGGCCGGCGCGTCGCCGAAGGGCCGGGAGTTCGCGGCGAAGCACGGCGAGGCCATCTTCATCAACGGCCTCACGCCCGAGCTCACGCGCAAGGCGACGGACGACATCCGTGCCCGTGCCGCCGCGATCGGCCGACCGGCTGAGACGGTCAAGATCCTGACTCTGGCGACGGTGATCGTCGCGCCGACCGACGAGGAGGCGCAGGCCAAGCTCGACGAGTACCGCACTTACGTCTCGACCGAGGGGGCGTTCGCGCTCTACGGCGGCTGGTCCGGGCTCGACCTGTCGCAGCTGCCGCTCGACGAGCCGCTGCAGTACATCGACACCGACGCCGCACGGTCGGCCCTGTCGATCTTCACCACGGCCGACCCGAACCGCCAGTGGACGGCCCGCGACATCGCCGAGTACGTCGGCATCGGCGGGATCGGCCCGGTGATCGTCGGAAGTCCGACCACCGTCGCCGACGAGCTGGAGCGCTGGATCGAGGTGGGCGGCATCGACGGATTCAACCTCGCGTACGTGGTCACCCCGGGGAGCTTCGAGGAGTTCGTCGAGCTGGTGGTGCCCGAACTGCGCGCCCGCGGCCGCCTCGACCAGCAGCCCGGGACGACCCTGCGGGGACGTCTGAACGGCACCGGCGACGCCGTCGTGCCTGCCTGGCACCCCGCGCACGCCTACCGCGGTGCGTACCGCGGACGCCCGAGCGCCGCGGACCGCCGCGAGCCCGTGACCGAAGGAGCAGCATGACCCGCAGCTATTGGACCGGACAGGCCGACGCCGCCGAGCTCGCGCACTGGGAGGCCGTCGCCACCGAGGCCGCCGACCGGCTGGCCGTCGACGCCCTGGAACGTGACCGGGCGAACCAGGATCCGACCGCCGAGCTGGAGCTGCTGCGCGACGCCGGCCTCGTCAACCTGCTCGACCCGGCGGAGTTCGGCGGAGGCGGTGCGCACTGGGAGACGGCCTTCCGGGTGATCCGCATCCTGTCGCGTGCCGACGCCTCGGTCGCGCAGGTGCTCGCCTATCACTACATCAACTCCGGCAACATCGGCTTCGCCGTCGCCCCGGAGCGCCAGCCGGACCTGTACCGCCGAACGATCGACGGCCGCTGGGTCTGGGGCGACTCGGTCAACCCGGTCGATCCGGACCTCACGCTCACCGACCTGGGCGACGGACGCTACCGCCTCGACGGCACCAAGCGGTTCTCGACCGGCGCCTCCGCCGGCGACATCGTGCTGGCGGCCGCGACCGTCGCGGGCGGCGCGCGGGCGGGCACCCCGGTGTTCGTGCTCCTCGACCACGACCGCGCGGGCATCCGCTATCACGGCGACTGGGATGCGCTCGGCCAGCGGCTGTCGGCGAGCGGCTCGGTCACCTTCGACAGCGTCGCCGTGGACGAGTCCGACATCCTGGGCGAACTGAGCGACGAGCCGTTCTCGACGCTGATCACCCCGGGCATCCAGCTCGCCTTCGGCAACCTGTACCTCGGGATCGCGGAGGGCGCGCTCGCCAAAGCGCGCGAGCTCACCCTCGCCCGCACGAACTCGTGGTTCCTCTCCGGCGTCGACCGGTATGCCGAGGACCCCTTCGTGCTGCGCGTCTTCGGCGAGCTGCTGTCGCGGGTCGAGGCCGTCGAGGCCCTCGCCGACGCGGTCGGCCGCGAGTTCGACGCCGTCGTCGACAAGGGCGAGGACGTCACCGCGGAGGACCGCGGCCGGCTCGCCCAGCGGATCGCCCGACTGAAGGTCGTCTCCACCGAGGTGTCGATCGAAGTGACCACGCGCGTGTTCGAAGTCACCGGATCCAGCTCGGCTCGCGCCTCCGTCGGGCTCGACCTGTGGTGGCGGAATGTGCGCACGCACACCCTGCACGACCCGGTCGACTACAAGAAGCTCGAGGTCGGCGCGTACTACGTCAACGGCGACCTGCAGCCCATCTCCCTGTACACCTGATCGGAGCGACATGACCGACACGACGACCGCCGCCCGTCCCTCCGCGCCCGCGAGCGCCGCCGAAGCGCTCGAACGGCTGGAGCCGATCCTGCAGCGTCTGAGGAGCTCGGCGTCGCGCCGGGAGCGCGAGCACGAGCTGCCGACCGGCGTGGTGCGCGAACTCGCCGATGCGGGGCTCGGTGCTCTGCGCGTCCCGCGTGAGAACGGCGGCGCCGGCCTGACCTTCGTCCAGCTGGGCGAGGTGCTGGTGGAGCTGGCGGCTGCCGACTCCAACCTCCCGCAGATCTTCCGCGGTCACTTCGCCTTCGTGGAGGACCGGCTCACCGCTCCCGCCTCCGCCGAACGCGACGCCTGGCTGGAGCGCTTCACGGCGGGCGAGATCGTCGGCAACGCCTGGAGCGAGACCGGTTCGGTGGGTCTCGGGGACTCCGGGACGCACATCCGTCGCACGCCCGACGGCCCGCGCGTCGACGGCCGCAAGTTCTACACGACCGGCAGCCTCTACGCCGACTGGATCGACGCGACCGCGAAGGACGCGGACGGCACCGACGCGACCGTCCTCCTGCGTGTCGACCAGCCGGGAGTGTCGGTGCGCGACGACTGGGACGGTTTCGGCCAGCAGCTGACCGGCACCGGCACCGCGGTCTTCGACGACGCAGCGGCCTCGCCGGCCGACGTCTTCCGGTTCTCCGATCGCTTCCGGTACCAGACCGCCCTCTACCAGTGGGTGCTCGTCAGCGTGCTGGCGGGCATCGCACAGGCGACCGAACGGGAGGCGGGTGAGGCGCTGCGCGCACGCACGCGGGTGTACAGCCACGGCCTCGCTCCGCTGGCAAAGGACGACGGGCAGCTGCAGGCCGTGATCGGCGAGATCTCGGCGGTCGCGTTCACCGCGCGAGCACTGGTCCGCTCGGTGGGCGAAGCCCTCGATGCGGCCGCCGCCACCGCGTCGCGCCGCGGCACCGCGGAGGACGACGAGGCCAACGTGCGGGCGGAGATCGCCTCGGCGCAGGCGCAGATCGTGCTCAGCCAGTCGGTTCCGCTCGCCGCGACCCGGCTGTTCGACACGCTGGGCGCCTCGGCCGTGAGCCGCGCTGCCGGCCTCGACCGGCACTGGCGGAACGCGCGCACGGTCGCCTCCCACAACCCCTGGGTCTACAAGGCGCGTATCGTCGGCGACTGGAGCGTCAACGGCACGGTTCCGCCCTACATCTGGCAGATCGGAACCGCGGACTGACTCGCGACGGGCTCGTTCAGGCGCCGGCTTCGTCGTCGGCGACCGGCGCCTCCCACAGCTCGATGGGCAGCCCCTCCGGGTCGTGAAGCCGGGCGAACCGGCCGTAGTCGCCATCCCACTCGGCCCTCCGCTCGACCGCGATCCCGGCCGACTCCAGCGAGCCGACCAGCTCATCCAGCCCACTGACCCGCAGGTTCAGCATGAACGGCTGGTCGGCCGCGAAGTAGTCGGAGTCGGCCGGGAACGGCGCGAACACGGTCATGCCGCCCTGCTGCTCCCACACGCTGTCCGAGCCCGCCGCGATCCCGAGATGCTCGCGGTACCAGGCCGCGCGCGCCTCCGGATCACGGCTCCGGATGAACAGTCCGCCGATGCCCTCAACGCCCACTGCGACCTCCTCGCCTCGGCGCTCAGGCTAGCAACCGGCGGGCGCTCCGGGCGATCGATTGCGGCGATCACCCGCGTGTATCGAGCACCGATAGGACGGCCGGGCCGACCTGCTCGGCCGACACGAGCCGCAGTTCGGTCGGGCTGGCGGCGTCGAATAGCCGCCTGCCCGCCCCGACCGCCGTCGGGAACGTCAACAGCCGGTACTCGTCGATGGCGTCCTTCCGCGCCAGTTCGGCGACAACCGATCCGCTGCCGATGACGACCACATCCCGCTGCGGAACCGTCCGGTCGAGCCAGCTCTCCAGTCCGCCGTCCACCGCGGCCGAACCGGACCACGCGTCCAGCGCCACCGGCGTGCTCGCCAGCACGGCCTTGCTCGCCCGGTTCATCGCCCGCGAGAACGGGTCGTCGCGGTTCGGCCAGAGGGTGCTGAAGTGCTCCCACGTGCGGCGGCCGAACAGCAGCGTCCCGGTCTCGAGGATGCTGCCCAGCCGGAACTTGTCCCCCGCGACCCCCTGCGGCCCGAACCGCATCGCCCAGCCGCCGAACGGCGTGCCGTCGCTGCCGTCCGGATCCTCCACCACGCCGTCCAGCGTGATGAACTGCACCACGATCACTCGTCCCATTCGCTCGTCTCCTTCTGTTCGCTCTCGTTGCGTTCACACGTGCATACGAACGAGCGCTCCCAAACTCATCTCCGCCCTCTCCGCCCACCGTCGAGTCCGCAAAAACTGCACGCTTGCGGGCCCCGGAGCGTGCAGTTTGTGCGTACTCGACGGTGGGGGTCTGTGGGTGGAGGTCAGGGTGTGGGGGCGAAGAGGGCGAAGAGGCGTGGGTCCTGGTAGACGAGCACGCTGGCGATGGCGTCGCCGCGGGAGGTCTCGGACCCGTCGAAGAGCTGGACGGTGTGCGGCTCGCGACCCTGCTCGGTGACCCGGTACAGGAGGAAGCCGTGCTGGCCGTTCGCGGTGATCGGCTCGGTCGCCCACGCGGTGCCGCGCCAGGCGAACAGGTGCGCCATGAAGGCGGCGAACGGTGCGCGTCCGACCGACCACTGCGGCACCGGCGGCATCTCGAACACCACATCGTCGGCGACCAAAGATGCCAACGCCCTCACATCGGCGGCCCGGATCGCGGCCGCGTAATGTTCGACGACGCCAGGGCGGAGTGGCTGTGCGCGCCGCGTCCCTTCGCGGATCGCTGCGCGAGCCCGCTGCAGCGCCGAGTTCGCCGACGCGACGGAGACGTCGAGCACGGCCGCGGTCTCCCCCGCGGTGAGCCCGATCACCTCGCGGAGCACGAACGCACCGCGCTGGAGCGGGGACAGCGTCTGCAGCATGGCCGTCACGGCGAACCGCACCTCCTCCGCCTCCTCCGCCGCCGAGGCAGGCTCCGAGTCGGATGCCGCACGGCCGGCCCAGCCCGTCGGCGCGGGCAGCAGCCACGGAACGTCGAAGGCCGGCACGAGCGGCGCGCCCACCTCGATGCCCGGATCCGTCAGGTCACGGGGAAGCGGCCGCCGAGGGGTCTGCCGCAGCCGGTCGACGCAGACGTTGCGGGCGACGCGGTAGGCCCAGGTGACGAAGGATGCGCGGGCCGGGTCGAAGCTGTCGCGCGAGCGCCACATCCGCTCCAGCGCATCCTGCACCGCATCCTCGGCCTCGAACGGCGACCCGAGCAGCTGGTACGAGAACGCGAGCAGACCCCGGCGGACGCCCGCCAGGTCCGCCTCCGAGAACGCCGCCATGGGCTGATCCTAGTGACGGCAGGCCGCCCGCGCGGCGGCCCGCTGATCGAGGACCCACAGCTCGGCGAGGCCTCCGGACGCGGCCGCAATTGCGGTCATGCCGCCGCGCCGTGTTGCGGAGGAATGATACGGTCTGCGAGAAATACCGATTGAAATGTTGGAGCGCAGATGGTCAGGGCTGTCGGGGTCGATACGGCCGCGTTGAAGGCGGGTGCGAAGTCGCTGAAGGGGGCGGTGATGGGCCGTCGCCCCTCGGCGACGGAAGGAACGGGTTTCGGGTCGGCGGTGTCGGAGGGAGCCGTCGGACGATTCGAGGCGTATTGGGTTCCGGGTCAGACGGCCGTCGATGACCTGATCGGGACGTTGGCCGGAGCTCTGGAGCAGGCGACCGCGTCGTATGAGCGGCGCGATACCGAAGACGCTCAGTGCCTGACGAGTGGCGGGGGTCAGTTCGTTGGGTTCTAGGGCGGAGGATTGGTCGCCGGTCGGGTTCGAGGCGGATCCGACGCCGGGTGATCGGGAGATGGTGGAGGCACTGGGCGCCCATCTTCGGACGTGGTCGGAGCGGTTGGATCGTCAGGCGGAGGTGTCGAGGAACGTGCTGGATACCCGTCTGGGTGCGGCGTCGTGGTCGGGTTTGGCTGCGGATGTGTTCTCGGACAGGTTGCGTTCGTTGATGTCGTCGGCCTCGGATGCCGCTGCACGCCACGCTGAGGGGGTTGAGGCGGCGACTCGGTGGTCGGGGTCGATGGGGCTGGCGCAGAGTGATGCGGATCGGGCGTTGCGGGACGCAGAGGACGCGTTGGCGGATCTCGAGTTGGCGCAGGAGTCGGTGGCGGCACTGGGGGCCGAGCATGCCGCCCTTCTGTCGGCGCTGAGTGCGGTGCAGAAGGCGTACGCCTCCACCGAGAAGCCGCCGCCGGGCAAGAGCGCACCATCGGCCGGGGAGGTGTCGGCCGCCCGCCGGCGGGAGCAGGAGGCCAGCGCAGACCTGACGACGGCGCGGTTCGCGGTGGAGGACGCGCAGGAGCGCCTGGAGGATGCGAAGCGTCGAGCCCGGGATGCGAAGCGTGAGTATGACGCGGCCGAGAAGGTGTTCGCGGACGCGCTGGATGCGGCGTTGCACGGCGCACTGACCACCGTCGCGAAGCCGGAACTGCAGGCGTTCGCGTCGATGGTGGGAAAGCTGTCGAAGATCTCACCGACCGCGAGCGTGAACGCCACCCTGCTGGACACGCTGAAAAGCCTGACACCCCAGGAACTGGCCACCCTGGTCGCCGACGACCCGCCGATCCTGCAGCAGTTCTGGCAGCACCCACCGTCCCCGGACCAGGTCGCGACATGGTGGACGGGCCTCGACCCCGAGGCGCAGGGTGCGATCGAGGTGGCCGTGCCCGGGGTTCTGGGCAACCTGGCCGGGCTGCCGTACGCGGTCCGCGGCCGCTGCAACCTCGAGATCTACAAAGCAGCCCGATCCCATTCGGGCACTCTGACGCCTCAGCAGCGAAAGGTCTTGACCGCTCTAGGAGACGTCCTTGCCGATCCGTCAGCGTCGCTGATCTGCTTCAACCTGGACGCGTCGGTGCCGATGGTCGCGGTCGGATACGGCGACCTGGACACGGCCGACACCGTGACATGGGCGGCACCGGGGATGCTCTCCGACGCCGCCGACGCGACCAAGGGGTGGTCGCGGTCCGCGAAGAACCTCTACACCCAGCAGAACCTTGTCGACGATCGCACGCATGGGGTTGTGGCCTGGTTGGGGTATGACACGCCGGACCTGGTAACAGTGAACAATCCGGCGGCAGCGCAGAACGGCTCATGGCGGTTCGCAGCGGAACTGGATGGCACCTGCGCCGCCCGCACTGCCAAACCTGCCTACGTGTCGGTGGTGGCACATTCGTATGGCACGACGATGGCGGCGGATGCGTTGACCCACACCAAACATCCGGTCGATTCCTTCACCATGCTCGGCTCCGCCGGAATCGACACGCAGGTGGTGACGTCGCTGTCCGACCTACACGTGAAACAAGCAAGTGGTTCTGCTGCCATCTACACGACGGCGGCCGCCTTGGACTATCTCGCCCCCTTCGGGTCGACGGTCGGAGGTCGCGCCGAACCGAACCCGGAAGCGGCCTTCTCTCCGGCAGCCGCCGCCGCGAACGCGGTATTGGTGATGCCGCCCAAAGTCATGGGCGGCGCGCAATCGTTCTCCTCCGAAGGCGCCGTCCTCCCCGGCGGTGACGTGCTCAAACCGACCAAGGGTCATAGTGCACTGGGCGGGACCCCGGCCGAGAACGACCCGAACCTGATGAACGGGACAGCACCCGTCGGCCACGGATACCTCGATCCGAAGACAGAGTCGCTGTACAACGCCGCCTATACGACGATCGGGTTGCCCGGAGAAGTCGTGGGCGGCTTGAGGCCGACCGGATGAGCCACCTCGTGAGTGCGATCGTAGGTCGGGCCGTGAAGAAGCACTGTGTCGCGGTCGTGCTGGTCGTGGCCGTGTCGTTGTTAGGAGGATGTATGTCTGTTCCCGCTCTGCGTGACCCTGTCCCGCACACCCCGAATGGTCCGGAGAAGACCATCACGCAGTTGCTGACCCAGTGGGAGGACCTCACCAACGCCGCCATCGCGGCCACCGGGCACACCGAGGGCTGGTTCCGCGGACCCATGCAGGACAAGAAGCCATGGGACCCGGCCGCCGAAGAGGTAGGCCTGGCACCGTGCGCCACAACAACATCGGACGACGCTTCCCAGGTTTCAGCGATCGTTACCCACGTCGCATTCGAGCATGATCCGCATCCCATCGCGGATAAGCTCACCGCCTACTGGGAGAGCCAAGGCTTCACCGTCACCCGAACCATTGACTGGACCTCCCCCTCGGGCAAGACAAGCGTTGAGGTCCGCGCGGAGCGGTCTGACGGGGTCTTTTACGGTCTCACCGCCACCACGGAACAGGTAGGAATCGACGTACTGACGGAGTGTTCCGCGGACCCCTCAATCCATGAGTGGGCGGAGGAACGGGTGCAACGGAGACTCGATTCTCTCTACTCGACACCAACCCCGTCATCGGCTGCAGAAACCGGCATCGCGGACACCGCAGCGGATATCGACGACCGGTTCTGGGGATTCTGACGCGTGACAGCGCAAACAGGTCCCCGCCAACTCTTGACGGTTTCCGTCCACCGAATCGAGGACCCGGGTGTCTACGGATACAGACCACGCCGCCTTCATCGCGAGCGGCCAGCCCTGGAGAGTTGAAGGCGAAATGAGGCACTCCTGATGAGCCACCTCGTGAGTGCGATCGTAGGTTGGGCCGTGAAGAAGCACTGTGTCGCGGTCGTGCTGGTCGTGGCCGTGTCGTTGTTAGGAGGATGTATGTCTGTTCCGGCTCTGCGTGATCCTGTCCCGCACAGCCCGGATGGTCCGGAGAAGACCATCACGCAGTTGCTGACCCAGTGGGAGGACCTCACCAACGCCGCGATCGCGGCCACCGGGCACACCGAGGGCTGGTTCCGCGGACCCATGCAGGACAAGAAGCCATGGGACCCGGCGGCCGAAGAGGTAGGCCTGGCACCGTGCGCCACTACCGCCTCGGATGACGCTTCTCAGGTCCGAGCCGTGGTTACCCATGTCGCGTTCGAGCGTGATCCTCATCCGATCGCGGACACCCTCTCCGCGTATTGGGAGAGCCAAGGCTTCACCGTGACCAGAACCGTCGACTGGGCTGACGGGAAAGGCTGGATGGACATCGCGATCCGCGCGGAGCGCTCCGACGGGGTCTTTTACGGTCTCACCGCCACGACGGAGCAGGTAGGAATCGATGTGTACACGGAGTGTTCCGCGGACCCCTCGATCGATGAATGGGCGGAGGAACGGGTGCAACGGAGACTCGATTCTCTCCACTCGACCCCGATACCGTCGTCGGCAGCAGAAACCGGCGTAACGGACACCGCAGCGGATACCGACGACCGGTTCTGGGGCTTCTACCGTGTGACGGGGGACACGCCCCCCGTCAACTCTTGACGGTTTCTGTCCTCCGAATTGAGGACTCGACGGCCCGCGGGTTAGCGTTGTCGAGGCCCGGGGATGCCGGACCGACGCGGATACGAATTCTCAGCGAAAACGTCTCAACCCGACGCGAAACGGAACGGCATCCCGGGAAACCCTCTCCCCTGTGTTGCGCAGCGCGCGCGGCGTTCAGCCCGCGCTGTGGTCGACCAGCGGCTGCACCTGCACCCCGCTGTGGTCGTGCCGGGCCTCGGCGAGACCCGACGCCAGAGCGACCGCCGCGTCCCGGTCGGGCACGTCGATGACGTAGAAGCCGCCGACGACCTCCTTCGCCTCGGTGAACGGGCCGTCGACCGCGATCGGCTCCCCGTCGTCACCGCGCCGGACGGTCACCGCGGTCTCCGGCCCCTGCAGCTCGCCGGACGCGACCACGGCATCCCCTGCCTTCTGCCAGAACTCGCGGTGGGCGGAGTCGATCTCCGCGCGCTCGTCAGCGGACATCGCCTTCCATCGGTCCGCGTCGCCCTGGATGAGAATGATGAACTGGCTCATCGGTCATGCCTTCCTGTTGTCGGAACATCTTCTGACCAGGCGTCGAACGAACACGCCGGAAATCGACACGGGCGCAGGGATGCGAGCGGCCTCACCCGACGCGGTCGAGGAGGATGAGGGGTGTCCGGTAGTGCTCGGTCACCGTCCCGCCGAGGTCGCGGACCGCGCGAGCGGCCTCCTCGGCCTCCGCCTCAGACCAATCGCTGAACGTCGTGAACAGCCCGCGCACCCCGTCCTCATCGAGATCGATGGCCCACGCGAACTCGGCCACATGCGACGCACGGAAGTACCCGCCGGACTCCAGCAGCCGGGCCCACTTCGCCGTCTGCGACTCGTCCGGTCCGGGCCGGGGCGGCGCATCCCGCCGGTCGACGATCGCCTGCACCCGCTCACGGAACGGCGTCGGCGCCACGGCAGCGTCCCCGTAGGCGTTCCGCCAGACCGTCAGGTGTGCTCCCGGCACCAGTGCCGAGTGCAGCTTCGGCAGGACCACACCGAGGTCGAACCAGTGCACCGCGGTCGCGATCGTCGCGAGGGTGAAGGATGCGGTGGGCAGGTCCGCCTCCTCCGCCGTCGCCGCGATCACCCGCACATCCGGAAACCGTTCGGCGAGCCGTGCCGCCAGCGCCGGGCCCGGCTCGACGGCGGTCACCTCCATCCCCGCCTCCACCAACCCTCGGGTCGCCTGCCCGCTCCCGGCGCCCAGATCGAGTGCCCGCGCGCCGGCAACCAGCAGCCCGAGCTCAGCGAGCCGCTCCCACAGCGCAGCCGGATACGGCGGCCGAGCGCGGTCGTACAGGTCGGCGTGCCGATCGAAATGCATCGGGTCGGGCATGCGCCGACGATACCGCGGACCGCCGCCGGGCGGACGTGGCGAGGTGCCCGTTGCGACGGAAGCATCGGGCACCTCTGCGCACGGATCCCGTATCCCCCACCATGCGCAATCGCCATCGTGGCGGACTCGCGCACGACCGCGAAAGACGGTGGATGCGGTCGACCGCCGGCGACCCGGGCGCGCTGGCCGCGGTCAGAGCGACACGCGGTTGCGGCCCTGCTTCTTCGCCCGATACATGGCGGCATCCGCCGCGTCGAGCAGCTGCTTCGCCGTGAGCCCCGCCTCGATGGGCAGCACGCCGCACGACGCCGTCACGGTCATCGGGCCGCGCGCGGTGTCGATCGGCAGTGCGATCTCGTGTACCAGCCGTGCGGCGAACCGCTCGCCGTCCTCCGGCGTCACACCGACGCTGAGCACCACGAACTCGTCGCCCGCCAGGCGGGAGATCACGTCGGTGGCGCGGCTGCCCCCAGTGAGGCGCTCGGCGACCGTCCGCAAGACGGCATCCCCGGTCTCGTGCCCGTGCCGATCATTGATGGCCTTGAAACCGTCCAGGTCGAGGAACAGCAGCACGCCGCCGTCACCCTGCACGACCGCGGACTCGAGGCGGTGCTCCAGGGAGCGCCGGTTGTGCAGGCCTGTCAGATGGTCGATCAGCGCGAGCTGGGCGAGTCGCGCCTCCTGCCGGCGATCGAGTGCACGGGCGAGGTCGCGGCCCAGTTCACGCGCCTCCTCGGGGATGGTTCCCCACGCCAGCGCCGTGCCCTCTACGCTCTGCCGCCACTCCGAGAACGACCGGCGCGGTGACAGCGGGGTGTCGCGGTTCTCCGGGCTCTGGTCGCCGAGCCAGCGGATCACCTGCGTGACCTCATGCCGGAAGAACAGCAGGACACCGTGAGCGCCGACCGGAACGACGAGCAGTCCCGCGAAACCGGGCATCAGCGCTGCCAGTGCGGGATGGGTGCGCTGCAGCTCACTCGTGTGGAACGGTTCGATCCCGACGGCGGAGAGCAGCAGGCTGCGGTCGATCGTCGGGACGTCGCCCACGCTGCGGCTCACCCCATCCAGAGCCAGCACCGCGCCATCGGCGCCGACCAGCCGGCACAGCTCGTCTCCGCTGTCGACCAGCGTCAGCAGGGGCTCAGCGGACGACGGGATGCCCGCGAGCGCCGCCGCGCGCTGCTCGCGGATGGTGAGGTCTCGGCGCAGCCGCGCGATCGACTCGAGGGCGGCGAGCTGCAGGGTCAGCTGGGTAGCGAGCACCTCCAGCGCGCGGCGGAGCAGGATGGGCATGCGCCGCTCGGTCCTGTGCGCGCAGGTAATCATGCCGGTCAGCCGGTCGTCCTCGATCAGCGAGAACGACACCGTGGACGCCTGGCCCATGTTGCGCATGAACTGCAGGTGGTGGGGCGAGACCGCCCGGAGCTCGCCGCTGCTGAGGTCGAGCGGCGGAACGTTCTCGTCGACGGACACGAGCGGGGTGCCGGGGTCCTCGGTGCTCACGATCTGGCGAGACAGCTTCGTCAGGTACAGCGAACGCGCCTGCTGCGGGATGTCGGATGCGGGAAAGTGGAGGCCGCGGTATGACTCCATGTCGGGCTCGGACGCCTCCCCCGCGACCTCGCCATGGCCGTCCTCGAAGAAGCGGTAGACCATGACGCGGTCGAACCCGCTGATCCGCTTGACCTCCTCGGCCGCCGCCTGACGAAGCTCCGCCGCACTCGCGACGAGCCCCAGCGACCGGATCGCGCCGACCACGGACGCGGTCGGCAGATCCCGGGCAGTCGGGGCCGGCTCCAGCTCGATGACGACCTGCTCGCCAAGGCGGTGCGTGATGGCGTCGTACGGCTCGCCCTGCAGGTCGACGCGGACCGGGTCGCCGTGCGTCTCGGCCGCGATGCTCCACTCCAGGGTGGGACTTCCGAGCTCGGACACGGAACGGCCGAGCCACTGCGCCGCGTTCTCGCTCGCGGTCACGATCTCGTAGGTCGCTGCGCTGACGACCAGCAGCATTCCGAACGACTGGATCCGGCCGGGGGTGCGGATCGGCTCCTTCACACACTCTTCGAGTCTCCGAAGCTCCGACGCGTCGGGAACCGCACCACCATCCACCACCTCTCGACCCTAGCCCAGACCCACGCGCCGCGTGACCGGGGCGGACATCCGTCGCGCCGCCTGATGTCTCCTCCCTTTCCGCCGCCGCGCGAAAGGGAGGAGATACTGGTCGGCTTCCCGGTGTGTCGCGAGAAAGGGAGGGGACGCGACCCGCCCCGCCGATCAGCACCTCCGTTTCCGCCGCGGAGCGGAGCAGTGGACGACCCGGGGGTGTGCTGCGGGTGCCGGGCGGTGGATGATGCCTACAGACACGGAAGGACGCACATGGACGAGACAGCGAACACCGACCGCTCCGAATACCCCGACGACGCCGGTTACCCCGACGGCCAGGGCACCCTCGACGAAGGGACCGGCGCCTTCCGCGGCCCGACCGGCGACGAAGCGGCCGACGACGGCGGCCGGGACGACACGGGACTCGAGGGCGAGGAGGTCGTCGAGGAGCTGTCCGAGTTCGACGGGCCGGATGAGCGGGACGAGTAGCGAGCGACCAGTGGCCGCCTAGCGCGGAACCGCCGCCACCGCGTCGATCTCCACCAGCGCACCGGGCCGCGCCGGAGCGACGGTGAGCACCGTCACCGCGGTCCGCTGGTCGCCCCACACCGCCCGCGTCGCCCCGTACGCGTCGGTCGGGTCGATCCCGGGCGCCAGGTGGATGGTGAGCTTGGCGACCTGCTCGGGCCCGCTCCCTGCCTCCTCGAGCACGGCGAGGAGGTTGCGGAGCGCCTGCTCCGTCTGAGCGGCGAGGCCGTCCAGCAGAGCGCCCTCCGCATCCACCCCGTTCTGGCCGCCGACGAAGAGCAGCGGACCCGGTGGGACGATCATCCCCTGCGCGAAGGCCGGGCTGCGGTACAGCTGGGGCGGGTCGACGGGGGTCGGTGTCTCGGACATGGCGCGTCCTCCCTGGTGACGTCTGGTGAGTCTCCAGTGTCCCGCCGACCCCTGACACCGCGGCTGCCGAATAGCAGTCGGGTACGGTTCCTCCCCCGCGACTGACGGATCCGGCGCGCCTGCCGACTATGACTGAGGAAGGGCGGACGCCTCGCTCCGCCGTACTGTCCCCGACCCCGAGGAATCCCGTGTCTCAGCCGCTCTCCGCCGCCGCCCGCACTGCACCGACCGTCATCACCGCCTCCTTCTGGCTGTGGATCGCCAGCACGGTGGTGAGCTTGATCGCGTTCGCCATCCTTCTCCCCGGCCTGTTCGGCGGCGCGCCGGACGCGGGCGGGATCGCCGCCGGCTCCGTCGCCGGAGCGATCATCGGCTCCGCGCTCCGCGTGTTTCTCGCGATCTACCTGCTGCGCGGAGCGAACTGGGCGCGCATCGTGCTCACCGTCATCGGCGTGGTAGTTCTGCTCACCGGCATCCCGTCGCTCCTGACCGGCGACCTGCTCGGGCTGCTCGTCGTGCTCATCGTCGTCGTCGCCGCCGTGCTCATGTGGCTGCCCGCGGCGCGCCCGCACTTCCGCCGGGCCTGATCCCGGGCGGCTGTCGCGCCTCGCTGTTGACAGCCCCCGGTAGAGTGGATGTGTGAACCCGCTCATCTCGCAGCCTGACGCCGCCCTCGCGGCCGACGGGCTTCTGGAGGTCGTCGGCGCGCTCAGCGCCGGCGTCAGAGCGTTCTGACCCCGTTTCGGTGATCTCTCGCGCGCACGGCGCGCGATCCGCTGCCGCGGTATGCCCGCGCGCGGACCACTTCCCCCATCGGCTCGACCGATGACGGTTTCAGACATGTCAGGCGTTCATTCATGCATTCATTGACCGAGCAGCAGCTCCGTTCCTCCTTCGTCAACGCGTCCCAGCGCGAGCGCAAGGAGCTCACCATCCCCGACCTGGCGCAGGTGCGCTGGGACGACATCGACTACCTCGGCTGGCGCGACCGCAAGCTGCCCGCCCTCGGGTACGTCGTGGCCGAGATCGACGGCGAGCCTGTCGGCGTCCTCCTGCGCCAGGCGGAGGGCCGCGTCCGATCGCGTCCGCAGTGCTCCTGGTGCGAAGACGTGCACCTGCCCAACGAGGTGCTCTTCTTCATCGCGAAGCGCGCCGGGAAGGCCGGCCGCAACGGCAACACCCTGGGCACGCTGGTGTGCGCCGAGTTCCAGTGCTCGGCCAACGTCCGGAAGCGACCGCCGACCGCTTACGTCGGCTTCGACGTCGAGGCGGCCCGGCTCGCCCGCATCGAGGCTCTGCGGGAGCACGTCGACGCGTTCGTCCGCAGGGTGATGGCCGAGTGAGAGCCGCCCGGTGAGAGCCGGCGAGTAGGACCTGGGTGAGGCGGCCCCGTCAGGCCGCCTCACTCAGGAACGGCTCGTGCCGGTATCCATCGTCGTCCAGCACGGCGACCGTGTTCTCCGGCACCTCCACGAAGGCGCCGGGCATGTCGTTGAGCGGCTCGGAGACGACGACCTTGGCGTGGTCGCCGAACACGTCCAGCCGGGCGGCATCCGGGAACATCTCCCGCAGCTCCGGCACGGCCACCGAGTGGAAAAGCGAGCGGCTGCGCTGGGCGGACGAGTAGCGGAACGCCCACATCCTGGTCCCGTCGGACACCGCGAACGTCCCTTGCACCGGGAACTGGATGCCGTGCTTGTGCCCGGTCTCCTCGACGAATCGCAGCGCCCGCCCGAGGCCGGCGACCGGGTCGTCCATCAGGCCAATCGTGAGGGCCACGTAGAACAGGGTCTCCGTGTCGGTCGTCCCCTGGATGAGCGGGAACAGCTCCGAGTCGACCGAGAATGCCAGGTCGCGCTTCATCTTCGTGAAGCCGTCGAGGAATCCGTTGTGCATGAACAGCCAGTTCTCGTAGCGGAACGGATGGCAGTTCGACTGCTGGATGGGCGGATGCGCCGCGGCCCGCACGTGCCCGAAGAACAGCGGGCTGGCGATGGCGTTGGTGAGCTCGTGCAGGTTCTCGTCGTGCCACGCCGGCTCGATGCTGTGGAACAGCGCGGGGATATTGCCCTCGCTCGTATCCTCCGGGTACCAGCCGAAACCGAAGCCGTCGCCGTTCACGGTCTCCGCGCCGAGCGGCGAGTTGAGCGACTGGGCGACCAGGGAGTGCTGCGCGTCCAGGATGAGGACGGCGGGTTTCAGGGGCTCCCCCGAGTATGCAAGCCAGCGGCACATGACGACCTCCTCGAACGTGGTGGGCCCTGCGGACGGCTTGACCATAACCCCGGTCCGGCAGCCGCGGGAATACACCACTTCCGCCGACGGCGCGGCAGGCGACCACGCCGTCCTGGAGCTGTCAAGGGA
The DNA here is from genome assembly GCF_000383315.1 of Cryocola sp. 340MFSha3.1. NCBI lineage: Bacteria > Bacillati > Actinomycetota > Actinomycetes > Micrococcales > Microbacteriaceae > Cryocola > Cryocola sp. 340MFSha3.1. The sequence goes on from NZ_KB911087.1 coordinate 112,159, forward strand.
TGGCCGCGGAACGCTCGGTCTACTTGGCTGGACACATGAAGACGCACGCACGGTTCCTCCGTCAGGGGCTGGAGGTGACGGAGATCTCGAACCGCGAATGGCGGGTGAGTGACACCCGGTTCGCCGAGATCGGTGCTCCGGACGTGGTCGGCTTCATCCTCCAGCTGGAGGGGATGTTCGAGGTGACGCAGATCGGCCGGCCCGGCCAGCGCACCTATTTCCGTTCATTCGACGCCGCTCTGGACGCTCTGCGGGCCTGATCGCCTCCGGTCCCGGCGGCGCGTCCGTACGGGGATCGAGCGACGGCTGAGCACAGCGGCCACCAGGAAGCACGCCGCGCCGAGGAACGTGCCAACGTTCGCCCAGAACAGGCTCACCAGCGACCCCGTCGACGGGATGACGTAGGCGCCGACGGCGGAGAACGCGAACAGCACGGAGCCGAGCATGTTCAGCCAGGTGCCGTGCCAGGTGCGTGCGCGGGGATCCCACAGGCGGTCCCGGTCGACGGTCGCGACGACGGCGAGGGCGCTGGCGACCAGGAAGCAGATCGAGCCGAAAGCGTCCGGCCGCCAGCCGCTCCCCACTCGGGCCGCATCGTTGACCGCGGTGAGGAGCGCCTCGGTGGTGCTGACGTTGAAGAACAGGGTGCCCGCGAACTGGATGGCGGCCGCCCACCAGTCGAACAGGTCGGGGCGCTCGCCTCCGCGTCGTGGCGGCTTTCGGCCGCTCAGCGCCAGCTGTACGAAGGCGGCGGCCGTGAAGAACAACGCGCCGACGAAGAACGTGACGGCGGCGATGACCGGGCCGACCGCCTCCTGGTAGTAGGGCACTGCGCCGATCAGGAAGAACAGCGACCCGATCGCGAACCCCCAGGCCTCCCGCCTGAGTCGGATGGCGCGTTCTGCCGGCATGGTCGAAGACTAGAGCGCGGGATGCGTTCGGCGGCAGTGGGTCGTTCGGCTCACGCGAGCGTCGGACCGTTCCGGTCTTTCGTCACCGGCACGACCACGACCGGGACGGTCTGGTCGTGCGTCAGGTGCGCTCCGACCGATCCGGCCAGCCAGTTCTCCAGGGTGTGCGAGAACCCGCGGCGGTGCGTGCCGACCACGATGATCCGCGCGTCGACCTCGACGGCCAGCCGTGCGAGCGCCTTGGCCGGATCGCCGGCGAGCAGGCGGAGCGCCCAGTTCGAGGGCTTGTCCGCTCTTTCGTCGAGCGCTGATCCGATGGCGGCCGACAGCGCGAGGACCGCTTCGCCCTCGCCGGATCCGACCTCCGTGGGGTGCAGTGACTCCCCCGCGACGTCGGATGGATCCCATTCGGTCAGGTAGCTGTCCTCCGAGACGTACGCGCACAGCAGCGGACGCTCGAACTCGACCGCCAGGCGCGCCGCTTCGTCGAGCACCGCCCGGGCCTGGCCGCGGTGCACCCCGACGATGATCGCGCCGCGGAGGTCCGGGTCGCTCGGGTCCGGGTCGCTCGGGTCCGGGTCGCTCCGGTCCGGGTCGCTCCGGTCCGGAGCAGCATCCGCGGGAGGCTCGTCCATCTCGACCACCGCCCGATCCGGCGCCGGCCTAGGCCTCCGCCGCCTGCGGCGTCCCGGCGATGTTCACCAGCCACTGCACGCCGAAGCGGTCGACCGCCATGCCGAAGCTGTCGCCCCAGGGAGCCTTGTTAAGCGGCTCGACCACGGTTCCGCCGTCGATGAGCTTCTCCCAGTAGCCGGTGAGCTCTGCCTCGTCGTCGCCGCTCAGCGAGATGCTGATCGCGCTGCCCTCGGTGAAGTCCATGTGTGCCGGGACGTCCGCAGCCATGAGCGTGAAGCCGCCCGGTGTCGTCAGCTGCGAGTGCATGATCAGGTCGTTGTCGGCCGGGTCTTGAGCCATCTGGAACTCGGCGAAGGTGCTGCGCTGCACCTCTCCGCCGAAGACCGACTGATAGAAGTCCATCGCTTCGCGCGCGGACGAACGGAAGTTCAGGTACGGGTTGAGTGTCGACGGCATGGTGTCCTCCTTGTGAGAGCTCCGGAGAGCCGGTAGGTGCCGGTTCGCCGCCCAGCGTAGCGAGCACCCGCCGCCCGGGACCAGAGCCTTCACGCACGAGAAGGCATGCGATGCGGTCAGCGCAGGTACGCCGCGACGAACAGGTCGCCGCGGATCTCCCCCAGCCGCGCGACGATCCGGTCCGCCAACGCGTCGGTGATTCCGCCGGCGTGCACGTCGTAGGGGCCGATCGGCTGGAGCTTGCCACACCGGACGCGCACCACCTCCCATCCCGAGGCGCGCAGCAGACGGTCCTTGCGGCGGTCCGAGGTCTCACGCGGACCGACGTGCTCCAGACCGTGCCTCCCGGTGGTGTCGTACTCGATCGCGACGCGGAGTTCGGGCAGCAGGATGTCGGGCCATACCTCCAGATGGGAGTGGAACGGTTTCGCGACCCGGACGGCGTTCTTCGACAAGTCGATGTCCAACCGCTCGGCGAGACGCCGCTTCAGTTCCGGTTCGGCTGCGGAGGCGGGCGTCGGCGCCCAGCGGCTGACGAACGCCTCGCCGACCGGCACTGCGTCCGCCCCGGCACGGGCATGCCGGCAGATCGGGCACCTCCTTCCGCCGAGGATGCGCTCGATGCTCGTCTGGTACGACGGATGCCCTTTCTCGCACTGCCAGGAGAACGTCCCCGCCGTGCTGTTCGCGTTCGACACGGCGACGCGCGATCCGAGGGCGGCCATGCTCACCAGCTGCTCGCGCGTCAGCGCTTCGCGATCGAGCCGGCGGCAGAGATAGCAGCGGTCGTCGCTTGGGTCGTTCTCGATCCTCCGCAGGTCGCGAGCGTGGCCGCACACGTGCAGTCCGGCATCCGGCTCCGCTGCCCGCACCGGTTTCGGCGCCGCAGCCTCGGCGCACCGCGGGCACCACGCCGAGCGGCGTCGCGTCCCGCCTGGCCGAGCCCGCTGCTCCTCCGGGGTCGCGACGAACCGGTGGCCGGAGTCGCACTCCCACACCAGGTAGACGTCGGCCGCGGGCGGCACCTGCGTCAGCGTGATCCCGTGGTTGAGGTCGGGATGGTACTGGCGGACGAGCACGGGATACCGCTCCCAGTCGGTGCGGTACCGCCCGACCTCGTAGGGCACGGCGACGCCCTTCGACCACTGGCGGCGCGCCCACCACTGCTCGACGCTCTCCGGCACGGCATCCCTCCTCATCCCGAGGCTAGAACGCACCACCGTCACTGCACCCCCGCAGATTCGTGCCGAATGTGCGCTTTCGCGGCGCCAGAGCGCACATTCGGCACGAATCTGCGCGCGGCTCAGAGCACGAACGGGAGGAGAGCGCGCCGCTCGGAGGGGTAATCCGGGAACGTCTCCCGGTACCAGCGGTGGTTCGCGAACGCCCGGGGCGCCAGGTTCGCGAACGTGTACAGCGCGAATGCGGTGCCCGCGAGAGACCAGGTGGCGATCGCCCATCCCGTCCACTCGATCATCTCGCCGAGGTAGTTCGGGCTGGAGACGTACCGGAAGCCGCCGCCCTGAGGGATGCGGTACCCGCCTCCCGACCGTCGCAACAGCCGCAGGGTGCGGTCGGAGCGCGCATTCAGCGTCAGCCCGCCCGCGAACAGCACGACGCCCGCCCAGAAGCGCCAGTCCGCCAGCCACGACACGGGATAGCTCCCGTACTCCGAGATCCACCGCGCGTTGACCCACGCGTTCAACAGGTTGAAGCCGATCGCCAGCAGCATCACGAGCACGGGCATGCGCGACCCGGAGCGCATCAGGAACGGGTAGACGAACGCCCGGTAGACGTAGTGCACGAGCCAGAGCGCCAGGAACAGCAGCGGCACCGGGTCGAAGCGGTGCGATCCGAGCAGGTAGAACACCACGAAGAGGATGGACGCGGGCGCCTCCATGACGACCCAGCCGACCCGCGCGGGCACCGTCGGGCCCCATCCACCGCGCCCATGCCGCCCGCCGTACGGCGCGACGATGAACAGCAGCGCGACGAACGTCACGACGGCCAGCGCGATCTCGGCGTAGACGAACCAGCGGTAGGGTCCCTCGGGCATGCGGCCAGCCTATCCACGCGGCAGCCCGGCAGGACGATGCCTCGGTCCGCCGAGCTGGACTCGACGGACCGGGGCCGGCGTCACTGCTGCTGCGCGTTCGCGGCGGCGAGCAGCCCGTCGATCATGTCGGGCGTCACCTGGCCACCCGACATCATGCCGACGCGTCCGATCGGGAACGACGCCATCATCCGCTCCATCGACACGCCTTCCGGCATGATCGACGACGCGCCGTCGAACAGTTCCGACATCCCCGCCAGCGCTCCCTGCACCATGGGACCGGCGACGGGATGCGCGAGCACCTCGCCGAGCGACGACTCGCGCGTGAGCGGCAGCCGCACCTCGTCTCCGTCGACCGCCGCAGCCACCGTGGCCCGCAGGTCACGACTGGAGGCGCCCACCTCGATCGTGTACTCGCCGCCCTCGACCACCCAGCGGTCGGCGCGAACATCCCAGTACGCCAGGTCCTCCCGCCGGACCGTCACCGCGACCTCACCGGAGGCGCCCGGTTCGAGCTCGATCACGCCGAAGCCCTTGAGCTCGCGGGGTGGACGCTGCACGTGCGACCCCGCCAGTGACGTGTACACCTGCACGACCTCGCGACCGGAGCGCTCCCCCGTGTTCGTCACGGTGACGCGAACCTCGATGTCGCCGGATGCGGTCACGGATGCGCTTGCATCGCCGTACGAGAAGGTCGTGTACGAGAGGCCGTGTCCGAACGGGTACTCGACCTCCATCCGGCGCGCGTCGTACCAGCGGTAACCGACGAACAGGCCCTCGCCGTACCGGACGTGTCCCTCCTCGCCCGGGAAGTTGAGGAACGCCGGGGTGTCCTCCAGCCGCAGCGGCACGGTCTCGGTGAGCTTGCCCGACGGGTTGACCGCGCCGAACAGCACGTCCGCGGTCGCGGAGCCGCCTGCCTGGCCGAGCAGCCAGCCCTCCACGATCGCCGGCACGGTCCGCGAGAACGGGAGCGTCACCACGCCGCCGTTGGACAGCACGACGACCGTGCGCGGGTTGGCCGCGACCACTGCATCGATGACGGCCAGCTGGTCCGCCGGCAGGTCGATGTCGTCGCGGTCGTAGCCCTCGGACTCCAGCCGTGCGGGCAGCCCGGCGAAGACCACGGCCACGTCGGCGGCGGATGCGGCCCCGACAGCTTCATCGCGCAGTCGCGACGACTCGTCCGCATCCACCTCGGCCGCGAGCGAGAACCCGGGAGCGTAGACGACATCCCCGGCGACCGCGCGGATGCCCGTGAGGGCGTCGTCGAGCCGGGTGGGGCGGATCATCGACGAGCCGGCGCCCTGGTACCGCGGCTTCTCGGCGAACGCGCCGATGACCGCGATCGACCGGTCGGCGGCGAGCGGGAGAAGCGGGCGGTCATCGGACGCCGGGACGTCATTCTTCAGCAGCACGATGGAGCGGCCGGCTGCCTCCCGGGCCAGCGCGTGGTGGGCGTCCACGTCGAGCGGACCCTCCACGCGCTCCGTGTCGGCCCACCGGGTCGCGAGCTCGGCCACCCGGGCCGCCGACGCATCGAGCACGGACTCGTCGAGCGAGCCGTCGCCCACGGCCGCGACGACCGCGGCATCGCTCAGCCCGGCGTTGCCCGGCATCTCGAGGTCGAGCCCGGCGCGCAGGGCGGCCACGCGGTCGCTGACCGCACCCCAGTCGGAGACGACCAGGCCCTGGAAGCACCACTCATCACGCAGCACGTCGGTGAGCAGCCACCGGTTCTCGGACGCGAACACGCCGTTGATGCGGTTGTACGAACACATCACGGTGTGCGGCTGAGCGTCCTCGACGACGCGCTGGAAGCCGCGGAGGTAGATCTCGCGCAGCGGGCGCGGGTCGACGTCGGAGGAGGAACGCATCCTGTCGTCCTCCTGGTTGTTGGCCGCGAAGTGCTTCAGCGACGCACCGACCCCCTGCGACTGGATGCCGCGCACGAGCGCAGCGCCGAGAACGCCGGAGACGATGGGATCCTCGCTGAGGTACTCGAAGTTGCGGCCGCACAGCGGCGACCGCTTGATGTTGATGCCCGGGCCCAGGAGGACGGCGACATCCTCGATGGACGACTCGACCCCCAGCGCGGTGCCGACGCGCTCGACCAGCTCCACATCCCACGAGGAGCCGAGGGCCACCGCGGGCGGGAAGCAGGTCGCCGGAACGCTGTCGCCGATCCCCAGGTGATCGCCGCCCTCCCGCTGCTTGCGGAGGCCGTGCGGGCCGTCGGTGAGCATGACGGACGGGATCTCGCCGACCGCCTTCGTGCGCCAGAAGCTCTCCCCGCTGGTGAGCGAGGCCTTCTCCTCGACGCTGAGCCCGGAGATGTCGGCGGCGGTGGCCGCCGTGGTCGTGTCTGTCATGTGTTTCCTTCCGTGTGGTGCGTGGAGCAGTGAGACTGAGAAGCGGTGAGGTCGGTCGGGGTCAGCGGGTCGCCTTGATGGGCCAGACGGCCAATGCCCCCAGGATGCCGAGGACGATCCCGATGGGGAAGAGCCCGGCGTATCCGAAGGCGAGAACGATCGCGCCCGCGACACCGGGAGCGAGGGTCTGCGGCAGCGTCGCTGCGATGTTGACGACCCCGAGGTCCTTGGCGAAGGACTTCGCCGACGGCAGCACCTCGCTCATCAGCGCCGTATCCACTGCCTGGAACATCCCGAAGCCGAATCCCGAGATGGCCGTCATGATGAACCAGGCGGTCAGGTCGGGCCAGAGCCACGGCAGCAGGAAGGCGACGCTGACGACGGCGGCGGAGGCGAACACGAAGGGCTTGCGGCGGCCGAAGCGGTCGGAGAGCGGGCCGGAGATCACGGTGGAGATGATGATGCCGGCGAGGCTGATCAGCCCGAGCAGCGGGATGACCTGCTCCGGGTGTGCGACATGGAAGTAGTCGGTGAGCAGGAACAGCTGGTAACCCGTGACGGCGAAGTAGCCGGTGTAGAGCAGCAGCCGTCCCGTGAACGCCCAGAAGAAGTCGGGATGCGCGATCGGGTTGACCCAGAACGTCCGGAGGAACTCGCCCAGGGTGAACGGCTCCCGCTCGAGTGCCCGGCTTGAGTAGTCAGGGTTCGCTAGTACGAAGAGGGTCAGGACGACGAGCGAGAACACGGCGAAGAAGACATACCCGACCGCGATGCTGTTGAAGAACAGCGAACCGACGATCTGGCCGCCGAGCGCGCCGACCATCAGGCCGATCCCGGAGAGCGCGGCGAACGTGCCGCGGCGCTTCAGTGGCACCCGGTCGGGCATGACCGCCGTGAGCGGGCCCTGGGCGAAGTTGTAGCAGATCTGGACGAGGGTCCAAGCGATGATCACGCCGACGAGCGAGTTCGCGAACGCGAGGCCGATCAGCGACAGTCCGCCGGCGAGGGAGCCGAGGAGGATCCACGGCGCTCTGCGCCCGAAGCGCGAACGGGTGCGGTCGGAGATCTGGCCGGCGATCGGCTGCGCGATCATGGCCGCGAACGCGCCGATGGTGGCCACGATCGTGAGGTTGGCGACCTTGTCCTGCTCGCCGAACAGCTGCGTGATCTGCTGCGGGAGGAGGATGCCGGGCAGCGCGCCCCAGATCAGATAGATGCCGAGGTTGGCGGGGATGATCCACACCATCAGGCGGCGGAGGCCCTTGATGGGCGCGGGCGGATCGTCGTTGCCGGAGGCGGTGCCGACGAAAGTGTTGGTCGTGATCGGTGTCGGCTCGGCGGCGGGTTCGCCGAGCGGAACGGAGGTGTCTGACGTCATTGTCGAAGGGGTTCCTCTCACCATCCACCGTGGACGGTGGGAAAACCATACGTCACTCGGTTTTCAGAAAGCAAGCGCTGTTCGGTTTATGGTGGAGGCATGGCACGACGAGGTTCCTACGCGAAAGGCGTGGCGAAGCGGGACGAGATCCTGGAGCGCGCGCTCGAGGTGATCGCCCGCGAGGGCATCCGCGGAGCGTCGGTGAAGGAGCTGGCGGATGCGGTGGGCCTCAGCCAGGCCGGCCTCCTCCACTACTTCGACAGTAAGGAGGAGCTGTTCACGGCGATCCTCCGCAAGCGCGACGAGGTCGACAGCCGCCGCTTCGGCGACGTGGACGAGGAGCCGTCGCTCGACCGCATCCGCGACGGGTATGTCGGAATCGTGCGGCACAACGCCGAGGTTCCGGGCCTGGTCCAGCTGTTCTCACGCCTGGCGGTCGACGCGGGCGACCCGCAGCATCCCGCTCACGACTACTTCGTCGAGCGCAGTGCGGCCCTCCGGCAGACCTTCGCCGCGGCGCTGGAGGAACGGCAGGCTGGCGAGGCCGTCGGGAGCAGGGTGGACCCGGACACGCTCGCGCGCATCCTGCAGGCGGTCTCCGACGGCATGCAGCTGCAGTGGCTGCAGGACCCGTCGGTCGACATGGCCGCGACGGTAGACGCGCTCTTCGAGCTGCTCGCGCCCGCGGCGCCTAAGGCGTAGTCACGGACTGTCGGACGACGACGACCCGGGCAAGCAGCATCACAGCGCCATAGGAGACCAGCGCGAAGACCGCGTTCCAGAGGTCGAGCCCCCAGCACATGATCGCGAACGCCGGGAGGAAGACGCACGCAGAGGCCAGGTGGATGCGCCAGGGGGCGATTCGCGTGACCGTCATGCCAGAGGCGCGTGCCAGCGGCGGAGTGCGCTCGAACCGGACGACGAGGAGGGAGAGGGCTCCGACCAGAACGGCCGCGGCGATCAGCACCAGCGGTCGGCTCGACCACCAGGCCGGGCTGCCCGGCTGCGGCGTCCAACCCGGCACCAGAAGGCACACCCCGATGATGACGACGATGCAGGTCAGGTGCCAGAGGTACACGGTCATCAGGCGACTTCCGACGAGGAACGTCACCGCCTGGGCCGCGCGCCCACGCATGACAGCCGTGAGCGCGGGATGGAGCAACGCGAGTACGCAGAGCTGCGTGACGCCAAGGAGACCGAGGGCGAACAACGGAGGGTACTGGTTGCGCAGCATGTCCGGTGAATAGATATCCGACGCCATTCCGGCGACGAGGAGCGCGGCCGTGACAGTACCCGCGGCCGCGAGCAGCACACGCGGTGCGCGAAGGAGGCGCCCATCGGCGTAGAAGAACCCCAGCTGCTGGGCGAACAACCAGACGAATGCGGTGTTGAGGAGCCCGATCGCCTCGATCCCTGTCGCCGAACGGGCGGCGTCGACCGTGAGCGCGGCGGCGGCCAGCGCGGCCAGTGTTCGATAGGGCGCTCGTTCGTGCAGTGCGATCATGGCCGGCGCCGCCCACTGACACAGCACGAAGGCCGCCAGAAACCAGAGGGGCGTGCCCACGCCCGCGGCGACCGCCCGGACGAGGGCCGTGGGTGCACCGGCAAGCGCGGCGATCGAGAGCGTTGCCGCGAAGAAGGCGAAGAGCGGCAGGCTGGGCCGGGCGAGGCGGAGGACGCGTGCCCGGACGAACTCCGTCCACTCTCCTCCCCGCGAGCGTAGAGACCGCCACCCCGTGTACGCGGTGAACCCCCCGAGCGCGAAGAAGAGCGGCATCACCTGCCCGAGAACGGAGACCACAGGAAACCACGGCTGTTCAGCGAGAGGCTTCGTAATCGTCAGCGAGCCGTCGGCGTCCCGTCCGACGCCGATCAGGAGAAGATGGGCGACGACCACGACCACGACGCTGGCAACACGAGCGCCGTCAACGACGAGGTCACGCCCGCGCAGATCGAGTGGGGCGCTCCCGGGGTCCGATTTCATGCGACGAGCATAAGTGGAGAGCGAAAGCCGCCCGGAAGCGATGGCCGCAATGGCTCGACGACCGGCTTACAAAGTGTGGGCCCTGCCTCCGGGCACAGCATCGAACCGACGATCAATCCGAAAGAAGTGGGCCCTGCCGGGATCGAACCGACGACATCCACGGTGTAAACGTGGCGCTCTACCAGCTGAGCTAAAGGCCCCTAACGCCCCTCCACCCTACCGAACCCCTCACCTCGCGAGAGATTTGCGCCAAATCTCTGTTATGCGTGTCTCATAACCGAGATTTGCGCCAAATCTTCCCCACGCGGAGGGCGTAAGGCGGGTCAGACGTGGGCGGGGAGGCGGTCGAGCGCGGCGCGGTACGACTCGATCGAGCGGGCCTCGCCCGGCGCCGTGATGAAGGACGCGCGGATGATGCCGCGCTCGTCCACCAGGAAGGTCGCGCGGTTCGCGAAGCCCTTCTCGGGCAGGAAGACGCCGTACTCCTTGGCGATGTCGCCGTGCGGCCAGAAGTCCGCGAGCAGCGAGAAGCCGTAGCCCTCCTGCTCCGCCCACGCCCGCAGCGTGAACTTGGAGTCGACCGAGACGCCCAGCAATTCGACCCGGTGATCCTCGAACAGGGAGATGTTGTCGCGCAGAGCGCACAGCTCGCCCGTGCAGGTGCCCGAGAAGGCGAGCGGGAAGAAGACGATCGCGACGGCCTTCCGGCCACGGAAGTCGCTCAGTCGAACCGTCTCCCCGTACTGGTTGAGCAGTTCGAAATCGGGTGCGAGCGTGTCGTTCTCTAGAGCCACGATGACACAGCCTAGACCTCGGTTCTCGCAGCACCAAGTGACGGTCAACGACGGCGTCGGAGTGAGGCTAGGCTGGACGATGGTGCCCGCGCTTGTCGAAACCCGACAGCGCTCCGGCTTGTCCACGATCCATCCGACACAAGAAAGAGGTCGAGGGTGACTGTAAACGACCAGGACCCGTACTCGATGAATAACATCGATTCGGACCCGGAGGAGACCGCCGAGTGGCGCGAATCCCTCGACCAACTGGTTGCGGCCCATGGCCATGAGCGTGCTCGCGAGATCATGCTCAGCCTGCTCAAGCGCTCGAAGGAACTGCACGTCGGCGTGCCGATGGTTCCGACGACGGACTACATCAACACGATCTCCCCGGAGAACGAGCCCGAGTTCCCCGGCGACGAGGAGATCGAGCGCCGCTACCGCGCGTGGATCCGCTGGAACGCCGCCGTGCTCGTCCACCGTGCGCAGCGCCCCGGCATCGCCGTCGGCGGCCACATCTCGACCTACGCGTCGAGCGCCGCCCTCTACGAGGTCGGCTTCAACCACTTCTTCCGCGGCCAGGACCACCCCGGCGGCGGCGACCAGATCTTCGTCCAGGGCCACGCCTCCCCCGGCACCTACGCCCGCGCGTTCCTCGAGGGGCGCCTGAGCGCCGACCAGCTCGACGGCTTCCGCCAGGAGAAGTCGCACGCCGGCGGCGGCCTCTCCAGCTACCCGCACCCGCGCCTCATGCCGGAGTTCTGGCAGTTCCCGACCGTGTCGATGGGCCTCGGGCCGATCAACGCCATCTACCAGGCGCAGCTCAACAAGTACCTCACCAACCGCGGCATCAAGGACGCCTCCGACCAGCACGTCTGGGCGTTCCTCGGCGACGGCGAGATGGATGAGGTCGAGTCGCGCGGTCAGCTCCAGGTCGCGGCGAACGAGAAGCTCGACAACCTCACGTTCGTCATCAACGCCAACCTGCAGCGCCTCGACGGCCCGGTCCGCGGCAACGGCAAGATCATCCAGGAGCTCGAGAGCTTCTTCCGCGGCGCCGGCTGGAACGTCATCAAGGTCATCTGGGGCCGCGAGTGGGACGACCTGCTCGCCCGCGACGCCGACGGTGCGCTCGTCAACCTCATGAACGAGACGCCCGACGGCGACTACCAGACGTACAAGACCGAGAGCGGCGCGTACGTCCGCGAGAACTTCTTCGGCCGCGACCCGCGGACGCTGGAGCTCGTCAAGGACTACAGCGACGACCAGATCTGGAACCTCAAGCGCGGCGGCCACGACTACCGCAAGGTGTACGCGGCCTTCAAGGCGGCCGCGGAGCACAAGGGCCAGCCGACCGTCATCATCGCCAAGACCATCAAGGGCTACGGGCTCGGCCCGTCGTTCGAGGGCCGCAACGCGACCCACCAGATGAAGAAGATGACGCTGGACAACCTGAAGACGTTCCGGGATGCCATGCGCATCCCGATCACTGACGCCCAGCTCGAGGAGAACCCGTACCTCCCGCCGTACTACAACCCCGGCGCGGACGACGAGGCGATCCAGTACCTGCACGACCGCCGCCGCGCACTCGGCGGCTACGTGCCGGAGCGCCGCGCGAAGTACACGCAGCTCAACCTGCCGGACGACTCCGCGTACGCGATCTCGAAGAAGGGATCCGGAACGCAGGAGGTCGCCACGACCATGGCGTTCGTCCGCCTCCTGAAGGACCTGCTCCGCTCGAAGGACTTCGGCCACCGCATCGTCCCGATCATCCCGGACGAGGCGCGCACCTTCGGTATGGACGCCTTCTTCCCGAACGCGAAGATCTACAACCCGAACGGCCAGCACTACACGTCGGTCGACCGCGAGCTGCTCCTCGCCTACAAGGAGAGCCCGCAGGGCCAGATCATCCACGTCGGCATCAACGAGGCCGGCGCGCTGGCCGCGTTCACCAACGTCGGCACGTCGTACTCGACGCAGGGCGAGCCGCTCATCCCGGTCTACGTCTTCTACTCGATGTTCGGCTTCCAGCGCACGGGCGACGCCCTGTGGGCGGCGGGCGACCAGATGGCGCGCGGCTTCCTCGTCGGCGCCACCGCCGGTCGCACCACGCTGACCGGTGAGGGTCTGCAGCACGCGGACGGCCACTCGCCGCTGCTCGCATCCACCAACCCGGCCGTCGTCCAGTACGACCCGGCGTACGGCTACGAGATCGGCCACATCGTGCGCGCCGGCCTCGAGCGGATGTACGGCGGCAACCACCCGGACCCGAACGTCATGTACTACCTCACGGTGTACAACGAGCCGATCGTCCAGCCGGCCGAGCCGGAGGGCGTGGATGTGGACGGCATCGTCCGCGGCGTCTACAAGCTGCGCGCCGGCGAGGGCGACGGGCCGAAGGCCCAGCTGCTCGCGTCGGGCGTCTCGGTGCCGTGGGCCCTGGAGGCCCAGCACCTGCTCGCGCAGGACTGGGGCGTCTCCGCCGATGTGTGGAGCGTCACCTCGTGGGGCGAGCTGCGCCGCGACGGTCTCGCCGCCGAGGAGCACAACTTCCTCTACCCGCAGCAGGAGAAGCAGGTGCCCTACGTCACCCGCAAGCTGCAGGATGCGGAGGGCCCGTTCGTCGCCGTCACCGACTACTCGCACGCCGTGCCGGACATGATCCGTCAGTTCGTCCCGGGCGAGTACGCGACCCTCGGCGCCGACAGCTTCGGCTTCTCGGACACCCGCCCCGCGGCTCGCCGGTTCTTCAAGATCGACGGACCGTCGATGGTGGTGCGGACGCTGGAGCTCCTCGCCGCGCAGGGCAAGGTCGACCCGAACGCCCCCGCCTGGGCGATCGAGAAGTACCTCCTGCACGACGTCAACGCCGGCACCACGGGCAGCGCGGGCGGCGAGGCGTAACGGCTCCCGTGGCTGGCGGCCAGGTGGAGAGGACGAAGCCCGAGACGCTCGCGTGGCTGCGCAAGATCTCGGGTGAGCTGGCGACGACCACGCTCAAGCGGCTCGAGGACACCCTCCCCTGGTACCGCGACATGCCACCGGGCCGGCGCAGCGCCGTCGGCCTGGTGGCCCAGGCGGGCATCTCGTCGTTCATCTCTTGGTACGACGACCCCCGCTCGACGCCGTGGATCGCCGCCGACGTGTTCGGCGCGGCCCCCCGCGAGCTGCTCCGCAGCGTGAGCCTGCAGCAGACGCTGCAGCTCATCAAGATCACCGTCGAGGTGGTCGAGGAGCGCGTGAAGACGGCGGGAAGCGAGGATCTGCGGGAGGCCATCCTGCTGTACTCCCGCGAGATCGCGTTCGCGGCGGCCGACGTCTACGCGCGTGCCGCTGAGGCCCGCGGCCTGTGGGATGCACGCCTCGAAGCCCTGGTCGTCGACAGCATCCTGACCGGCGAGTACGACGACGAGCTCCCCAGCCGCATCGCCGCGCTCGGCTGGCACGGGCACGGCGAGGTCAGCGTCCTCGTCGGCACCGCGCCGAAGATGCTCGACGTCGACCAGCTGCGCCGCACCGCCCGCCACATGTCGGCCGACGTGCTGATCGGCGTGCAGGGCAGCCGGCTGGTGTTGGTGATCGGCCGCGCCTGGCCGAGCAACAGCACGCCGGAGGAGGCGATCGGCGCCGCCCCTGTGGTCTCGTTCATGGAGATCGCACAGCAGCTGGAGCCCGGCTTCGGCCCCGGCCACCTGGTGCTCGGCCACGAGGTCCCGAGCCTGGTGGATGCGTCCAAGAGCGCGAAGGCGGCCCTCGCCGGCTTCGCGGTCGCCCGGGCCTGGCGCAACTGCCCTCGCCCGGTGCACGCGGACGACCTGCTCCCGGAACGCGCTCTCGCCGGCGACGGCCTCGCCCGCGCGACGCTGATCAGCCGCATCTACCGCCCGCTGCAGGGCTACTCCACCGAGCTGCTCACCACCCTGTGGTGCTACCTCGACAACGGCCGGTCGCTGGAGGCGACGGCGCGCGAGCTGTTCGTGCACCCGAACACCGTCCGCTACCGCCTGAAGCGCGTCTCCGAGGTCATCGGCTGGGATGCGACCGGCGCGCGCGAGGCCCTGATCTTGCAGGCGGCGCTGATCGTCGGCTCGATCAACGAGCCCGACTCGCCCCGCCGCGGCGACTGAGTTGTAGACAACCACAAAGCATTCTCGAATAGTTCGTATCCATCCGACACATCCGCCTGGCGGAAGATTGGCAGACTGGAAACCGTGATCGTCATCGTGTGCCCGGGTCAGGGATCCCAGACCCCCGGCTTCCTGGACCCCTGGCTCAGCGAGTCCTCGTTCCGCGACCAGCTCACCGGCATCTCCGACGCGGTCGGCATCGACCTGGTGGCGCACGGCACCGTGAGTGACGCCGACACCATCCGTGACACCGCGATCGCTCAGCCGCTCATCGTCTCGGCCGGACTGCTGACGCTGTCCGCACTCTTCGCCGACGGGCGCCGCGATCGGGTCGGCGGCATCGCCGGCCACTCCGTCGGCGAGCTCACCGCGGCCGCCGGAGCCGGTGTCCTCAGCGAGACCGACGCCGTCGCCTTCGTGCGCGAGCGCGGCGCCGCCATGGCCCGCGCGGCCGCCGAGGCGCAGACCGGCATGAGCGCCGTGATCGGTGCCGACGAGACCGAGCTCCTCACCCGCCTCGACGAGCTGGGCCTCTCCCCCGCCAACTACAACGGCGGCGGCCAGATCGTCGTCGCCGGCGCTCTGGATGCGCTCGCCCAGCTGGCCGAGGACCCGCCGGCCCGCGCGCGTGTCATCCCGCTGCAGGTCGCCGGTGCATTCCACACCCGGTACATGGCGTCCGCCGTCCCGGCGCTCGAGCAGTTCGCCTCCACTCTGACGACGAACGACCCGACGCTGCGCCTCTGGACCAACAAGGACGGCTCCGAGGTGACCGACGGCGCCGAGTTCCTGCGACTCCTCGTCGGCCAGGTCTCGTCGCCGGTGCGCTGGGACCTCGACATGAAGGCCTTCGAGGAGGCCGGCGTCACCGGCCTGATCGAGGTCGCCCCCGCCGGCGCGCTCGTCGGCCTCGCCAAGCGCGGCCTGAAGGGCGTGCCGACCGTCGCCATCAAGACCCCCGACGACCTGCCGGCCGCCTTCGACCTCATCGACCAGGCCGCGTAAGGCCGCAAGGAGCTCCCCCGATGACCCACCCCACCCTGCAGCAGTCGCACGGCCCGCAGTACACCCGCATCCTCTCGATCGGCGCCGCCCGCGGCGAGAACGTCGTGCCGAACGACGACCTGGTCGGCCCGATCAACTCCTCCGACGAGTGGATCCGGCAGCGCACCGGCATCATCACCCGCACCCGCGCCGGCCGTAACGTGCTCGCCGTCGACCTCGCCACCGAGGCGTCGAAGGAGGCCATCGCGAAGTCGGGCGTCGACCCGAAGCTGATCGACGCCGTCATCGTCGCGACCGTCTCGAACGTGCAGCAGACGCCGTCCATCGCCGCCGTGCTCGCCGACCGCGTCGGCGCCAACCCGGCCGCCGCGTACGACATGAACGCCGCCTGCGCCGGGTACGCCTACGCGGTGGCCCAGGCGGATGCGCTCATCCGCACCGGCGCAGCGCACTACGCGCTCGTCGTCGGCGCCGAGAAGCTCTCCGACGTCGTCGACCCGACCGACCGCACCATCTCGTTCCTGCTCGGCGACGGCGCAGGCGCCGTCGTCATCGGCCCGAGCGACTACCCCGGAATCGCCAAGACGGTGTGGGGCTCCGACGGCTCCAAGGCCGACGCGGTCGGGATGGGCAACACGCTCCTCGAGTTCCGCGACGGCGAGAAGCTGTGGCCGACCCTCCGCCAGGAGGGCCAGACGGTCTTCCGCTGGGCGGTCTGGGAGATGGCCAAGGTCGCCAAGCAGGCGCTCGACGAGGCCGGGGTCTCCCCCGACCAGCTGGCCGCGTTCATCCCGCACCAGGCAAACATGCGCATCGTCGACGAATTCGCCAAGCAGCTGAAGCTTCCGGAGACCGTCGCCATCGCCCGCGACATCGAGACGACGGGCAACACGTCCGCCGCATCCATCCCCCTCGCGACCCACCGACTGCTCCAGGAACACCCGGAGTTGAGCGGCGGCCTGGCGCTCCAGATCGGCTTCGGGGCCGGTCTGGTGTTCGGCGCGCAGGTCGTCGTGCTGCCCTAGACTGTTTCCCGGTCACAACGACACCCCCCTCAAGGAGAGAAAAACCATGGCATTGTCCACCGAAGAAGTTCTTGCCGGCCTGGCCGAGCTCATCAACGACGAGACCGGCATCGCGACCGACACGGTTGAGCTGGACAAGTCGTTCACCGACGACCTCGACATCGACTCGATCTCGATGATGACCATCGTGGTCAACGCCGAGGACAAGTTCGACGTGAAGATCCCCGACGAGGAGGTCAAGAACCTCAAGACCGTCGGAGATGCGGTCGAGTTCATCGTCAAGGCGCAGAACGCCTAGGCGCAGAGCCAGGATTCTTCCGCGCGGGCGGCGCGCGACCGTGTCGCCGCCCGCGCGTGCGGCAGCGCTCTGACCGAGCGCCGCCATCCTCATTCAGGAGAGTTGCCGTTATGACCAAGAAGATCGTCGTCACCGGTATGGGCGCGTCCTCGCCCCTCGGTGGCACCGCCCCCGAGAGCTGGAGCGCCCTGCTCGCCGGCGTCTCCGGCGCCCGCACCCTCGAGCACGACTGGGTCGCCCAGTACGAGCTGCCGGTCACCTTCGCCGCAGAGGCCAAGGTGCGCCCGGAGGAGGTGCTGGAGCGTCCCGTCGCCAAGCGTCTTGACCCGTCCAGCCAGTTCGCCCTCATCTCCGCCATGGAGGCCTGGGAGGACGCCGGCCGTCCGGATGTCGCGCCTGAGCGCCTCGGTGTCGACTACGCCACCGGAATCGGCGGCGTGTGGACGCTGCTCGACGCCTGGGACACGCTGCGTGAGCGCGGCCCGCGCCGTGTCCTCCCCATGACCGTCCCGATGCTCATGCCGAACGCGGCATCGGCCGCGGTCTCCATGCACTTCGAGGCGCGTGCCTACGCCCGCACGGTCGCCTCCGCCTGCGCCTCCAGCACCGAGTCGATCGTCAACGCCTACGAGCACCTGCAGCTGGGTCTCGCGGACGTGGTCATCGCCGGTGGCACGGAGTCCGCCATCCACCCGATCACCGTCGCGTCGTTCTCGTCGATGCAGGCGCTCTCGCGCCGCAACGACGACCCGGCGCACGCCTCCCGCCCGTACAGCGTCGACCGCGACGGCTTCGTGATGGGTGAGGGCGCGGCCAGCCTGGTGCTCGAGACCGAGGAGCACGCCCTCGCTCGCGGCGCCCGGATCTACGCCGAGCTCGCGGGCGGTGGAGTGACCGCCGACTCGTATCACATCACCGCGAACGACCCGGAGGGCCGCGGCGCCAGCCGTGCTCTGCGCATCGCCCTCGACCGCGCAGGTGCTGTGCCGGACGACGTCACCCACATCAACGCGCACGCGACCAGCACGCCGGTGGGCGACCCGTCAGAGTACGTGGCGCTGCGCGAGGTGTTCGGTGAGCGCGTCCACGGCATCCCGGTTTCCGCCACCAAGGCGTCCACCGGACACTTGCTCGGCGGCACGGGTGCGCTGGAGGCCGTGTTCAGCATCCTCGCGATTCGCGACCGTCAGGCACCGCCGACGATCAACATCACGGAGATGGACCCGGCGATCCCGCTGCAGGTGAAGAGCGAGCCGCAGCCGCTCGGCGACGAACCCCAGCTCGTCATCAGCAACTCCTTCGGCTTCGGCGGCCACAACGCCGTCGCCGCGTTCCGCAGCTACTGAGTCGACGCACGGACACAGGAAGGCCCCGCTCGTCATGAGCGGGGCCTTCTCTGTTTCACCGCAGGCGGGCGGCCGTGCCAGGCCCGCCGCGGGAGTCGTACGCCGGTCAGCCGACGTTGTGCAGCCAGATGACCGATGTGTCGTCGTGGGCGTGCCTGAAGGGCTCCAGCTCGTCGTCCCACGCCTGACCGAGGGCCAGCCGGAGCTCGCGGTGCAGCTCGAGGGCGTTCGCACCCGCGATCTCCATGGCGTAGCGGATGCGGTCCTCCGGCACGACCATGTTGCCGGCCGTGTCGACCTGGGCGAAGAAGATGCCGAGATCGGGCGTGTGCATCCACCGGCCGCCGTCGGTGCCGTGACCGGCGTCCTCCGTCACCTCGTAGCGCAGGTGCTCCCAACCGCGCAGGGCGGACGCGAGGCGCGCGCCGGTGCCGGGAGGGCCGTCCCAGAAGAACTCCGTGCGCTGGGAGCCCTTGAGCACGGGCTGCGACTCCCAGGTGAAGTTCACTGCACGCCCGAGGGCGCGACCCGCCGCCCACTCGATGTGGGGGCAGAGCGCGCTGGGAGAGGAGTGCACGTAGAGCACCCCTCGAGCGACGTGTGCCGACATGGTTCTCCTCCGTTCGTTGGTGCGTCTTCCCCTACGACCAGGAACGGATGGAAATCTTCGGCGTGTGAAGTTGCGGTAGCGCTCGCGCGCGTTGCCACGATTATGCCCGAGAACCGCGGGGAGTTACAAGATTGTGATTCGGCGATTCGCTCGCCGGGCGAACACCGGACGTAATAGCATACCGAGTATGTCGGTCCAGAACGGTTTCCTCGCACTCCTCACCCAGGGCGCTGCCTACGGCTCGCAGCTCCAGAGCGAGTTCCTCTGCCGTGCCGCACACCGACGGCAGCTCAATCCCGGCCAGGTGTATTCGACGCTCGACCGGATGACGGATCAGGGTCTCGTCGCTTCCGCAGGCGCCACCGACGACGGCCTTCCCCTCTACGAGCTGACCGCGGCGGGACGGGCGGCGGCAGCAGCCTGGCTCGGCGGTGCACCCACCGACGGCCGCCCGGACTGGGACGAGATGCAGGACCAGGTGCTGATCGCCGCCTCCCTGGAGGGGGTGGATGCGCTGGTCGTCATTGACGGCTATCGCGCCGCCTACGCAGAGAAGATCCGCTACCTCACCCACGAAGCGGACTCGCGCGCCCTGCTCGCGGCGAACCGCGCGGCCGAACTGGGCGCGAAAGCGGCCATCGAGTGGCTGGACGAGGTCGCGGCCACCCTGCGGTCACATCCCGGCGCGCTGGTGCAACCGCGCTCCCCCGAGCGTCCGCGGCGCGGCCGTCGGCCGGCCTCCGAGGCGGCTGCTCCGCCGGCAGCCGCACCGCAGGCGGAGAGCCGCAGCGCGCCCTAGTGCAGCAGCTCGCCCTGCGTGTTGAGGACGTTCTTCTCGCCGGCCTCGATCGGCACGGCGAAGCGGTTCTGCGCCGGCGGCAGTGGGCAGTTGAAGTTGTAGCTGAACGCGCACGGCGGCAGGACCGCGAGGTTGAAGTCCAGCGTGACCGTGCCGTCCTCGTTCGGCACCACGAAGAGGAACCGGCCGACCGAGTAGGTGCTGTCGCCGTTCGTGGTGTCCGCGAAGACCAGCTGGAGGGCACGGCCGGCCTTGAACGCGGCGAGGTTGTAGTCGACGCCGTCCTTGGTGAAAGTGATCTCGCCCGGGATGACCATGTCGCGCGTTGCGCCGTCGTCCTTGAGGTGCTCGAAGCCGACGGTCTTGCCGCCCTCGATCGGGGTGAACGCGGCCTGGATGATCCACTCCGGGTTGAACGGGAAGGCGTCGATCGAGCCGAACTCCTGGATCGCCTCGGAGTTCGCATCCCACACGCGGAGCGCGTAGTCGCCGTCCTCGCTGGCGATGACGAATCCGCTGACCGTGTCGCTGAAACGGATCGTGCCGGGGTTGGGGTCATCCTTGCCGCGGACGATCGCCGAGCCGTCGACCAGGACGTCGTCGACGAAGATGTTGTCGGTCGCCGCGGCGGTGACCTTGAGGCCCGACTGGCCCTTCGGCAGCGGAGACCAGAGACCGGGGACGCCCCAGATCGGCTGCTCCGAGTCCGGCTCTCCCGTGATCCACTGGGTGTTCACCAGCGCCAGGTTGCCCTGCGGCGCGGTCACGGCCTGTTCGCGGCGGGCGCGGTAGCGGGCCAGGACGGCGTTCGGGTCGGTGGGAGCGGCAGCGGCGGTGTCGGTCATGGTCTCCATCCTCGGTCAGGTCGGAGGTGACAACCAACTCCGACACTCGGGCATTCCGCGGGCGATGTCATTTCGCCTCAGCGTAGCTGTCGACGATCGCGGCCGTCACCGGGAACTCCACCGGGAATCCGCCGAACAGCAGCCTGCCCGCCTGCTGCGCCGCGGCGTGCACGGCGGCAGCGACCTCGTCCGCCAGCGCCTCCGGGGTGTGGACGATGACCTCGTCGTGCAGGAAGTAAACGAGATGCGGGGATGCGGTGAGGGGTTCATCCGGCGCGAGAGCGGTCAGGCGGTTGCGGAGCTCGGCCATCCAGCACAGCGCCCATTCGGCGGCGCTGGCCTGCACGACGAAGTTGCGGGTGAACCGGCCCCAGTCACGGGACAGGCTGCGGGCGCGCCGTTCGTCGGCCTCGGTCGCATCGGACGCCGACGCCGCCGATTGAGCCGCAGCCCATCGGCCGCCCGGAACCGGCGAACTGCGGCCGAGCCGGGATGTGACCTTCTCGCCGCGCTCCCCCGCCCGCGCCGCCTCCTCCACGAGCCGGACGGCCCGCGGGAAGGCGCGCGTGAGCCGCGGCATCAGTCGGCCGCTCTCCCCCGTCGTCGCCCCGTACATCGCGCCGAGCATGGCGACCTTCGCCTGCGCGCGGGCTTCGACGGCGCCGGACGCGACGATGCCCTCGTAGAGGTCTTTGCCCCGGCCGGCGGCGGCCATCGCCTGGTCGCCGGAGAGTCCGGTGAGGACGCGCGGCTCGAGCTGGGCGGCATCCGCCACCACCAGCTTCCAGCCGGGATCGGCCACGACGGCCCCGCGGACCTGTCGCGGCAGCTGCAACGCGCCGCCGCCGCGGGTCGCCCAGCGGCCGGTGACGACGCCGCCGGGAACGTAGTCAGGCCGGAAGCGGCCGTCGTGCACCCAGGCGTCCAGCCACGTCCATCCGTTCGCGGTCAGCAGCCGCGACAGCTTCTTGTAGCGCAGCAGCGGGTCGATGACGGGGTGCTCGATGCGCCGGAGCTCCCACGACCGCGTCGAGGTCGCCATGATGCCGGCGCGCTGCAGGGCCTTGAGCAGGTCCGGCGGACTGTCGGGGTTCAGATCGGGCGCATCCAACTGGTCGCGGAGTTCCCGCGCGAGGGTCTCCAGTACGGCGGGACGACCGTACGCGGGACGGGGGCCGAGCAGGTCGGTCAGCAGTTCGTCGTGCCGCTCGGCGCTGTAGGGCAGGCCGGCGTGCTGCAGCTCCACTCCGATGAGCGCGCCTGCGGACTCGGCCGCGAGCAGGAGCCGCAGGCGGCGCGGGTCGGCGCTCGCGGCGACGGCCTCCTCCTGCGCTGCGAACTCGTCGCGAATGGATGGCGTGGTCGCGTTCGCCGTCTCGGCCGGCTCCTCAGAATCGAAGAGGGCCTCGTCGAAGTCGAAGAGAGCAGTATGCGCGGTGGGGGCCTCCGCCTCGGGCTCGACCGCCACATCCCAGCGGCCGGGCTCGGCACGCGCCAGAGGTGTGGATGCGGTCAGCGTGGAGTTGCGGAGAATCACGTGGCAGAGCCGCAGGTCGACGCAGCGCTCCACCCGCACCCCGGCGGAGAGGAGCGCGGGATACCAGGCCCGTGTGTCATCCCACACCCAGCGCGGCCGATCGCCGCCGCCTCCCGCGCCCGTCTCCTCCGTGCGCACGAACTCCGGCAGGGCGTCGAGCGCGAGCGTCTCGCTCCGCCCGGCCCCGCCGCCGTGCGACGAATCGAGCCACGTCGCGCGGACGTCGCCGCGCCCGACGCGCTCAAGGAGGATGTGCACCCTCCCATTCTCGCCGCGACCGCCGACACGGACCGACGCCCCAATGCTTGCGTGCGCGCCCGCAGCTGAGGATAATTCACGGAACGACGATGCCGACCCGAAAGGCATGATCGACGATGACCGTCTACCTGCACGACAGCCAGGGGGTCTGGATCGCGTTCCGAAGCGACCTGACCTCCCGCGACCTCTTCAACCCCGATGGCGACTGGATCGGATGGTTCCCCTGGGGCGACGACGACGCCGTCACGCCCGATGGCGACTATCTGGGAACCGTCCGCGGCGACCGGCTGTTCGCCCGCGCCGACGCCCCGTACCGCGGCCGGCCCGGCTATCCCGGGGCACCGGCGTACCCGGGCACGGTGCCGTATCCCGGTGCCGCGTCGTACACGGGTCTGCCCGACGGCTGCGAGGACGTCGCCGGCGCCCTCCTCTGGCCGCGCGTAGCCTCGTAACCCACGCCCCCAGCGAACAGCTCCTGAGTTTTCCGGCCCGATCCCGCGTGTCGACCCGAAAAACTCAGGTGCTGTTGGCTGGGGTGTCAGGTTGGCTGGGGCGTCAGGTTGGCTGGGCGGTCAGTCCGAGAGGGCGGTGAGGCGCGCGCGGAGCTGGGGCCACGACGCCGCGAAGCCGGGATGCAGTGGGAGCGCGTTCACCTCGTCGACCGGCACCCAGCGCAGCTCGATGCTCTCCACGTCCGCCATGTGCGGCTCGAACGGGCGCACGGCCTGACCGACGACGGTGGTGTACGACCAGAAGCCGAGGTCGAGCACGCTCTCGAACAGCACGTGCACCGCGTCGGGCGGTACGGCCGCTTCCTCCGCGGCCTCCCGCAGCGCGCCGTCGACAGCACTCTCACCGGCGTGGCGCGCTCCGCCCGGGAGCCCCCAGGTGCCGCCGAAGTGACTCCAGTCGGCCCGGTGCTGCAGCAGGATGCCGCGCCGCAGGTCGTGCACGAGCAGCCCGGCGGCGCCGAACCGACCCCAGAACCGCTGGCCGTCCGGCCCTTCCACCCACGCGTCTCCCGAGTCCACAGCTCCACGTTAGTCGCCGCCGGCCGCCGCTCTCGCCGCGCTGTCATACGGAGACGCGGCGTGGGAGGCTGGACGCATGCCCGTCCGCAGCGCCGCCCTCCTGCTCTACCGCCGTCGCGCGACCGTCGAGGTGTGGATCGCCCACATGGGCGGGCCGTTCTGGGCGCGCAAGGACGAGGGGGCGTGGTCGCTGCCGAAGGGCATCGTGGAGTCCGACGACCTGGGCGACGAGCTGGCCGCCGCGCGCCGCGAGTTCGCCGAGGAGATGGGCTCCCCCGCGCCGGATGCCGACTACGTTCCGCTCGGCGAGTTCCGTGGTTCGGGCAAGACGATCGTCGTGTTCGCCGCCGAGTCGGAGTTCGAGCCGGACGCGATCGACAGCAACACGTTCGAGCTGGAGTGGCCTCCGCGATCCGGGCGGATGCAGGAGTTCCCGGAGATCGACGACGCCCGGTGGTTCTCCGTGGACGACGCGCGCCTGAAGCTGACGAAAGCCCAGCGGCCCATTCTGGACGCGCTGCTCGGCCGCCTGGAAGAGGACGCGGAAATCCACTAGTCCCCACAGCTTCCCCGCGCCGTAGGGTAAGCCCCAGCAGGGCGGAACCCGAAGGAGGGGCTGTGGCGAAGAGCAAGGCCGAGAAGGCCGCCGAGAAGGCACTCGACGCGGCGCGGGTCGCCGTCGGCGAAGCGGAGCAGGCGGTCAAGAAGCTCGACAAGAAGACACGGCGCGAGGCGGAGGATCTGGCCGACCGCCTCCAGCAGGCCGCGAAGGATGCGAAGAAGGCGGTCCGCCGGGCGAAGAAGACCGCGGACGACGCACGGACCTCGGCGAAGCAGATCGTCGAGCACGTGGCGGCGCCCGCGTCGAGCACCGGCATCCCGACGTTCCGCGAGCTGCGCGACCGGGCGAAGGCTCGCGGCATCCAGGGGTACTCGCGCATGAACAAGGCCCAGCTGCTGCACGCGCTGGGCGAGGGGTGATCGGGGCGTCCGTTCACCGGCGCTTTACCGGGCACCCGTAGCGTGCGGCCGTGGCCGATGCTCCCCTGACCGATGTGTCCGACGGCGACGTGCCGACAGCCGGCAGCCCGCGCGCCGGTCTGCTGCTGCGGTCGGAGGATGCGCCTTCCGCGCGAACGCTGATCGACATCCTGACGGAGACGGCGCGCCGTTTCCCCGACTCGTCGGCACTGGAGGACGCCGCGGGAGCGCTGAGCTATCGCGAACTCCTGGCGCGGGTCGCGGCCGGCGCGGCCCGTCTGCGCGAGCACGGCGTGAGCCGGGGCGACCGGGTCGGCGTGCGGATGAGCTCGGGCAGCAGGGAGCTGTACCTGGCGATCCTCAGCGTGCTCGCGGCCGGCGCGGCGTACGTGCCGGTGGACGCTGACGACCCGCAGGAGCGCGCCGACCTCGTCTTCGGCGAGGCCGCCGTCCGGGCGGTCCTGACCGATGCCGGACTGGTCCTGGCGGGCGAGGACGCGCCGCAGCAGGTGCTCCGCGACGCGCCGCATCCCTCAACGGCTGCGCTCCCCGTCGTCGCCCCTCCGGAGCCGGAGGACGACGCCTGGATCATCTTCACGTCCGGCTCGACGGGAACGCCGAAGGGCGTCGCCGTGCGGCACCGGTCCGCGGCCGCGTTCGTGGACGCCGAATCCCGGCTGTTCCTGCAGGAGGAGCCGATGGGCCCGCAGGATCGCGTGCTCGCCGGGCTCTCGGTCGCGTTCGACGCATCCTGTGAGGAGATGTGGCTGGCCTGGGCGCACGGCGCCTGCCTCGTGCCCGCCCCGCGCGCGCTCGTTCGCACAGGGATGGACCTCGGCCCCTGGCTCTCCGCCCGTCGCATCACCGTGGTCTCCACCGTCCCGACCCTCGCGGCGCTGTGGCCGGTGGATGCGCTGGACAACGTCCGGCTGCTCATCTTCGGCGGGGAGGCGTGCCCGCCGGAGCTGGTGAGCCGGCTCGCCGTACCGGGGCGCGAGGTGTGGAACACGTACGGGCCGACGGAGGCGACCGTCGTCGCGTGCGCGGCACCGCTGGTCGCGGGCGAGCCCGTGCGCATCGGGTTGCCGCTCGACGGTTGGGATCTGGCGGTGGTGGATGCGGAGGGCCGCCCGGTCGCGGACGGCGAGAGCGGCGAGCTCGTCATCGGAGGCGTCGGCCTCGCCCGCTACCTCGATCCGGCGAAGGACGCGGAGAAGTACGCACCGATGCCCACGCTCGGCTGGGAGCGCGCGTACCGGAGCGGCGACCTGGTGCGGTTCGACCCGGCCGGGCTGTTCTACCAGGGCCGCGCCGACGACCAGGTGAAGGTCGGCGGCAGGAGGATCGAGCTGGGCGAGGTGGAGTCGGCGCTGCAGCAGCTCCCCGGCGTCTCCGGCGCCGCGGCCGCGGTTCGCCGATCCACCGCGGGCAACGACATCCTGGTCGGCTACCTGGCCGTGCCGGATGCCGCATCCTTCGACCGCGCGGCCTCGCTTGCCCAGCTGCGCGAGACGCTTCCTGCCGCGCTCGTTCCGCTGCTCGCCGTGGTCGACGAGCTTCCGGTACGTACCTCCGGCAAGGTGGACAAGGCCGCGCTGCCGTGGCCGCTGGAGGACACCGCGTCCGACGGCGCGACCACGGACGACCCCGTCGCGGCCGCACTGGCGGACGACTGGCGCAGTGTTCTCGGGCTGCCGGTCACCGGGCCCGACGACAACTTCTTCGA
This sequence comes from Cryocola sp. 340MFSha3.1, assembly GCF_000383315.1. Classification (NCBI taxonomy): domain Bacteria; kingdom Bacillati; phylum Actinomycetota; class Actinomycetes; order Micrococcales; family Microbacteriaceae; genus Cryocola; species Cryocola sp. 340MFSha3.1. The sequence continues at coordinate 138,310 of NZ_KB911087.1, forward strand.
CCTGGGAGGAGGTTCGCTGGCGGCGGCGCAGCTGGTGTCGCTGATCCGCCGGCGGCATCCCGACATCACGGTCGCCGACGTGTACGCGACGCCGCGCTTCGGGGCGATGGCGCAGGCGCTGGCGGAGAGCTCGCCGTCGTCGTCGGCCGCGTCCACGCACGTGGTCCCGCCGACCCCGCTGCGGATGCGTGCACTGCAGACCGTCCTCGGCATCCCGCTGTTCATCCTCGGCGGCATCCGCTGGCTGCTGTACCTGCTGACCGCATCCGCGCTGCTGCGGCCCTTCGGCGGGTTCGACGTGCTGCCCGCGGCCGACCCGGTCTGGCTCATCCTCGGGCTCGTCGTGTTCGTCACACCGTGGGGCCGTATGGCGATCGCGGTGGTCGCCGCCCGGCTGCTCCTGCTCGGGGTGCGGGCGGGCGACCATTCCCGTGGCGGCGGCGTACACCTCCGGCTGTGGCTGGCCGAGCAGGTCGCCCACCAGATCGGCGCCGCCAGCCTCGCGGGAGCCCCGTGGATCCTGTACTACGCCCGAGCGCTCGGTGCGACGATCGACCGCGGCGTCGATCTCCACACGCTGCCGCCGGTGACCGGGATGCTGCGGATCGGCGCCGGCGCATCCATCGAGCCGGAGGTCGACCTGGCCGGCTACTGGATCGACGGTGACGTGGTGCGGATCGGCGAGATCCGCATCGGCGCCGGCAGCTCGGTCGGCGCACGCAGCTCGCTCATGCCCGGTACGAAGATCGGCCGCAACGCGACCGTCGCCCCGGGGTCGGCCGTGTTCGGCCGGGTGCCAGCGGGCCAGAACTGGTCGGGCTCCCCCGCGGTCCGCGTCGGCCGGGCGCACGACTGGTGGCCGCAGGAGCGTCCGCAGCGCCGGACCCGCTGGCTCGCCGCGTACGCGCTGTCGTCGATCGTCGTCTCGCTCGTCCCGGTCGTCGCCCTGGCGGCGGGTGCCGCGGTGGTCGCCGCCTTCCTCCGTGGTGCGGCCGGCTGGGGCGACGTGATCGCCCGCGCTGCCGCCGGCCTGGTTCCCGGCACGCTCGTCGCCGGCGTCGTGCTCGCCGCGCTGGTCGTCGTGTTGGTCCGGCTGCTCGGCATCGGGATGCGCGAGGGCATCTACCCGGTCCGCAGCAGGACGGGGTGGCAGGCATGGTCGACGGAGCGTCTGCTCGACCAGGCCCGCACGATGCTCTTCCCGCTGTACTCGAGCCTGTTCACTCCGGTCTGGCTGCGGATGCTCGGTGCCCGGGTGGGCTCCGATGTCGAGGCGTCGACCGTGCTGCTCCTCCCCCGGATGACGCGCATCCGCGACGGCGCGTTCCTCGCCGACGACACGCTCGTGGCGTCGTACGAGCTCGGTGGCGGATACGTCCGCATCGCCGCGGTCGACATCGGGGCGCGCGCCTTCCTCGGAAACTCGGGGATGGCCGGAGCGGGCAACCGCGTCCCGCGCGACGGGCTGGTCGCCGTGCTGTCGTTCGCTCCGCGCAAGGCGAAGGCCGGCACGTCGTGGCTGGGTTCTCCTCCCGTGAAGCTCCGCCGCCAGACGCAGGACGCCGACCTTTCGCGCACTTTCGAGCCGCCGACGCGCCTGCGGGTCGCCCGCACCGCATGGGAGCTGCTGCGGATCGTGCCCGTCATCGTCACGTGCGCCATCGGCCTGGCCGTCGTCATCGCGCTGGGCGCCGTGGACGTGACCTGGGGGCCGATCTGGGCGATCATCCTGAGCGGGCCCGTCCTCCTGCTCGCGGGCGCCGTCGCCGCAGCGCTCAGTACCGCCGCCAAGTGGGCGCTGATCGGGAGGCTGAAGCCGGGCGAGCATCCCCTCTGGTCGTCGTTCGTGTGGCGCAGCGAGGTGTCCGACACGTTCACCGAGATGGTCGCGGCGCCCTGGTTCGCCTGGGCGGCCTCCGGAACCCCCGCGCTGGTGTGGTGGCTGCGCAGCCTCGGCGCACGGATCGGCTCCGGCGTCTGGATCGACAGCTACTGGCTCCCGGAGGCCGATCTGGTCACGCTGGGCGACGCATCCACCGTCAATTGGGGCTGCGTCGTGCAGACGCACCTGTTCCATGATCGAATCATGAGCATGGACCAGGTCACCATCGAACGCGGCGGAACGCTCGGGCCGCACAGCGTCATCCTGCCCGCAGCCGATATCGGCGCAGACGCGACCGTCGGGCCCGCCTCCCTCGTGATGCGCGGCGAGACCGTCCCCGCGGGCAGCCGCTGGAGCGGCAACCCGATCGGTCCGTGGCGCGAAGTCGTCGTGCGCGAGTACCGGGCGCGGGCCGGCGGATGAGCGACGGAGCACCGCACACCTACCTGCCCCGCTCCGGCACCCACGACTTCTCGGTCCTCCGGTACGACCTCGACCTCGACTACCGGGTGACGACGAACCGGTTGGATGCGACGGCGCTGATCCGCGCGCGGGCGGAGGTCCCGCTGACGTCGATCATGCTCGACCTGGTGCACCTCAAGGCCAAGAAGGTGCGGGTGGACGGGCAGAAGCGCGCCCGGTTCAGCCAGAGCGCGACGCACCTCCGCATCCTTCCAGCGTCGCCCATCCCGGCTGGCGAGGAGTTCGTCGTCGAGATCGCCTACGACGGCTCGCCCGTGCCGCGCAGGACCCGCTGGGGCACGCTCGGCTGGGAAGAGCTGACCGACGGGGTCATCGTGGCCTCGCAGCCCTCCGGAGCGCCCACCTGGTTCCCGTGCAACGACCGGCCCTCCGACCGCGCCGCCTACGGCATCCGCGTGTCGACCGAGCAGGCGTACACGGTGCTCGCGACCGGCGAGCCGACCGGCCACAGCGTCAGCGGAGGTCGCGGGACGTGGACGTTCGAGCGCGAGGAGCCGACGGCGACCTACCTCGCCTCGGTGCAGATCGGCCGCTACACGCTCGAACCGCGGCGGACGGCCGGTGTGGAGTGGATGGTCGCCTATCCGCCCGCTCTCGCACGCCGCGTGCTGCACGACTTCGAACCCGTCGGGCGGATGCTGGAGCGCTTCCAGACGCTGTTCGGGCCATACCCGTTCCCGTCGTACACGGTCGTCGTCACGGAGGATCCGCTGGAGATCCCGCTCGAATCCCAGGCGATGGCGACCTTCGGCTCGTCGCACGCCGACGGACACAACGGTTCGGAGCGCCTTGTCGCGCACGAGCTGGCGCACCAGTGGTTCGGCAACAGCGTCGGGCTGGCTTCCTGGCACGACATCTGGCTGAACGAAGGATTCGCCTGCTACGCCGAGTGGCTGTGGTCGGAGGTCTCCGGCGGGATGTCCGCGGCGGCGCACGCGCGCATCCACCACGCCGCTCTGCGCGTCACGCCCGGCGACCTGTTGCTCGGCGACCCCGGGCCCGACTCGATGTTCGACGACCGCGTGTATAAGCGGGGAGCGTGCCTGCTGCACGCACTCAGGCTGCGGCTGGGCGACGACGTCTTCTTCGAGCTGTTGCGGACCTGGACGCGGGAGAACCGGTTCGGGACGGTCACGAGCGCCGACTTCGAGGCACTCGCGGAACGCTTCTCGGAGGAGCCGCTCGGCGGCTTCTTCGATGCCTGGCTGCGGGAGACGCGGCTGCCGTCGCTCGGGCGCTGAACTCGCAGCGGTCACACGTTGCGACGTAGGCCCGTCGCCACGGTGACCAGGCAGTCGCCCGCGCGCGTGGTGCGCAGCGTGTAGAGGCGGCCGTCGAGGCGCGCGGAGAACCGCCTGACACTCACGGCACCGGGATCCCGTCGCAGCCCCCTCCCGTCGGCTTTGAGCACGGCCTCGACGGCCGTCCACCGACGTCCGGGGTCGCCGTGGCCGGGAGCGAGCTCGTCGATCGCCTGTGCGCGCGCGTGCAGGCCGTCCATCGTCTCCGCGTCGATGCCGACAGGATGCCGGGCAGCGACCGCGAACGCCTGTCCGTCCGCGTGCGAGACCGAGACTGAGAGGCGCCCGGAGCCGTCCACGACCACCGGCCGGCCGTGCGACAGTCCGCAGTCCGGGCAGGTCGCGTCGATGCGCGCATCCGGGGCTCCCGCATCGCTCAGCACGCGCTGGAGGGCTGCCCGCCCCGCGACGAAGGCCGCGAGACCGTCGAGGTCGTGGTGCAGCGACGACAGCCGCGCGAGATCGCCCTCCGAGAGACGGGATGCGACGCGCGCGACGAGGGCGGCATCCACTGAGCGATGCGGGACGATGACGAGGGCGGGCATCGCACCTCCGTCCCGTGTGCCGGTCGTGACGATGCTAGCGCGGTGCGCGCCGACGACAGAGAAGTGCGGGCCGCCGGTCTCGCTTCCGACGGCCCGCAGCTGGGGGCGGGACTCAGCGGGCGGTGCCGTCCGTGCCGTCGTCGAAACGGGGCGCCTCGTGACGTGCGGCACGGCGCGGCGAGTCGTCCACCGCGCCGTTCGGGTCCTGCGGCCGATCGGCGACAGGTGCCGCATCGGGAGCGGGAGCGGCCGGTGCCGCGGTCGTCCCGGGTGCGGCGGCCGGAGCCGCCGTCGTGCCGGGTGCGGCCGCCGGTGCAGCGGTGTCGGCACGCGCGCCGTCGTCGACACGGTTGCCGTGACGGTCGGTGCGCACGTCGGGGTCGACATGGTCGGCGCGGCGCAGGGCCTCCTCCGACTCGGTGCGGGCGTCGGCGGCGGCGCTCTGACGCTCCTCCGCCTCCCGGCGCAGACGTTCGGCGTCGACCTCGGCCTGCTTCGCGTCGGCGGCGGCCCGGGCGGCCTTCGCCTCGCGCTCGCGCGCCTCGAGTTCGGTCTGCGCGGCAGACTGCCGCATCTCCTCCGCCTTACGACGATCCGCCTCGCGCTTGCGGTTGCGGCCCACCGTGGCGGCGATGATGGCGATCACGATGATGACGACCACCACGACGACGATGAGGACGATCCATCCGGTTGTGTTCATGCCGTGTCACGGTACCCCCGGCTCCCGGAATAGCTAGGGGATTGAACCATCCGACCGGACGGATACCGGCGGATGGAGTGGCACGACCCAGTTCTCGTCGCTGTAGTCGTCCTTGTACACGGCCAGTCGGGTGAACCCGACGACCGACCGCCAGGCGTCTCCGAAGCGGAACCGGCTCGAACCGGTCTCGTGCGACTCACTGAGCACGACGGGCACCTCGACGACCCGGAGCCCCTGCTGCTCGGCCGCGAGCACGAGCTCCGTCGTCCACATCAGGCCGGACTCCCGCGACACCACCGCGAGCGAGCGGCACCAGTCGCCGTCGGCCCAGATGGTGCCCTGGCTGTCGCCGACCTTCGACTGCAGCAGCGCCTCACGGAGGAACCGGAAGATGCGCGACTGCACCGAACGCCGCCAGGAGCGGCGCACGCGCGAGTCTGGGTGCGCCTTCGATCCGATGGCGACCACGACGTCGTCCGGCAGCTGCTCGAACTGCTCGTAATCGGACATCCCGAACGGGAGGTCGTCGGCCGTCAGCAGGACGCGGTTCCCACGGCTGTTCATGACTCCGGTGCGCAGGGCCTCGCCCAGGCCCGGCTGGGACTGCCGCAAGACGAGCTGGGGGATGCCGCACCACGACGCCTGCTCACGCTGCAACATCTCCCAGGTGTCGTCGGTGGAGCCGTTCTCGACGACGATGATCTCGTCGCGGGAGGTCAGGGCGGCGCCGAGCGTGGCCAGTGTCCCGCCGAGCACGGCCGAGCCGTTGCGGGTGGGGACGATCACGCTGAGGCGGACGGGCGACTCCGGCCGAGGCTCGCCGGGCAGCGCGCGCGTGCTCAGGCGGTTGCGCTCCGAAGCCCGCACGTGTGCCGGCATCGACGTGAGCGACCAGACGAGGCCGCCGAGGCTGATCGCGACGAGGATGCTCAGGGCCGCGGTGAGCTCGGAGTAGTAGTACAGCAGCGGCATCACGAGCACCGGTGGGATGAGACCGAGCAGGATCGTGGGGATCGTCACGGCGATCGCCGCCCCCAGCGGCCGGCGTTGCGGCGCCCGTCTCATCAGTGCCAGCACGAGTCCGACGAGGATGAAGGCGAGCATCGCCCCGAAGTGCTTGACCACGTAGAGGAACTTCTGCAGGTAGAGCTTCGCGACCGTGAGCGGGTGCTCCTTGACCTGGTCGAGGTAGAGGTCCTTGATGATCAGGTCGTACTTGTCGCTCGCGATCACGACGTCCGGGTCGACGGCGCGCGCCTTGTCCCAGCCGAACTTGTCCGACCACACGATGCCGAGCGGCGACGGCTGGCCGGTGATCGGCTGCGGGTAGGCGAGGCCGAGGTACAGCGGATGCCACGTGCCGTGCGCGTTCGGGAGATCCGCCATGCTCTGGCCCGTCGTCGCGCTGCGTGCGGCGTTCAGGCCCGTCATCGTCGCCGTCTGCAGCCCGAAAGTGAGGACGACCGCGACCACGGCGGCTCCGAGCCCGGCCAGCCAGCGCCACTTCTTCCGCACGTGCAGCCACCACAGCACGCCCACACCGGCCGCGACGCCCATCCCGGACAGCGAGCGGGAGAGGTCGCCGATCGCCGCAAGCACGACGAATCCGCAGCTCACCGCGATGAGGAGGCTGGTTCGGAGCCGGAAGGTGCAGAAAAGCACCAGCAGAGAGAGCGACAGGAAGGCGATGGACGCGGCGATGCCGTACAAGGCGTAGACCCGCGTGGTGCTCACCGAGTCGGACAGGCCGTACTCCGTGCCCGCGAGGATGGTGCCGTTGTTCAGCAGCCACATCAGCGGAGGCAGCAGCACGACGGCGTACCCGGCCCTGGCTCGCTTGAAGATACGAGCGACGGCGGTCGGAAGCCAGAGCAGCGGCAGGGCGACGAGGAGCGCCTCCGCGATGCCCAGCCCCGGGTAGGCCGAGGCGGAGTGCGTGACGAGGCTCATCAGGCTGGCGACGATATACGCGCCGGGGTCGTCATCCCAGGCGGCGGAGACCCACGGGCCGGGCGCCGGGACCTGCGTGTAGTAGGAGCCGGAGTGCACGGCCTTGATGAGCAGCGTCCCGGTCTCGCGGAACGCGTCGTAGGTCGCCTGCAGCTCGTCCGAGCGCGCCGGGTGCCACGGCAGCGCCGGCATGTTGATGACGACGATGAACGAGAGGACGCTCAGCACCACCCCGACGAGGATGAGGAAGATGCTGGTGGATCGTGGCCACAGACGGTTCGCCGAATCGGCTCTGATCTGGAGAGACATGCTGGAGCGGAAATCCTCGCGGTGGTCGTGCCCGATGGGGCGCCTCGGGTGCCGGCCTGTCCGTACACCCCCGCGGAGTCTAACAGCGGGCCGCACGCGCCCTGGTCATCCGCGCGGCGTCTCCACGAGCCCCTGTGTCTCCGCGCCGGACGCGCGGCCCTTTGTCCTCCGCAACTCCACGACGATCCCGACGACGACGAGGACGGCAGCGATCACCGATGTGCAGATGACGATCGCTGAGACCGATTGATGCGCCCACAGGGAGACGACCACCACCTGGCAGATCAGCGCGCAGCCGGTGAGGATGCCCAGAGCGCGCGCCTCCGACGAAAAACCTGCATAGAGGATCACCTGGACGACGGCGAACAGGCTGCCTTCGAGCGCGAACAGCCACGCGAGCGACGCGAACTCCGCGTACTTGTCGCCTCCGATCAGCCACACGAGCGGACCGGCGAGGACGGCGGCTCCGACGGTCGCCACCGCCCCGATCGCGGCCGACAGACCGGTCGCAAGGGCGAACGCGTGGCGCATCGTCCCCGCCGACATCTTCGGGAAGAACACCGTGATCACGGCATACGGGAGGAAGAAGGCGATCTTCGCCACAAGGGAGCCCAGCGCGTACTCCCCCGACCCCGTCCCGTCGAGGAAGATGCGAGCGAGCAGGAGGTCGACGTTGGAGAGGGCGTACAGCGCGACGAGCGAACCCGTTGTCGCGGCGAACTCCCGGGCGAGCCGCGGCGTCAGTCGCAGCCGGGGCCGCGATGGCCCCGCGATGATGACGGCTGCGACGGTGCCCGCGATGCTCCCGACAAGGATCCCCGCGCAGGCCGAGGTCACATCCGGGTGGATGAAGAGGGCGACGATTCCTCCGGCGGCACGGAGGCAGCCGATCGCGGCGTACGCGTACCCGTAGTGGCCGTGGCGCTCGTTCCCCTGCACCAGACCGAGCGCTCCGAACCCCATCACCGACGCAGCCACCGACAGCACAGTGAGGGCGACGGCGGCGAACGGGACGTCGAAGAGGACGGCCAGCGGCCAGCTGAGGGCGAGCCCCACGACAGCGATCAGAGCGGTGAGGCGTAGGCCGAGGGATACGACGGCCGCCCGCTCCTCGTCTGCTCCCGACCCCGAGCTCGCGATGCGGCGTGCCGCGACCGCCTGAATGCCGAGTGCTGCGGTCCCCCCGATGATCGACACGCTGAGCATCGCGCCGAGCGCCCCGTACTCGGGAACGCTCATGAGTCGTGCAGCGAACATCGACAGCAGGTACGACGCCGCGTTCGCGAGCATGGTGGCGACACCGACGAGGAGGATTCCGCCGGCGATGGCACGACGGGTCTGACTCACCCGAGGACTCTACCAGCCCGCCCGTCGTCCCCTCCGCTAAGTGCGCCCGAGCGTCCTGCCGAGTGCCCGCTGCGTCATCACACGAGAAGTAGGGCGGACGGGACTTGAACCCGTGACCGAGGAATTATGAGTTCCCTGCTCTGACCAGCTGAGCTACCGCCCCGATCGTGCGCCGGCTCCGGTCACTCGGGAGCGGGCACGCTGGGGGCCGCGTCCGTCACCGGCTCGGCCACCGGCTCCCCACGATACAGGCTTTCGAAGGTGCTGATCGTGGTCTGGATGTCGTGCGCGGCGACGATGCGGAGGGACGCGCGCTTGAGCACATCCAGCTCCTCCTGGGGCAGCCGCAGCACGCTCTCCAGCTTGTCCGCGAGGTCCTGCGCGTCGCCCGGGCGGAACAGGTGGCCGTTCTCGCCCTCGTGCACCAGGTGCGGCAGCGCCATGGCGTCGGCGGCGACCACCGGGAGGGCGGACGCCATGGCCTCCATCGTCGCGATCGACTGGAGCTCGGCGATCGACGGCATCGCGAAGACCGTTGCGCGCGTGTACGCCTGGCGCAGCTCCTCGTCGCTCACGTAGCCGAGGAACTCGACGCGGTCGGCGATACCGAGCGTCTCGGCCATCGACTGCAGGTTCTTGAGCTGGTCGCCGCCGCCGACGATCTGCAGGCGCGCGTCCAGGTCGTCGGGCAGCAGCTTGACCGCATTGAGCAGCACGTCGATGTGCTTCTCGCCGGTGACACGGCCGACGAACAGGATGCGGTTGCCGGTGCGCGGGGTGAAGTCGGGGGTGTAGTTGTGGGCGTCGATGCCGCACGACACGGCGTGAACGCCGCGGAGTCCGGTGGACGCCTCGAGGAACTCGGCCGCCTTGCGGGTGGGCGTCGTGACCGACTCTGCGCGGTCGAAGCTCTTACGGGCGTCCGCCCAGGCCAGCCTGACGAACGTCTTGCGCAGGAACTTCGGCAGCAGCGTGAACTCGACGATGTTGTCCGCCATGACGTGGTTCGTGGCGACGATGCGGATGCCGCGCTTCTCGGCCTCGGCCGCGAGACCGCGGCCTACCACGATGTGCGACTGGAAGTGCACGACATCCGGCTTCACCTCGTCGAGCACCCGGCGCGCGTTCGCCTTGCTCATCCACGGCAGGGCGAACCGCAGCCAGTCGTGCGGGTACCAGCGCCAGCTGCGGAGCCGGTGCGCCGTCATCTTCTGGCCTTCGTGCTCCTCGATCCAGGTGCCGTGCTTGCGGCTCGCGGCCGGTGCGACGATGTGCACGTCGTGGCCGTGCTCGACCAGGCCGGCGGCGAGGCGCTCGGCGAAACGTGCAGCGCCGTTGACGTCGGGGGCGAAGGTGTCGCACCCCATCACGATGGTCAGCGGCTTCTTCTCAGCCGGGGCGGCAGGGGTGGGATGCGGTCCGCTCGAGTCAGGCACGTGGTTCGTTCCCTCGGTCGTGGGCTTCGGATGGCGAATCCGGCGACGGCGTTCGCGGCCCGGGCGGATGGTCGCGCCCGGTCGTTCAACGGCCTAGTCTAAGCGGGTTTGCTCCGCGGCGTCGGCAATGCGGTCGGCTACCGGCGCGTCCGACGCGCTCTGTGGATGGTACTTCGCCAGCTGGAACACGCCGAGGATGGCGACCGCGCCCGTCAGCGCGAACCCGACCATGGCCCACCAGGGCGCCCCGGCCGCCTCGTTGAGCACCAGGATGCCGATCGTGACGGCGACCAGCGGGTCGATGACCGTGAGGCCGGCGATGACCAGGTCCGGCGGGCCGGACGAGTAGGCGTTCTGCACGAAGTAGGCGCCGAGCACTGCGGCGAGCAGCAGCGCGACGATGCAGGCGACCAGCAGCCAGTCCCACTCCTGATTCGAGATGCGGTCGATTGCGACCTTGGCGAGCGTTGCGACGAAGCCGTAGAGCACGCCGGCGCCGACGATGTAGATGATCGCCTTGAACTTGTGGCGCAGGAACCAGAACAGGGTGCCGAACGCGATCAGCACGACGGCGAGGATGATCAGGATGACGATCAGCGCGCGACTGGTGACCGGCAGATCCCGCGCGAACACGGCAGCAAGCAGCACGAACGCGCCGACGCCGCTGACGCAGAGGGTGACCGCGATCACGGATTGATGGTTCAGCTTCACCCCGCTGACCCGGGCGTTGAGGATGCTCGTGATCACGAGACCGACCACGCCGAGCGGCTGCACCAGGATGATCGGCGACAGCTTCAGGCTGACGAGCTGGAAGACGATGGCGAGGCCGAGCAGCAGCGTCCCGATCACCCAGGACGGGCGGGCGAGCAGACGACCCATCTGACGGCCGCTGAGTCCGCCGTCCGCGTGGCCCGCTGTCGCCTCGACCTTGGCAACGCCGTGGTGCTGCAGCTGAGCGCCGACGGACAGGAAGCAGGCACCGACGAGCGCGACCGGGATGCCCAGGAGCTGGCTGGGCTGATACGACAGGTCGAACGCGTCCATCAGTTCCGTGCCCACCCCACGACCCTACCGGGAATGATCCGGATAGTCTTGCTGAATGGCCGTCATCCCCATCCGAATCACCGGTGACCCCGTCCTCCACTCCCCCGCCCTCCCCGTAGCCGAGATCGATGACGACGTGCGCACCCTGGTCGCCGACATGTTCGAGACGATGGATGAGGCCCCCGGCGTCGGGCTCGCCGCACCCCAGGTGGGTGTGCCGCTCCGCCTGTTCGTCTACGGCTGGACCGACGACGACGGCGTCTCGCACCGCGGTGTCGCGATCAACCCGACGCTGTGGCTGAGCCCGCTGCGCGTCGGCGAGCTGGACGAGGACACCGAGTCGGAGGGATGCCTGTCGTTCCCGGGCGAGCGGTTCCCTCTGCGGCGGGCCGAGCGCGCCATCCTGCAGGCCACCGACCTCGACGGCGCCGAGTACGAGGTTCAGGCCACGGGCTGGCTGGCACGGATCTTCCAGCACGAGTACGACCACCTCGACGGGGTGCTCTACGTGGACCGGCTGACGCATCCCTTCGGGAAGGCGGCCCTCAAGACGCAGAAGAAGAACAGCTGGGGCGTGCCCGGGCTGAGCTGGCTGCCGGGACGCGACCACCTCGAGGACTGACCCGGCCGCGATCGACGGCCCTGGGACCGCTGCTGCTTCGGCGGATTGCGGTCAACGCCGCAGGTCGACCCCGTGGATGCCGTTGTGATGGCGCAGTGCGGGGAACACCGCAGACAGGGTGAAGCCGACCCCGGCGACGGTCTGCGCATTCAGGGTGCCGCCGAATAGGGCGGCACGATCGCGCATCTCGATGATGCCCGCTCCCTCGTAGTGCTCGGTGAGCGCCCGGACGTCGTCGGCGATCGAGTACGCGGTGGCCTGGTCGACGCCCTCGCGGTCGAGACCGAGCCGACGCGCGGCTGCGCGGATGCCGTCGTCCTCGACGCTCACGGCCAGGCCCTCGGGCGTCCAGGCGAAGGCGACCGCCGCGTTCGTGCCGGGACCCCCGTGCTTCAGCGCGTTCTCCAGGCTCGTCTGCAGGATGCGGAAGACGGCGAGCTCGGCACCGGGCCGGAGTTCGAAGCGCTCCCCGCTCTCGGTGAACGTGACCGCGAGCCCGGCGTCGCGCATGACGCGGAACAGGTCGCGTGCCGAGTGGAGACTGGGCTGCGGTGACGAGGCGTCCTGCGCCTCTCGGGCGACTGCCTGCAGCCGGCGGAGGTCGGCCAGAGCATCGCGGGCAGAGGTTTCGAGCACGCCGGCCGATCGCGCGGCCGCTGCGGGGTCGGCGGCAGCGGAGTACCGCACGCCCTCGGCCTGCGCGACGAGCCGCGAGACCGACTGGATGGCCACATCGCCCAGGTCGCCGATGATGCGGAACCGTCCGGCCTGCTCGGCGAGATCGAGCTCGCGGTCGATTCGATCCCACTCCGATTCCTGACGAGTGTCGCGGAGGCGGATGCGGCGGCTGCGCTCCCACAGCCAGAGGCCCAGGAAGACGAGCGCGACGAGGCCGAGCGCGGCGGCCGCGATCACCATGACGTCCATCTTCCGTCTCCTTCCGCCGCATGGCTGTGCGGCCCGGTCAACACTACCGGGCCGCACACGGGGGCGGACGGGACCGGACGCGGCTGTGGATGACTCCGCGTCCGGCCGCCCTGTGGAGAAACCGATCAGGCGCTGTCGCGGTTCGCGCGCAGCACCTCCAGGCGCGCCCGGTACTCCTGCTCGTCGATGTCTCCGTTGGCGTACCGCTGCGCGAGCGTCTTCTCGGCGGAGCGGACGCCGCCGTTCGGGCCCCAGCCGTCGTATCCACCGCGTGCTGCGGCAGCGCGACGCCAACGTCGACCGGCGAATCCGAAGATTGCGACGAAGACGAGGATCCAGAAGATCGGGATGAAGATCCACCACCAGCCGACGAACGGCGGGCCGTACGCGACGGCGCAGGGCGCGGCGGCGACGACGGTGGCCAGTGAGCTGAGCATGATGCGTGTCCAATCGTGAGTGGTCCGCGCCTCTCGCGGACCGACACCCTCAGCCTCGCCGCCGGGCCCCCTCGCCGAATCCGCCCCCGGGTGCGTTCCGCCCTACTCCCCGGGGAGCACATTCGCGACCCCAGCACGAGAAGCGCGCACTGTCGCGTGGGCGGCATGCGGCCGTACGATGCCCGCATGGAGCACGAGGACGGCCGCCACGAGGCCGACGACGAACAGCCGGATGACGCGGTCACCGAGTACGAGAACGATCAGGCGGAGAACCGGGAGTCCCTGGAGCGGGAGGCCGGACTGACGGCGTTCGGCGGCCCGACGTTCGGCCACCTGTTCGGCCAGCAGCAGGACGACGGCGGGTTCGACGCCGAGCACAACCCGTGAGCTCGCCGCACGCCGCCCTCATACTCCCTCGGGAGTAGCCCCGAGACACCCGCCGGGGGACGTGACGCCCAGGTGCCCTGGCTAGCATGAGGAGATGCCCTGGAACGCGCCCCTCGATCAGGGAGCGAACGCGCGCTTCGGAGACACCCCCACCGAGCCGCCCGGCTGGGAGCGAACGCCCTGGACCGAACGCGGACGCCCGCGCGGCGCTCGCTGGTTCGCCGTCATCGTCGCCGCTCTCATCCAGCTGCCCTTCATCGTCATTGCGGCACGGGATGCGTCGCACGACCCGCTGACCCTCGCCTTCTCGCTGCTCGCCTTCGCCTCCTCGTTCGTCCTTCTCGCATCTCCCCGGCATCCCGGCCCCACGGTCGTCGCCGTCGCCGTGCTCTGCGCCCCGGCCATCGCGGTGACCAGCGGACCGCCGTTCTCCGCCGTCCCGCTGGCCTTCGCCGTCGTCACCGCGGTGGTCCGAGGCGCGCGCGTGTGGGCGTGGTGGACGCTCGCCGGATTCGCCATCGCCGCGCCGGTCGCCGCCTACCTGCTGCGCGGGCAGCCGGCCGCCATGCTGCGGCCCCTGATCGTCGCGCTCATCCTCTGCCTTCTGCTGGGCGTCGGCGAGGCCCTGCGCAACCGCCGGGAGCGGTTCCGTGAGGTCGCCCGCCAGGTTGCGGCGCGGCGGGAGGCGGCGGCGGAGGCCGAGCGCCTCCGCATCGCCCGCGAACTCCACGACGTGCTCGCGCACTCGCTCTCGCAGATCAGCGTCCAGGCGGGGGTCGGCCTCCACCTGTTCGACTCCCGTCCGGAGAAGGCCCGCGAGAGTTTGGAGGCGATCAGGACCACCAGCAGCCAGGCACTGGAAGAGGTGCGCGGCGTGCTCGGCTTCCTCCGGGGTACCGAGGAACAGGCCGCTCGCTCCCCCGAACCCGATCTCACGCGCATCCCGGTCCTCGTGGAGACGTACCAGAAGGCCGGCCTGAGCGTCAGCTACGAAACCGACCTGACCTCGACCCCGTCGGCCGCGGCGCAGCTGGCGCTGTACCGGATCGTCCAGGAGTCCCTGACCAACGTCGGCCGGCACGCACAGGCGTCGAGCGTTGCGATCCGCCTCACCGAGATCGACGGCTGGTACGTGCTGACCGTGCGCGACGACGGCCGCGGTCTGCCCACCACCGCGAGCGGAGACGGCCGCACCTCGGCCCAATCCGCCGCCGCGGGCATCGGGCGAGGCGGCCGGGGCATGGTCGGGATGCGCGAGCGCGCCGAGCTGCTCGGTGGCCGCTTCGATGTCCGCCCGGCCGACGGCGGAGGGCTCCTCGTCGAGGCGCGCATCCCGTCGTCGGCGCCGCGGACGGCGCCGAGCAGGGCCGCATCGTGATCCGCGTCCTCCTTGCCGACGACCAGCTCCTGGTCCGCGCCGGCTTCCGTGCTCTCCTGGAGGCGGAGGACGACGTCGAGATCGTCGGGGAGGCCGGGACCGGCCGCGCGGCAGTCGACCTCGTGCGCGAGACGCATCCCGACGTCGTGCTGATGGACATCCGGATGCCCGACGGCGACGGGCTGTGGGCGACCGGCGAGATCGTCGGAGACCCGGCCCTCGCGGGCACCCGTATCGTCATCGTGACGACGTTCGAGCTGGACGAGTACGTCGCGCAGGCGATCATCGCCGGCGCCAGCGGCTTCCTGGTGAAGGACACCGAACCGGTGGAGCTCATCCGCGCTGTCCACGTCGTGGCCGACGGCGACGCGCTGCTCTCCCCCGGTGTGACCCGGCGGCTCATCGAGCGCGTGTCGGGCGGCCTCCGACCGGCTCCGGATGCGGCAGCGCTGCAGCACCTCACCGAGCGCGAACGCGAGGTGCTGACCCTGGTCGCACACGGCCTGACGAACACGGAGATCGGCGAACGGCTCTTCCTCAGCCCGCTCACCGCGAAGACGCACGTGTCGCGGATCATGACGAAGCTGGATGCGCGCGACCGCGTCCACCTCGTCGTCCTGGCCTACGAGACCGGCCTCGTGCAGCCCGGCTGGCAGTAGCTGCGGGCCGCAGATTTGCGCCAAATCGTCGTTCTGCGCGCGCCATAACAGAGATTTGGCGCAAATCGCAGGCCCGAAGGGCGCACAACGAAAACCCCCGGCCTTCCGAAGAAGACCGGGGGTTTCACAACGCTCCCCGACTTGGACTCGAACCAAGAACCTGCCGGTTAACAGCCGGCTGCTCTGCCAATTGAGCTATCGAGGAATGCTTGATCAGCGAAGCTACTCTAGCAAGGTTCGCGGCCACGGGAGAAATCGGGCGTGCATCCCGCGCGCGTCCAGCCTCAGTACCCTGCCGACGGGTCGACCACCCCCACGAACCTGCCGTCGTCGAGGAAGGCGTGGACGTTCAGACGGATGCGCTCGGCGAGCAGCGGGGCCGTCATCTCGGGGGTGTCCGCCTGGTGAGGCGTGATGATCACGTTCGGCTCGTCCCAGAGGGGATGGCCGTCCGGCAGCGGCTCCGGGTCCGTCACATCGATGCCCGCGCCCGCGATCGTGCCGGAGCGCAGCGCCTCCAGCAGGGCATCCGTGTCGACGAGTCCGCCGCGCGCGATGTTCACCAGGTACGCGGTGTCCTTCATCGCCGCGAACTCGTCCGCGCCGAACAGGTGCCGCGTTCCACCGGTGAGCGCGGCGGCGACGACCACGAGGTCGGCCGAGGGCAGCACCTCGCTGAGCCGGTCGGCGGTCACGGTGCGGACGGCACCCTCCACCGGTGATGCGGTGCGCCGGACGATGGTGACGCGCACACCGAACGGCTCCAGCAGCCGCATCAGCTCCAGGGCGATGCCGCCGGCGCCGACGATGACGACGTCGAGGCCGTACAGCGACCGTCCCTCCTGCTCCGTCGCCCACGACCGGGCACGAACGCGCTTCGGGATCACCCGCAGCAGCGCGAGGCTCAGCACCAGGGCGTGCTCGGCCACGGGCTGCGCGTAGGCGCCCTTCGCGCTGGTCCAGATCAACCCGGGGCGATCCTCGGTCGCGAGGACGTCGGCGAACGCATCCACTCCGGCCCACGGAAGCTGCACCCAGCCGATGCCGGGATGCGCGTGAAGCACCGCCGGGAAGTCCGCCGCCTGCGTGTTCGACAGCCAGACGACACCGCGGGTGCGCTCGGAGAGCGGCTCGACCGTCCCGCCGGCCGACTCGACGGCATCCACGAAACGCTGCGACGGCTGCGGCAGGACGGCGATCGGTCCGGGCTCCGGCCGCTGGTCCTCGGGAAGCGCGGTCACCTCGACGGCCAGCACGGCCCGGTGATGCGACGGCGCCCCGGTCTGCTCGGTCTCGTCCATTCCCTCTGCGCTCATCGCGTCTCCACTCCGTGCTGGTCCACCGTTCCCGTGCTCTCCGCCGCCGTGCTCTCCGCCGCCGCGCGCCGGGTCGCCCCGCGCTGGGGTCGCCGCTCCGTGCGCTGCGCCGGCGGCTTCAGCGCTCGCGCGAGGCCCGCGACGAAGGGATGCGTCGGATCGGCGAGCACCTCCTCGATCGGCCCGTAGCCCACCGGCCGGCCGCCCTGCAGCACGAGCGACACATCCGTCGCCCGGCGCAGCACGGCCAGGTCGTGGCTCACGACGACCGCCGAGAAGTCGGGATGCCCGCGCAGCTGGCCGAGCAGGTCGATCACCGCGTCGCGCACGGTCGCGTCGATCCCGGCGGTCGGCTCGTCGGCGACGAGGATGGTGGGGCCGAGCACGAGCGCCCGCGCCAGCGCGACACGCTGCCGCTGTCCCGAGCTCAGCTCGTACGGGTACTTGTTGAGCACGCTCAGCGGCAGGTGAACGGTGTCGAGCATGGTCGCCGCCCGGGCTCCCGCCGTCCGCCGCGGGTAGTGCTCGTCGCGCTCGAAGATCGGCAGCGTGACGTTGTCCTGCACGCTCAGCGACGGCTCCAGGGTCGCGGCGGCCTCTTGAGGCAGGTAGCCGACGTGGAAGGTCACCTCGGCCAGGTCGCGCTTGCGCGCCTTCCGCAGCGGGTGGCCGAGGACGGACGCCTCTCCCCCGCTGATCCGCGGGCCCGGATCGGACGCACGCGGAGGGAGGACCCGTCCGGAGAGCACCTGCGCAAGCGTGCTCTTGCCCGAGCCGGTCTCGCCCAGCACGCCGAGCACCTGGCCCTGCTCGAGGCGGAAACTCACCCCGCGCAGGGCCACGCATGACGCGCTCGGGCCCCGCGCAGGGTATTCGACGGACAGGTCGCTGACGACGATGGCGGGGACGGAACTCACATCTTCGACCCTAGGCGTTCTCCGCCTGCAACTCCCGCAGCGCCTCGCGCCGGTCGGCCTGTTCGACCGGGTCCGGGACGGGCAGGGAGGCGAGAAGCCGCTGGGTGTACGCCTCCCGCGGGTTGCCGAGCACCTCGGCGCCTGTCCCCTCCTCGACGAGCTTTCCGCGGTGAAGCACCGCGATCCGGTCGGCGAGCAGGTCGACCACGGCGAGATCGTGGCTGATGAACAGCGACGCGAAGCCGAACTCCCTCTGCAGGTCGGCGAACAGCTCCAGCACGCGCGCCTGCACCGACACGTCGAGTGCGGAGGTCGGCTCGTCGGCGATCAGGAGGCTGGGCTCCAGCGCGAGCGCACGCGCCAGACTGGCGCGCTGCCGCTGACCGCCGGACAGCTCGTGCGGGTACCGATCGCCGTAGGCGCGCGGCAGCTGAACCGCCTCGAGCAGCTCGTCGACGCGGCGACGGGCCTCGGCGGCCGAGCTCGCGCGCCCGTGCACCACGAGAGGTTCGGCAACGCACTCGGCGATCGTGAGCAGCGGATTGAAGCTCGACGCCGGATCCTGGAACACGAACCCGATGTCGCTCCGCACCTTGCGGAACCGCCGCTCGCGGACGCCGTTCATCTCGATCCCGAGCACTTCGAGCGACCCGCCGGTGACCTTGTTGAGGCCCGCGATGGCCCGCCCGATGGTCGTCTTGCCCGAGCCGGACTCGCCGACCAGGCCGAGCACCTCGCCCGGACGGATCTCGAAGGAGACCCCGTCGACGGCCACGAACCCGGGGCGACCGAGCCGGCCGGGGTACTGGATGCGCAGGTCGCGCGCCTGGACGACCGGCGCCTCGATCGGGCGCTCGGCCCGGGCGATGGCACGATCCTGCGTGGCGATCAGGCCCTGGCCGATCTTCGGCACCGCGGCGAGCAGCTTGCGCGTGTAGTCGGCCTGCGGGGAGGAGAACAGCGTCCGCACATCCGCCTGCTCGACCAGCTTGCCCTGGTACATGACCGCGACGCGGTCCGCCAGGTCGGCGACGACGCCCATGTTGTGCGTGATGAGCACGATGGCGGCCCCGAACTCGTCGCGGCAGCGCCGCAGCAGGTCGAGGATCTCGGCCTGGACCGTCACATCCAGAGCGGTCGTCGGCTCGTCCGCCACGATCAGCCCGGGGTTCAGCACGAGCGCCATCGCGATGACGATGCGCTGCTTCTGGCCGCCGGAGAACTGGTGCGGGTAGTACTTGACCCGCTTCTCGGGCTCCGGGATGCCGACCCGGCCGAGGATCTCGATGGCGCGCTCGCGCGCCTCCTTCTTCGACAGCTTCGCGTGCGCCCGCAGACCTTCCGCGATCTGCCAGCCGACGGGGTAGACCGGGTTCAGCGCCGTCGACGGCTCCTGGAACACCATGGCGACGTCGGTGCCGCGCACCTCGCGCAGCTTGCTCTTGCCGATGGAGACGATGTCCGCCTCGGTCTTGCCGTCGCGGCTGCGCAGGATGACGGCACCGGAAGCGGTCGCCGTCTCGGGCAGCAGCCCGAGGATCGTCTTGGCGGTGACCGTCTTGCCCGACCCGGACTCTCCGACGATGGCGAGCACCTCGCCGGGGGCGACGCTGAGGCTCACTCCGTCGACCGCCTTCACGGCGCCGGCGTCGGTGGAGAAGGAGACCGAGAGGTCCTTGATCTGTACGACGTCGCTCATGGACGCACCTCGATTCCGTGCTCGTCGAACGATTCGCCGCCCTCGAGGCCGTCGACCCCGCCGGGTCCGGCAGTGAGGGTGCCGCCGGGGACCACCGAGGTCTCGGCGACCTCGCCGGACGCCGCAGCCGCACGGCGGCGGCCGCGCAGACGCGGGTCGGCCAGGTCGTTAAGGCTCTCGCCCACCAGGGTGATGCCCAGCACGACCAGCACGATGGCGAGACCCGGGTAGATGGAGGTCCACCAGATCCCGCTGGTCACGTCATCCACGGCCTTGTTCAGGTCGTAGCCCCACTCGGCCGCGGCGGTCGGCTCGATGCCGAAGCCGAGGAAGCCGAGGCCGGCGAGCGTGAGGATGGCCTCCGACGAGTTCAGGGTGAAGATCAGCGGAAGCGTCCTGGTCGAGTTGCGCAGCACGTGCCGGAACATGATCCGGCTATTGCTCGCGCCGACGACCCGCGCCGACTCGACGTACGCCTCCGCCTTGATCCGGACGACCTCCGAACGGATCACGCGGAAGTACTGCGGGATGTAGACGACGGTGATCGAGATCGCCGCCGCCAGGATGCCGCCCCACAGGCTCGACTGGCCGCCGCTGATCGCGATGGCCATGACGATGGCGAGCAGCAGGGAGGGGAAGGCGTAGATCGCGTCGCAGATGACGACGAGCACGCGGTCGAGCCAGCCGCCGAAGTAGCCGGAGACGAGTCCGAGCAGCACACCGAGGAAGATCGACAGGAGGACGGCGATGATGATGACGAGGATCGCGGTCTGCGCTCCCCAGATCACCCGCGAGAACACGTCGTATCCCCCGGACGTGGTGCCCCAGATGTGCGCGGCGCTCGGCGGCTGCTGCGCGCCGAACGACTTCCCGTCGGCCTTCGCCTGCGCGAAGCCGTACGGCGCGATGACCGCGGCGAAGATCGCGGTCAGGATGAACAGGGCGGTGAGCACGAGGCCCACCACGAGCATCCCGCGCTGCAGGCCGACGCTCTGGCGGAGCTGGTGGACGACGGGCAGGCGGTCCCAGAGGGAACGCTTGCGGGAGGTCAGCGATGCGGTCGACATCTCAGTACCTCACTCTCGGGTCGATGAGGGCCGCGATGACGTCGACCACGAAGTTGGTGAGGGTCACGATGACGGCGAGCAGCACGACCATGCCCTGCACGGCCACGAAGTCGCGCGCCTGCAGGTAGTGGACGAGCTGGAAGCCGAGGCCCTTCCACTCGAACGTCGACTCCGTCAGCACGGCACCGCCGAGGAGCAGGGCGATCTGCAGGCCGATGACGGTGATGATCGGGATGAGCGCCGGACGGTAGGCGTGCTTGCGCAGCAGCCGCGATTCGCCGACACCACGCGATCGTGCCGCGTCGACGTAGTCGGTGGACAGCGTCCCGATCACGTTGGTGCGGACCAGCCGGAGGAAGATGCCGGCGGTCAGCAGACCGAGGGCGAGCCCCGGCAGGATGGCGTGCATCAGCACGTCACCGACCACGGCCGGGTCGCCGGTCTGGAACGCGTCGATCAGGTAGATGCCTGTCTTGTTGTCGAGCGTCTGCATCTCCAGTTCGGAGCTCGTCGACGCGCGTCCGGCGACCGGGAGCCAGCCCAGCCAGATGGAGAAGATGAGCTTCAGAACGAGGCCGACGAAGAAGACCGGGGTGGCGTAGAAGAGGATCGCCATGATCCGCAAGCCCGCATCCGGGGCCTTGTCACGGAAGTAGGCGGCGATCAGGCCGAGCGGGATGCCGACGATGAACGCGACGATGAGCGCGTAGAACGCCAGCTCCAGCGTCGCGGCGCCGTACGTCAGCAGCACCTGCGTGACCGGCTGGTTGTCGGTGAACGTCGTCCCGAAGTCGCCGCGCAGCAGCTGGCCCAGGTACTCGAGGTACTGGACGATGATCGGCCGGTCGTATCCGGCCTCGTGCACGCGCTGGGCGAGCTGCGCCGGAGGCAGCTTCCCGCCGAGGGCCGCGGTGATCGGGTCTCCGGTCGACCGCATCAGGAAGAAGACGACGGTGACCAGGATGAAGATGGTCGGGATGATGAGAAGGGCGCGGACGAGGATGTAGCGGCCGAGGCCGCCTCCGGATCGTCGCTTCGCCTTCGTTCGGTCCGGCCCGGGGGCGGTCCCGGCCGCCGGGGCGCTGACAGTCGCTGTCATGGAAGCCAATCGTGGTGGTTCGTGGAAAGGGGGCGGCTCGCTGCGTGAGCGAGCCACCCCCCGGTTCGGCTCAGAGCTGGTGGCTCAGGGCCGGATTACTTCGAGAGTGCCGCGTAGCGGAACTTGAAGGACGGGTCGAGCGTCTTGTCGGCGCCCGAGACACCCTTCGCGACGACCGCGATCTGCGAGCCCTGCAGCAGCGGAAGCGTGCTGAGGTCCGCCCCGACCTTGGCCTGGATCTCCTCGATCAGCTTGGTGCGCTCGGCCTTGTCGGTCGTGCCCGCCTGCTTCGCGATGAGGTCCTGGACCTCCGGGTTGTCGTAGTGGTTCGCGAGGAAGTTGTCCTTGATGAAGAACGGCGACAGGTAGTTGTCGGCGTCCGAGTAGTCCGGGAACCAGCCGAGCTGGTACGCCGGGTAGACGTCCTTCGTGCGGTCCTTCGAGTACTGCACCCACTCGGTCGACTGCAGGTTGACCTTGAACAGGCCGCCGTTCTCCAGCTGCTCCTTGACCAGCGCGTACTCGTCACCGGAGGACGGGCCGTAGTGGTCCGGGTTGTACTGGAGGTTCAGCGAGACCGGGGTGGAGACGCCGGCCGCCTGGAGGGCCTGCTTGGCCTTGTCGAGGCTGGGGCCGCCGTTGCCGTCGCCGTACAGCTCCTTCAGCACCGTGGTGGCGCCGGTCAGGCCGTCCGGGACGAACGAGTACAGCGGGGTGTAGGTGCCCTTGTAGACCTGGTCGGCGATCGCCGAGCGGTCGACGAGGTCGGCCGCCGCCTGACGCACGGCGAGGGCCTTCTTCGCGTCGGCCTCCGGCGTGGTCGCGCCGTACGGCTGGGTGTTGAAGTTGAACACGATGTAGCGGGTCTCGCCACCCGGGCCCTTGACGACCTTGACCTTGTCGTTGTTCTCGAGGCTCGCGACGTCCGTGGCCGAGAGGCTGCGGAAGGCGACGTCGATCGCTGCCTTCTGGATGTCGAGCTTCAGGTTCGACGACTCGGCGTAGTACTTGACGTTGACCTTGTCGGTCGCGGGCTTTCCGAGCAGACCCTTGTATCCCGGGTACGCCTTGTAGGCGATCAGGTTGTTGAAGTCGTAGCTCGTGATGTCGTACTGACCGGCGAACGGGTGGCCCTTGACGATGGTGTTGTCGGGCGTGACCTTGTCGGCCGAGAAGACCTGCTCATCCACGATCGGACCGGCGGGGCTGGAGAGCACCTGCGGGAAGGTCTGGTCGTTCGGCACCTTGAGCTTGAAGACGACCGTGGTCTTGTCCGGCGCGGAGACGCTGTCCAGGTTGGCCAGCAGCGATGCCGGGCCGTTGGGGTCGTTGATCTTGATCTGGCGGTCGAACGTGAACTTGACGTCCGACGAGGTGAGGTCGTGTCCGTTGGCGAACTTCAGTCCCGGCTTGAGCTTGACCGTGTACTCGGTCGGCGAGGTGAAGTCGGCGCTCTCGGCGATGTCCGGCTTGACATCCGGGCTGCCGTACGGGGTGTTCAGAAGGAACGGGTAGACCTGGTTCATGACGGCGAACGAGCCGTTGTCGTACGAGCCGGCGGGGTCGATCGACGTGATCTTGTCGGTGGTGCCGACGGTGATGGCGCCACCGCCGCCGCCGCCCGAGCCGTTGTTGTTCCCGGAGCAGCCGGCGAGCACCAGTGCCGCGGCCGCGAACGCGGCGGATACGGCGAGCAGGCGCCGTCCGCCGTTGTGTGCGGATGTCATATCCGATTACCTCTTCCTGGTGTGGGATGCGCAAGCGGCGTCGTCACGGGCGTGCGGGATCGCCGTTCGCGTGAGAACTTTCCTAGCACGGAATGCTCGTTCTTCCTGCATTCGGATGCGGATCCGGGCGCGATCTTTACACGGACGCAACAAAAGAGCGCATCTGCAGGCATTCGTCTGCGGATTCCACAGGCGGCGCTTCCGGCGTGCTATTCGCCGCGCAGGCGGCGCCGTTCGCTCTCGATCGCGACCATGGCGAGCGAGATCTGGCGACGCAGCTCCGGGTCCTCCGTGCGGCCGAGGCGTGAAGTGAGTTCCGCCTTCTCGCGGAGCAGGTCGCGGTCGATCAGTCCGTCGACGATCGACCGCGCGTACCGCCCGGGATCGCCGCCCTGCGGGAGTTCCGCCACCGCCAGAGCGTTGACCGTCGGCGCGTACGCCTGCGGGACCTCGGCGAGCACGCGATCCACCCAGCCGGGCTGTTGCAGCGTTGCCAGTTGGCTGGCGATCGCGTCGCGGACCACGGCGTGAGTCGGGTTGACGAACGGGACCTGCACGGCGCGCGCGGCCCGCTCCTGACCCACCTCGCCGGGGAGCTGCAACAGCACCATGAGGCTCTCGCGCTCGGTGCGCTGCGTCGGGTCGGCGAGGTCGGCCTGTGCGAGGGGACGCGGCTGCTCGGCGGAGCCGGATTGGCCGTCGCCGCCCGGGTACGAGCGGGTGCGGCCGTCGTCGCGCGAGCCCTCCCGTGAGCCGGAGCCCCGCTGGGCGGCGCGGACGGCGCGGATCGCATCCTGCAGGTCGGCGCCGGAGAGCCGCGCGAGCTCGCGGGTGTAGCCGTTCTGCGACGCGGGGTCGCGGATCGTGGCGACGATGGGGGCTCCCGCGCGCAGGGCCGCCGCCCGGCCCTCGACCGAGTCGAGGTCGAACCGCTCGACGGTCCGGCGGATCATGAACTCGAACATTGGCTTGCGTGCGTCGATCATTCGGCGCACCGCCACATCCCCCTGGGCCAGCCGCAGATCGCACGGGTCGAGGCCGTCCGGTCCGACCGCGACGTAGGTCTGCGCGGAGAACCGCTGCTCCTCGCCGAACGCGCGGGACGCCGCCTTCTGGCCGGCCGCATCCGGGTCGAATGTGAAGATCACCGAACCCTGGCTGTTGTCGTCGCCCATCACCCGGCGGATCACCTTGATGTGGTCGACGCCGAACGAGGTGCCGCAGGTGGCGACGGCGGTCGTGATCCCGGCGAGGTGGCACGCCATGACGTCCGTGTAGCCCTCGACCACGACGACCTGGTCCTGCCGGGAGATGTCGCGCTTGGCCAGATCCAGCCCGTAGAGCACCTGCGCCTTCTTGTACACGGGCGTCTCGGGGGTGTTGAGGTACTTCGGGCCCTTGTCGTCGTCGAGCAGGCGGCGCGCGCCGAAGCCGATGGTCTGGCCGGTGACGTCGCGGATGGGCCAGATCAGCCGGCCGCGGAAGCGGTCGTAGACGCCGCGGTCGCCCTGCGAGACGAGCCCGGCGGCGAGCAGCTCCTCCTGGCTGAAGCCCTTGCCGCGCAGGTGCTTGGTCAGCTCGTCCCAGCTCTTCGGGGCGAACCCGACGCCGAAGTGCGCTGCGGCCGCGGCGTCGAAGCCGCGTTCGCCCAGGAACCGGCGCCCGGGGTCGGCATCGGGAGCGGACAGGCGGTCGCGGAAGAACTCCTCCGCCGCGGCGTTGGCCGCGAGCAGGCGGGCGCGGTTGCCGGAGCTCTCGGAGGGACCGCCACCGCCCTCCTCATAGTGGAGCTGGTAGCCGATGCGCGCGGCGAGCCGCTCGACCGCGTCGGTGAAGGAGACGTGGTCCATCTTGAGCAGGAACTCGTAGACGTCGCCGCCCTCGCCGCAGCCGAAGCAGTGGTAGCGGCCGACGCCGGGGCGCACGTAGAAGCTGGGGCTCTTCTCGTCGTGGAACGGGCAGAGGCCCTTGAGCGCTCCGACGCCGCCGGTCTTGAGGCTGACGTAGTCGCCGACGATGTCGCCGATGTTGGTGCGGGCTTTGACCTCTTCGATGTCGCTCTGTCGAATCCGGCCTGCCATGCTCTCGATTCTAGTGAGCCGGACCGACGCTCCGGCCCGAACGGCGAAACCCGGAGGGCCCGCCGGCCGCGGTCACTCCCCCGGCGGACGGCGGCGGCGCGTGTTCTGGGCGATCTCGATGATGGCGCAGAACACCTCGATGCCGACGCGCAGCAGGAGCACGCTCAACATCGCCCCGACAAGGGTGATGAGGACGCCGAACAGGAACACGAACGCACCGATCGGCGCGTGCGTCGCGATCGCCGAGGTGAGCGAGTTGGCGAAGCCGACGATGATGCCGAGCGCGATCAGGACAAGCCCGACGACGTATACGGGACCGGCGAGCTTGCGCGTGACGTAGTTCGTGAACGTGAAGTCGAACAGGGAGGAGAAGAACCGCGAGTCGTCCAGGCGGTCGGCGAGGTCGCCGACCGTGCGGCCGTGAGCGGCCTGTGCGCCGGGGCCGGTGGTCGCGCCGGCGCCGGTGGTCGCGCCGGCGGCGGGTGTCGCGCCGGTGCCGGCGGTCGGGCCGGTGGCGGCGGGTGCGCCCCGGGTCGCATCCGGAGCGGTTGCCTCGGGTGCAGCGGTGGTGGGCGGTTCGGTGGCGTCGGTGGGCTGGTCGCCCGTCTCGCGCGCCGTCGTCGAGTCCACAGCGGCCTCCTGGTCGGTGTCGGTCGTGTCGGCAGCGAGCCGCTCGGTCGGAGTGTCTGCGGGCGCGGCGGCAGCTGCACCGACGGGAGCCGCGGCGACAGGAGGTGTCGTGTCTGTGGATGCGACGTCAGCCGCTACGGCGGCCGCACCGGCGTCGGTGGACGCGGGTGCGGCGTAGAGCTCCTTGGCCGTCGGGAGACGCTTGGTCGCTGCGACGCCGGTGTCGTCGGACGTCTCGGCGGTTCCCGTGCTCTCCTCGATCAGGGGCTCGGCGGGCGAGGTGGACGTGTCACGGGCCGACGCACTGCGGCCCCGGCTCGACCCGCCGCTGGGCGCGAGCGGCTCGCGGGCGCCGAGGGTCGCATCCATGATGTCGGGCGCTTCCCCCTCCGGTGCGATCGGGGTGGTCTTCGCGGTCGTCCGGCGAGTCCGAGGCGTCGTGGCCTTCTTGGCGGCGGGCTTTCGCGCAGCCCCAGACGCAGACGCAGACGTCTCGCCGGTCGGGGCGGCGGTTTCGGTCGCCTGATCCGTCTCAGAGGTCTGCGCAGTGGTGCTCCTCGTCGCCCGCGGCTTCGTCGTCCGCGCTGCGGGCGTGCCCGCGGTGGACGACGAGGTCGTCTTGGCGCCTGTCGTCGAGGCACCTGTCGTCTTGGCGGCAGTCGTCTTGGCCGTTCGGGTCGTCGAGGAGCCGGTCGTTCGCGGGGTCCGGGTCGTGCCTGAGCCCGCGGTCGCACCGCCGCCCGCCGCCGGCGTGGCGGCTCCGGTCCCCTCCGGTGGGGCGCCGGCCGTCTCCGTCGACTCCCCCTCTGCGGGGCGGTCGCCGTCGGACGGTGGTAGTGCGGTGCTCATTCGTCTCCTCCCGAAGCCTGACTCCCAGCATTCTGCACTGCGCCGCGGTATACAACCCCGGCGCGCGGAGCATGCGGTGCTTCACAGCGGTTCTGCGCCGAAGCCCCCGACCTTTCCGTGCTCAGTGCTGCACGAGACGCTCGTACCAGCTGAGCGCGGACTGATCGGTCAGGCTGGCGACCTGATCGACGACGACGCGTCTCCGCGCATCGTCCGTCGCGGCCGCGCGCCAGTCTTCCGCGAATCCCGGGTCGAGCTCGGCCGGACCGCGCTGGTAGAGCAGGTCGGCCAGCGTCGTCAGGATCTGCCGCTGCTGGGCGTAGATCGGCTGCCGTGTGTTCCGTGACATGACGAACGTGGCGACGATGCCCTTCAGCACAGCGATCTCGGCCTGGATCCCGGCCGGCACGACCACGTCGGCGCCGAAGCGGATGAGGTCCACCCGTCCCGCGGCCTCCTTCGTGGCGTGGACGGCCGCGTGTGCGAAGCGCCCGATCAGCTGGCTCGTGAGGTTCTTCAGGCGCGCCTGGGACCGGCGCGAGCCGTCCCACCCGTCGAGCCAGATGTCCATGCTGTCGAGCCGGTCGAACGCCTCGATGAGCTCTTGGTGGCTGACTTCGCCGCCGATCCACTCGTGCATGGACTCGACGAGGTCTTCGTGGTCGACCCGGCTTCCGAGGGCCGCGACGTCGATGTAGCCGTTCACCACGGCGTCCTCGAAGTCGTGGACGGAGTATGCGATGTCGTCGGAGAGGTCCATGACCTGCGCCTCGATGCAGCGCTGGCGCTCCGGGGCGCCCTGGCGCATCCACTCGAACACGGCGCGGTCGTCGGCGTAGAAGCCGAACTTCGCCCGCCCGCTCGGGTCTGCCACCGACGAGGCCGCAGGCCACGGGTACTTGCAGCTCGCGTCGAGGCTGGCGCGGGTGAGGTTGAGCCCGTACGGCCGGCCGTCGCGGCCGAACACCTTCGGTTCGAGGCGGCTCAGCAACCGCAGTGTCTGCGCGTTGCCCTCGAAGCCGCCGATGTCGTCGGCCCAGGTGTTGAGGGCCCGCTCGCCGTTGTGGCCGAACGGTGGATGCCCGATGTCGTGTGCGAGGCAGGCGGTGTCGACGATGTCCGGGTCGAGTCCGAGGCTGTTGGCCAGCTCGCGGCCGACCTGGGCGACCTCCAGCGAGTGCGTCAGTCGGTTGCGTGCGAAGTCGAGCCCCGCAGTGGGGCTGAGCACCTGCGTCTTCGCCGCGAGACGGCGGAGCGCACTGGAGTGCAGCAGCCGTGCCCGGTCGCGGGCGAAGTCGCTGCGCCGGTTCGAGTGCTGCTCGGGGAGCCAGCGCTCCCGGTCGTGCTCGGAGTACCCGCGCTCGGCGGACGCCTCGGCCGTCTGCACCGCACCGGCACCCGTGCTCGTGGTCGCTGCGATGTCATCCACCACTGTTGTGCACCTCCGCATCGGCGACCTCGGCGCGCTGCACGCCGTCGAGGTCCCGGCTCTCGAGCCAGCCGTCCGGCAGCGCCGGCCGCTTCGGGGAGCCTGCACGACCGCGCTGACCCTCTGCCGCCTCGCCCGGGTACTCCTGGTCGGGGTCGAGCGTGGCGAGCAGCTCGTCGAGGTGCTCGAGCGTGTCGACGGTCGCGAGACTCGCCCGCAGGTCGCCGCCGACCGGATAGCCCTTGAAGTACCAGGCCACGTGCTTGCGGATGTCGCGGCAACCGCGCTCCTCGCTGTCGAAGAACTCGACCAGCAGCTCCGCGTGGCGGCGGAACGTCTGCGCCACCTGCCCGAGCGTCGGATGCGCCTGGGCGGCCTCCGCCTCTGCTGCCGAGATCTCGCCCGCCCGCGCGCGGAAGGCGGCGGCCAGGTCGCCGAACAGCCAGGGACGCCCGAGGCAGCCGCGGCCGACCACGACGCCGTCGCACCCGGTCTCCTCCACCATCCGGATCGCGTCGGCGGCCGACCAGATGTCGCCGTTGCCGAGCACGGGAGTCGAAGTCACCGTCTCCTTCAGCTTGGCGATGGCGGACCAGTCGGCGTGACCCGAGTAGAACTCCGCCGCCGTGCGCGCGTGCAGGGCCATCGAGGCGACGCCGGCGCCCTCGGCGATGCGGCCGGCCTCGAGGTAGGTCAGGTGGTCGCCGTCGATGCCCTTGCGCATCTTGATCGTGAGCGGGATGTCGCCGGCCGCCTGCACAGCGCCTTCGACGATCTCGCGGAACAGCCCGAGCTTCCAGGGAAGCGCCGCTCCCCCGCCCTTGCGGGTGACCTTCGGCACCGGGCATCCGAAGTTGAGGTCGATGTGGTCGGCGCGGTCTTCGGCGACGAGCATCGTCACGGCCTCGCGCACGGTGACGGGGTCGACCCCGTAGAGCTGGATGGACCGCGGCATCTCCGACTCGTGGTGCGTGATGAGGCGCAGCGACTCCGGAGTGCGCTCGACGAGGGCGCGGGACGTGATCATCTCGCTGACGTAGAGACCGGCTCCGAACTCACGGCAGAGCCGACGGAACGCCGTGTTGGTGATCCCGGCCATCGGTGCGAGGACGACCGGCACGTCGAGCCCCAGCGGACCGATGGTCAGCTGAGGCGCGTGGCTTAGGGTGGCAGTGGTAGACATCTCACTCGATTCTCCCAGAAAGCGTGCTGAGCTATGGCCGAGAGCCCGGAATCCGTGGACAACTCCCCTGTTGGCGCACCTGTGAGCACCGGTCGGGAGCGCGTCGCCGCCGACGCGCACGCCCGCGGCATCGAGGTCGACATCGTGGAGCGTCCCGCCGCGCGGAGCCTCGAGGAGGCCGCCGAGCTGCTCGGCATCCAGCCCGGCGACATCGTCAAGACGCTCGTGGTGAAGCGGAGCGATGACACGTTCGTGTTCGCCCTCGTGCCCGGCGGCCGCAAGATCGCCTGGCCGAAGCTGCGCTCGGTGCTGCAGGTGAACAAGCTGCAGCTCCCGGATGCGTCGGTCGCGTTCGCCGCCACCGGCTACGAGCGCGGCACCATCACGCCGTTCGGCAGCACCACCGCGTGGCCGGTCGTCGCCGACGCCACCATCCCGGGCCGTCGCGTGTCGATGGGCGCCGGCGAGCACGGCTACTCCCTCTTCGTCGACGCGGACGCCCTCATCACGGCCTTCGACGCGACCGTCGCCGACATCACCGACCCCGAGTAGCGCGCCTGTGGGTCGCAACACGCCGTTATGCCCTCCGCATAACGGCGTGTTGCGACCCACACATGTGTGGCCTGTGGATAAACACCCAGCGGGAAGGCGCGGTCGGGCAGGGTGTTGGGCATGCGTCACCCAGCAGAGCTCCCCGCCCCGGTCCGATCCGGGCCGTTCTCGACGGCGTCCGCGCGTCGGGAGGGGGTGGGAGCCACGCGACTGGGGCGACGGGATCTCTCCGCGCCCTTTCACGGGATGCGGCAACCGGGGACCGAGCCGGTCACCCTCGAAGAGCGCTGCCGCGCGTACGCCACCGTGATGCCGCACGGGATGTTCTTCAGCCACACGACCGCGGCCGAGCTCTATGGCCTCCCACTTCCGAAGGCGTTGTGCGGCGTCGTCCATGTCGCGGCCGCGCGGCCTCGTCGAGCGCCGCGCGCGGCGGGGATCGTCCGCCACCGCGTCACCCTTGAGCCGGATGCGGTGCGCGACTTGGCCGGTCTGCCCGTTCCTCCACCTGTCGAAGTGCTCTGCGAGCTGGCACCGATGCTCGACCACGACTCCCTCGTCCAACTCGGTGATGCGCTGCTCCGGCGGACCGACCCGTTCACGACCGCAGCGGAACTGCGCGAGACGGTGGACGCAGCTGTGGGGCGGCCGGGCATCCCTCGACTCCGCACAGCGCTCGAGGCGGTCCGGGCTCGAACCGACTCACCGATGGAGACAGTGCTTCGGTTGGCGATCGTCCGAGGTGGGTTGCCCGAGCCGCACGTCAACTACCGTGTCGATCTCGGTGAGCACGCGGCCCACCTGGACCTGGCGTATCCGGACCGCCGTATCGCGATCGAGTACGACGGCGATCATCACCGCACGAACGCGCGACAGTTCCACCTCGACGTGGACCGGCTCTGGCGGATCGAGGCCGGCGGGTGGCGGATCGTCCGGGTGAACCGCTCACACCTGACCGCCGGTGCCACCGAGGCCGTCACGCGAATCCGTCTCGCGCTGGCGACTGTGGGTCGCAACACGCCGTTACCCGGGTGGTGAAACGGCGTGTTGCGACCCACGGATCACGGGAAGGTGCAGGTGTCGCCGTCGCAGACGGCGCCGGCGGCGCCGAGCTGGACGAGCGGCACGACGGGCGCGGGAGTCGCGTCGGCCGCGACGCCAGGCTCCGCGCCGGTCACGCGGTCACCGCCGCGCGCTCCGACCAGACCTGCTCCAGCACCTGGGCGAACGTCTGTGCGTCCTGCGCCCCCGAGACGCCGTACTTGCCGTCGATGACGAAGAACGGGACGCCGTTGATGCCGTACTCTCCGGCCGTCGCCTGGTCGGCGCGCACATCCTGAAGGTACTGCTCCGATTCGAGCGCCTGGAGCGCCGCATCCCGGTCAAGGCCCACCTCTGCGGCCAGGTCGGCGAGGTCCTCGACCCGGCCGACGTGACGGCCCTCGATGAAGTAGGCGCGGAACAGGCGCTCGGCCAGCTCCAGCTGCTTGCCGTTCGCCTTCGCGAAGTGCAGGAGCTCGTGCGCCTTGACGGTGTTGGTGTGCTTGAGGTTGTCGAAGTCGTAGTCGAGCCCGACGGACGAGGCGATCCCGGTCACGCGCTCCAGCATCTGCTGCACCTGCTCGGCCGGAAGGCCCTTGTGGCCGGCCAGGAAGTCGATCTCGCTGCCGTCGAAGTCGACGGGGGTGTCCGGGGACAGTTCGAAGGAGTGGTACTCGACCTCGACCCCGCGTCCGTCGCCCGCGCCGGCGAACAGTCCGCTGCCGGCCTCGAACTTCCTCTTTCCGATGTAGCACCACGGGCACGCGATGTCGGACCAGATGTCGATCTTGATGGGTTCGCTCACCTCAGAGGCAACGCGAGGCACGCCGCGGTCTATTCCGAGGTGGATGCCGTCTCGGCCGTCGGCGCGTCCACCGCACCGCCGAACCGGCGGTTGCGCCGCAGGTACAGCTCCACCGCATCCCACAGGTCGGTGCGGCTGAAGTCCGGCCACAGCGTGTCGAGGAACACCATCTCGGCGTACGCGCTCTGCCACAGCAGGAAGTTGCTCGTGCGCTGCTCCCCCGAGCTCCGCACGAACAGGTCGACGTCCGGCATGTCCGGCAGATAGAGGTGGCGCTGGATGGTCTTCTCGCTCACCGCGGACGGCCGCAGCCGGCCCGCAGCGACGTCGTCGGCGATCGACCGCACGGCGTCGGCGATCTCCGTCCGTCCCCCGTAGTTGACGCACATCGTCAGCGTCAGCACGTCGTTCCCGGCCGTGAGCTGCTCGGCGTACTGCAGCTCCTTGATGACCGACGACCACAGGCGCGGCTTCCGGCCCGCCCAGCGCACCCGCACGCCCCACTCGTTGAGCTGGTCGCGGCGCCGGTGCAGGACGTCCCGGTTGAACCCCATCAGGAACCGCACCTCGTCGGGCGACCGCTTCCAGTTCTCGGTCGAGAACGCGTAGACGCTCAGGTGCTTGACCCCCGCCTGGATGGCCCCCGCCACCACGTCAAGCAGGGCGGCCTCCCCCGCCCGATGACCCTCGATGCGGGTCAGGCCCCGGCGGTTCGCCCACCGGCCGTTGCCGTCCATGACGATCGCCACGTGCGACGGAACGCTCCCCGCCGGGAACGCGGGCGGATACACGCCGGTCCAGTCGAGCGGGCGGTACTCGACCGCATCCTTGTGCGTGTAGGGCTTCGGACTCATCCACTCGCCTTCTGGTCGTGCTGAACGTGCTGGAGCGAGCGCAGCCCGCGCTCAAGATGCCACTGCGTGTACGCCGCCACCACGCCGTTCGCGCGGTTCCGCGTGCCGTCGGGTGCGGCCTCGGCGGCCTCCCAGTCGCCGGACAGCAGCGCCCCGAGCAGGGCGATCGTGTCGGCGTCGACCTTCGGGGCGCCCTGCGGTGCGCAGTCCGCGCAGACGACGCCGCCGAGCTGGACGACGACGGAGGTGTGCGGGCCCGGTGCGCCGCACCGCGAGCAGTCCTGGAAGCTGGGCGCCCATCCCGCCAGCGACAGCGCACGGAGCAGGTACGAGTCGAGCGTCAGGCCGGCCCCGTGCTCGCGCCGCGACAGGGAGCGCAGCGCCCCGACGAGCAAGAGGTACTGCTGGATGGACGGTTCGGCATCCGTCAACCGGTCGGCCGCCTCGACCATCGCGTTGGCCGCGGTGTAGCTAGCGTAGTCATCGGCGATGAGGGCGCCGTATGCGCCGAGAGTCTCGGCCTGCGTGATCACGTCGAGGCTGCGCCCCTCGTAGAGCTGGACGTCGGCGACCATGAACGGCTCGAGCCGCGACCCGAACCGGGAGGCCGTCCGCCGCACACCCTTCGCCACCGCACGGATCTTGCCGTGCTGCCTGCTCAGCATGGTGACGATCCGGTCGGCCTCGCCCAGCTTGTGGGTTCGGAGCACGACGGCTTCATCACGGTAGACAGGCACACTCCAGTATCGCGCGCCCGGCTGACAGTGCGGCGGATGCGGGGTGCGGCACTTACTGTTACCTCGGTCGCAGGCTCTGACCTCGGTCGCAGGCTCCCTCGGCGCTGGGGTCGCGGCATCGCTCCGCGCTGCCCTGAGCTCCACCGCGCGGCGCTGGGGTCGCGGCATCGCTTCGCGCTGCTTCCCAGCTCCACCGCGCGCGCGTGATACACATGGGGGGTGAGCACGACCCCCGTCGACATCGGCGCCCTGTCGATCCCGCTGTGGGGCGACCTCATCGCTGTGGGCGTCGGCAGCCTCCAGGGCGCCATGTTCGCGTCCGGATTCCGCGACCGGCGGCTCGACCTGCTCGGCGTCGCGATCATCGGCGTCGCCACGGGTGTCGGCGGCGGACTCCTCCGCGACCTCCTGCTCAACGTCACGCCTGTCGCCCTGCAGTCGAACTGGTACCTGCCGATCACCGTCGTCGCCGCACTGCTCGGGATGCTGCTGATCCGGCTGTTCCGCCGTCTCGACCCGGTCATCACCTTCCTCGACGCGTTGACGATCGGGCTGTTCGGCGCGATCGGAGCGAGCAAGGCGCTCGCGCTCGGGCTGCCGGAGGTTCCCGCGGTGTTCGTCGGCGTGGTGGCCGCAGTCGGCGGGTCGATCCTGCGGGACGTGCTGCTGAACCTGCCCATCGCGCTCATGCACGTCGGCTCGCTCTACGCGGTCGCGGCGGGCGCGGGCACGATCGTCCTCGTCGTCATGCTCGACTTCGGTGTGCCGTTGACGGTCGCGGCGGTCGTCTGCGTCGTCGTGACCCTCGTCATCCGGCTCCTCGCCGTGCGCTTCGGGTGGAGCCTGCCGGAGCAGCGGGAGCTGGGCCGCATCCCCCGTCCGCGCTGGCCCCGCTTCACGCGCGCGCCCAGCGCCGCCCGCACGGCCGAGCGCACCGACACCGGCGCGATCCCGCGCTACCGCATCGACAAGCCCGAGTAACCCCGCGCACATTCGTGCCGAATGTGCGGAAAGCCGCGGAGATACCGCACATTCGGCACGAATCACGCCGCCCCCGAGACGCAGCGGAGCCGCACATTTGGCGCAAATCTCGGGAATGGCGGCCGCTTTCGCGAGATTTGGCGCAAATCTCGCGCCCCCACACGCAGCGAAGCCCGAAATTCGGCACGAATGTCGGGCTCCGCAAGCGCGCTACGTCAGGCCGAGACGAGCTCCTGCGCCGACTGGCCGGCAGCCGAGCGCACGGCCCGGTTCACCGCCGACACGACCGCCTTGAACGACGCCGTGGTGGTGTCCGCGTCGATGCCGACGCCCCAGCGGCGCTGGCCGTCCACATCCACCTCGACGTACGCCGCGGCGAGAGCGGACTCGCTCGCCGACAGCGTGTGCTGCGAGTAGTCGTAGAGGTGGGCGTCCACCCCGTGCTGGTGCAGGATGTCGAAGAACGCCGCGATCGGACCGTTGCCCTCACCGGTGGCCTTCGAGACGGTGTCCCCGTCGCGCAGCGTCACCGTGAGCACGACGTGCTCGCCCGTCTCGTTGGACGTGGTGGTGCTCCCCAGCTCGAAGCGGCCCCACTTGGCGTCCGGGTCGGAGGCGGGAGCCGGCAGGTACTCGTCCTGGAAGACGGCCCAGATCTGGTCGCTGGTGACCTCGCCGCCCTCGGCGTCGGTCTTGGCCTGAACGACCCCGGAGAACTCGATCTGCAGCTTGCGCGGCAGGTCGAGCGAGTGGTCGGTCTTCAGCAGGTACGCGACGCCGCCCTTGCCCGACTGCGAGTTGACGCGGATGACCGCCTCGTAGCTGCGGCCCAGGTCCTTCGGGTCGACGGGCAGGTACGGGACCGCCCAGACCAGGTCGTCGACCGGGACACCGGTGCGCTCGGCCTCGGCCTCCATGGCCTCGAAGCCCTTCTTGATGGCGTCCTGATGGGAGCCGCTGAAGGCCGTGAACACCAGGTCGCCGCCCCACGGGCTGCGCTCGCCGACGGGGAGCTGGTTGCAGTGCTCGACGGTGCGCTTGATCTGGTCGATGTCGCTGAAGTCGATCTGGGGGTCGATGCCCTGCGTGAACAGGTTGACGCCCAGCGTGACCAGGTCGACGTTGCCGGTGCGCTCGCCGTTGCCGAACAGGCAGCCCTCGATGCGGTCCGCTCCGGCCATGTACCCGAGCTCGGCGGCGGCGACCGCGGTCCCGCGGTCGTTGTGCGGGTGCAGCGACAGGATGACGTTCTCGCGGTGGTTCAGGTGCCGCGACATCCACTCGATGGAGTCGGCGTAGACGTTGGGCGTGGCCATCTCGACCGTCGCGGGCAGGTTGATGATGACCTTCCGCTCCGGCGTCGGCTCGAACACCTCGAGCACCTGGTTGCAGATGTCGGCGGCGAACTCCAGCTCGGTGCCCGTGTAGCTTTCGGGCGAGTACTCGTAGTAGATCGTGGTGCCGGGCACGAGCTCTTCGAACTTCCGGCACAGCCGCGCACCGTTCAGCGCGATGTCGACGATGCCCTGCTGGTCGGTGCGGAACACGACGTCCCGCTGCAGGATGCTGGTCGAGTTGTAGAGGTGCACGATCGCCTGCTTGGCGCCGACCAGCGACTCGTACGTGCGCTTGATCAGGTGCTCGCGCGACTGGGTCAGCACCTGGATTGTGACGTCGTCCGGGATGGCGCCCTCTTCGATCAGGCTGCGCACGAAATCGAAGTCGGTCTGGCTCGCGGACGGGAAGCCGACCTCGATCTCCTTGTAGCCGAGCCGCACCAGCAGGTCGAACATGATGCGCTTGCGCTCGGGGCTCATCGGGTCGATGAGGGCCTGGTTGCCGTCACGCAGATCGACGGCGCACCAGCGGGGCGCCTGGGTGATGTGCTTGGACGGCCAAGTCCGGTCCGGCAGGTCGACGCGGATCTGCTCGTGGAACGGCCGGTAACGGTGGATCGGCATGGCGCTCGGCGCCTGTGTGTTCTTCATGGTCTTCAGGAATTCTCTGCTCGTGTGGTGTGGAGAGCCGACGACGAACTCCGCGACGAGTGAGGCCCGGAACTAGGACTCGTCGCGGCAGCTAAGGAGGAGCAGACCGTACACAGGACCGAGAGTACCACCTCGGCGTCAGCCGCGCCCCCGCACGAACGTCGCCGCCTGCCGCATGGACAACCCCGGCAGGTACGCGCGGACCAGCGCGATGCCGATCGCGGGCAGGGCGACGGGGTCCGGGTAGGCCATGATCAGCGGGTGCAGCTCCGGCTGGAACTTCTGCTTGAACTTGAGCAGCGAGCGGAAGCCGTACACGGGCTCGAGCGACGAACTGAGGTAGCCGAGCAGCCGGTCCATGGTGTCCTTGCCGCCCTCCTGGGCCGCCGCCGTGTGGGCGAGAGGCGCGGCGGAGAGCGACATGAACTCGATGCCGTCGTCCTTCATCCGCGTCGCGGCCTCGGCGATGAGGAACTCCATCACACCGTTGATGCTGTCGGGCCGCCGACGCATGAAGTCGAGCGTCCAGCCGACGACGATCCCGGCGCGGTAGGTGGGCAGCCAGCTCGTGACGGCCTCGATCCGGCCGTCCTCGTCCACGGCCAGCATCAGGCGCACCTCTGGGTCGCGGAGTTCGTCGAGCCCGCCGAGCGTGAACCCCATCTCGGGCAGGTCCTTCTCGGCGACCCACTGCTCCGAGATGTCCGAGAGCTGGACCGCCGAGGTGAGCGGGAGGGCCGCATACGTCGTCCACTCCGAGCGGATGCCGGCGCGCTGCGCACGGTTGATGGACGAGCGGACGTCCTGCCACTTCTTGCCCGTCGTCGCCCACAGCTGCGGACGGATGACGGTCTCCTCCGCGACGGTCATGGTCGACCAGCCGAGACGCTCGAACAGCGACGTGTAGCGAGCCTCCACGCTGTAGAACACCGGGATCCAGCCGTTGTCGTCGCAGAACCGGGCGAATCCCTGGATGGCGCCGTCGTGCGGACCGAGCGCACCGAACGGACCGCCGGTGGTCAGCGCGACCCGCCCCTCGACGCGATACGCGATCGCACCGCCGCCGATCGGGTCGAACCAGTACGAGTTGCCGGGCCAGGTCGCCATGAAGGAGATCGCGTCGCCGCCGCCGCGGTGCAGCAGTTCGCGCACGTGCGCATCCTCCGTGGTGCCTCGCCGCCGGAGTCCGCGACCGAGCATCGGCGGGATGGCCCCGATGATCGCGACGAGCCAGAACACCGTTCCGATGTTGTGGTAGACGATCGTCGCCAGCGGCGTCGTCGGGAGGTACTGCAGGGGCTCGCGCCGCAGGAAGCTGACCGGCACGAACCGCTCGAGCACATCCGCGAACAGGTCACTGATGTCGATCGGGCGCGTGAAGCCCGTGTCGCGCTGCAGCCAGCCGACGAGCACGTAGACCGCGACCAGTCCGACCCCGGTCCCGAGCACCAGGAAGACATACCTCCGAACCGCCTTGGCGGACGGCATCACGGTGAAGTGGCGCCGGAACACGACGAGCAGTATCGCCATCGCGAGCGGCACGAGCGTCGACAGCGCGAGGATGAACGTCACCTCCCAGTACCGCGGGGAGACCGACGGACGGGCGGATGCGATTGGCAGGATGCCGTAGTACAGCGCCGACAGCAGCGCAAGCAGTCCGTTCACGGCCACCGCCAGCCACACCGCGAACCGCCGCCCGCGCAGGAGGCCGTACGCCGCGACCAGCAGGAGGAGAAGCGGGAGGACCGACAGCAGCACCGGCCCGAGCCCGTTGATCCGTTCCAGCGTCAGCTCGCGGAAACAGTTCCGCGTCACGGCGAACGCCTGGCAGCGCTGGATGACCGAGGTCGCGCTGGGCGCCTCGTTGCTGAACAGCAGGCCGACCGGAGAGAGCAGGCCGTAGCGCGTCGACCCGAGGAGCCCGATGACAGGCCCGACGGCGGTGATCGTCAGCGCCGAGGCGAGCAGCACCCGGACCTCGTGATGCGAACTGCGCAGCCATCCGCCCGACACCTTCGCCTGCCGCAGCAGCGGGCCGAGCGCCAGCCCGGTCAGCACGGCGAGCAGCCGGTAGAAATCGGACGGCAGACCCGAGTACAGCAGGTACATGATCGCGACGAGCAGCGTGATCACGCGGATGCGGCGCCGCCAGAGCGTTCCGGCGAAGGCGCTCGCCGTCATGATCGTGCCGCCGATCGCCGTGAATGCGTCGAGCACGAGCAGCCCATGGACATTGCGCGCCCACAGCTCGCCGATGTCGTTCGCCGCCACCTGGATGACAGCGCCCACGACGATGCCGACGACGGCCGTGCCGAAGAACGCCAGCGCCGTGCGCCAGGTGCCCATCAGGCGCTCGGAGGTGCCCACCAGCGCGACGGTGAGGACCAGGACGACGATCAGTTCGAGCAGATCGTCGGTGAAGAGCACGGCCGTGAACGGCGACCACCAGTGCCCGTCCAGCAGCTGGACGGCGCCCGCGCCCAGCCATCCGCGGAGCGGTCGGTGCGGCCCGCGGATCGGCCCCGTGATGAGCGCGAGCACCAGGATGAGCAGCGTCACCCCGGTCGTGAACGGGTGGCTCGCGATGAGCCGCGCGGTCCGCTGCGCGAGAGCGGCCGGCTTCACGACCCGAGCCCCAGCTGCCGCGCGATCGTCGGGAAGCCATGCGCGAGCACGTAGCGCACGGTCTTCCAGTCGTGCGCGGTGCCGGGCGAGCTGAGCAACTCGGCGTGGATACCGGCGCGCTCGGCGTCGGCGTACAGGGTGCGGGCGAAACCGGAGTACTTCGCGTCGTCGGCGCCCGCCCCGAGGACCATCACCGAATCGCGGTACGGCGCGTTCGCCTTCATCATCGCGGCCGGCTGCGCCTTCTCGTACGCCTGCTTGGACTCGCCGAATCCCGTGCTGATGGTCAGCTCCTCATCCCCCAACGTCGGCCCGAGTTCGCTCGACGACGCGAGCGCGGAGCCGAACAGGTCCGGCCGCCCGCTCGCGAACTGCACAGCGCAGGTCGCCCCCTGCGAGTAGCCGAACACGCTCCATCCTGCCGGGTCGCTGCTCACTCGCAGGTGAGAACGCACCCAATTCCGCACATCCGTCAGGAGATACGTCGCCGACTCGCCGTAATCGCGGGAATCGACACACATCGGGTTGCGTCCGGGGCCGCCCAGCTGGTCGGCGGCGACCACGATCGGGGCGTAGCCGTCGTGCTGAGCGGCGAACGCATCCATCGCCGTGGCGACTCCCCCGGCGGTGAACATGTCGACCGGCGCCCCCGGCTGACCCGAGAGCGCGTACATCACCGGAAGCGCGGGAGGGTTCGCCGTCAGCGCGACCGGCGGGAGGTAGACGACAGCCTCGCGCGCCGGGAACCGGGACTCGGTGGCCGGGATGCGGACGGTGCCGACCTCGCCCTTCGCCGGGAGCTCCCCCGCGACCACCGGCGTCGTCGTCGCCTTCCAGTCGGTGCCGGCCACGACCTCGCCGCGCTCCGAGTGCAGCTGGAGCGCCCCGTACGGCACGACACCGAGCACATCGTTCAGGTTGCGGTAGGCGCCGAAGTCGGCGTTGATGCCGCAGAACGCCGCCGCGAGGAACACCGGGATGCTCACGATCGCCACGACCTTCCGCCACCAGCGGGAACGGAACAGGTTCGCCACCGCGAGGCTGACCCCGCCGAACCCGAGGGCGGTCCACAGCGTGGTCACCGGCGTCAGGGCGACGCCGAACACGTCGAAGACGTCGGTGACCAGCCACACCACGAACCAGCCGACCAGACCGCCGACGAGCGCAGCGATCAGCCCGACGAGCGTCCGGCGCCAGGTGGGACGCACGAGGAGGTAGAGCGCGAGGATCGCGGCCACGACATCCAGCGTGATGAGGAACGGCGGCTCGTCGATCCTCAGCGTGTTCAGCCAGTTCAGGGATGGATCCTCTCGGGGGCGGCCCGGTGGACGGGACGCGACGGACGCCTCATTATTCCGGGCTCAGTTCATCGATAGCTGAAGCTCCGTGAGAGTTCAGCCAACATCCAGAGTCCGTCACTCCACGGCGAGGGCGGCGACAGGCGAGACGCGCGTGGCCCGGCGGGTCGGCGCGAGTGCGGCGACGACGGCGAGAAGGGCGGCACCCAAGACGATCGCGGCCAGGAACGGCCAGGGAAGGACCGGGGCGAGGATCCCTCCGCCGGGGATCATCCCGAGCAGTGACTGCGCGCCGATCCAGCCGTAGAGCGTTCCCAGCACGAGCCCAGTCAGCACAGAGGCGACGGTCAGCTGGGCGCTCTCGGCGAGCACCATCCTCCGCACCTGACCGGCCGTGAAGCCCAGTGCGCGCAGGAGTCCGAGCTCGCGGCCGCGCTGCAGCACGCTGAGCGAGAGTGTGTTGACGACGCCGCACGCCGCGATCATCGCCGAGAATCCGACGAGCACCGTGAACACGGCCATCGTGCCGCCGATGATGCCGTCGGCGCCCTCGTACATCCCGGGCTCGCGCGCCTCGGCATCGCGGATCAGCGACTGCCACGTGGATGCGGCCACCACGAACATCGTGATCAGCGTGACCCCGATGACCAGCCCGATCGCGGTACGGGAGCTGCGCTCGGGATTGCGCACGGCGTTGGCGGCGGCCAGCCGGCCCGCGGCGCCCCGGCCGAACAGCAGGCCGACCGCCCGCAGCACGGCGGGCAGGAAGAACGGCGCGGCCAGAACGATCCCCGTGAAGGAGAGGATGCCGCCCGGCAGTGCGATGAGCACCCCATAGGACGACAACTGGGCAAGAGTCGCGCTGACCCGCACGAACGCACCCGTGCCGAGGAGGAGTCCGAGGACCAGCAGCGCGGCGCCCGACAGGATCAGAGCGAGCGAGACCGCCAGCCTGCCGCGGCTCCGCACCGCGGCGGCGGGGCGCTCCTGCGCAGCACCGAGCGCCTGCACCGGCGTCACCGTGAGCACGCGTCGGCTGCCCACCCACGAGGCGAGCCAGGTGGTGAGGACGACGATGATCGCCGGCGGCACCATGAGCACGCTGAGGACGGGATACTGCGCCTCCGGGAGGACGCCCGTCATCATCAGGAGCCGCACCGCGAGGAGCGAGAGCGCGGCGGCAGCGGCTCCCCCGACCGCGGCCCCGATCAGACCGACCGCGAGGCCTTCGCCGGCGACCGATCGGCGCTGTGTCCGCGCGCTGGATCCAATCAGCCGCAGCAGGGCGATCGTGCGGGTTCGCCCGGCGATGACGGTGGCGAAGGTGTTCGTCGTGACGATCGCGCCGACATAGACCGCGACGACGAAGAAGATGCCGGCGACGATCCCCAGCGCGACCTGGACGCTGGCGCGCTCCCCCATCGACGATCCGCCGATGAAGGCGGCCATCACATCCACCCCTCCGACAAGGGCGACACCGAAGGCCGAGCTCAGTGCCGCCACGAGGATCCCAGCGCGGTGGTCGCGCGCGTTCGCTCGGAAGGCCGAGAAGGGCCGGCTCACGCGCGCGCCTCCATCCCGAGCATGAAGGACGAAATCTCCTCGGCCGACGACTGAGGCCGCTCGGCGGCGACCCGCCCGTCGGCGAGGAACACGATGTGGTCGGCGTAGCTCGCCGCCACGGGGTCGTGGGTGACCATGGCGATGCTCTGGCCGAACGTGCGCGCCGCCTCCTGCAGCACACCGAGCACCTCGCGGCCGGTGCGGGAATCCAGGTTGCCGGTCGGCTCGTCCGCGAAGACGAGGTCGGGCCGGGTGGCGAGCGCACGCACGATCGCGGCGCGCTGCTGCTGTCCGCCGGAGAGCTCGTGCGGGCGGTGGGTCAGGCGGCCGCCGAGGCCGAGCGTGTCGACGAGGTGGTCGATCCACTCGTTCTGCTCGCGGGTCGGCCGGCGGCCGTCCAGCTCGAACGGCAGCAGGATATTGCCGCGCACGTCGAGCGTCGGTACCAGGTTGAACGACTGGAACACGAAGCCGATGCGACGACGGCGCAGCAGCGTGAGCTCCGCATCCCCCATGGCTGTGATCTCGGTGTCGCCGAGGAACACGCGACCCCCGGTCACCGAGTCGAGCCCCGCCATGACGTGCATCAGGGTCGACTTGCCCGATCCGCTCGGGCCCATGACGGCCGTGAACCGGCCCGCCGGGATGCCCAGCGTGACGCCGTCCAGCGCGTTCACCCGGCCCGCGCCGGTGCCGTAGGTCTTCGTGGCCGCTTCGACGCGCGCCACCGTTTCTGTGAGAGTCAGCTCCATACCCTCAACGCTAGGGAGGCGGGGCCCGCGCCCGAATCGGGCGGTGGGGCTATCCTGTGTCCTCCCTGAGGATGACGCGGGATGGCACCGGCCGGTCGGCCCCGTCGGCGCCGTCGGCCCCGCTACTCGGCGGCGGTCAGGCCGTGCTCGAAGGCGTAGACCACCATCTGCACGCGGTCGCGCAGTCCCAGCTTCGCGAGGATGCGCGAGATGTGCGTCTTCACGGTCGCCTCGCTGAGGAACTCCGACCCTGCGATCTCCGCGTTGCTCAGCCCGCGCGCGGCGAGAACGAAGATCTCGCGCTCGCGGGAGGTGAGGGAGGCGAACTCCGGCGGCTCCGGCCGCACCGGCTGTGCGGACGAGAAGTACTCGAACAGCTCGCGCGTGGCTCCTGCCGCGATGACCGCGCTGCCCGCGTGCACCGTCCGGATGGCGGCGAGCAGGAACTCGGGCTCCGCATCCTTCAGCACGAACCCGCTCGCCCCGCCGCGGATCGCGCGGGCGGCCGCCTCGTCCAGGTCGAACGTCGTCAGCACCACGATGCGGGGCGCCGTGCGCCCCGCGCGCTCGGCGTCGGCGATGATCGCACTGGTGGCGGCGATGCCGTCCATCACGGGCATCCGGATGTCCATCAGCACGACGTCCGGACGCGTCTCCGCAGCCAGGCGCACACCCTCCTGCCCATTGCCGGCCTCCCCCGCGAACTCGAGGTCGTCCTGCGAGCTGAGCAGCATCCGCACGCCCGCGCGGAACAGCGGCTGGTCGTCGACGAGCAGCACCCGGATCGGCGCCGCCTCGACCGTCGCGCCGCTCACGCGACCGCCCCCGGGAGGAAGGCCGTGACCACGAACTCCCCGTCCTGCGGCCCGGCCGTGAGCGATCCCCCGGCGAGGGAGGCGCGCTCGCGCATCCCGGGCAGCCCATGGCCGATCCGGGGCAGCGAGCCGGTCATGGTGGGTTCGAGGGCGGTGTCTCTCATGGTGTTCCTCACGGTGATGACGATTCCTGGTCCGCGGTGGGTCGGCGCCTCCGCGAGCACGACGCTCGCCGGGCGGCTGGTGTCGCCGTGGCGCAGGGCGTTGGTCAGAGCCTCCTGCACGATGCGGAAGGCGGCGAGCTGCTGCGCAGAGCCCAAGGCGGTGACATCCCCCTGCCGTTCCAGGTCGACGGGAAGACCGGCCGAGCGGATGTGCTCGACCGTCTGATCGAGGTCGGCCAGCGACGGCTGCGGTCCGTCGTGGGCACCCGGTTCGCGGGCGGCGTCGGCGGGATGCGACTGGCGCAGCTCGGCGAGCAGCACACGCACATCGCCGAGCGCGGACCGGGCGGTGGATGCGATGGTCGCGAGCGCCTCATCCACCGCGTCCGGGTCGGTGCGCCGGGCGTACCGCGCCCCGTCCGCCTGGGCGATGACGACCGCGAGCGAGTGGGCGACCACGTCGTGCATGTCGCGCGCGATGCGGGTGCGCTCCTGCTCGACCACGACGTCCTCGACCGCCCGGTTGCGGTCGAGTTCCGCCTCCGCGCGGGCGCGGCGAGCGACGCGGGCGTTGCGCCAAGTCCGCATGAGCAGGCCGAGCACCCACGAGAGGCCGAGCACCGTGACGCTCACGACGAACAGGAACGCGAACTGCAGCGCGACGCTCGCGATCGCGCTCGACAGGAGGTCGTAGTAGCCCTGCGCGACGGCGGCCGTCACCGTCAGGTACAGGGCGGCGACCAGCGCGCCGATCCCGGCCGAGATGAGACCGGCGGCACGGACGATCCG
Organism: Cryocola sp. 340MFSha3.1; assembly: GCF_000383315.1. Lineage (NCBI taxonomy): Bacteria > Bacillati > Actinomycetota > Actinomycetes > Micrococcales > Microbacteriaceae > Cryocola > Cryocola sp. 340MFSha3.1. The sequence goes on from NZ_KB911087.1 coordinate 182,678, forward strand.
GTCGCCGTAGGCCGCGGTCGCGTACAGCACGATGAGCACGGCGACATTGCTGACCAGGATGCTGTGCCCGGTGGTCATCTGCAGCACGGCCGCCAGCCACGCGACCGAGAGCGCGACCGCCGGCGACATCCGGCGCAGCGCCACGGCCACCGCGAACGCGATGGTCACGAGGAACGCCGAGCGGTCGGCTCCGGCGATGATCAGGGAGAACACGGCCAGCGCGATGGCGCCGGCGACATCGGTGGTCAGCTGCGTCCGGGTCAGCCGTCTGACGAGCTCCGGGCGCGACGGGTCGTCCTCGCCGGACTCGATCCCGCCGTTGGACGCCAGCCAGACCAGGACGGACGGCCCGCGGGAGCCCGAGGCGGTCACGTTGGCCGCACGCTGCCTCGCGACCAGGAACCCGAGGAGCCAGGCGGCGACGAAGATGACCGCGACCAGCAGGCTCATCAGCAGGAACCCGATGCCCTGGCTGGTGTAATACCCGCCGATGACCGGGCCGAACTGCGGGAACTTCAGGTCGCCGCGCACCGTGAACAGGTAGGCGACGGCCGGGGCGAGCAGGATCGCCGACGAGAAGTCCAGCCAGCGGAGCACCCGCCCGCCGTGCGCGGCGACGCCGACCAGCGAGGCGACCACGGCGACCGCCGAGATCACCCGGAAGGCGCCATCCAGCGACTCCTGCTCGGTCAGCTCCAGCAGCACGGCGACCCAGACGAGCCCCAGCGCGACACCGGGGAGGATCCGCGACAGCGCGACGGCGGCGCAGTAGAACACCAGCGCGAGCCCCGCCGCCAGGTCGTACGGCAGGCCGGTCACCAGCCACGCCGCGAATAGCACGACGGCCAGCGCAGGCTCCAGCACCCAGCGGTGCGGAGCGAGCGCGCTCAGCAGTCTGCGGCGGTCGGGCATGCTTCTACCGTACGGTCCGGGTGTGCGCGGCCGGGCATCCAGCGGCCGGAATCATCCTCGGGATGTACGGCCTCCTCCGCCTAGAACCCGAGCCGCCCCAGCTGCTTCGGGTCGCGCTGCCAGTCCTTCGCGACCTTCACCCGGATCGACAGGAACACCTGGCGGCCGAGCAGCTTCTCGATCGGCACCCGCGCCGCGGCGCCCACGTCGCGGATACGGCTGCCGCCCTTTCCGATCACGATCGCCTTCTGGCTGTCGCGCTCGACGAAGAGGTTGGCGTAGACCTCGACGAGGTCCTTGTCGTCGCGCTCGATGATGTCGTCGATCGTCACCGCCAGCGAGTGCGGCAGCTCGTCCTCGACACCCTCCAGGACGGCCTCACGGATGTACTCGGAGATGCGGTCTTCGAGTCCCTCGTCGGTGATGGCCTCGTCCGGGTAGAGCGGTGCCGACGACTCCGGCAGCAGCTTCATCAGCTCCGAGGTCAGGGTCTCCAGCTGGATGTGGCTCACCGCCGACACCGGGATGATCGCCTCCCACTCGCGCAGCGCGGACACCGCGAGCAGCTGCTCGGCGACCTGCGTCTTGCCCGCCGCATCCACCTTGGTCACGATCGCGACCTTCTTGGCGCGCGGGTACTCGTCCAGCTGCTCGTTGATGAAGCGGTCGCCCGGTCCGATCTTCTCGTCGGCGGGGACGCAGAAGCCGATCACGTCGACATCGCCGAGGGTGGACTGGACGAGCGTGTTGAGGCGCTCTCCGAGCAGCGTTCGCGGCCGGTGGATGCCCGGCGTGTCGACCAGGATCAGCTGGCCGTCCTTCTGGTGGACGATCCCGCGGATCGCGCGCCGGGTGGTCTGCGGCTTCGAGCTCGTGATGGCGACCTTCTCGCCGACGAGGGCGTTGGTCAGCGTCGACTTGCCCACGTTGGGGCGGCCGACGAACGAGACGAATCCGGCGTGGTACTCGGTCACGATCTGCTCTCCTGGGTGTGTCGGGTGTCGCGGCGGGAATCGCCGACGTCACCGTGGCGGTTGTCGCCGTGCCGCGTGTCGCCGTGGCGGTCGTGCCGCGCGCCGCGTCGGTCGTCGTCGCGGGAGTCGCGCGAGCCGGCGGTCTCGGCGTCCGCCGCGGGGAGCAGGGCGGCATCCCGCTCGACGATGACCGTCGCGACGTGCTTGTGCCTGCCCTCGATGCGGTCGACCGTGAAGCGCAGCCCGTGCACGGTGACCGCCGAGCCGACCTCAGGCAGGCGCCCGAGCGCCTTGGTGACGAGACCGCCGACACTGTCGACGTCCTCCTCCTCGATCTCGGTGTCGAACAGCTCCGCCAGGTCGTCGATCGGGAGCCGGGTCGCGATGCGGTAGCGGCCCTCCCCGATCGCCTGGATGAGCGCGACCTCGTGATCGTACTCGTCCGAGATGTCGCCGACCAGCTCCTCGATGAGGTCTTCGAGGGTGACCAGTCCGGCGATGCCGCCGTACTCGTCCACGACCATCGCCAGGTGGTTGGACTCGCGCTGCATCTGGGCGAGCAGGGCGTCGGCCTTCTGCGACTCCGGCACGAACAGGGCGGGGCGGGCCAGGTCGCGCACGGTGAGCTCGTCGGCGCCGAGGGGGCGCTCGAAGCTCAGCTTCGCCGCATCCCTCAGGTAAAGGATGCCCACCACCTCGTCCGGGTCGCCGCCGTCGATGACGGGCATGCGCGAGACGCCGGTGCTGAAGAACAGCCCCATCGCTGTGCCGAGACCGGCGGTGGAGTCGACGGTGATCATGTCCGTGCGCGGGATCATCACCTCGCGCACCACGGTCGCGTTGAACTCGAAGATCGAGTGGATGAGCTCGCGGTCGTCCTCCTCGAGCACGTCGAACTCGGTCGCCTCGTCGACGATCGACAGCAGCTGCTCCTCGCTCGTCACCGGCGCCGAACGGGCGCGCGACGGCGTGACGCGGTTGCCGAGGGCGACCAGTCCGCCGGGGATGGGGCCGAGCACCACCCGCACGAAGCGCACGATCGGCGCCGTGAGGCGGAGCAGCAGCGTGGAGTTGGCCCGGCCGACACTGCGCGGGCTGACGCCGACGAGCACGAACGACACCGCCGTCATGATGAGCGCGGCCAGGATGAGCGAGATCCACCACTGCTCGAAGATCTGCTCGAAGGCGAGGGTGACCAGGACCGCCGCCGTCGTCTCCGCGATGATGCGGGTGAAGCTGATGGCGTTGAAGTAGGCGCCCGGGTCCTCCGCGATCGCCCGGAGCGACTTCTTGGCCCGGGAGGTCTCGGCGAGGTCGGCGATGTCGGCGCGCGACTGCACCGCGAGAGCCGAGTCGACGGCGGCCATCAGACCGCCGAAAGCCACCAGCAGGAACGCGACGATGAAGAACAGCGCCTGCAGCATCCCGCCCCCTACCGCTGTCGGTCGTAGCGCGAGAAGCCGACGAGGATGTCGCGCTGGATGGCGAACATCTCGCGCTCCTCGGCCGGCTCCGCGTGATCGAAGCCGAGCAGGTGGAGGATGCCGTGCGTGGTGAGCAGGAGCAGCTCGTCCATCAGCGAGTGGCCGGCCGTCTCGGCTTGCACTTGGGCGACCTGCGGGCACAGCACGACGTCGCCGAGGAGACCCGCGGGCGACGGCTCCTCCTCGGTTCCCGGCCGCAGCTCGTCCATCGGGAAGCTGAGGACATCGGTCGGGCCGGGCTCGTCCATCCACTGCACGTGCAGCTGCTCCATGGCGGCCTCGTCGACCAGAACGATCGCGAGCTCCGCGTCGGGGTGGACGTGGAGGATGTCGAAGGCGTAGCCGGCGAGGCGCTGCAGGGCGGCCTCATCGACCTCGATGGTCGACTCGTTGTTGATCTCGATGCTCACTGCGGCCCTATCGTCGCTTCGGGAGGTGGTCGCGCGGTCCGCCGGAGCGGCGCTCGGCGCGGTTGGCGAACTCCGCCGCCTGCTCGCGCTCGTAGTGCCGCGCCTGCTGACGCGCGTCGTATTCGGTGTACGCGTCGACGATGCGCCCGACCAGGCTGTGGCGCACCACGTCTTCGCTCGTCAGCCGCGCGAAGTGGATGTCGTCGATGTCGTTGAGCACCCGTGTCACGAGCCGCAGCCCGCTGGCCGAGTTCGGCAGGTCGATCTGCGTGATGTCGCCCGTGACGACCATCTTCGAGTTGAAGCCGAGACGGGTCAGGAACATCTTCATCTGCTCGGGCGTGGTGTTCTGCGCCTCGTCGAGCACGATGAAGGAGTCGTTGAGGGTGCGGCCGCGCATGTAGGCGAGCGGGGCGACCTCGATGGTGCCTGCGGCCAGCAGCTTCGGGACGAGCTCCGGATCCATCATCTCGTTGAGCGCGTCGTACAGCGGGCGCAGGTACGGGTCGATCTTGTCGGTCAGCGTGCCGGGCAGGTAGCCGAGCCGCTCGCCCGCCTCGACGGCCGGCCGCGTCAGGATGATCCGGTTGACCTCCTTGCGCTGCAGCGCCTGGACGGCCTTCGCCATCGCGAGGTACGTCTTGCCGGTTCCGGCGGGGCCGATCCCGAAGACGATCGTGTTGTGGTCGATCGCGTCGACGTACTGGCTCTGGCCGAGCGTCTTCGGGCGGATGCTCTTGCCGCGCGCGGTCAGGATGGCCTGGCCGAGCACGTCGGACGGGCTCAGGTTGAGGTCAGTGCCGAGCATCCGGGCGGAGCTCGTCACCTCGGCAGGCGACAGGTCTTGCCCGTTGCGCACCATCTGGAGCAGCTCCTCCACGAGCCGTTGCGCCTCGGCCACCTGGCCGGCGTCGCCGCTCAGGGCGATCTCGTTGCCGCGCACGTGGACGCTGACGAGCGGATACTGCCGTTCCAGCGTGGTGAGCAGGCGATCCTGGGGTCCGAGAAGACGGACCATCTGCACGCCGTCGACGCTCAGGCGCACCTCGGCGCCGTCGCCCGGAGTCGCTCCGGAGGCGGTGGATTCGCTAGAGGGCAAGGCTTCCTTCCTCGAGGCCCGGGCCGTCACCCGGCGCGCTCAGTACGTGTGCGTGGACGTGGAACACGGTCTGACCCGCGCGCTCGCCCGTGTTGAAGACAAGACGGAAATCGCCGTCGCCGAACTCGTCGGCGAGCCGCTTCGCCGTCGCGACCAGTTCGGCCAGCAGCTCGGGGTCGCCGGCCGCCAGCTCGGCGACGTCTCGGTACTGCTCCGTCTTGGGCACGACGAGGAGGTGCACGGGGGCCTTCGGGGCGATGTCGCGGAACGCGATCAGGCGCTCCGAGTCGTACACCACGTCGGCCGGGATCTCGCCCGCGATGATGCGGGAGAAGATCGAACGCTCCGTCTCTGCCATACCCCTATCCTATTCGCCCCCTCCGACGCTCGGCCGAGTCCGTCCCCTTGGCCGTCCGCCCGCCGTCGAGTCCGCAAACTTTGCACACGGAACCCCCTCAGAGCGTGCAAAGTTTGCGGACTCGACGGTGGGGGTGAGTGCGAGGGGTAGGGTCACCAGCGGTGGAGAGACGCGTTGAGGACGGCGAGGGCTGCGGGGCCGGCGGTCGAGGTGCGGAGCACCGTGGAGCCCAGGCGCACGAGTTCGGCGCCCGCGTCGCGGAAGGCGGCCAGCTCTTGCGGCGCGATCCCGCCCTCCGGACCGACGACGAGCACCAGGTCACGGCCGTCCGGCTCGACGGCGGTCAGGGGCTCCGTCGCGTCCGGCTCGAGGACGAGCACCCGCGCCGACGCCGCCAGCGCAGCGATCTGCTTCGTCGTCGCCAGCTCGCCGACCTCGGGCGTCCAGGCCCGGATGGACTGTTTGGCTGCCTCCCGCACGATCGTCGCCCAGCGCTCCCGGCCCTTCGCGACTTTGGTGCCCTCCCAGCGCGAGACCGAACGGGATGCGGCCCACGGCACCACCGCATCCACACCGAGCTCGGTAGCGGCCTGGATCGCGAGCTCATCCCTGTCGCCCTTGGCGAGCGCCTGCACCAGCGTGATCGTCGGGGTCTCGCGCTCGACGCGCGAGACCGACTCGACGTCGATCGTCAGCTCGGTGTTCGTCGAGACGAGCACCTCGCCCGACGCGACGAGCCCGCGTCCGTTGCCGATGAGCACCGACTCCCCCGGTCGCGTGCGGTTCACGGTCGCGGCGTGCTTCGCTTCGGCGCCGGTCAGCGACAGCCGGGAGCCGACCTCGACGTCGTCGAGGTCCTCACGCAGGTAGAGGGACGCCATGACCCGCTAGAGGTTCAGGAACCGGTCGCGCAGCTTCGCGAACAGCCCCTGCTGGAACCGGGCCAGCGACGGCTCCGGACCCTTGTGGGCCGCGGCGAACTTCTTGATCAGGTCCTTCTCCTTGTGGTCGAGCTTCGTCGGAGTGACCACCTGGATGCCGACCCGGAGGTCGCCGCGGCCGGTGCCGCGGAGGTGCGTGATCCCGCGGTCCTTCACCGTGATGATGTCGGCGGACTGCGTGCCGGGCTTGAGCTCGAGCCGGATGTCGCCGTCGAGCGCCTTCACCGTCGCGGTCGTTCCGAGGATCGCATCCGTCATCGACAGCTCCAGCGTGCAGAGCAGGTCGTCGCCGTCGCGGCTGAAGACGTCGTGGTGCTTGACCTTGATCTCGAGGTAGAGGTCGCCGTTGGGGCCGCCGGCCGGGCCGGCCTCGCCGCTGCCCGGCATCTGCAGGCGCAGGCCCGTGTCGACGCCCGCGGGGATGTCGACCGGGACGGTCCGACGCGCGCGCACCCGACCCTGCCCCTGGCAGGTGACGCACGGCGTCGCGATGACGGTGCCGTAGCCGCGGCAGGTGCCGCAGGGGCTCGACGTCATCACGTTGCCGAGCAGCGACCGGACGGAGCGCTGGATGCTGCCGGTGCCGTGGCAGATGTCGCACGTCACCGGCTGCGTGCCCGGCTGGCAGCACGAGCCGTTGCAGGTCTCGCAGACCACGGCCGTGTCGACCTCCAGGTCGCGGTGGGTGCCGAAAATGACCTCGTCGAGGTCGACCTCGACGCGCAACAGGGCGTCCTGTCCGCGCTCCCGGCGGGACCGCGGACCGCGGCTCGCACCGCCGCCTCCGCCGAAGAACGTCTCGAAGATGTCGCTGAAGCCGGCGAAGTCGGCTCCGCCCGCGCCTCCGCCGAAGCCGCCGGAGCCGCCCAGGTCGTACTGCTGCCGTTGCTGCGGGTCGCTGAGCACGTCGTACGCGTGCGTGACGAGCTTGAAGCGCTCCTGCGCCTCGGCGCTGGGATTCACGTCCGGGTGGAGCTCGCGCGCCAGTCGGCGGTACGCCTTCTTGATCTCATCGGGGCTGGCGTCGCGCTCGACGCCGAGGACTTCGTAGTGGTCGGCCACGTGGGGCTGTTCCTTCTTCTTTCGTCGCGTGTGGTGATCGCCGGATGCTGGTGCGGCCTACTGGTCGCCGAGCAGCCGGGAGAGGTAGCGGGCGACCGCGCGGACGGCGGCCATGTTGCCCGAGTAGTCCATGCGGAGCGGTCCGAGGAGCCCGACGCGGGCCACATCCGATCCCGCCGCACTGTAACCGCTGGAGAGCACGGATGCTTCCGTCAGCCCGAAACCGGCGTTCTCGCGGCCGATGCTGACGGCGACGCCGTGCTGGTCGGTGGCCATCTCGTCGAACAGCCGGAGCAGGACGACCTGCTCCTCGATCGCTTCGAGGACCGGGGTGATGGTTCCGGGGAAGTCGAGCTCGGTGCGCACCAGGTTCGCCGCGCCTGCCATGACCAGCTTCTCCTGCCGATTGGCCGCGATCTGGTCGAGGAGTGCGCTCGCCACGGGCTCCACCAGGGCGCGCGTGCGCTCCGTGAGGGCATCGGGCAGTTCGCGCAGCCGCGTGGCGGCCTCCGCCAGGGTCAGCCCCGCCGCCGCGCCGTTGATCGCGCCGCGGATCTCGGCCACATCCTCATCGCTCAGATCGGCCGGGAGCTCGATCACGCGCTGCTCGACGGCGCCGGAATCGGTGATGAGCACGCTCAGCAGGCGGTGCGACGCGAGCGCGACCAGCTCGATGTGCCGGATGCGGGAGCGCGCGACCGACGGATACTGCACCAGCGCGACCTGATTGGTCAGCTGGGAGAGCAGCCGGACGGTCCGCGAGAGTACATCGTCGAGGTCGACCGACTGGCCGAGGAACGTCTCGATCGCGGTGCGCTGGGCCGAGGTGAGCGGACGCATCTCTGCCAGGTGATCGACGAACAGCCGGTAGCCCTTGTCGGTGGGGACGCGCCCGGAGGACGTGTGCGGGGCCGCGATCAGCTCCTCTTCCTCCAGCAGCGCCATGTCGTTGCGGATCGTCGCGGCGGACACACCGAAGGAGTGGCGCTCGACGATGCTCTTCGAACCGACCGGCTCGCGCGACGCCACGTAGTCCTGGACGATGACGCGCAACACTTCGAGGCTGCGTTCCGAGACCATCTCCGCCTCCCGTCGACCGTTTAGCACTCGCTCTTCCTGAGTGCCAATCCTACCGCGTCGAAACGCGGCGCGGATGATTGCTGCCTGTGACACGGCCGCAGTACCGTATGCTCACCGGTTCGACGCACCGTCGCAGCCGATCACGAAAGGGTTCCGCCGAATGACCGACCCGAACCAGCCGACCGACCCTGCGGGTGGGGTCCCCCCGCAGCAGCCCGGCGGCGTTCCGCCCCAGCAGCCCTACTCCAACGTCCCTCCCCAGCAGCCGTACGGCCAGCCCGCCGGGCAGCAGCCGTACGCCGCCGCACCCGCCGCCCCGCTCGACGCCGCGCAGGACAAGCAGTGGGCCGCATTCGCTCACCTCGGCGGCATCCTCTGGATCCTCCCGTCGCTGATCATCTGGCTCGTGTTCAAGGACCGCGGCCGCCTCACCAACCAGGAGGCCAAGGAGGCCCTCAACTGGCAGATCACGTGGATCATCGCCTGGGTGGCCTCGCAGATCATCGGCGTGATCATCGGCAGCTTCACCTACGGGATCGGCTACCTGCTGTTCGGCCTGCTCATCCCGTGGGCGCTGTACATCATCAACCTGGTGTTCTCGATCCTCGGCTTCGTCCGCGTGAACAGCGGAGGCACGTACCGGTACCCGGTGAACTTCCGCTTCATCAAGTAGCTCCAGCCGGGCGGCATTCGGTCCCCAGCCGGGCGTCGGCGCGTTCAGGCTCTTTTCAGCCTGCGCCCCCGCGCCCTAGGCTGGGGGCCGAACACGTCCATCCCCAGCTCTTGAGGAGAACCGCGCCATGTCCGCGACACCCCCGCCGCCGCCACCCCAGCAGCCTTACGGAGGCGGCGCGCAGCAGCTCAGCCCCGCCGACGAGAAGCTCTGGGCGACGCTCGTCCAGATCGGCGGCATCCTGTTCAACTGGATCCCGGCGCTCATCGGCTACCTGGTGCTGAAGGACCGCGGGCCGTTCGTCCGCGCCCACACCGCGACCGCCCTGAACTTCCAGATCACCATCTTCATCGCGTACGTCGTCGGCGGACTGCTCTCGATCGTCTTCATCGGGATCTTCGTCATCCTCGCCGCGTGGGTGCTCAACATCGTGTTCAGCATCATCGCAGCTGTGAAGGCCAACCAGGGCGAGTACTACACGTACCCGATCGCCATCCGGTTCGTCAGCTAGACGCGACGCACCTCTCAGGCGGCCTCGTCCGCCAGCAGCCGCCGCACCACCGCGTCGGCCAGGAGCCGCCCCCGCAGGGTCAGAACGATCGATCCGCGGAGGGCGGCTCTTCCGTCCACCAGACCGTCGGCGATCAGACCGGGCACCTCGTGCCGGCCCGCCTCTCCCAGTTCGGCCGTGCGCAGCCCGTCGCGGATGCGCGAGAGCAGCAGCACCCGCTCCACCCGCCGGGTCTCGGCGTCGAGTGTCTCCCGGCCCGCTGCGGGCGACTCCCCCGCCAGCACGCGCTGTGCGTAGGCCGCGGGGTGCTTCACGTTCCACCAGCGGACGCCGCCGACGTGGCTGTGCGCCCCGGGTCCGACCCCCCACCAGTCGTGGCCGAGCCAGTAGGCGAGATTGTGGCGGGACCGGTGGGATGCGCCGGTCGCCCAGTTGCTGACCTCGTACCACTCGTAGCCGGCGTCGGAGAGGCGCGTGTCCGCCAGCTCGTACATGTCGGCTTCGAGGTCGTCGTCGGGCTCCGGCACCTGCCCGGAGCGGATCTGTCGTGCCAGCTTGGTGCCCTGCTCGACGATCAGCGCGTAGGCGGACAGGTGGTCCGGCTCGCAGGCGAGGGCGGTGTCGAGGCTGCGCGACCAGTCGTCGAGCGACTCCCCCGGCGTCCCATAGATCAGGTCGAGACTGACCTGCAGGCCGGCTTCACGCGCCCAGCCGACCACCAGCGGGATGCGAGCAGGGTCGTGCGTACGCTCCAGCGTCTCCAGCACGTGTGGGACGGCGGACTGCATCCCGAACGACACCCGGGTGAACCCGGCGTCGGCGAGTCGCTGCAGGTCGTCCGCATCCACGGAGTCCGGATTCGCCTCGGTGGTGACCTCGGCGCCGTCGGCCAGACCCCACGCGTCGCGCACGGCGCCGAGCATCGCGGCGAGGTCGCCGGGCGGAAGCAGTGTCGGCGTCCCGCCGCCGAAGAACACCGTCGACACCGTGCGGTCGGGCACGCCGCTCGCGCGCAGGGCATCGGCGGCGAATCCGACCTCACGCACGGCATGACCCGCGTAGTCCGACTGCGAGACTCCGCGGAGCTCGGTCGCCGTGTACGTGTTGAAGTCGCAGTAGCCGCAGCGCACCCGGCAGAACGGCACGTGAAGGTAGACGCCGAAGTCGCGTTCGTGCGCGCCGTCGGCGGCGCTCGCGGGCAGCAGGCCGTCGGCCGGCGCGGGGTCGCCGATGGGGAGGACGCTCGGCATCAGGCAGACCGGACGGGGTGGAGCGCGCGCAGGTACTTCGCCGTGTAGCGGCGCTGGACCATCGCCAGCACCGGCGCGACCAGACGGTAGAACGCGTTGGAGGGCCGCGACAGGGCGCGCAGCACGAACCAGACCGTGCCGTCGTCGCGCTGCTCGACCAAGAACAGCTCCTCGCCGCTCTCGGGATGCCCGTGAAGAGTCCCGTAGGCGAACCCGCGCCGGTGCGGCTCGTCGACGACGTAGACGACGCGGATCGGTGCGGACACGCGGAACGGGCCGAACGGGATCTTGAGCACAGCGGTCATGCCGTTGCGGACGAACGGGGTGCCGTCGTCGGCGAACACGTCCTCCTCCGGACGGTTCTCGCGCATGCGGACGGGCGTGCCGTCCGGACCGAACTCGACGCCCTCGTACTGCACGCCGGTTCCCTCGCGCACATCCGTCACCTGGATCCCGCTGCCCTTCTGCACGCCCCACGCCATGAGCGCGGTCGCCGCGGTCTCGAACCGCTCGTCCCCGCTGCCCAGCCGGATGCTACGCTCCAGCGGCTTGTAGCCCTTCGGCGGGTAGTACAGCAGATCGGCCGCCTGGGTGCCGCCGACCGCCCCGTACGTGACGGGTTGGTCGGTGAACGTCGAGCGGCGCATATATTCATCATCCGCCATGTCGAGCGGGTTCGCGAAACGGGGGTTCGCCAGCCGGAAGGTGTCACAAAGTATCGTGGGCACATGCGCCTGGTAGTCCGCTTAGCAGTTGCTATCTCGGTCTTGTATTTATGTGGTATCGCGATCATCGCGCTTTCCGAATGGGACCATCACTCAGACGGTGCCGTGCATCAATGGATTATCGGCGTGCTGTATGCGAGCAGTCCGTTCGCGCTGGCTCTCATATCCGTGTTAGTCATCGCCGTCGGCTACAGAATCGCGCCGAAGCTCCCTGTCGACCACGCAGAACCAAGTCCTAAAAGACCGCAAGCTTGGGCTGATCAGCCTGTCGACCTCGAAGCCACGGACGATTACGACCGACTTGCGTTCGTGAACTCGCTGGTGCGCGTCCTGAGCGAAGTCCGCGTTAGCCGAGACTCAAGTGTGATTGGTCTCGCCGGCCCGTGGGGTGCCGGAAAGACTTCGGTACTCGTCACTGTTATGAACGAGTTGGCTCGTTCAGGGAAGTCGAGTGAGGCCTGGGCAATTGGCCAGCTGAACCCGTGGCGCTATTCGTCTCTCGATTCCTTGACGGCGGCGTTCTTTGTGCAACTTCGCGCGGCAATCCCGACCGGGCAACGCTGGGACGACTCGCGCGCGGCCCTTGGGAGGCTGCTTGCCTCCTTGGCGCCGTTTGGCTCGCTAACGGCAGCCGCCGGCTTGGACTCATCAAAGGGGCTTGAGGCGCTTGCCCATCAGATGGGAGTCGGCGATTGGTGGCGCACCCAGAGCCAGGCGGAGACAGCGCTCCGCAGGTTAGACACACCAATCTTGATGGTCATCGATGATATAGACAGACTTACGCCCGCCGAGGTATTGGAACTAATGCGGCTAATCCGTCAAGTGGGGCGCCTCCCAAACGTCCACTACCTACTCGCTTACGACGAAACGTCCCTTCTCGATCTCATCGCCGAATCTGGGATCGTTGGAAAGTCAGCTCATCGGGCACGCGAGTATCTCGAAAAGATGGTTCAAGTTCGCGTTGACATGCCGCCGCTGAGGCCGCGACAGCTGAATATGGCGGTGGATAGCGTGCTCGATCCGATAGTTGAGAGCGACCTGACCGGTCGCACCACGCAACGGGGGGCAGAGTTCGCGTTCACTTTCCAGCTATACATGGCGCCCGCGCTGACTACTCCTCGCAAGGTCGAGAGATGGCTGACACACGTTCGACTGCTCTACCCGCCACTCAAGGAGGACGTTGACTTCTTCGATTTTGCAATCATCCGCTGGGCATGCCTGGAATGGCCGCGTCTTGCCGAATTCCTAGTCAGCCATAGATCTCGATTGTTTCCAGACGCCATCTGGTTCGCGGAACATCGTAACGATGACCCGGCGGAAGCGAGTGAATGGTGGAGGGAGCACCTCGACACCGTCGCGGGTTCCCGCGAAGACGGCGAACTCCTGTTCGGAGTCCTGGCGCGAATATTTCCTACCGTAGAGGGTGCCCGGAACGCTCGGGCGGTGAGTTCCAGCTTGGACAGCGTGCGCAATCGACGCGGGATTGGTCACCCAGACTTCTTCGAGCGCTACTTCGCATTGGATGTACCCGTAGAAGAGCTCACCGAACGGGTGCTTGCGACTGGTTTAGAAGAAGTAGTGCTCCACACCGCGGCGCGTGAAGCTATTGAGGCGAGGGCCAAAGTTGAGGCCGCACTGCTCGAACAGTCTTCTCAGATCGCTCCTCGAGTCGAGCGCTGGGTGCAAGAGAACCACTCACGGACACAACCAATCTTGCAGTGGGTCGCGGACAAGTCGCAGCTCGCGGACGACGAGGATCTGCTTTCGAGCAGGCAGACACTCCGTGGGCTCTTGTTCCGTTTGGCGATCGCGGACGATCGAGTTGTCGCGCTCGCGAACGAACTGTGGGACTGCCCGGGAGACCCAGTCGTCGCAGCGCAGCTAACTGCGGATCTACTTTCAGAAGCCAGGCTGAATCAACGGCAACTTGACGACCTCAGGAGTTATGCGAGCGTGCGGATCAGCGATCGCCTGTCCGCAGACGGCCGTCCTGAGCGACTCAGAACTCGCGAGACCCGAAGATTGCTGTGGCTCTGGCTAGCTATCGACCCGCAAGCGTCACGCGAGTGGTACCGCCAGCAAGTCACGTCCGGGGCCTCAGATGTAGTGGACGCACTAGCAGCCCTGGTCGGCTCCGCTCATCCGATAGGCGTGCAGGATCCAGTCTCAAGTCTCACCGGTCTGCCAGATGCGACTATCGAGGCATTCCTAGGGCTCGACTGGTTAGCGACACGAGCTAAGCTCAACCCTCACGAACTTAGCGGACCAAGAATGACCGCCAACGACTTCGATGGCCCTGAGGACACCTGGCAGAACCGCCGGGCTGTGGCTCTCGCAGCACTAGACCAGCTGCGCGGAGCGGCGGAGGACGAGCCGCGTGAATAAGGGCACGGGCGGGCTATTTCGATATTCGTCCCAACTTGGGCGCTCCCGAAGTAAGGGACTCCGTCGTCCAGCAATTTCGGGTGACTCATGTCCCTATTTCCTGGACATTCGCTGGGGTGGGGCCGTCGATCCTGACATCAAAGCCCCTCCTTCACGAATGATTCGGCTCTAGCTACTTCTTGTCCTTCTTCTCCGTGTCGCCGGAGAGCGCCGCGATGAAGGCCTCCTGGGGGACCTCGACGCGGCCCACCATCTTCATGCGCTTCTTGCCCTCCTTCTGCTTCTCGAGGAGCTTGCGCTTGCGGGTGATGTCACCGCCGTAGCACTTGGCAAGAACGTCCTTGCGCATCGCGCGGATGTTCTCGCGCGCGATGATGCGGGCGCCGATGGCGGCCTGGATGGGGACCTCGAACTGCTGGCGCGGGATCAGCTCGCGCAGGCGGGACGCCATCATCGTGCCGTAGGCGTAGGCCTTGTCGCGGTGGACGATGGCGCTGAACGCATCCACCGTCTCTCCCTGCAGCAGGATGTCGACCTTGACGAGGTCGGACTCCTGCTCGCCGAACGGCTCGTAGTCGAGGGAGGCGTAGCCGGCCGTCTTCGACTTCAGCTGGTCGAAGAAGTCGAAGACGATCTCGCCGAGCGGCATCGTGTAGCGGATCTCGACGCGGTCCTCACCGAGGTACTCCATGCCGAGCAGGGAGCCGCGGCGGCTCTGGCAGAGCTCCATGATGACGCCGACGTAGTCCTTCGGCGCGAGGATGGCGGCCTTGACGACCGGCTCCTCCACCTTCTCGATCTTGCCGCCCGGGAACTCGCTCGGGTTGGTCACGGTGACGGTCTTCTTGTCCTCGGTGGTGACCTCGTAGATCACGCTCGGGGCGGTGGTGATGAGGTCGAGGCCGAACTCGCGCGACAGCCGCTCGGTGATGATCTCCAGGTGCAGGAGGCCGAGGAAGCCGCAGCGGAAGCCGAAACCGAGCGCGACCGAGGTCTCCGGTTCGTAGACGAGCGCGGCGTCCGACAGCTTCAGCTTGTCGAGGGCCTCGCGCAGCTCCGGATAGTCGCTGCCGTCGATCGGGTAGAGGCCCGAGAACACCATGGGCTTCGGCTCGGTATAGCCGGGGAGCGCATCGGTGGCGGGCTTCGCGGCGGTCGTGATCGTGTCGCCGACCTTCGACTGGCGGACGTCCTTCACGCCGGTGATCAGGTAGCCGACCTCGCCGACTCCGAGACCCTTCGACGGCGTGGGCTCTGGAGCGGACACGCCGATCTCGAGGATCTCGTGCGTGGCGCGGGTGGACATCATCTGGATGCGCTCGCGCGGCTGGAGCTTGCCGTCCACCATGCGGACGTAGGTCACGACGCCGCGGTAGCTGTCGTAGACGGAGTCGAAGATCATCGCTCGGGCCGGGGCGTTGGCGTCGCCCACCGGGGCCGGGATCTCGGCGACGACGCGGTCGAGGAGCGCCTCGACGCCCATCCCTGTCTTGCCGGACACGCGGAGCACGTCCTCGGGCTTCCCGCCGATGAGGCTCGCCAGCTCTTGCGCGTACTTGTCCGGGTCGGCCGCCGGCAGGTCGATCTTGTTGAGCACGGGGACGATGGTGAGGTCGTTCTCCAGTGCCAGGTACAGGTTCGCGAGCGTCTGCGCCTCGATGCCCTGGGCGGCGTCGACGAGCAGGATGGCTCCCTCGCACGCGGCGAGGGACCGGGAGACCTCGTAGGTGAAGTCGACGTGCCCCGGGGTGTCGATCATGTTGAGCGCGAAGGTGTCGCCGTCGACCTGCCACGGCATGCGCACGGCCTGGCTCTTGATCGTGATGCCGCGCTCACGCTCGATGTCCATGCGGTCGAGGTACTGGGCGCGCATGTCCCGGTCGGACACCACGCCGGTGATCTGCAGCATCCGGTCGGCCAGGGTCGACTTGCCGTGGTCGATGTGCGCGATGATGCAGAAATTGCGGATGGAGGCCGGGTCGGTCGCGGCGGGCTCGAGGGCCTGAAGAGCTCGTGGTGACATCGTCCGGCCATTCTCCCATGAACGTCCGGCCACCGGACGCACCGGTGACCGGACGCACTGCGGGCCGCGTGCTCAGGCGAAGCGCTCATTGCGCTCCACCACCTGCCCGCGACCGTCTTCGAACCGGTAGACCTCCGCGCCGTTGATGTAGACGCGCTCGGCGCGCGAGTTCACGTCCAGCGGATCGCCCGACCAGACGACGACGTCGCCGTCGAGACCCGGCGTGAGCGAGCCGACCCGGTCGTCGAGGCGGAGGAAGGCGGCCGGGTTGACCGTCAGCGCCTCGAGCGCGGTCTGCCGCGGCAGGCCGTCCTTCACCGCGAGGGCCGCCTGGTACACGAGGAAGTTGATCGGGACGACCGGGTGGTCCGTGGTGATAGCGACACGGACTCCCGCCTTGGCCAGGGTCGCCAGATTGGCGATCGCCCGGTCGCGCAGCTCGACCTTGGACCGCGAGGTGAACATCGGGCCGAAGATGACCGGGATGTCGCGCTCGGCCAGCACGTCGGCGATCTTGTGCGCCTCGGTGCCGTGGTTGACCACCAGGCGATAGCCGAACTCGTCGGCGAGGCGCAGCGCCGTGGCGATGTCGTCGTGGCGGTGGGTGTGCTGGTCCCAGGCGAGCTCGCCGTCGAGCACGCGCGCCAGGGTCTCCTTCGCCAGGTCGCGCTCGAACGGCTTGCCCTCGAGCTCGGCGTTCTCGCGCTGCACCCGGTAGTTCTGGGCGGCGACGAACGCCTCGCGGATGATCATCGCGACCCCGAGCCGCGTGCTCGGCGTGGCGTTCTTCGCCCCGTAGACCCGTTTCGGGTTCTCTCCCAGAGCGGACTTGACGCTCACCGCCTCGTGGATCACCTGCTCGTCGATGATCCGGCCGCCCCAGGTCTTGATCGCGACGGTCTGACCGCCGATGGGGTTGCCCGACCCGGGCTTCACGACCACCGAGGTCACTCCGCCGGACAGGGCGTCGCGGAAGCCCTCGTCGTCGATGTTGATGGCGTCGATGGCGCGCACCGCGGCCGTGTTCGGCGTTGTCATCTCGTTGGTGTCGTCGCCCGCGGGACCGTTCGCCTCCTCATGGATGCCCACGTGCCCGTGCGACTCGATGAACCCGGGCAGAACCCACTTGCCTGCCGCATCCACCACCGTCGCGCCGTCCGGCACGGTGACGTCTGACGCGGTTCCGACCGCTTCGATGACCCCGTCCGTGACGAGGACCACGCCGTTCTCGATCGGCTCCTGGGAGACGGGGACGACGTAACCGTTGACGATGGCGATGCTGGAGGTGGTCATGGAACGAGCCTACGCGCGCCCTTCCGCCGGGCCGCGCCGAACAGCGGCCCTGGGGAATGTTCGAAGGACGGTCGTGTTGTGGACGATATGAACATCCTGCTCACCGGCGCGACCGGCTTCATCGGATCCTCTGTCCTCCCCCGGCTCCTCGACGAGGGCCACAGCGTCACAGCGCTCGTGCGCGACGACCAGAAGGCGGACGTCGTGCGGGCTGCCGGCGCGACAGCACTCGTGGGTGACGCGGCCGACGCCGCCCTGGTGGAGCGCGCGGCACGCGAGAGCGACGGCGTGATCCACCTGGCGTCGTCGAAGGATGTCGATGCGGTGCTCGTGCCGGCGGTCCTCGCCGGACTCGCCGGCACCGGCAAGCCGTTCGTGCACACCGGAGGAATCTGGACGTACGGCGACAACGACGACATCACCGAGGAGTCGCCCGCGCAGCCGCCGGCGCTCACGGCATGGCGCGCAACGGCCGAGCAGCTCGTCCGCGACGCGGAGGGTGTGCGGGGCACCGTGGTCGTCCCGTCGATCGTCTACGGACACGGCAAGGGCCTCGCAAACGTGATCGTGGATGCGCCCCGCGGCTCCGGCACGGTACCCGCCCTCCGCCTGATCGGCGACGGATCGCAGCACTGGGCGACGGTGCACGTGGACGACCTCGCCGCCCTATACGTGCTCGCACTGGAACAGGGCGCGGCCGGCGCGACCTACATCGGGGCGGGCGGGCAGAACCCGACCGTTCGGGAGCTCGGGGAGGCCGCCGCACAGGCGGCCGGGATCGCCGGAGGGGTCGCCGCCGAGTCGGTCGACGAGTCGCGCGGCCGCCTGGGCGAGGCGCTCACGGACGCGCTGCTGCTCGACCAGCAGGCGCGCGGAACCCGCCCGCGCATCGACCTGGGCTGGGAGCCGAACGGCCCGAGCCTGCTTGAGGAGCTGCTCGTCGGGTCCTACGCGCCGGCTCGCGTCTGACCGCGATCCGCACCGTTTTGCCGCTGGGCGGTCTGCGCTGGTAATGTTGTTTGTTGGCTTGCGTGTGGATGTGTCCGCACGAAACGCCGCAAGGCGCCCTCTCCGCTGAGCGGCACATCCCTAACTCATCCAGAACGAAAGTGACCATTCGTGGCAAACATCAAGTCGCAGATCAAGCGCAACCGCACCAACAAGAAGGCCCAGGAGCGCAACAAGGCCGTCAAGAGCGAGCTCAAGACCGCCATCCGCGCCACCCGTGAGGCCGTCACGTCGGGCGACAAGGACAAGGCGACCGCGGCGCTGCGCGTCGCCGCCAAGAAGATCGACAAGGCGGCCAGCAAGGGCGTCATCCACAAGAACCAGGCGGCGAACCGCAAGTCGGCCATCGCCAAGCAGGTCGCCGCGCTCTAAGCGACGACCGCCAGCGGGACCTGTCCCGCGCCGCGAGAGAGCCCCCTCCTGGACTTCGGTCCGGGCGGGGGCTCTCTGCATGTGCGGGGCAGGCGCGACAGACTCGCGTACACGAGAGTGCGACCGTGCCCGCCGTCCGCGTCAGCCGCGGCCGCGCGCGCTGATGATGCGGATCATGTGCTCGAGCGCGAACACCGGATCGCGGCCGCCGCCCTTGACGCTGGCATCGGTCTCGGCGAGCAGTTCGATGCAGCGACCGAGCCCGTCCTCCGTCCAGCCCGCCAGGTCACGGCGGGCGCGGTCCACCTGCCACGGCGCCAGGCCGAACTGCTGCGCCAGTTGACCGGAGCCGCCGCGTGCGCCGGAGATCTTGGCCATGGTGCGGATCTTGCTGGCGAAAGCGGCCACCATCGGGACGGGGTCGGCACCTGACGCCAGTGCGTGCCGCATGGTGACCAGAGCCTCGCCGTGCCGGCCGGCGATCGCCGCGTCGGCGACCTGGAAGGCGTTCGTCTCGACGCGACCTCCGTAGTACTTGTCGACGGTGGCTTCGGTGATCTGCTCCGACGAGTCGGAGAGCAGCTGCTGGCAGGCGGCAGCCAGCTCGGCGAGGTCGTCTGAGAAGGCCGATGTGATCGCCCGCAATGCGCCCGGGGTCACCTTGCGACCGGCCGCCGCGAACTCGGCTTGAGCGAAGTCGTACTTCTCGGCGTCCTTCTTGAGCTCGGCGCAGACGATCTCGATTCCGCCGCCGGTACCGGAGCGGATCGCATCGAGCAGCTTCTTGCCCCGGACGCCTCCCCCGTGGCGGAGGGTGACGACGGTGCCGTCGGCCGGAGATTCGAGGTAGGCGAGCATGTCCGAGAGGAACGCGTCGTTGAGCTTCTCGACGGCCTCCACACGGATCAGGCGCGGCTCGCCGAACAGGGAGGGGCTCGCGAGTGTGAGCAGCTCGCCGGGGGCATAGTCGCCCGCGTGGAGGTCGCTGATCTCGAGGCTGGGATCTTCGGCCTTGAGTGCGTCACGGAGCGTGCGGACGGCCCGGTCGGCGAGGAAGGCCTCGGCCCCGGTGACGAGGACGATCGGCGCGGCACGTACCTGGTTCCAGGGAAGCTGCGGGATCGCGCTCGTGGCGGCACGCGTCTTGCCCGCACCGGTTCTGCTGCTGCTTCGGGTGGCCACATTCCTCCTCGTCCGTATCCAGGATACGGGCGGCCACTGTCAGTGCTGTCCGGCGTGCGTTCGCTCCAGAGCCGCACCGCCGGACCCGTGCGGGCCGGAGACGTCGCCGACACCAGGAGCATCCCCTGATCGTCGGTGCGAGCGACGGCCGTTCCGCTGTCTGCCAGCATCCGGAGCGCGGACGCCGTCGGATGCCCGTAGCCGTTGCGGACGCCGACCGACACCAGCCCCAGCCTGGCGTGAAGCCGACGGTAGAGGTTCGGACTCTGGTCCGCGGATCCGTGGTGCGCGACCTTCACGACATCCACCGGGTGCACCGCGCCGGCCGCGATGAGCGTATCCTGCGCTTCCTCGCCGAGGTCGCCCAGGAAGACCGTACGGAGGCCGCGGCCGTCGGTCTCCAGCGTGATGCTTCCCGCATTGCCTGTGTCCTCCTGGCCGCCTGTGGGCTGCGCCGGCGGCCAGAGCACGCGCCAGCTCACGCCTCCTAGCCGTCCCGACAATCCTGCGTAGCCGTGCTCGGTCGGCACTCCCGCCGCCCGGAGGATCGCGAGCGTGCGCTCGTCGGCATCGCGCACCGGGCGCTGAACGATCGCGTGCTCGACGCGACCGGCGACAGCGGACAGCCCGCCGACGTGGTCGGCGTCGAAGTGGCTCAGCACGAGGAGGTCGATCCGGGTGATGCCCAGGCGGTCGAGACATGCCGCCGCGGGCTCCGGCTCCCGCCCGACATCGATCATGGCGACGGCGTCGCCGTCGCGGATCAGTAGGGCGTCCCCTTGGCCGACGTCGCAGGCGGCGAGCTGCCAATCGGGCGGAAGTGCGAGCGCGCGCCCGACGAGCCCCCCGCCCAGCGTCGCGAGGTAGACCACCGCTCCCCCGCACAGGGCGACGACGGCGACGATCGAGACGACCCGGGAGGAGTTCCGCCCGAGAACGATCACGGCGACCGCGACGAGGACCGCCGCACTCAACAGCACTCCGACCAGCCCCGGCGCCCACGGCGCCGCGACACCAGGAAGCCGGCTCGTGAACACCGCGACCTGGGCGATCCAGGCAGAAGGCAGCCACGCTAACCAGATGACCGCCTGACCGAGCCCGGGCGCCAGCGGAAGCAACGCGCACGCGATGCAGCCGAGCATCGTGGCCACCGGTGCCGCCGGCTCGGCGAGCAGGTTCGCCGGCACGCCGTATAACGGCAGCGTCGGCGCGAGCAGGAGCAGCACCGGCTGGCAGGCGAGCTGGGCGGCCGTGGGGACCGCGACGGCGATGGCCAGCGACTGCGGCATCCAGCGAGTGAAGAGTCGGCTCAACGGTCCCGCGAGGACCAGCAGCCCGGCTGTGGCGAGTACCGACAGCACGAAGCCGTAGTCGCGCGCCAGCCAGGGGTCGTGGACCAACAGAACGACCATCGCGAGAGCGAGGGCAGGAATGCCGTCCGCAGGCCGGCCGCGCGCCAATCCGATCAGCAGCACCGCCGCCATGACAGCCGCCCGGATGACGCTCGCTCCCGGTCCGACCAGCGTCACGAAGGCCGCCAAGGCTGCGGCGGCCGCCAGGATGCGCGAGCGGCGTCCGAGCCCCGCCAGACGCGCGAGGCCGAAGACCAGGGCGATGACGAGAGCGCAGTTGGCACCCGAGACGGCCGTGAGGTGGCTGAGCGATGCCGCCTTCATCGCCTCGTCGAGGTCGACCGACACAGCGGTCTCGTCACCGATCGCGAGTCCGGGGAGCAGCGCGCCGCCGTCACCCGGTGTCGACGCCGCGGCTCGCGCGAAGGTCTCGCGCGCGGACGCCGCCCAGCCGAGCCACGGCGGCGGAGCAGTGGCCACGGCCACGTCGTCTCGCGCGCTGACCGTGTATGTCGTCGGCTCTCCAGGCTCCTCACGCCGGACGGTGCCGTGGACGCGGACGACAGCTCCGAACGCGCAAGCACGGGCGTCGTGCGCGCTCGCGCCGAACAACACCGACACCGGGATAGACGCCCCTCCGCCCTCCGTCCGGCCGCGCAGACTCCAGCGTGCGCCCCCGTCGAATCCTGCGGCGACCCGCTGCGGGGCCCGCTCTACCCGCACCAGGATCGAGACCACCTCCGACTCCGACACCGCGGATTCGAGTCCCGGGGACTGCCGTGACGGCGTCTGCGCGGTAACCGCGACGGCACCGACGGCCACCCCGACGAGCGTCAACGCGACGAGCGGGACCCCACCACGCGAGGAGCGTGCCGACGACCGACGTCGAGGACCGACCGCCAACCGGACACGCCATGCGAGAGCACCGATGGCGATCGCGCTGGACGCGAGAGCGACGACCGGGGCGAGCTCCGGTACGCCGATGAGCACCGCTACCGCGATCCAGAGCGCACACGCGGGCAGGGCGAGCCGCAGATCAGGCATCGGACGACTTCTCGCCGCCCACGATCAACCGAACCAGCCCGGTTGCGGCGACGTCTGGTGCGGAAGCGCCGCGGGGTCGGGAAAGGGAGTCAGGTGGGTGTCGCATCCCTTCACGCTAGGAACCGACTGAGGTGCCCCATCCCGACGACCACTGATCAGTGGATAACTGCCAGAGCAATCGGAGTGTGGACGATACAGCCGCTAAGTCTGCGTGAACGAGAACATCACACCGTCATCGATCGGCCCCACACCTCGGACGCTGTGCTCGGTAGTGAGCATATTCGGGTCGTCGATGCGACGCCCGGACCGCACGCGCTTGCTACGCTGACGACGACACAGGGAGGACCATTGGGATTGTTTCGACGCCGCAAGGACGAGCCGCAGCCTGCGGATCGCATCGAATGGGTGACTTCAACAGCCAGACGGATTCTCGCTGAGCGAGGCGTCGAGACGACGATCGAATACGGTGCCGAACCGGAGGACGTCAGGCTGATCGCCGCCGACGGCCAGCTGTATCCGCTCTTCAACGCCTTCGCCAAGACCCACGGTGCGACCGCAGATCAGGCTGTGACGGTGGTCACCCAGCACATCGACAATCTGCTCGACGCACGAAACACCCCGGCAGCCACGCAGCTGTCCGCCGACCAGTTGCGACGGCAGGTGCGAACGCGGATCCTCCCCGGCGGCGTGGGCGGCCCGAACGAACCGACGTTCTACTATGCGCGACCGTTCACCGATGATCTGATTCTCGCCCTCTGCGTCGATTTTCCAACCACGGTGAAGTTCATCGACGACTCTGACATCGACGACCTCGCTCTGAGCGTGGACGAGCTGTACGCGTACGGGCAGCTCAACACCGACCGGGAACCCGTCGACGAGCGCATCGAGCCTGTCGAGGGGATCCACGTCATCGCCGGGGACTCGCTGTTCACGGCGTCGAAGGCCGCGAACCTGCCCGCCGTGCTCGGCGCCGCTCCTCTGGGGACGCTTTTCACCCTGCCACACCGTCACATGATCATCGCTGTCCCCATCACCGGGCCGGAGACGATGGCCGCCGTCGAGCACCTGGTGAGTCTCACCCAGCATGTCCTCAGCGGTGGCCTTCCCCCTGGCGGCGTCATATCCGCCGACGTGCTGTTCTCACGCAATCAGCAGGTCACCCGAGTCTCATCGATGGATGAGAACGGCAAAGTGTCGATCATGGTCGACGACCGCCTTCAGGAAGCACTGGAGGAAGCCCTCGGCTGACCGCGGGCATCAGACGACCACCCGATCCTTGAGGCCGTCGACTAGCTTCTGCCCGATCCCGGAGACCTTCAGGAGGTCCGTGACGGCGCCGAACCGGCCGTTCGCGGCCCGCCAGTCGACGATCCGCTGAGCGAGCGTCGGGCCGATCCGCGGCAGCGTCTCCAACTCCGCCGGCGTCGCCGCGTTGAGATTCACCGGCACGCCAGGCGCACCCGTCGCACCGCCCGCGCCGCCCGTCCCTGCGGCCGGCCCACCGGATGCAGCTCCGCCCACCGGGGGCGGGTCGCCGATCCGCGGCACCACCAGCTGCTCTCCGTCGGCGACGGGCCGCGCGAGGTTCACCGCGGCGATGTCGGCGCCGTCGGCTGCTCCCCCGGCGGCGGCGACCGCATCCACCACCCGGGACCCCGCCGGGAGGTCGACGAGCCCGGGCTCCCGCACCGCGCCCGTGACGTGCAGGAGCAGCCGCCCGCCAGCCGCGGACGGCCCCGACGTCGGCAGGCCGCTCGCGCCGGCGGACGGCGGCAGCGTCGCTCCGAGGTCGATCGACGCCCCCCGCTGCGCGGTCGCCGACACCAGTACGGCGACCACCGCTGCGACGATCGCCAGCACGATCGCCGCGCCCACACCGATACGAACCCGCCGCGAACCCCGGCCGTCGGCCGCCTCCATCGGCTCGAGACTCTCGGCACCGACGTCCGGCTCCGGCCCCGGCTCCGAACCGGACCGCTCGGGTACGCCGGAACCGACGGCTGAGGGCTCGGCACGGTGTCGCATCCCCTCACGCTACGAAGCACCGTCGCCACAGAGCCCCACCACCACCGCATCCGTGGAGAGACGACGGAAGCGCCGGGCTGTGAACAACCCGGCGCTTCCGACGACGTGCCCGCTCAGACGGGCGCTGCGCTCAGCCGCGCGGCTTCGTCGCGATGTTGACCAGTCGCGGTGCGCGCACGATCACGTTGACGATCTCGCGGTCGCCGACCGAGCGCACAACGGCCTCGGAACCGCGCGCCAGGGCCTCGAGCTCGTCCGACGCGATCTTCGGCGAGACCTCCAGGCGGTCGCGCACCTTGCCGTCCACCTGCACCACCGCGGTCACCGACTCCTCGATGAGCAGGGTCGGGTCGGGCTTGCGCCACTGCGCCAGTGCCACCGAGGGCTCGTAGCCGAGCTTCGCCCACATGTCCTCCGCGGTGTACGGGGCGAACAGGTTCAGCGCCATCGCGATGACCTCGGCGGCCTCGCGGACGGCGGCGTCGCCCGCACCGGGCCCGGAGTCGATCGTCTTACGCGTGGCGTTGACCAGCTCCATCAGCCGGGCGACGACCACGTTGAACTTGAACGACTCGACCAGTCCGGGCGCGTCGGCCAGGAAGCGGTGGGTGACGCGGCGCAGGGCCGGGTCGCCCGTCTTCCAGACGACGTCGGGCGCGCTGGTCACGTCGTCCGCGATCCGCCAGGCACGCGCCAGGAACTTCGCGCTTCCCGACGGCGAGACGTCCGCCCAGTCGATGTCGTCCTCCGGCGGGCCGGCGAACGCCATGGTCAGGCGCACCGCATCCACACCGTGCTCGTCCAGCTGCTCGGACAGCTTCACCAGGTTGCCGCGCGACTTCGACATCGCCGAGCCGTCCATCAGCACCAGGCCCTGGTTCAGCAGCGCCGTGAACGGCTCCGTGAAGCTGATGTAGCCCAGGTCGAACAGCACTTTCGTGATGAAGCGCGCGTACAGCAGGTGCAGGATGGCGTGGGTCACGCCTCCGACGTACTGGTCGACCGGCGCCCACTTCTCCGCCTCGCGCGGGTCGAACGCCTGGGTGTCGTCGTTCGCCGACAGGAACCGCAGGAAGTACCAGGAGCTGTCCACGAACGTGTCCATCGTGTCCGTGTCGCGCTTGGCCGGTCCGCCGCAGTTCGGGCAGGAGACGTTGACCCAGTCGGTCGCTCCGCCCAACGGGCTGGTGCCCTTCGGCTGCAGGTCGAGGCCGTCTGCCGGCGGCAGCAGCACGGGCAGCTCCGACTCGGGCACCGGCACCTCGCCGCACTGCTCGCAGTGGATGATCGGGATGGGCGTGCCCCAGTAGCGCTGTCGCGAGATCAGCCAGTCGCGCAGGCGGAAGTTCTTCGCCGGTGCGCCCAGGTTCGACGCCTGCAGCGCCTCCGTCACGCGACGGATCGCGTTGGACTTGCTCAGGCCGTCGAACGGCCCCGAGTTGATCAGGCGCCCCTCTCCGGTCAGCGCGACGCCCGTCTCGGACGGGTTCTCGAGCGCTGCCTCCTCCGGCAGGATCGGCTCTCCGGTCTCCGGATCCGTGTGGATGACCGGGATCGCACCGGTGACCGGCTGCGTCGTGTCGACGACGACCCGCACCGGCAGGTCGAAGGCGCGCGCGAAGTCGAGGTCGCGCTGGTCGTGCGCGGGCACGGCCATGATCGCGCCGTGACCGTAGTCGCTCAGCACGTAGTCGGCGGCCCAGATCGGGATGCGCTCCCCGGTCAGCGGGTTGATCGCGTGACGCTCCAGGAACACGCCGGTCTTCTCGCGCTCCGTGCTCAGGCGGTCCATCTCGGTGGTGCCGCGCACCACATCCAGGTAGTCGTCGAAGCGCTTGCGCACCTCGGGACGCGCGCCCTCGACCAGCTCGCTGGCCAGGTCGGAGTCGGGCGCGACCACCATGAACGTCACGCCGTACAGCGTGTCCGGACGCGTCGTGTAGACGGTCACCGGCTCGTCGCGGCCCTCGATGCGGAACGTGACGTCCGCGCCCGTGGAGCGACCGATCCAGTTGCGCTGCATCGAGATCACCTTGGACGGCCAGGCGCCCTCCAGCTGGTTCAGGTCGTCCAGCAGGCGGTCGGCGTAGTCCGTGATCCGGAAGTACCACTGCGTCAGCTTCTTCTTGGTGACCAGGTTGTCGCATCGCTCGCAGCGGCCGCCGACGACCTGCTCGTTCGCCAGAACCGTCTGGTCGAACGGGCACCAGTTGACCTGGCTCGCCTTGCGGTACGCCAGGCCCTTCTCGTACAGCTTCAGGAACAGCCACTGGTTCCAGCGGTAGTACGCCGGGTCGGAGGTCTGCAGCACGCGGTCCCAGTCGAAGCTGGGCGCGTAGCGGCGCATGCTCGCCTTCTGCTGGGCGATGTTGTCGTTGGTCCAGCCGGCCGGGTCGAGGCCGCGCTTGATGGCGGCGTTCTCGGCGGGCAGGCCGAACGAGTCCCAGCCGATGGGATGCAGCACGTTGAAGCCCTGCTGGCGCCAGTAGCGCGCGATCACGTCGCCCAGGGCGTACGCCTCGGCGTGACCCATGTGCAGGTCGCCCGACGGGTAGGGGAACATGTCGAGGATGTACTTGCGCGGGCGGCTGTCGGCGGGGTCGTCGGTCGCGAACGGCCGCAGTTCTTCCCAGACCGGGAGCCACTTGTCCTGGATGGCGGCGAAATCGTAGGCGGCGCGCTCGTCGTGGGCGCGACCGGTCTGCTGGGGGGTGCTCGCTGCCGTGGTGCCGGCTGCGTCGTGCTCGTGTGCCACGTGACTCTCAATCTCGGTTCCGTCGTGCCGCGTCGGGATTTCTGGCGGCACGGAAGAGGACGGGCGGCGCGCGCCCGGTACTCCAGACTACTAAACGTCGGCGACGTCCAGTCCGTTCCCAGCGCGCCCTCAGTTCGCCGTGGGCGTGCTCCCGCCGCTGAGTCCGGCCGCCGCCAGCAACGCCGCCGCCTTCACGCGCACCTCCGCCAGCTCCTCCGCAGGGACCGAGAGCGCGGTGATGCCGCCTCCCGCGCCGATCACGACGGCGTCGCCGCTGAAGTGGATGCTGCGGATCACCATCGCGAGATGCGCGGTGCCGTCTACTCCCAGGTAGCCGAAGCACCCGGCGAACGCCCCGCGCGGGCCGCCCTCCAGCCGGTGCAGGATGCGCATCGCACTCAGCTTGGGCGCCCCGGTCATCGAGCCGGCCGGGAAGCACGCGGCCACCGCATCCACCGCGCCGAGCCCGGGGCGGAGCCGGCCCTCGACCGTCGAGACCAACTGGTGGACCTGCGCGTAGCTCTCCACCGCGAGCAGGTGGGTGACCTCGACGGAGCCGACCTCGCACACCCGCCCGAGGTCGTTGCGCATCAGGTCGACGATCATCACGTTCTCGGCGCGCTCCTTCTCGCTCGCCTCCAGCTCCGCGCGCAGTTCGACATCGGCGGCGACGGTGGCTCCGCGCGGCCGCGTGCCCTTGATCGGGCGGGTGCGGACGCGACCTCCGTCGACGCGCAGGAACTCCTCCGGTGACGAGCTCACGAGCGTCTCCCCGGCGATCCGCACGAAGCCGGCGAACGGCGCCGGGCTCGCCCGCCGCAGCCGCAGGTGCACGGCGAGCGGGTCGGCGGCGCTGCGCGCGGAGACGCGGTTGGTGAGGCAGAGCTGGTAGGCGTCGCCCGCCCTGATCGCCTCCTGACACGCCTCGATCGCGGCGAGGTAGGCATCGTCGTCGTGGCGCCAGTGAGCGACGGACTGCGGGATGGGGTGCGCGGCCAGGTAGGCGTCGGCGGTACCAGCGGCGGTCGCCAGCGCCCTCACGGTCGCGTCGATCCAGGCCGTTCCCTCGGCGTCGTCCGGGGCGACGATCTCGATCGTCCGGTCGGCGAGGTCGAAGGCGACAACGCGGTCGACGAAGAGCAGGGATGCGTCGGTCGTGCGGCCGTGCTCCGGCACCGCGACCGGCGCACCGGCTGCCGACGCACCGGCCTCGTAGCCGAGACGCCCCCACCAGCCGATCGGAGCGGCGAGGCGCTCGGCCTGCTCGCCGTGCCACAGTCCCAGGTCGGCGCCCAGGGCATCCAGCACGTCCCCGGGCTGCGTCACGCCGTCGACGGTGACCGTGCCGTCGGCGACGGACGCGGTCATCCGCACACGGCCCGTCCCGATGTATGACCGGCCGCTGAGGGCCTCCGGCCCGCTGTCGAGCCAGACCGCATCCACACCGTCCGAGCCGCCGAACAGCGTCGCGAACGCGTCGGCCGAGTCGACCCAGGTGTCGAGCGGCTGCACGCGGAGCGGGGTGAGCACCGGACTAGCCTAGGCGAGTGGACACGCACAGCACCGGACCGGTCAGCTCCCTCGCCGACTGGGCGGGCGGTGAGCTCCGCGTGCGCGACGACTGCGAGGTGACGGAGACCGAGCTGCTCGGCGCCGACTCGTTCCTGGTCCGCGACGGCCGAGTGCTGGCGCTCGGGCTGCACCGCAGCCGGTTCGCCGAGACCGTGCGCGAGCAGGGCTTCGCCGACCGCGCCGAGGTGGACGCCTTCTGGGATGCCGCGATCGGCTCGCTGCCGCGCGAGGGCGACTGGTTTCCACGGTTGGAGCTCGTGCGTACTCGCGACGCCCTGCGCCTGCGGTTCCGGCTTCGGACGGCACCAGAACTGACCTCCGAACTGGTGGTCGCGACCGCCGACGCCGACCCGCGCGTCGTCCCGCACCTGAAGGGGCCGGACCTCGATCGGCTCAGCGCACTCCGTCAGCGGGTGCAGCGCCGAGGGGCGCAGGAGGCGATCATCCTCGACCACGGCCGCGTGTCGGACGGCACGACGACCGCACTGCTCTGGTGGCGCGGTGATGCACTGTTCGCGCCGCCCTTCTCGCTCCCGCGGGTCGACAGCGTCGCCGCGCGCACGGTACGGGGTGTGGCCGCTGCGCTCGGCGTCCCGGTCGAGGATGTGGCCGTCCGGCCGTCGGAGTTGGAGGGCGCGGTGCTGTGGGCCGTGAACGCGCTGCACGGCATCCGCGCCGTCACCGCATGGGTGGGCGGGCCGGCTCTCGCGCAGGATCCCGCGCGGACCGACGCCTGGCGCGCGCGGTTCGCCGCGCTGGCGCGACCGCTGCCCTGATCCGCTCGGCCCGGCAACGACCCCGCTACCCGACCAGCGCGCCATCCTCCAGCCGCACCACCCGATCCACCAGCTCGGTCGGAACGTCCGTGTGCGAGATCAGGAGCACCGTCCGGCCGTCCTCCGCCGCGGTCCGCAGCACATCCCGCACGATCGCATCGGCGACCGCGCTGTCGACGTTCGCGGTTGGCTCGTCGACGACGAGCACCGGAAAGTCGGCGAGGAGCGCGCGGGCGAGCGCGATCCGCTGGGCCTGACCGCCCGACACCAGGGCGCCGCGCTCGCCGACCGGCTCAGACAGTCCGCCGCGGGCGAGAGCCCAGTCGCGCAGTCCCACCCGGTCGAGCGCATCCAGCAGTTCGTCATCGGTCGCCGTGTCGCGTGCGAACAGCAGGTTCTGGCGCAGGTCGGAGTCGAACAGGTAGGGACGCTGCTCGACCAGCCCGATCACGCGTCGCACGTCGTCCTGGCGCAGGTCGCGGGCCGGGACGCCGTCGATGGAGTAGTCCCCGGTGTGATCGATCAGGCGCGTCAGCACGTGGGCGAGAGCCGTCTTGCCTGCACCGGTCGGGCCGGTGAGCAGCACGCGCTCCCCCGGCCGCAGCCGCAGGTCGAGCTCGCGCAGCACGTCGTGATCGTCGTCCGGCCAGTGCGCCGACACACCGTCGAGCAGCACCTCCGGGACGCTGCCGGCAGCACCGCTCACGTCCAGCGCCCGGGCGCCCGGCGCATCCACCGGGACGCCGTCCGGCACCTCGATCGGCGCCGCCGACGCGATCCGCTCCGCGCTCGCGCGCACCCGTCGCCAGGCACCGAACGCCAGCGGCACGGTGCCGAAGACCTCGAAGACAGCGAGCGGGAGCAGGGCCACGACGGCGAGTCCCGGGGCGTCGAGCGAGCCGCCGATCACCGCGGGGATGCCTCCCGAGAGCCCGAGGACGGTCGCCGCGCCCGCGAGGAGCGACACCACGCCCGCGGTCAGGCCGAGACCCACCGCCCGCGTGCGCGACGCCGCCGTCAGCCGCTCTCCGGCCGCGCGCACGCGCTCCTGCGCCGCGGGAAGCGCCCCGTACGCGGTCAGGACATCGAGGTTCGCGACCAGGTCGTGCAGGGCGTCGTTCAGCTCGGCCCGGAGCGGCGCGATGCGACGCTCGGCAGCCCCCGCGACCCACCGGTTCACCAGCATCCCCGCGACCAGGGCCACCGCCAGCGTGACCAGCAGGGCGACGCCCGCCGCCGGGAGGATCAGGAACGCGGCGACGATGCTGCCGACGGCGACCAGACCCGCGCTCACCAGCGGCTGGATCACCCGCAGCGCCAGGTTCTGGAGCTCGTCCACGTCGTCCGCCAGCCGCGCCAGCAGGTCGCCAGAGCGCACACCGCGCAGTCCGTCCGGCGCGAGCGGCTCCAGTCGTGCGTAGAGGCGCGAGCGCACCGTCCCGAGCTGCCGGAAGGCCGCGTCGTGCCCGGCCAGCCGCTCCAGATAGCGGAAGAACGCGCGCCCGAGGGCGAACGCCCGGACGCCGACGACAGCGGCCGACAGGTACATCAGCGCGGGCTGCTCCGAGGCCCGCGTGATCAGCCACGCCGAGACGCCCAACAGCGCGACCGCGCTTCCGCCGCTCAGGAAGCCGAACGCGATGGCGGCCCACAGCCGACCTGCGGAGGGGATGGCCAGCCGGAGGATGCGGCGCACCTCCGCGGGGTCCGCGGCACCCTGCGCCTGCGTCTCTCGGAGCCTCGATTCAGCGGACACCGGACACCTCGCTCTCCTCGGACTGCGTGCTCGCGGCGGCCTCGTCCGACGCATCGCGGGCGGGCAGCGTCAGCACGACGTCCGCCGCCTCCGCCACCGCCGGCCGGTGACTCACGACCAGCACCGCCGCGCCGTCGTCGGCCGCACGCCGCACCGCGCGCAGCAGGCGGGCCTCCGTCTCCGCGTCGAGCGCCGAGGTCGGCTCGTCCAGGATCAGCACAGGGCACCGACGCCACCGCAGGCGATACAGTGCTCGGGCGACCGCGACCCGCTGGGCCTGGCCGCCGGACAGCCCCGACCCGCCGGGGCCGAGCTCCAGAGTCGTGTCGAGCTCGGTGGCGGCGGCATCCCGCAGCGCGTCAGCGACCCATGCATCCGTGCCGGCGGCGTCCGGCGCATCGCCCAGCGCGACGTTCGACGCGATGCTCCCGGCGAGCAGCCCGGGCCGCTGCCCGGCCCATGCGATCGCCTCGCGTCGCCCCACCGCGTCGGTGCGGCCGCCCGCGTGGATGCGGCCCTCGAACGCAGTGAAGCCCAGCACCGCGCTCACCAGACTCGACTTGCCGGCCCCGCTCGGCGCCCGGAGCACGGCGAGCGTCCCCGGCGGCACCGCGGCACTGAAGCCATCGACGATCGTGCGTCCGTCGTACGCGATCCGCACGTCCTCGAACACCAGTCCGGTCCCGGCGGCGACATCCGCATCCGGCGTCACAGCGTCCACGGCTTCCGCCGCCTCGATCACCTCGAACGCGTTCGACGCGGCCTCGATGCCCTCCGCGGCCGCGTGGTAGCTCGCGCCCACGTTGCGCAGCGGCAGGAACGCCTCGGGCGCGAGCAGCAGCACGAACAGTCCGACCGAGAGGTCGAGCGAGCCTCCCAGCAGTCGCAGACCGATCGCGACAGCGATCACCGCGACGGACAGGCTCGCGGCCAGTTCCAGCACGAACCCGGAGAGGAACGACATGCGCAGCACCCGCATGGTGTGAACGCGATACTGCTCGCTCACCTGGCGGATCCGCGCCTCCTGGCGGTGCTGCCGCCCGAACAGCTTCAGCGTCGAGAGCCCGGCGACCACATCCAGGAAGCCGCTCGAGAGGGTGGAGAGCGCCCGCCACTGCCGCTTCTGCGCCGCCTGGGTCGCCCAGCCGACCAGCACCATGAACACCGGGATGAGCGGGAGAGTGATCACGAGGATGATCCCGCTGGTGAGGTCGCGCCAGCCGATCGTCAGCACCAGGAGCGGCGTCGCGATGGCGGTGCCGATCAGCTGCGGCAGGTACTTCGCGAAATAGCCGTCGAGCGCATCCATGCCGTGGCCGGCGACGAGCGTGACGTCGGCGGTGCTCCTGCGGGCGACCCGCACCGGGCCGAGCCGTCCGACCGCCGCGACCAGGCGCTCCCGCAGCTGCCCGACGACGCGCGCTCCGCCGCGGGACGACACCGACTCGACCGCCCACAGCAGCCCCGCGCGCACGACCACGACGAGACTCAGCAGGCCGATGGTCGGGCTGAGGCTCGCGAGCGGCTCCCCGGCGATCGCGCGCACCACGACATCCGTCAGCAGCCAGGCGAAGGCGATGATGGATGCGGTCTGCAGCATCGCAAGCCCGGCGCCCGCGGCGAGGGTGCCGCGGGTCGCCGAGGCGTACCGCAGAAGTCGGGGGTCGAGCGGGCGCACGTCAGGCCGTCACGGGTTGCTGCGTGTCGTCGGTGCCACCGGCGTCCGGCGCCTCCTGCGGGATGTGGTCGCGCGTCACCCGCTTGCGGAAGATCCAGTAGGTGAAGCCCTGGTAGACGAGGATCAGCGGAAGGAAGATCGCCGCGACCCACGTCATGATCGTCAGCGTGGTCTGCGAGCTGGACGCGTTCGCGATGGTGAGGCTGTTCTCCGGGTTCGGCGAGGAGGGCATCACGTCGGGGAACAGCGCACCGAACAGGGACACGACGGCGAGGGCGATGGTGGCCGCCATGAACCCGAACGACCATCCCTCGGCCCCGCGCAGGTTGGCGATCCAGGAGGCGACAAGCGCCACCGCGGCGAAGATCGCGAGCGCGAGGAACACCGGCGAGAAGTGCGAGATGGCCGTCCAGCCGAGGAACACCGCCGCGACCACGATGGCGACAGCTCCCGAGCGCGCGGCGAGCCGCCGTGCCCGGACGCGGAGGTCGCCATCCGTCTTCAGCGAGATGAAGACGACGCCGTGGGTGAAGAACAGCAGGAGGGTCGTCAGGCCGCCGACGATCGCGTAGCCGTTCAGGAGGTCGAACAGCGTCCCCGTGTAGTCGTGGTTGGCGTTGAGCGCGACGCCCTGCACGATGTTCGCGAACGCGACGCCCCAGAGGAACGCGGGGACCGCGGAGCCGACGATGATCATCCCGTCGAACCACTTCTTCCACCGGGCGCCGGCGCGCTGGTGCCGGTACTCGAACGACACGCCGCGCACGATCAGCGCGAGCAGGATGAGCAGCAGCGCCAGGTAGAAGCCGCTGAACAGCGTGGCGTACCACTCGGGGAAGGCCGCGAACAGCGCGGCGCCTCCGACGATGACCCACGTCTCATTGAGGTCCCAGACCGGGCCGATGGTGTTGATCATCACGCGGCGGTCGACGTCGTCGCGGCCGAGGAACGGCAGCGCCATCCCCACCCCGAAGTCGAAGCCGTCGAGCACGAAGTAGCCAACGAAGAAGAAGGCGACGATGCCGAACCAGAGAACTGCGAGATCCATTGTCGTGATCCTCCTAGTAGACCGTGGCGACGGGGATGGGCTCGCCGGCGTCGTCGAGGTGCTTCTCGATCGGCTCGGGGCCCTTCTGGGCGGCGCGCTTGATGAGCTTGAACTCGACAACCGCGAGGGTGCCGTAGATGGCGGTGAAGGCGACGAGCGAGATCAGCACCTCGAGTCCGGTCGTGCCGGGCGAGACGCCGTCGGCCGTCTTCATGAGGCTGAACACGATCCACGGCTGCCGCCCCATCTCGGTGAAGATCCAGCCGACGATCATCGCCAGCAGCGAGAGCGGCATGGCCCAGATCGCGATCTTCCACTGCCAGGCGCGGGTCGGGGTGCGGCCCTTGCGGGTCAGCCAGAGGCCGATGACGGCGATGGCGACGTGGAGCATCCCGAGCCCGATCATCCAGCGGAACGCCCAGTAGGTGATCCAGATGGTCGGCGTGTAATCGCCGGGGCCGTAGAGCTGCGTGTACTGCGCCTGCAGGTCGTTGATGCCCTCGACGGTGCCGTTCAGACTGTGCGTCGACAGGAACGACAGCAGGTACGGCACGCGGATCGAGAACAGTTCGTGGACGCCGTCCGGGGTGCCGAGGGTGAAGATCGAGAAGGAGGCGTCGGCTCCGGTCGAGGTCTTGTAGAGCGCTTCGGCGGCGGCCATCTTCATCGGCTGCGTCTCGACCATGGCGAGACCGAGCTGGTCGCCGCTCAGGACCGTGCCGATCCCCGCGCCGACCATCAGCCAGAGGCCGAACGTGAGCGCTGGCCGCATCGTCTCGAGGTGCTTGTTGCGCGAGAGGTGCCAGGCGGCGACGGCGATGATGAGGCCGGCCGAGACCATGAAGCAGCCGAAGATCGTGTGCGGGAAGGCGGCGAGGGCGACCTTGTTCGTGAGCACGGCCCAGAGATCCGTGAGCTCCGCCCGGCCCTTCGCGGCGTTCAGGTGATAGCCGACCGGGTTCTGCATGAAGGCATTCGCCGCGAGGATGAAGTAGGCCG
The DNA here is from genome assembly GCF_000383315.1 of Cryocola sp. 340MFSha3.1. Classification (NCBI taxonomy): domain Bacteria; kingdom Bacillati; phylum Actinomycetota; class Actinomycetes; order Micrococcales; family Microbacteriaceae; genus Cryocola; species Cryocola sp. 340MFSha3.1. The sequence goes on from NZ_KB911087.1 coordinate 217,425, forward strand.
AGAGGATGCTGCCCACCGACACGATCCAGATGGTCGCCAGGTGCAGCCCCTTCGGGAGGCGGTCCCACCCGAAGATCCACAGCCCGATGAACGTCGCCTCCAGGAAGAACGCGAGCAACCCCTCCAGGGCGAGCGGAGCGCCGAAGATGTCGCCGACGAAGCGCGAGTAGTCGGACCAGTTCATGCCGAACTGGAACTCCTGCACGATGCCGGTCACCACGCCCATCGCGAAGTTGATCAGGAAGATCTTGCCGAAGAAGTGGGTCAGCTGCAGGTAGTGCGCCTTCCCCGTGCGGTACCAGGCCGTCTGGAAGATCGCGGTGCAGGTGACCAGGCCGATCGTCAGCGGCACGAACAGGAAGTGGTAGATCGTGGTGAGCCCGAACTGCCAACGCGAGAGTAGGAGCGGGTCCAGCAGTTCGTTCACGTGAGTTCCCTTCGCCTCTTCTACACATTGTAGAACTGAACTTCTACGAAGTGTAGAACATTCTCAGCCTGTTCGCGCTACTCTGGATTCGTGGCCAATCTCGGAGAACTCGAACGGGCCGTCATGGACGCCCTGTGGGACGGCGGCGCCCCCATCACCGCGGGTGAGCTACGCGACAAGCTAGCGGCGGCCCGCGAGACCGGCAAGGCACCGGCGCTCACGACGATCCTCACCGTCCTCTCCCGGCTCGAGGCCAAGGGGTTCGTCGCCCGCGACCGCGACGCCCGGCCGCACCTGTACTACGCCGCCCTGACCCGCGCCGGTCACGTCGCCGATCTGATGCGCGAAGTGCTGGAGTCGTCCTCCGACCGCACCGAGGCGCTCGCCTACTTCGTCGGCTCGGTCGACGAGTCCGAAGCCGAGGTGCTGCGCCGCCTGCTCGACGCCCGCAGCGTGTGAGCAGCGACCCCGCCGCCGGGCTCGCCGGCGCGATCTTCCTGGGCGCGCTCGCCATCGCGCTCGCCTGGCCTGTGCCGTTGCTGCTCGCGCGCGCCAAGTGGCCCTCCGCCGCCCCTGTGCTGGCCGTCGCCCTCTGGCAGTCGATCGCCCTCGCGGGAGGCATCTCGATGATCGGCTCACTGCTGCTGGCGGGGCTGCAGCCGTTCGGCGACGACCTGTGGTCGCGCATCGGCGGAGCGGCCGCGTCGCTGTTCCACGGACCCCTGCCGCCGGACGCCAGCCTCCTCAACGCCTTCCTCCTGAGCGCGGCCGTGCTGCTGACAGCTCACCTCCTCCTGAACCTCGCGCTCACCTCCGTTCGCAGCCGCAACCAGCGCCACCGGCACATGGAGCTGCTGCGGCTGCTGTCCTCTCCCCTGCCGGACGCTCCGACAACCAGGGTGATCGACCATCCTGCGCCGGCCGCGTACTGCCTGCCGGGCGCGCGCAGCGTAACGGTGCTCTCCGAGGGCATGATCGCGCTGCTCTCCCCCGACCAGCTGGATGCCGTGGTAGCCCACGAGCGCGCCCACCTGCGGCAGAAGCACCACCTGCTGCTGGATGCGTTCCGCTCCTGGAAGCGCGCCCTCCCCTGGTTCCCCATCGCCACCCGGGCGCAGGACGCCGTCGCGCTGCTCCTGGAGATGCTCGCCGACGACACCGCGCGCCACGAGGCGGGAGACCGCGTGCTCGCGGGGGCGATCCGGCTCGTCGACGAGACAGGGCAGGCGGGCGCCGTCCTCGGCGCTCCCAAGGATCGCCGGACGCCGGAGCAGCGGCGCGCCGCCCTCGTCGCGCGCGAGGAGCGCCTGGCCGACGGCCGCCGGACGGTCGGGCCCGTGCTGCGCGCGACCGTGGTGGTGACGACGGTGCTGCTCGTCGTCGTGCCGCCGGTGGTCGTGCTCGTCAGCTGATCCGGCCGCTGGTCGCATCCGGCTTCGCAGCAACGAGCCAGCCCGCGCCGCTACGCTTCCGCTATGCCGCAGCCCGGAGGGACGACATGAACGACGCGCTGACCTGGGTGCTCGACCTCGTGCAGAGTGTGGACCCGGTCCTCCGGACGCTGCTGGCCGGGCTCGGCATCCTGCTCGAGACGTCCATCCTGATCGGGCTCATCGTCCCGGGCGATACGATCGTGCTGGTCGCGAGCACCGGCGTGGCCAACCCGGTCGAGTACGTCGCACTGGTCGCCGTCGTCATCGTCGGAGCACTCTGCGGCGAGTCGCTCGGATTCGCGCTCGGTCGCTGGTTCGGCCCGCGCATCCGCACCAGCCGGCTCGGCAACCGCGTCGGCACCCGCAACTTCGACCGCGCCGAAGCGTACCTGGCGCGCCGCGGCGGGATCGCCGTGTTCCTGTCGCGGTTCCTCCCGGTCCTGCACTCGCTCATCCCGCTCACCGTGGGCATGAGCCCGATGCGGTACCGCACCTTCATGGCCTGGACGGCTCCCGCCTGCGTGCTCTGGGCGTTCGCCTACGTGAGCGTCGGCTCGGCCGCGGCCGGCGGCTATCGCGAGCTGTCGCGTGACCTGCACTGGGCGGGATACGCCTTCGTCGCCGTCATCGCGCTGTTCATCATCGCGGTGTTCGTGGTCAAGAAGGTGCTCGGCAAGCGCGAGAGCCGGCACATGGAAGCGGCGGCCCGGGAACCCGAGCCGCCGCTTGATGGAGCCGACCGAACCGTTACTTGATCGGGTGGTCCTGGAGCCACTTCTTGGCGACGGCGTCCGGCTGGGTCTTGCTCGACCCCTGGTTCTCGCCGTTCATGTCGATGAGGTCCTCGGTAGTGAGTTCCTTCGACACCTTGTTCAGCACGTCCTTGACCTTGTCGGACGCCTTCTTGCTGTTGATCAGCGGCACGATGTTCTGCGCGGCGATCAGGTTCTTCGGGTCCTTCAGGGTCACGAACCCGTTGTCCTTGATGGCCGGGGTCGTCGTGTAGATGTCGGCCAGCTGGACGTCGCCGTTCTTGAGGGCGGCGACGGTCAGCGGTCCGCCGGAGTCGCTGATCGGCTTGAGCGTCGCGGTGACGCCGTACGCCGACTTCAGCCCGGGGATGCCGTACGGGCGGGTCTGGAACTCCGGGTTGGCGCCGACGGTCAGCGGGTCGGTGACCTTCTTGAGGTCATCGAGGCTCTTCACGTCCCACTTCTCCGAGAACTCCTTGGTGACGTTGTACGAGTCGGCGTCCTGCGCCTCCGACTGGTCGAGCACCTCGAAGCCCTTCGGCAGGGCGTCGTTGAGTCCGGCGTAGACGTCGTCGCTGGAGGTGGCGGTGCTGTTCTTGTCGTAGAACTGGAGCAGGTTGCCGCTGTACTCGGGGATGAGGTCGATGGAGCCGTCCTGCAGCGCCTTCAGGTAGACGTCGCGCTGGCCGATGCTCGGCTTGTACGCGACCTTGACGCCGTTGGCCTCGAGCGCCTGGCCGTAGATCTGCATGAGGATCTCGGACTCGCCGAACGCGGCCGAACCGACCGTGACGGTGTCGCTGGAGGACGAGGCGGAGTCGCTGCTGAACGCGCCGCCACCGGACGAGCAGGCGCTGAGGGCGAGCAGCGCCCCGGCGGCGAGCACGCCGGCCGCGAGGCGGCTCTTCTTCGATGCGAACATGATCTTCTCTTCTCTTGGGTGCTCCCGGTCGGGAGGCTGGTGTGCTGGGTTGGACAGGACGGGTCAGGTCGTTGGGGCGCCTTCCGGCACCGGGCGGGCGGCCGAGCGGCCACCTTCCGCGCTGTCGCGGACCCGTCCGGCGGTGACACCGCGGGGCACGACGAGGCGCTGGACGATGGCGAACAGCCCGTCCGCGACGAGGGCGAGGGCGACCACGATGATGGAGCCGCCCAGGATCTCCGGGTAGTTCTGGACGGCGATGCCGTCGAATAGGAACCGGCCGAGGCCGCCGACCGGCAGGATGGCCGCGACGGTCCAGGTGGCGATCACCTGCAGGCCGCCCGAACGGATGCCGCCGATCACGAGCGGCAGCGACAGCGGCAGCTCGACCTTCGTGAACACCTGCCAGCCGGTCATCCCGATCGCCCGGGCGGCGTCGATGGGAGCGCGGTCCACCGACTCGAGGCCGGAGTACGCGCCGGCCAGGATCGGCGGGATCGCGAGGATGGTGAGCGCGATCAGCGGCGGGACGATGGTCAGGTTGGTCGTGAGCAGCGCCAGGTAGATGACGAGGCCCAGTGTCGGCAGCGCACGCAGCGCCCCGGACACGCCGACCGCGAGTCCGCGGAAGCGACCGGAGTGACCGATGGCGAAACCGATCGGCAGGGCGATGATCGCAGCGAGCAGCAGCGTCAGCAGCGAGTAGGCGATGTGCTCGCCCAGACGCGCCGGGATACCGCTCGGCCCGGACCAGTTGGTCGGGTCGCCGATCCACCCGAAGGCGGCCAGGATGTCGGTCATGCGCCGGTCACCGCCCTCATCGCCGCGCGCCTGCTGAGGCGGCCGGCGCGCCGGTTGGATCGCGTCCAGGGCAGCAGCACGCGCCCGAGACCCACGAGGATCAGGTCGAAGACGAGCGCCACCACCATGATGAGGATGATGCCGACCAGGACCTCCTCGGTGTACGACCGGTTGAGGCCGTCCGTGAACAGGTAGCCGAGGTTCGGGACGCCCAGAAGCGCTCCGACGCTCACGAGGCTGACCGTGCTGACCGACACCACCCGGAGGCCCGCGAGCAGCACCGGTCCGGCCAGCGGGAGCTCGACGGACCAGAAGCGGCGCCAGGCCGAGAACCCGACGGCGGTCGCCGACTGCAGCACATCACCGGGCACGGAGCCCAGTGCGTCCGCTGTCGTGCGGACCATCAGCGCGAGCGCGTAGATGCTCAGCGCCACCACGACGTTGAGCGGCGACAGGATCTGCGTGCCGATCAGGGCGGGCATCGCGAAGAACAGGGGCAGCGACGGGATCGTGTAGAGGATGCCGCCGATCGTCAGCAGCACACCGCGGCTCCAGCGATAGCGGTTCGCGACCCACCCGATGGGAAGCGACACCACGAACCCGATGATGATCGGGAGAGCGGCGAGCCACACGTGGGTGACCGTGAGATTCCAGACCTGGCCGAGATTCGACCACAAGAAGCTCACGACGCGTCCTCACCCTGCGCCGGAGCACCCGCGACCGAGACGGTCGCGGCCTTTGCCTCGGAGGGAGCGGCGGCGCCACGCGACGAGCCGGAGAGGACGCCCGCGGCGCGGCCGTCGCTGTCGACGAGCACCGAACCGGTCGGCGTCTCCTCGACGTGGAGTGCCCGTCGTCCGCGGTCGGCGCCGACGAAGGACGCGACGAACTCGTCGGCCGGGTCGGCCAGGATCTCGGCGGGCGTGCCCTTCTGCGCGACGATGCCGCCCTTCCGGAAGATGACGACCTGGTCGCCGAGTTTGAAGGCCTCGTCGATGTCGTGCGTGACGAACACGACCGTCTTGTCGAGATCGCGCTGCAAGCGGAGCAGCTCGTTCTGCAGATCGTCGCGGACGATCGGGTCGACGGCGCCGAACGGCTCGTCCATCAGCAGGATGTTCGGGTCGACCGCGAGCCCGCGGGCGACGCCCACACGCTGCTGCTGGCCGCCCGACAACTGGCTCGGGTACCGATCGGCGAGCGAGCGCTCGAGCCCAACCGTGTCCATCAGTTCGAGTGCACGCTCCCGCGCATCCTTCTTCTTCACGCCTTTGAGCAGCGGGACGGTGGCGATGTTGTCGACGACCTTGCGGTGCGGCAGCAGCCCCGAGTTCTGCATCACGTAGCCGATCGAGCGGCGCAGGGCGACGGGCTTGAGCGACAGCACATCCTCGCCGTCGATCTCGATCTGCCCGGAGGTCGGATCGACCATCCGGTTGATCATGCGGAGGATCGTCGTCTTGCCGCTGCCGGACGATCCGACGAGCACCGTGATCTTGCGCGATGGGATCACCAGGGAGAAGTCGTCGACGGCCAGCGTCCCGTCCGGGAAGCGCTTCGTGACATCGCGGAACTCGATCACGAGCGCGCTCCCGTCGCCGGGGTCGCTGCGATATCGGTGTCGCGGGATGCGGAAGCTGGTGCGGCCATCTCACCCAGCCAAACAGCGTCCGGCCGTTTGCGCAATGGAATGCGTCGAATTGTGGCATTCAGGGTCGGTCGCACTGCCGGCCCCCCTTCTGTCGGTGTCACGGCCGTTCGGCACGTGCGCTCCTTGTTCGGAACGCGCGCCCGTGTGGATGGCAACTTGCCACCGACCACCGACATTCCCGCCGGAAGAGAATCCGGCGAACGGGTCACCGAGTCAGGACTCGGGGCCGAACCGGCGCTCCAGGTACTCGCGGGCGACCGTCCTCGCCTCGGCGATGTAGCGCTCGTCGCCGTTCGGGTCCTCCACGAAAGCGCGCGTGATCAGGGAGTCCATGATCTCGACGACGACCTGGAGGCGGAAGGCCAGATCCTCTCCGGCCGGGAGCCCGTACTCGTCCGCGAGGATCTGCGCGAACTGATGGGCGAAGCCGGTGTCCTGGGCGAGGTCCTCCTCGCCGGCACCCGCGCGCTCAGCGCCCGAGAAGCGGATGATGCGGAAGCCGCTCTCGGTGCGGAACATGTCGACGAACGCGTCGATCGCGCACTCCACGGCGTTCCACCAATGCTCGGGCGACTGGGCGTCGATCGCCTCGACGACCGAGCGGCGGTACCGCAGCAGCGCGCGGTCGCGCAGTGCCTGCAACAGCACGATGCGGTCCGGGAAATACCGGTACACGGTCCCGATGGAGGCACCGGCTCGTTCGGCCACCATCGCGGTGGTGAGCCGATCGAAGCCGATCTCGTCGACCACTTCGGCGGCGGCGTCCAGGAGGGCGTCGATGCGCGCTGCGCTGCGCTCCTGGATCGGTTCCGTGCGCACGAGCGGCGCTCCGACGGTGTTCTGACCGGCGACCAGATCGTTGATGGGCACGAGGGCGGCTCCTTCTTTCTCTCGAACAAGGTGGTGGTGCGGGTCCCCAGCCCGGCGACGGGATCACCGTCGCACTAACGGGATCATATTCGGGGAAACCTCACTTCCGCTGGGGAATACCCTTCGACGCGCCGCAGAAATGTCCCCCAGATCTGGGGGATGCATTCGTGTGCACGTTCACTCCATGAGAAAATGACTCAGATGCCCTCCCCCGAATCGCGCCCCGAGCACGTCTCCGGCGACTCCGTCGTCCGTCGTAGCGCAGCGGTCGAGCCCATCATGCACCGCGCCGCGCGCATCGAGGACGCGTTCCACGAGTTCCGTGCGCGCCGCGCCCGCAAGCGCGGATTCCTCGCGACGATCGTCCCGTACACCGGATACGGCTCGCCGAGCTGGGTGCGCATCCTGGGCCGTGTCGTGCTGGCGAAAGACCCGCGGCCAGGAAGTCGCGCCGAGCGTCTGCACCGCAAGCGCGAGGAGTCGGTGCGCGGCTGGCGCTCCTTCATCAGCGTCCCGCTGGCGGAGACGACGGTGACGGTCGAGATCGAGGGCGACCGGCACGAGGTCGTCACCGACCGTGGCGGCGTCATCGACACGGTCGTCCCGGTTCAGCTCGCGCCCGGGTGGCACACGATCAAGCTCTCGACCTCGGAGTCGGCACGGGTGTTCGAGGCTCCGGTGTTCATCGTCGATCCGAAGGCGACCTTCGGCATCATCTCCGACGTCGACGACACGGTGATGGTCACCGCGCTCCCCCGCCCGCTGCTCGCGGCCTGGAACACCTTCGTTCTGGATGAGCACGCCCGCGTGCCCACGCCGGGCATGGCGGTCCTCCTCGAGCGGCTGGCCGCATCCCATCCGGGCGCACCCGTGATCTACCTCTCGACGGGCGCCTGGAACGTCGCGCCGACGCTCACCCGGTTCCTGAACCGCAACCTCTTCCCCGCCGGTCCGCTGCTGCTGACGGATTGGGGCCCGACGCACGACCGCTGGTTCCGCAGCGGGCGCGAGCACAAGCGCACGAGCCTCGCCCGCCTGGCCGAGGAGTTCCCCGGGCTCAAGTGGCTGCTCATCGGCGACGACGGCCAGCACGACGAGGACCTCTACGGCGAATTCACCACGGAGCATCCGGAGAACGTCGCCGCCGTGGCCATCCGCCAGCTGTCCAGCGGCGAGGCGGTGCTCGCCGGCGGCCGGTCGAAGGCCGACAAGCACGCGGAGCTGTCCGGGACGCCGTGGGTGTACTCGCCGGACGGCGCCGGTCTCAGCGAACAGCTGACCGAGCTCGGCCTGCTCCGCTAGCCGCCCGGAGCGCCCACCGCGCCTCGCCTCGCGCGGGATGCGGGTGTCGGCGGTCCCTGGCAAGCTGACTCCCATGCCCGCCCGCCGCTCCGATCTGCTCCGCCTCCGCCGGCTCGCCCAGGCGATCGACGGTCCGCGCGAGCCGGACGTGACCTCGGTCGCGCGGCGCATGCTTGCCCTCCAGGGTCAGGACTTCGCCGCGGGCTGCTGGGCGCTCGCACTGCGCACCACGGGCGCGGCCCAGAGCGACGTGCTGGCCGCGCTCGATGCCGGCCGCATCATCCGATCGTGGCCCATGCGCGGAACACTGCACTTCGTCCCGCCGGAGGACCTGCGCTGGATGCTGTCGGTCACCACCGACCGCATCGTGGCCGGTCTTGCGCGGCGTCAGCAGCAGCTCGAACTGACCGCAGCCGACTTCACGCGCGCAGCCGACATCGTCACAGCGGCGCTCACCGGCGGCGGGAGCATCGGCCGCGCCGAAGTGATGCAGCTGTGGGAGGACGCAGGCATAGCGACCACGGGCCAGCGCGGCTATCACCTGATCTACTACCTCGCCCAGACCGGGCTGCTGTGCTGGGGTCCCGTCGTCCGGTCGGGCAATGGCAACCCGACGCAGGCGCTGGTGCTCCTCGACGAGTGGGCGCCCGCACCACCGGCCCTCGAACCGGACGAGGCGGTCGCGCAGTTCCTCCTCCGCTACCTGCACGGGCACGGTCCGGCGACGGTGAAGGACTTCGTGTGGTGGACGAAGGGGACGGTCGCGGGCGCGAAGACGGCGCGCGCGGTGCTCGGGGACGCGCTGACGACCCTCGAGGTCGACGGTGTGGAGTACCTGCTGACCGCCGAGCTAGCCGACCGTGCGGCATCCACTCCCCCGACCCGCGGCGAGAAGGATGCGGTGCACCTGCTGCCCGGGTTCGACGAGTACCTGCTCGGGTACCAGGATCGCTCTCCGATCCTCGACGAGGGGCACTGGGAGCTGATCGTCCCGGGCAACAACGGCATCTTCCAGCCGATCATCGTGGCCGGAGGCCGGGTCGTCGGAACCTGGCGCCGCGACGGCGGGCGCGTCACGCCCCTGCCGTTCGCCCCGCTGAGCGCCGCCCGGGAGGCGCAGCTGCAGCGGTCGGTGCGCGCGTACACGTCGTACGCCGCCGGGTAGCGTTGAGGGGTGGCACGCACCAGATCGTCCGGAAGCCGGCTCCCGGCGGGGATCGCCCTCCCCGCCACCATCCGCACCTCGACCCGCGCGCCGTTCCTGCAGGTGGTGAAGACCGCCGTCGCCATGATCCTCGCCTGGGCGGTGGCGAGCATCTTCGTGCACGGCGAACTGCCGATCTTCGCGACGATCGCAGCGCTGCTGGTCGTGCAGCCGAGCGTCAACCAGTCCGTCGGGCGCGCGATCGAGCGCTCGATCGGCGTGATCGTGGGCGTCGTGATCGCCTACCTGATCGGTCTCGCCTTCGGGACGAACAGCTGGATCGTGCTGCTCGCGGTCGTCGTGTCGGTCCTCCTCGCCTGGGCGCTACGGCTGACGCCCGGAACCGCGAACCAGGTGCCGATCACGGCGATGCTGGTGCTGGCGATCGGCGCATCCGACCCGGAGTACGCGCTCGCCCGGATCGTGGAGACGGTGATCGGCGCGGTCATCGGCGTCGTCGTCAACGTGGCCATCGTGCCGCCGGTGCTGACGGCGCCCGCACGTCAGGCCGTGATCGCGCTCGGGCGCGAGACCGCCTCCACTCTCGAGCGCCTGGCGGACGCCCTGACCACGACGCACACGCGTGGCGAACTGGATGCGCTCCTCATCGAGGCGCGGCTGCTCCGCCCGATGGAGACCAAGGCGCAGTCGGCGTTGACCGCGGCAGACGAGAGCCTGTCGCTGAATCCGCGGCAACGCAAGCACCGGGTCTTCCTGCAGCACGACCAGGAGCTCTTCGACCGGTTGCGGCCGTTGATCAACCGCACACTCGGGATGACGCGGGCCTACCACGACCATTACGACGACAGCCTCGCGGGCGAGCCGACCATCCACGCGATCGCCGACGAGCTCGATCGCGCTGCCCATGACCTCCGGCTGCTGGCGCGCGACCCCGACGAACCGATCGTCGAGCCCGGGACCGAGACGGCCGGCATCCCGGTGCTCACCGCACCTCTCACGGTCGCGACGCCCGACCCGCGCCACTGGGTGCTGATCGGCTCCCTGGTGGAGGATCTCCGCCGCATCCACGTAGAGATCGCCGGCGACGACGCGTGACCGGCTGACCTCCCTCGTCCGCTACGCCGTGAGCTCCGCCACGGCTTCCGCGATGGACAGCGTCCGGCGGTCGCCCGAGCGGCGGTCCCACAATTCGACCTCGCCCTCGGCGGCGCCGCGGCCGACGACGAGAACGCGCGGGATGCCGATCAGCTCGGCGTCGCCGAACTTCACACCGGGCGAGACCTTCGGCCGGTCATCGTAGAGCACGTCGAGGCGGGCGTCCTCCAGCTGGGCGACGACCTCCTCCGCCACGTCGTAGGCGACCTGCTCACGTCCGGCCGCCACGACGTGCACGTCGAACGGCGAGACCGACTCGGGCCACACCAGGCCGCGGTCGTCGTTGTTCTCCTCCGCGATGATCGCGAGGATGCGCGTCACGCCGATGCCGTAGGACCCCATGGTCACGGTGACCAGCTTGCCGTTCTCGTCGAGCACCTTGAGCCCGAGGGCCTCCGCGTACTTGCGGCCGAGCTGGAAGACGTGGCCGATCTCCATGCCGCGGGCGAGCTCGACGGGTCCGGAGCCGTCGGGTGCCGGATCGCCCGCCTTGACCTCGGCGGCCTCGACCACGCCGTCCCAGCCGAAGTCGCGGCCGGCGACGAGTCCGAAGACGTGCTTGCCCTCGATGTTCGCGCCCGTGATCCAGCCGGAGCCGTCGACCACGCGCGGGTCGACGACATAGCGGATGCCGGTCGCGGACTCCTCGCCCAGGACGGGGCCCTCGGCAGACCAGGGTCCGATGTACCCCTTCACGAGGCCGGGATGCTTGGCGAAGTCCTCGTCCGTCGCGGCCTCGACCTCGGCGGGCGCGAAGGCCACCTCTGCGCGCTTCATGTCGACCTCGCGGTCGCCGGGAAGCCCGACGATCACCAGGTCGCGCGTGCCGTCGAGGTGCGTCAGCGCGAGCACGACGTTCTTCAGCGTGTCTGCAGCCGTCCACGAGCGGCCGTCGGGCCGCGGGTGCTTCTCGTTGGCGAGCTCGACAAGCGACTGGATGGTCGGCGTTCCGGGGGTGTCCAGCACCTCCTGGGGCGTCAGCTTCTCGTAGGAGCGCGTGGGCGGCGCGAGCGTCGTGAACGCCTCGACGTTCGCCGCATAGCCCCCGGGCGACCGAACGAACGTGTCTTCTCCGACGACGGTCGGGTGGAGGAACTCCTCCGACCGCGAGCCTCCCATCGCTCCGGCATCCGCCTGGACGATCACGTACGAGAGGCCGAGACGCGTGAAGATGCGCTCGTAAGCGTCGCGCTGCGCCGTGTAGCTCGTGTCGAGGCCCGCGTCGGTGTAGTCGAACGAGTAGGCGTCCTTCATCGTGAACTCGCGCCCGCGCAGGAGTCCGGCCCGCGGACGTGCCTCGTCGCGGTACTTGTCCTGGATCTGGAAGATCGTGAGCGGGAGGTCCTTGTACGACGAGTAGAGGTCCTTCACCAGCAGGGTGAAGACCTCCTCGTGGGTCGGAGCCAGCAGGTAGTCGGCGCCCTTCCGGTCTTTGAGGCGGAAGATGCCGTCGCCGTACTCCTCCCAGCGACCGGTGGCCTCGTAGGGCTCGCGAGGCAGCAGCGCGGGGAAGTGCACCTCGTGCGCTCCGGCGGCCGCCATCTCCTCGCGGATGATCCGCTCGATCTTCTCCTTCACGCGCAACCCCAGCGGCAGCCACGCGAAGATCCCCGGCGCCTGGCGGCGGATGTACCCGGCGCGGACCAGCAGGCGGTGACTGGTGACCTCGGCGTCGGAGGGGTCTTCACGGAGGGTGCGGAGGAAGTAGTTGCTCAAGCGTGTAGGCACCGTTCCATGTTAGAGGGCACGCGACAGCCCGCACGCGCGTGGAGACTACGGTGGGGGCATGCCCGACCGCCGGACCCGCGTCGTCGATTCCGCCTCCGCCGCTCCCCTCGCCGCCTCGCTCGCGGCATTCCGGCACGAGCTCGGTCTCCCGGACGGCTTCCCCGAGCCGGTCGAGGCGGAGGCGCGCGCGGTCGCCGCCGCGCCTCCCCTCCCGGACGCGGATCTCACCGACGTGCCGTTCCTCACCATCGACCCCGCCGGATCCACCGACCTCGACCAGGCGCTCCACCTCGCCCGCACCGCCGACGGCTTCCGCGTGCTCTATGCGATCGCGGACGTGCCGGCCCTCGTGCGTCCGGAAGGCGCCGTGGATGCGGAGGCCCGCCGCCGCGGGCAGACCCTGTACGCGCCCGACGGCCGGGTCCCGCTGCACCCGGCGGCGATCGGCGAGGATGCCGGCTCGCTACTGCCCGATGTGGTCCGCGGCGCGTACGTCTGGGACATCGCGCTCGACGCGACCGGCCATGAGACCTCGGCGCACGTCTCTCGCGCCCGCATCCGGTCCCGTCGCCAGTGGAGCTATGAGGAGGCGCAGGCCGCGATCGACGACGGCTCGGCACCGGAGGAGCTGGCACTGCTGAGGGTGGTCGGGCCGCTCCGGATCGCCTGCGAGCGTGAGCGCGGCGGGGCGAGCCTGAACACGCCGGATGAGGAGATCGTCTTCCGCGACGGCGCCTACACCCTCGAGCGGCGCGCCACGCTCCCGGTCGAGGAGTGGAACGCCCAGCTCTCGCTGCTGACCGGGATGGCGGCCGCTGCACTAATGCTGGAGGGCCGGGTCGGCATCCTGCGCACGATGCCCGCGCCGTCACCCGAGGCGTTCGCCGCGTTCCGTGCCCAGACGATCGCCCTCGGGCTGCCGTGGGCGGAGGGCGTTCCGTACGGCGAGTACCTGCGTTCGCTCGACCGCGCGCAGCCGCACGCGGCCGCCGTGCTCCAGGCCGCCACGGCGCTGTTCCGCGGGGCGGGCTACGTCGTCCTCGACGGCGAGCCGCCCGCCGACCCGCAGCAGTCGGCCATCGCTGCCCCGTATGCCCACGTCACGGCGCCGCTCCGCCGGCTCGTCGACCGCTGGGGTCTCGTCGTCTGCGAGGCGCTCTGCGCCGGGCGACCGGTGCCCGACTGGGCGCGGGCGTCGCTCGGTGAGCTGCCGTCGATCATGGGTGCATCGAACCGGCTGGCCGCGCAGCTGGACGCCGGTGCCGTGGACCGGGTGGAGGCTGCGCTCCTCAGCTCGCGCATCGGAGCGGTGCTGGAGACCACGGTGCTCGCCGTTCGCAACGGCACCGTGCTGGTGCAGCTCGACGATCCGGCCGTCACGGCGTCCGTCCCGCGCTGGGACGGCGTCCAGCCCGGCGACCGCGTGCGTCTGCGGGTGACGGCCGCCGACATCCCGAGTGGCCGCATCCACTTCGAGCCGGTGGGTGCTGCGCAGCCGGGTGCTGAGCAGCCGGACGCGACGGCCGCCGGGTGACGGGTAGCCGGCCGGCCGAGGTCAGTGCGCGCCGACGCTGACGGTGGGCTCGCCCGACGAGCGGTCCTCCATCTCGTCGGCGAGACGGTTGGCCTCGGCGATGAGCGTCGCAACGATCTCCGACTCGGGGACGGTCTTGATGACCTCGCCCTTGACGAAGATCTGGCCCTTGCCGTTGCCGCTGGCGACGCCGAGGTCGGCCTCGCGGGCCTCGCCCGGACCGTTCACGACGCAGCCCATGACGGCGACGCGGAGCGGAACGCTCATGCCCTGCAGACCCTCGGTGACGCTGTCGGCGAGCGAGTAGACGTCGACCTGGGCGCGACCGCAGCTGGGGCACGACACGATCTCGAGCTTCCGCTCGCGGAGGTTGAGCGACTGCAGGATCTGCAGGCCCACCTTGACCTCTTCGGCGGGAGGCGCGGACAGCGAGACGCGGATCGTGTCGCCGATGCCCTCACCGAGCAGGATGCCGAACGCGGTCGCCGACTTGATCGTGCCCTGGAACGCCGGGCCGGCCTCGGTCACGCCGAGGTGGAGCGGCCAGTCGCCCCGCTCGGCGAGCATCCGGTACGCCTTCACCATGACGATGGGGTCATTGTGCTTGACCGAGATCTTGAAGTCGTGGAAGTCGTGCTCCTCGAACAGGCTCGCCTCCCAGACGGCCGATTCGACCAGGGCTTCGGCGGTCGCCTTGCCGTACTTCTCGAGCAGACGGCGGTCGAGGGAACCGGCGTTGACACCGATGCGGAGCGAGACGCCCGCAGCCTTCGCGCGGCGGGCGATCTCGCCCACCTGGTCGTCGAACTTGCGGATGTTGCCCGGGTTGACGCGGACGGCCGCACACCCGGCATCGATGGCCGCGTAGACGTAGTTCGGCTGGAAGTGGATGTCGGCGATGACCGGGATCTGGCTCTTCTTGGCGATGATCGGCAGCGCCTCGGCGTCGTCGCGGCTGGGCACCGCGACGCGGACGATGTCGCAGCCGGATGCCGTCAGCTCGGCGATCTGCTGCAGAGTGGCGTTGATGTTCGTCGTCGGCGTCGTGGTCATCGACTGAACGCTGATCGGGGCGTCACCGCCGACCAGGACTTTGCCGACGCGGATCTGACGGGACTTGCGACGGGGTGCGAGGGTTTCGGGGACCTTGGGCATCCCCAGATTGATTGCTGCCACGGGCTCAATCCTACGCGGCACGGTGGGAGGCGGCTGGATGTCAGCCGAAGAGATTGACCGGCTTCACGATGTCCGCGTACATCAGCAGGACGCTCATCCCGCCCAGCACGATGACGACCGCGAAGGTGAGCGGCATGAGCTTCGCCATGTCCACCGGTCCCGGATCGCGGCGGCGGAAGATCTTCGCGAACGTGCGCCGCAGACCCTCCCAGAGCGCCCCGGCGATGTGGCCGCCGTCGAGCGGCAGAAGCGGTACCAGGTTGAAGACGAACAGGGCGATGTTCAGCGACGCCAGCATCCCGATCATCGTGTAGACCTTGTCGACGACGGGGACGCCGTCCAGGGCCGTCAGCTCGCCGGCCGCCCGGCCGATGCCCACCACACTGATGGGGCCGTTCGGATCGCGCTCGGCGGAGCCGAAGGCGGCGTTCCAGACGTCGACCATGCGCTGCGGCAGGTGGAGGAAGACGTTGAAGACGGCACCGGTCTGCGCTCCGACCGCCGGGAGCACGGCCGTGATCGGCTGCGGCACGAGCTTCGCCACCGGCCCGATGCCGACGAACCCGACTGTCAGGGTCTCGATGCCGCCGGCGGCGTCCTTCACGACGGCGCCGTTCGCATCCGTCTTGGCCACCTTGTTGACGACAGGCGTCAGCTGGACGGTGCGCTCCTCCCCGTCGCGGCTGAGCACGACGGTGAGAGTGCGGCCCGCCGACTCGCGGATGATCGCGGTGGACTGGTCCCAGCTGGTGATCTTCTGACCGTCGATGCTGACGATCGTGTCGCCGGGCTTGAGCCCGGCCGCGGCCGCCGGACCCTGCGGTGCGTCATCCGGGCACGTCTTGGCGGTGCTTCCGGCAGGCAGCACGCACTGGCTCACGGTCGCGAGCGTCGTCGAGCTCTGCGGCGCGCCGAACCCCATCAGCAGCACGCCGAACAGCACGACGCCGATCACGAGGTTCATGAACGGACCGCCGAACATGATGACGATGCGCTTCCAGACCGGCAGGCGGTAGAAGGTGCGCTCCTCCTCGCCGACGGCGACGGTCTCCGAGCTCGCGACGCGCGCATCCTGCACCATCTGCTGCATGAACCCGGTGGTCGCATTGCGGCCACGGCCGCCCTCCTTGCCCGGAGGGAACATCCCGATCATCGAGATGTAGCCGCCCAGCGGGATGGCCTTCACGCCGTACTCCGTCTCGCCGCGGCGGAACGAGAACAGTGTCTTGCCGAAGCCGATCATGTACTGCGTCACCTTGACGCCGAACAGCTTGGCCGGAACCAGGTGGCCGATCTCGTGCAGAGCGATCGACAGAGCGACGCCGATCAGGATGATGACGACGCCCAGCACGAACAGGAGCACGGAATCCACGGGTTCAGGCTAGCGGCGTGCGCCTTGGAAGTGGCCGCGAGCCGCCTCGGTGACCGCTATGACCGGGCAGCTCCCGTCGTCAGCACCCGTCGTCAGTGTGCGGCGATCAACGCATCCGCTTTCGCGCGCGCCCACCGCTCCGACTCGGCGAGGGACTCGCGCGTCAGCTCGCCCGCCGGCACGTGCGCATCCACCACCCGCTCCACCGTTCCGAGGATGTCGAGGTAGCCGATCGCGCCGGCGTGGAACGCGGCGACCGCCTGCTCGTTAGCCGCGTTGAAGACGGCGGGATACGTCCCGCCCTGCAGGCCGACGCGCTTCGCCAGCGACACGGCCGGGAAGGCGTCGTCGTCGAGCGGCTCGAACGTCCAGGTGTGCGACGTGGTCCAGTCGAGCGGCGCCCCGACGTCGGCCACCCGGTCGGGCCAGCCGAGGCCGAGGGAGATCGGGAGGCGCATGTCGGGCGGCGACGCCTGCGCGATCGTCGAGCCGTCGACGAACTCCACCATCGAGTGGATGACGGACTGCGGGTGCACCGTCACGTCGATGCGGTCGTACGGCACGTCGAAGAGCAGATGCGCCTCGATCACTTCGAGGCCCTTGTTGACCAGGGTCGACGAGTTCGTCGTGACGACGAGCCCCATGTCCCAGGTGGGATGCGCGAGCGCCTGCTGCGGAGTGACGTCTCTCAGAGAGTCCCGCGACCGACCCCGGAACGGGCCGCCGGACGCGGTGAGCACAAGCCGCCGTACCTCCTCGCGGGTGCCAGACCGCAGTGCCTGCGCGATGGCGGAGTGCTCGGAGTCGACCGGCACGATCTGGCCGGGCGCCGCCGCGCGCTTGACCAGTCCCCCGCCGACGATCAGCGACTCCTTGTTAGCGAGCGCCAGCATCGCGCCGACCTCCAGCGCCGCGAGGGTCGGCCCGAGCCCGACGGATCCGGTGATGCCGTTGAGCACCACATCCGCCTCCACCGAGCGAACCAGCAGCTCGGAGTCATCGGCGCCCAGAGCGGTGTCCACGACGCCGAACCGCTCCGCCTGCGCCGCCAGCTCGTCGGCGTTGCGCCCGGCGCTCAGACCGACGACACGGAACCGGTCCGGATTGGCCGCGACGACGTCGAGCGCCTGCGTTCCGATCGAACCGGTGGACCCGAGGATGATGACTCTGCGCACGAGGGACATCGTACGCACGCGGTGGGGCGGCGGCGTGTGGGCATTCCGCCGTCGGCCTGTGCCGTGACAAAGGGAGGATACGTGGACAGGTCGTGCCCCGGCCTCCTCCGTTCGCCGCCCGAGACCGGCGTGTCGACCGGATCCGCCTCCCTTTCCGCCCGCCGTCCGAGAGCGGCGCTCCCGGATCATGCCGCGCGCGGAGGCGGCCGGAGACGGGCGGAGGCGTGCGAAAGGGAGGTCGGCACGCGCGACACGCCGAGAGAACGCGAGAAACGGAGGAGCGGCGACCGGATTGCCCGAGGAACACCCCTCCCTCGGCGACCCTGGCAGGCCGCCCCGTCTCGCGGCACGTCCGGCCGGGACGCGGACTCAGCCGAGGCGGCCGAGCGCCTCCTCGAGCACGGTCGCGGCGTCGTCGATGAGCTCCTCGCTGATGACGACCGACGGGAGCAGACGGAGGACGCTGTCCCAGCTGCCCGCGTCCAGCGGGATCACGCCGTTGCGGGTCGCGTGGCGGAGCACCGAAGTGAGGGCCTCCGGGTTGGGCTTCTTCGTTCCCGGCACGACGAGCTCGATGCCGAACATCGCACCCTTGCCGCGCACCTCGCCGACGACGGAGAAGCGCTCGGCCCAGTCGCCGATCCGCGCCCACAGCGCCTTCTCGACGCGGCGGGCCTCGCCGAGGAGGTCCTCGTCCTCGAACGCCTGGAACACCGCGAGGGCCGCGGCGGTCGACACCGGGTTGCCGCCGAAGGTGCCGCCGATGCCGCCGGGCTGGACCGCATCCATGATCTCGGCGCGGCCGGTGACGGCTGCCAGCGGGAAGCCGCCCGCGATGCCCTTGGCGCTGGTGACGAGGTCGGGAACGACGCCGTGGTGCTCGATCGAGTACCACGTTCCGGTGCGGCCGATGCCGGCCTGGATCTCGTCCGCGACGAAGACGATCCCGTTCTCGGCGCAGAACTCGGCCAGGCGCGCGAAGTAACCCGGCGCCGGGATGATGATGCCGCCGTCGCCCTGGATGGGCTCCACGAACAGGGCGGCCAGCTCGGTCGCACCGATGTGGGTGCGGATGTAGTCGATCGTGCGCTCCGCGGCCTCCTCGCCCGTCATCCCCTCGGGGTCGCGGAACGGGTAGCTGATCGGGAGGCTGTAGATCTCGCCGGGGAACGGCCCCATTCCCGCACGCTCCGGCCAGGGGCGATACGTCATCGCCATGGTGAGGTTGGTGCGGCCGTGGAAGGCGTGGTCGAGGGTCGCGATGGCGCGACGGCCGGTGTACTTGCGGGCGATCTTCACGGCGTTCTCGACCGCCTCCGCGCCCGAGTTCACGAGGATGCTGTGCTTCTCGAAGTCTCCGGGGGTGATCTCGGCCAGCTTCTCGGCGACGGCGACGTAGTTCTCGTACGGCGTCACGGTGAACAGCGTGTGAGTCAGCTTCGCGGCCTGCTCCGCGGCGGCAGCGGCGACAGCGGGATGCGCGTGGCCGATCGTGGTCACGCCGATACCGCAGCCCAGGTCGATGAGCCGGTTGCCGTCGACGTCCACGAGGATCGCACCGGACCCCGACTCCATGTAGATGTTGGCCAGCGTGCCCGCGCCGCGGCTCACCGCGGCGACCCGGCGCTGCTGCAGTTCGACCGAGCGCGGGCCGGGCAGCTCGGTGACGAGATGGCGGGACTGGGGCACGGAGAATTCGCGGGTCATGTCCTCCATCGTAGGTGGCGCATCCAGCGGACCCATGACCTGCTGTCAGGTACGGCGGAGGCGGATAGGGCAGGATGGACGACCGTGCGTACCTCTCTCAAGGCCCTGACCGCCACCGCCACGGCCGCTCTGCTCGTCTCCGGGCTCGCCGCCTGCAGCTCCGGCTCGCCGGCGCCGTCGTCGACCCCCGCGGCGAACGCCTGCCAGAACCTGAAGTCCGGCGACACGTCGAAGTCGGTGAAGGTGACCGGCGACTACCGTGCGACGCCGAAGGTGACCATTCCCGCGCCGCTCAAGGCGACGGACATGGAGCGCACTGTCGTGATCACTGGCAAGGGCCCCGAGGCGAAGGGCGGGTCGAACGTCGCCATCGCACTGGCCGCCTACAACGGCACCACCGGCAAGGAGCTCACCGCGGCGCAGGGCTTCGACGGCACCGAACCGGCAACCATCCAGGTCGACGACAAGGCCTACGTCCCGGGCCTCGTCCGCGCGGTCGAGTGCCTGCACGTCGGATCGCGTGTCGTGCTGACTTCTCCGGCCAAGGCGGCCTTCGGCACCCAGGACATCTCCAAGCTCAGCCTCACCGACAAGGACAGCGTGGTCTTCGTGGCGGATGTCGTCGACATCCCGCCGACACCTCCGACGCGCGCGACCGGCGCCCCGGTAGCACCGCAGGCCGGTTTCCCGACAGTGAAGCTCAACGCCAAGACCGGCGAGCCGGACATCACCGTACCCAAGGCCGACCCTCCCACGGAGACGAAGATCGCCGTGCTGAAGCAGGGCGACGGCGAGACGGTGCAGCCGGGCGACACCGTCACCCTGCAGTACAAGGGCGTCCTCTGGAAGAACGGCAAGATGTTCGACTCCAGCTGGAGCCGCGGCACCCCCGCCTCCTTCCCGACGACCGGCGTCGTCGCGGGCTTCCAGAAGGCGCTCGAAGGCCAGAAGGTCGGCTCGCAGGTCATCGCGATCGTCCCGCCGGCCGACGGCTACGGCGCCAAGGGATCGGGCGAGATCACGGCGACGGACACCATGGTGTTCGTCATCGACATCCTGCAGACCTCCCGCTAGGCCCGTCATGCGGCTCCCCCGCCTGCGCGTGATCGCCGCGGCGTCCGCCGCCGCGGCGGCGCTCGCGCTCGTGCCGGCCGCCGCGGTCGCCGAGCCGCCGACGCCGTTCTATCCGGGCTACATCATCAGCGACGACAGCTTCTACAACCCGGACGCCATGACGGCCGGGCAGATCCAGTCGTTCCTCGACGACCGCACCTGCCGCCCGAAGGACGACTCGCCGTGCCTTGCGGACTTCCGGATGGATGCGCCCGCGCAGAAGGCCTCGAAGGACCGGTGCACGGCGATGCCCGCACGCTCGAACGAGCGGGCCAGCAGCATCATCGCGCGGGTCGCGAAGGCCTGCACGATCAGCCCCCGCGTGCTCCTCGTGCTTCTACAGAAGGAGCAGTCGCTGCTCACCGCGCCGAGCGCATCCGGTTACCAGAAGGCAACCGGGTACGCCTGCCCCGACACCGCCGAGTGCGACGCCCGCTACTTCGGGTTCTTCAACCAGGTCTACCGGGCGGCGTGGCAGTTCCGGGAGTACACGGTGCACCCCGGCGACTGGCGGTACAAGGTCGGCGGCAACCGCATCCAGTACCACCCGGATGCGACGTGCGGCGCCGGCAGCGTCAACATCCTCAACCAGGCCACCGCGAACCTGTACAACTACACGCCGTACCAGCCGAACGCGCAGACGCTGAAGACGTCGTTCGGCGGCGACGGCGGGGCATGCGCGGCCTACGGAAACCTCAACTTCTCGCGGATCTACACGGCGTGGTTCGGGAGCCCGCTGGCTGTGCGGTACACCGGCATCGTCGAGGCGTGCCTGGTGTACACCGCCGGCTTCGGCTGCCCCGAGAAGAACCCCCTGAAGCCGTGAGCGCGGGAGTTCGACACGCTCGCAGAGCAGCATGCCGTCATCGGCATACGACCGCGCTTAACCTCGATAGGTGAGCATCGACGAGCCCGACGATGGTGCCGCCGAGGTGAAGAGGCCCGGCGCACTGTACTTCCTCGGCCGCGTCCTGATGGCGCCGCTGCTGAAGCTGGTCTACCGGCCGCGCGTGATCGGCAAGCGCAACGTTCCCAAGCAGGGACCGGTGATCCTCGCCAGCAACCACCTCTCGTTCATCGACTCGGTCGTCATCCCGATGACAGCTCCGCGTCGCGTGCAGTTCTTGGCGAAGTCCAGCTACTTCGAGGGCACCGGGCTGAAGGGACGGGTCTCCCGCGCGTTCTTCACCGCGATCGGCGCCGTCGGCGTGAAGCGCGGCGCCGGTGCGGCCGCCCAGGAGGCGCTGGACCAGTCCCGCAAGATCATCGACACGGGTGCGGCGTTCGCGCTCTACCCCGAGGGCACCCGGTCGCTCGACGGCCGGCTGTACCGCGGCCGCACCGGGATCGGCTGGCTGGCCCTGACCACGGGCGCCGTCGTCGTCCCGGTCGGGCTGATCGGCACCGACCAGATGCAGCCGGTGGGGGCGCGCTTCCCCAAGCCGCACCGCATCACGGTCACCTTCGGCACGCCCATCGACGTGTCGCACTTCGGCCCGGCGGAGTCCGGGCGGGCACGACGTCAGGCGACGGATGCGATCATGGCGGCCATCCACGAGCTGACCGGGCAGGAGCTCGCCAACGCCTACAACGAGGCGCCGCCCGCGAACACGGTCGAGCGGGTCAAGCGGGCGCTGCGGCCCGAGCGGCTGTAGCGACGGTCAGGCGCCGTCGCGTTCTTTCGAGCGGTACGTGCGCGCCTTCTGGCGGTTGCCGCACACCTCCATGCTGCACCACTGCCGGGAGCCGTTCCTGGACGCGTCGTAGAACGCCCAGCGGCAGTCCTCTCCCCCGCAGAGCCTCACACGGCCGAGCTTGCCCTGGATGCTGAGGACCAGCGCGCTGGCGACGGCCGCGTCCGCCGCGGTGCGGGGGCTCAGTCCGACCGCACCCGGTGCGGCGTCGACGGGGAGCGTGAGAGCCGGAAGTCCCGCCGGGGATGCGTCGCCGTCGACGATCGCGCGGAGCGCATCCCGAGCCTGCTGGGTGGTCGCGCGGTCCCCCGGCTCGAGGCCGTGCTCGGACGCCCAGCGGCGGTGACCCTCATCGTCGGCCAGCTGGTCGACGTCGTCCTCCACGTCGAGCGTGTTGAGGAAGTCGACCAGCAGGTCGGCTCCGAGCTCGGGAGCATTCGTACGCATGTAACCATTGTAACTCAATAGCGGGTTACGGTACTGTGTAACCTGTCAACGCAGATAGGTGGTTATCATGCATCCGCTGTTCTTCTGGTCCATCTCCGTCGCCGACCTCGCCGAGCGCCAGCGCGAGGAGGCGCTGCTGCAGGCGCAGCGCGACTCGGGCGTCGTGCAGCCGCCGCCGCTCACGCGCGACGAGCGCTGGCGCGCCGCGATCCAGCGCTGGGCGGCCGCCGAGCCGCAGCAGTCCGCCGCCCCGGCGCCGTCGGCCCCCGCGCCGACCGCCGCTCCGCGCCTCGGCTGCGCCTGACCCCCTCTGTCCCTCCCTCGCTCCGCTCATCCCCCACCGTCGAGTCCGCAAACTTTGCACGCTCGGTCGGCGTGCCGTGTGCAAAGTTCGCGGACTCGACGGTGGGGGTAGAGAGCAGGAGAGGGGCTAGGCGAGGGTGAGGGTCTCGGGGACGTGGTGGACGGGGAAGTTCACACTCGCGGCGATGAAGCACTTCTCGGAGGCTGGACGGTGCAGAGAGGCCGCGAGGTCCGCCTGAGCGGGATCGGCGATCGTCACGCGCGGGTGCAGCGTCACCTCGGTGAAGTGGCCGCCGCCGTTGCCCGTCTGCTCCATGGTCCCGGTCGCGGCGTCGGTGTAGCCCACGACGACGACGCCGGCGCCCGCCGCTTCGGCGAGGTAGCTCAGCATGTGGCACTGCGCGAGGGCGGAAAGCAGCAGTTCCTCCGGGTTCCAGCGGTCGCGGTCGCCGAAGAACACGCGGTCCGCCGACCCCTCGATGGGGAGCTTGCCCTCGGCGCTCACGACATGGTCGCGCCCGTAGTCCTTGTAGCCGCTGGTGCCCGTCCCGCGGTTGCCGGTCCACTGCAGGTCGATCGCGTACGCGTGCTCGAGCTTCATGCTCCGATTCTCGCACCGCCGCTAGACTCAGATGACCATGACTGACACCGTGAGCACCCCCGCGCCCGTCTTCTCCGTTCCACAAGAACGTCGCATCGTCACGGCCGTACCCGGCCCCAAGTCGCAGGAGCTCCACGAGCGACGCCTGGCCGTCGTGCCGACCGGCGTCTCCTCGGCGCTGCCCGTGTACATCGCGCGCGCCAACGGCGCCATCCTCGTCGACGTGGACGGCAACCAGTTCGTCGACTTCGGCGCCGGAATCGGGGTCACCACCGTCGGCCACACCGAGACCGCGGTCGTGGAGGCCGCGGCAGGCCAGCTGCAGGACGTCATCCACACGCTCTTCACCATCACGCCGTACGAGGAGTACGTGCGCGTCGCTGAGCTCCTCTCCGAGCACACCCCCGGCGACCACGCGAAGAAGAGCGTGCTGGTCAACTCGGGCGCCGAGGCCGTCGAGAACGGCGTGAAGATCGCGCGCAAGTTCACCGGCCGCCGGGCCGTGGCTGTGCTGGACCACGCCTACCATGGCCGCACCAACCTCACGATGGCCATGAACTACAAGGCCATGCCGTACGCCACCGGCTTCGGCCCGTTCGCCGGCGACGTCTACCACGCGCCGAACTCGTACCCGTACCGCGACGGTCTCAGCGGCGCCGAGGCGGCCGCGCGGACGATCGCGTACCTCGAGAAGGTCGTCGGCGCCTCCGACCTGGCCTGCCTCGTCGCCGAGCCGATCCAGGGCGAGGGCGGCTTCATCGTCCCGGCCGAGGGCTACCTCTCGGCCCTGCAGGACTGGTGCACGGCCAACGGCGTCGTCTTCATCGCGGACGAGATCCAGAGCGGGATGGCGCGCACCGGCGCCTTCTACGCCAGCGAGCACTTCGGCGTCGTCCCTGACCTGGTCCTCAGCGCGAAGGGCATCGCCGGCGGTCTGCCGCTCGCCGCCGTCACCGGCCGCGCCGAGATCATGGACTCCGCTCAGCCCGGCGGACTCGGCGGAACCTTCGGCGGCAACCCCGTCGCCGCGGCCGCCGCCGTCGCCGTCTTCGAGACGATCGAGCGCAACGACCTCCTCGCCGAGGGCCGCCGAATCGAGAGCGCACTCAAGCCGGCACTCGAGAAGCTGCAGCAGAAGTACGACATCATCGGCGACGTCCGCGGCATCGGCGCGATGATCGCCGTGGAGCTCGTCAAGCCGGGCACCGCGCAGACGACCAAGGAGCCCAACCCCGAGGCCGTCAATGCGATCATCCAGGCGGCAGCGCAGCATGGCATCCTGTTCCTCAACGCCGGCACCTGGGGCAACGTCCTCCGCTTCCTGCCCAGCCTGGCCGTCTCCGACGAGCTCATCGCCGACGCCGTGTCGGTGATCGACGACGCCATCGCCGCGCTGTGAGCGCCGAGCCGCACGCAGGAGCGTCACCGGCGGTCTTCAGCACCGCTGAGTCCGTCGAGCTCGCCGTCGTCGAGCGCAGCGGGTTCGTCGAGTCGCGGCACGCCGGGTCGGCGGTCGTGCTCGGGCCTGAGGGTGACATCGTCCGCACCCTCGGCGCTCCCGACAAGCCGGTCTTCCCTCGCTCGAGCATGAAGCCGTTCCAGGCGGTCGCCGTCATGGGCGCGGGTGTTCCGCTGGAGGGTGCGAGCGCCGTGCTCGCCACCGCCAGCCACGCGGGCACCCCGGCGCACCTGTCCGTGGTGCGCAAGCTGCTCGCGCAGGCGCAGCTCACCGAGGACGCGCTCCGCTGCCCCGCCGACTGGCCGCTCGACACGGCTGCCCGCGATGAGCTGGTCCGCGCCGGGGAGCACAAGCATCCGCTCTACATGAACTGCTCCGGCAAGCATGCCGCGATGCTGCTCGCCTGCCGGGTGAACGGCTGGCCGACCGAGAGCTACCTCGATCCGCAGCATCCCATCCAGCAGCACATCCGCGACACGGTCGAGCGATTCACCGGCGAGAAGGTCGTCGCGACCGGGATCGATGGATGCGGTGCGCCGGTGCACGCCATGTCGCTGCTGTCGCTCGCGCGCGGCATCCAGCGCATTGCGACCGCGTCGGAGGGCTCCCCGTTCGCGCTGTTCCGGAACGCGGCGCTGCTGAAGAACGCGGTGCTCGCGGACGGCTGGGCGATCGACGGACCGGGGCGGGCGAACACCGTCGTCATCGACGAGCTCGGCGTCTTCGCGAAGGGCGGGGCGGAGGGCGTGATGGTCATGGCCGCGCCCGACGGCACGACCGTGACGCTTAAGGTGCTCGACGGCAGTCTGCGGGCCGCATCCATCGTCGCCCTGCGTCTACTCGCCGACGCCGGCGCGCTCTCGCACGACGACGTCGACCGCGTCGCCCCGAAGCTCGACCTCGCCGTGCTCGGCCGCGGCGAGCCCGTCGGCGCCATCCGCCCCTCCTACGCCTGACCCCCGCCGTCGAGTACACAAAAACTGCACGCTCCGGAGGGAAGAAGCGTGCAGTTTTTGTGTACTCGACGGTGGGTGGGGGGCTATTGGCGGGCTAGGCGCTTGGCTCGGGCGGCGGCGGTCAGCTGCGAGATCAGCACCACGAGGATCGTCAGGATGAAGACGGCGCTCGCGATCACGTTCGCCTGGGCCGGGATGCCACGAGAAGCCGCGATGTAGATGTACATCGGGAACGTGGTCACCGCACCGGCGTTGAAGTTCGTGATGATGAAGTCGTCGAAGCTCAGCGAGAACGACAGCAGCGCCGCCGACGCGATGCCGGGGAGCAGCAGCGGGAACGTGATCCGCCAGAACACGGCGTTCGGCGACCCGTACAGGTCGCGCCCCGCCTCCTCCAGGGCCGGATCGAGCGACGCGACGCGCGCCTTCACCGTCACCACGACGAAGCTGATGCAGAACATCACGTGCGCGATGATGATCGTCATGAAGCCCTTGTTGACCCCGAGGCTGAGGAACTGCGCCGCGAGTCCGGCACCGAGCACGACCTCCGGGCTCGCCATCGGGAGGAACAGCAGGAGGCTGGTCTGCGACCGGAAACGGAACCGGTAACGCATCAGGGCGATCGCGATCATCGTGCCGAGCACCGTCGCGACCACGGTCGAGATGATGCCGATGATGATGCTCGCCATGAACGCGTCGCAGATCCCGGCCGCGTCGCACACGTTCGTCCAGTTACGGAGGGTGAACCCGCGCCACGCGATGTTGTTCTTGATCGCGTCGTTGAACGAGAAGACGAACGTGTAGATGATCGGGATGAGCAGGAAGGCGAGCGCGAGGAACGCGTAGACGCCGAGCCCGATCCCCTTGTACCGCCGCCGGCCCTTGGTGGCACTGGGCGGGGTGCTCGTGTCGGTGGGTGTCGCCATGGTGGTCACAGCAGCTCCTCCGTCCCACTCCGTCGCACGTACACGCCGACGATCACGAGGATGACGGCCATCAGCACGACCGACATCGCCGCCGCCGTCGGATAGTTCTGCAGCACGAGGAAGTTGCTCTCGATGACGTTTCCGATCATCGAGGTGTCGGCGGCGCCGAGGAAGTCCTGCGATGCGTTGATGTAGTCGCCGGCCGCCGGGATGAACGTGAGCAGCGTCCCCGAGACGATGCCCGGCATCGACAACGGCACGGTGACCTTGCGGAACGTCGTCCATGGGCTCGCGTACAGATCCTGTCCGGCCTCGAGCAGCCGGATGTCCAGCCGCTCGAGCGTGGAGTAGAGCGGGAGGCACATGAACGGGATGAAGTTGTACGTCAGACCGAAGATCACCGAGAACGGTGTGCCGGTGATGTGCGCGTCCGGGGGCAGGATCGACACCGCTTTGAGCGAGCTGGCGATCCAGCCGTCATCGCTGAGGATGGCCTTCCAGGCGAGGGTCCGCAGCAGGAAGCTGATGAAGAACGGCGCGATGACGAGGGTCATCAGCAGGTTCTGCAGCACGGGACGTCCGCGCATCTTGACGCCGATGAAGTACGCCAGCGGGTAGCTGATGAGCAGCGCGGCCGCGGTCGCGATCAGGGCGTAGACGAACGAGCGCAGCACCTGCGGCCAGTACTCGGCGAGCGAGTCGGTGTAGTTGCTCCACTGGAACGCCGTCTGGTACTGCCCGATGTCGCCGTCGACCACCGGCGCCTGGAACGACGTGATGATCAGCGAGATCAGCGGGGTGAGGAAGAACAGGACGAGGTAGAGGACACCGGGGAGGAGCAGGACGAGCGCGATGCCGCTCTTGCGGCGGACCGCGGGCTCCTGATCCTGCGTCGGCGGCGCCCCCGTGAATGCGGCGAGGGCCATCTACGCCTCCTCCAGCTCCGTCAGCATCCGCTCGCGCGCCTGCGCGGCGATCGCCTGCGTGTCGGCGTCGTCGGAGAAGCGGCCGTCGGCCGGCGGCTCGTCGGCGAGCACGAACGTGTGCCCGGGGTCCCAGGCGACCCAGACCTCGGCGCCGAGGGCGGCGACGGGTCCGCTGGTGGTGTTCTGCGCGAAGACCACGATCGTCCCGAGACCGGGAACGTCGACGAGGTACTGCGTGCTCACGCCGCTGAACGACACGTCGGTGACGCGGCCGGGGCCGAGGCGGTTGGCGCCGGACGGGATGGTCTCCGGCGTCTCGTGCAGCGTCAGCTTCTCCGGGCGGACGCCGACCGTGACGTAGCCGCTGGT
This sequence comes from Cryocola sp. 340MFSha3.1, assembly GCF_000383315.1. NCBI lineage: Bacteria > Bacillati > Actinomycetota > Actinomycetes > Micrococcales > Microbacteriaceae > Cryocola > Cryocola sp. 340MFSha3.1. The sequence goes on from NZ_KB911087.1 coordinate 245,389, forward strand.
GCGCTGCGCGCGCGACCGGGGAACCTGGATGCGCTCCCCGCCGACGTCGACGCCGATCGTCTCGCCGCCGGACTCCTGCACAGGACCCGCGAACAGGTTCGACTGGCCGAGGAAGTTCGCGACGAACACGGTCGCCGGGAGCTCGTACAGGATCTCGGGCGAACCCATCTGCTCGATGCGGCCCTTGTTCATCACGGCGACCGTGTCGGCCATGGTCATGGCCTCCTCCTGGTCGTGCGTGACGTGCACGAAGGTCAGACCGACCTCGGTCTGGATGGACTTGAGCTCCAGTTGCATCTGCCGGCGGAGCTTCAGGTCGAGCGCGCCGAGGGGTTCGTCGAGCAGGAGCAGCGCCGGCCGGTTCACGACCGCTCGGGCCAGCGCGACGCGCTGCTGCTGACCGCCCGAGAGCTGCGCCGGGCGTCGGGCCGCGAGGTGGTCGAGCTCGACCAGCCGCAGCGCTTCGTGCGCCTTCGCGACCGGGTCGCCGATGCGGCGGCGGCGGAGGCCGAACGCGACGTTCTCGAGGATCGTCATGTGCGGGAACAGCGCGTAGCTCTGGAACACCGTGTTCACCGGGCGCTGGAACGGCTTGGTGCGTGTCACATCCTGACCGCCGATGAGGATGCGCCCCTCCGTCGGCTCCTCCAGCCCGGCGACCAGGCGCAGGGTCGTCGTCTTGCCGCATCCACTCGGCCCGAGCAGCGCGAAGAACGAGCCGGCCGGGATGGTGAGGTCGAGCTCCTCGATGGCGGTGAAGCCGGGGAACCTCTTCTTGATGCCCTCCAGGCGCAGGTCGGCGCCGGACTCGGCGAAAACTCCCTTGGCCATCAGGCCCCCAGGATCACTTTCTGGAACGCCGCCTGATACTTCTGCTCCTCGGCCGGGGTGAGCGACCGGAAGATCTTCACCTTCGACAGCGTCTCCTCGTCGGGGAAGATCAGCTGGTTGTCCGCGAGCTTCGGATCGATCTTGGCGGCCGCATCCTTCGCGCCCTCGACCGGGGTGATGTAGTTCACCCAGGCGGCGACCTCGGCCGCCACCTCCGGCTGGTAGTAGTAGTCGATCAGCTTCTCGGCGTTCGCCTTCTGCGACGAGCCGATCGGGATGACGAAGTTGTCGCTCCACAGGGTGCCGCCGGCCTCCGGGATGGCGAACTGCCAGTTGTCGCCGGCCTCGGCGTTGAGCTGGGTGATGTCGCCCGACCAGCAGATCGCGGCGAGCGTGTCTCCCGACTTGAGGTCGTTGAGGTACGAGTTGCCCTTGATGTTGCGGATCTGCCCGTTGCTCACCTGCTTGGTGATGGTGTCGATCCCCTTCTCGAACTCCGCGTCGCTGAAGTCCTTCGAGATGTCGACGCCCTGCTGCATCAGGATGAGGCCCATCGTGTCGCGCATCTCGCTGAGCACGCCGACCTTGCCCTTGAGGTCGGACTTCCAGAGGTCGTCGACCGACTTGAGGCCGCCCGGGAGCTTCTCCTTGTTCCAGCAGATGCCGGCGAATCCGCTCTGCCACGGGAGGGATTTCTTGCGTCCGGGGTCGAAGTCGACGTCCTGGAGGTTCGCCACCAGGTTCTTCTTGTTCGGGATGGCGGACTCGTCGAACGCCTGCACGTAGCCGAGGCGGATCCACCGGGCGATCATCCAGTCCGTCAGACAGACGGTGTCGGCGCCGATGTCCTTGCCGAGGGCGAGCTGGTCCTTCACCTTGGCGTAGTAGGTGTTGTTGTCGTCGACGGCGACGTCGTACTTGACCTTGAGGCCGCTCTGCTTCTCGAACGCCTCGAGCGTCGGATACTTGCCCGCGTCGTCCTGGTCGAGGTACGCCTGCCAGTTCGCCCAGGTGAGGGACTTGTCGGTGGCCGACTCGTCCTTGGCCGGAGTCGGCTTGCCGCTCGCTCCGCCCGTGGAGCAGGCGGCGAGGGCGAGGGCCGCAGCACCGGCTCCCGCACCGGCGAGGAGGCCGCGCCGCGTGAGCTGTGACGCACGCGCCGACTGCACGAGCTGACGGATCATCGGGTCTTGCGGAAGGTTGCTCGGTTTCACTGGAGTGCTCCTTGGGGGATCGAACTCGGACCACGGGCGACGGCGCTTGGGCGGCACACCGATGTGCCGTCGCGGTGGACCCGATCCTGACACACAACCGTCGCGATCCGCATCAGAAAGTGGCCGGATCGTCCATTCGGAAACACAATCTTTACGAAATCCGTGCCGGATCGGTCGAATCGCCCGGGAAACCGCAGACCGGGTGTTCTGCCGCGACGAGTGGATGACGGGGGGATGCTGTCGAGCGGCCGCGCGATGCCGTCGCTGCGGAAACCGTCTGCGAGAGGGGCGTCCGTCCGCGAAATCAGCACCGCTTCATCCAGAATTCAGTCGAAATCCTCCGTGAACCCCGCTATGGTGAGAGCGAACCACCACGTCGAAGTGTCGAAGGAGCCCCATGAAGGTCGCGATCCCCCGCGAGATCAAGAACAACGAGTTCCGGGTGGCGATCACGCCGGCCGGTGTGCACGACCTGGTCGGCGCCGGTCACGAGGTCTTCGTCGAGTCCGGCGCGGGCGTCGGGTCGTCGATCCCGGACGAGCTGTACGCCGGAGCCGGCGCGACCATCCTGCCGGACGCCGCCGCCGCCTGGGCCGCCGGCGACCTGATCCTCAAGGTCAAGGAGCCGATCGAGAGCGAATACGGCTACTTCCGGCCGGGACTCGTGCTCTTCACCTACCTGCACCTCGCGGCCGACGAAGCCCTCACCCGTGCACTGATCGACGGCGGCGTGACCGCCATCGCCTACGAGACGGTGCAGCTGTCGACCCGCGCGCTCCCCCTGCTCGCCCCGATGAGCGAGGTCGCCGGACGCCTCGCGCCCATCGTCGGCGCCAACACCATGTTGAAGCCGAACGGCGGCCCCGGCCTGCTCGTCCCCGGCGTCCCGGGCACCCACCCGGCGGTCGTGACCGTGCTCGGCGGCGGCGTCGCGGGCACGAACGCCATCTCGGTCGCCGTCGGCCTGGGTGCGGAGGTCACGGTGCTCGACACCAACATCCAGCGCCTCCGCGAGCTCGACGCCCTCTACGCAGGCCGGATCAAGACGATCGCGTCGAACAGCTTCGAGATCGACAAGGCGGTCGTCGCCTCCGACCTCGTCATCGGCTCGGTGCTCGTGCCCGGTGCGAAGGCGCCGAAGCTCGTCACCAACGAGATGGTGTCGCGGATGAAGGCGGGCAGCGTCCTCGTGGACATCGCCGTGGACCAGGGCGGCTGCTTCGAGGACTCGCACCCGACCACGCACGCCGACCCGACGTTCACGGTGCACCAGTCGCTGTTCTACTGCGTCGCGAACATGCCGGGTGCGGTCCCCCACACCTCCACGTACGCGCTGACCAACGCGACGCTCCCCTACGCCCGGGCGATCGCGAACCGCGGCTGGCAGGAGGCGCTGCGGGCGGACGCATCCCTCGCGCTCGGCCTCAACGTCCACGACGGTCACGTCACGAACGAGGGCGTCGCCTCCGCGCACGGCCTCGATTCCCTCCCGGTGGCCGACGCCCTCGCCTGAGCCCGCTTCGCCCGCCGTCGAGTACGCAAAAACTGCACGGAATCCCGCTGGGGACCGTGCAGTTTTTGCGTACTCGACGGGGGACGGAGAGCGCGGACGGAACGGGGTCAGGAGACGTCGAACCAGTGGTCGCCGATTTCTACGCGGGTGCCGCGGGTGACGCGGTAGCGACGGCCGGCCTCGCATTGGCGGGCCACGCCGCCGAGGGGATGCGCGATCGTGCCGTTGCCGGAGTAGCGGTCGCAGATCCACAGTTCGTCGCCCTCGAGGCCGAACTCGAGGTGGGTCTTCGAGACGCTGCGCCCGGGGTCCGAGACCACCACGAGCTGGTCGATGTGCTCCCCCGGCTGCGTGATCGGGCGGCGGCCGATGAGCCCGGAACCCGACACCTCCACGACATCGCCGGTCGAGAAGCTCAGCGTGTACGCCCGCTGTGCCGGCTTGTGCGCCGGCGGGGCCTCCTCCACGGGCAAGATCGTCATCGCCTGCGTCGGCGGGAGTCCGTCCTCATCCAGGAGGACATCCTCCGGAAAGCGTCCGGCGACCGCAGGGGCGGGTCGCGACTCGGCGAGGCGGTCGGAGATGATCGACGTGTCGGATGGACGCGGGTCGGCGATCTCGGGAGCGCGCACGCGAGAGGACGTGACCGAGCTGCCGCACAGCGGGCAGAACAGCGTGCCCTCGGCCAGCTCCGCTCCGCACACCCGACAGTTCATCGTTCCCGTCCCTTCCCGTTCCGTCTTCCACGGTAGCCGAGCGATCGCAGGGAGACGGCCGCGAGCAGCCGCTTCCAGCGCGTGTCGCGCTTCGCGAGCTGCGATCGGAGCTCGTCGACCGCCTTCCAGACCGTCTCCGCCTCCGCGGGCGTCGGCGCGATGCCGCTGAACGTCGCCCGGTCGGCGACCTTGGCGAGCGCGTTCGCGCGCGATCCACCGATGGTGTCGGCGAACTCCACGCGCGTGGCGGCCGGCGGCGGATCGTAGCCGTGGTCGACGGCCGCGTCGGCGAACTCGCGCCACCCGCCGACGATGCGTTCGCGCGCCGTCGGCGCCGATCGGCGGATCGCGCGCCTCCGCCACTTGGCGGCGAGCACGGCGAGGAACGGCGACGCGACGAGCGCCAGGATGAGCAGCGTCCACCCGACGACGATCAGCACGGCCAGGAGCGTCTCCAGCACCGGGTTCGGCTGCGGCTGGTTGGACGGGTCGACCTGGGCCTGCGGCGGTTCGTCGTTGCGCTGCGGGTTCTCGTCGACCGGCGGCTGCACGTTGGTCTGCGGCCGGGAGATCTGCGTGGGCTGGTCCGGCTGCTTCGGCGGAACCGGGCGCAACGGCGGAGTGGGATCGACGGTCACCCAGCCGGAGGTCGTCTGCACTTCGATCCAGGCGGAGATGTCCGATCCGACGAACGTCAGGTTGGAGCCGGCCGCGTCCTTCGGCGCCACGAACCCGACGACGACCCGCGCCGGGAACCCGAGCTGCCGGGCCATGAGCGCGGCCGTGACCGCGTACTGCTCCTGGTCGCCGAGCATGGGGACGTCGGTCAGCAGCTCGGTGATCCGGTCGGCACCGTGCCCCGACCGGCTGGCGGGCTCCTTCGGGCCGACGCCGTGGCTGATGTAGCCGTCCTGCGCGAGCCCGCGGAGGGCCGCCGCGAGCTTGGCTCCGGCGCCGTCGACCCCCGCGGTGTACTTCTGCAGCACGGACGCGAGCTCGTCCGGGATGACGCGCGGGCGCGGTACGGAGTCGGTCCCCGGCTCGACCTTCTCGAGCTGATCCGCCGTCAGCTGCGGCTTGACGACCGTCTCCTCGGTGTAGGTGTCGCCGCTGCGGAGCGCGGTGGTCACCGCGCCCGTCCCGGTCACGTCGTTGTAGAAGAACGCTCCGGCGAGGCGCTGGGCGTCCTCGCCGCTGAACCGCACCTGCTCCAGCTGGCCGCTTCCGGGAAGCCACGGGCCGCGGTAGTCCCGCACGACCACGCTCGTCGTCGTGCGCTTGCCCTTCGTCGCGCCCTGGTCGATGCGATACGGGACACGGGTGAACGACCCCGATGCGCTGGTCTCGTCGCCGCTCCCGACCGCGTAGGTGACGCCGTCGTACGTGTCGAGGGTCGCGATCCGCAGCCGTCGGTCGGCGGGGAGGCCGGTGACGGTCAGCATCGCCTGGTCGGCGTGCTCCGGCTCGAAGTAGGAGCGGAAACCGCTCAACGGGCTCGGGTACTCGCGCGGGTCGAAGGGCTGCTCCACCGCGGTCCGCGCGACCTGCCGCGCGCCGGCCGGCGGGATGAACGCCGCCGCGGCGATCCCGGCAGCGGCCGCCGTGATGAGCATCACCGTGGCCCCCGCCGTGGTCAGCAGGGCCGTCGAGCGCCGCTCCCGCCGCGACTCCACCAGCAGTCCGCTCTGCTCCCGCAGCGACCGGATGGATGCGGCACGCCGCTGCAGCCGGAACCGGATCAGCCACGACAGCAGCACGACGAACAGTGCGAACAGCAGCGGAAGGGGCAGCGACGAGACCGACGATCCGAGCACGATCCCGGCGACGAAGAGCAGCGCCGGTGGGAGCGTCGCGAGCTCCGGCCGCGACGACCGGAGGGCGATGGTGACGGTCAGGACGGTGGCCACCAATGTCAGCAGGAACGCGGGGACGAGCAGCGCCTGATACGACCCGACCGGGATGCTGATGGTCACCAGTTGCTTCCAGCTGAGCCAGGTGCCCTGCACCAGGTCGACGAACCCCGCTCCGGTCGGCAGCAGACCGCCGGCGGTCGCCTCGGACGGCACGGCGAGCTGGACGCCGAGCCCCAGGTAGACGGTCGCGATCAGCCCGGCGACCGCGATGCTCGGGAGGCGGAACGCCCATCCCACCGCTGCCACGGCGGCCCCCGCCAGCAGCGTCACGGCCAGCATCAGGACGAACTCGGGCGACTGGTAGACCGGCCAGAACGACCACGCGCCGAGCGTGACGGCGACGAGCGCGAAGAGCACGTCGATCAGGACGGCGGCGGAGCGGCGGGCGGGCATCAGAGGGCCAGCCTTTTCGCGAGGCTGCGCTGGAGGTCCTCCAGGTAGCCGATGGTGAGAACGCTGAGGTCCGCGACCCGTCGCATCGACGGCACCGCGCCCTCGTCGCACACGATCGCGACGACGTCCACGCCGAGCGGGAAGTGCCCGGCGGCGGCGCGCAACTGCGCGGCCGACGGCGTGGAACCGCAGATCAGGAAGGCGATCGAGATGCCTGCCGAGCCGTCGGAGGCGACCTGCGCCAGCTCGGGGAGCCGGAGGGCGGATTCGGCGGTCTCCACTCCGGACAGATCGTCCAGCAGCCGCCCGCGGTTGACCGTGCTCAGCCGCCGGGCGCTGAACACCATCCGCTTGGCGAAGTCCGGGGTCTCCGCGCTCGCGACGACCGAGACGGTCCGCGAGTCCTGCATCGCGCGTACGCCGAGCGACCCGGTGACGCTCACGGCCAGCTCGAACTCGTCCTCGGTGGCGTAGTCGGCGGCCGACAGGCTGAGCGCGACCAGGAGATGGCTGCGCCGGGTCTCCTCGAACTGGCGCACCATGTAGCTGCCGGTCTTCGCGGTCGACTTCCAGTGGATGTAGCGGCGCTCGTCGCCGGGGACGTACTCGCGGAGCGCGTGGAACGCGATGTCGCTGGCCGTGAGGTCGCGGGTCGGCGACCCCTCGAGGTCGCGCACGAAGCCGGTGCTCATGCTCGGGATGGCGATGGTGCGGGGATGCACGAACAGGTCGAGCGAGTCGGCCCAGACCACCTCGCGGCGGAGCAGCCCGATCGGGTCGGCGCGGACGGTCCGCACCGGACCGATCGGCACGATCCCGCGCCGGGTGGTCGGCACCACGAAGACATCGGAGTGCTCTTCGCCCGCCGCGAGCGGAGGGGCGGCGAACTCGGCGAGTCCCTGCCCGACGGGCACCTCGACACGGACGCCGGGGAGCCCGCGGCGCAGGGTGTTGCGCACGGCCACCTCGCCGGGCGCCCGATCCCCCACCACGACGCGGTTCGCCGGAAGGGAGAGCCCGACGTCGTACGCCGTGCGGCCGATGAGGTAGCCCGAGGCGACGACGAGCAGCACCAACGCCGTCCATCCCGCCACCACCGCCTCCACCCAGCCGAAGACGTAGCCCGCGGTCAGCGCGACGAGCGCGAGCAGCAGCATCGACCAGCCGAGCGCGGTGACCACCGCGCTGATCCGCCGGGCGAGCGTCGCGACCGCGCGCCCGGCCGTCGCCGACGTGCGGACGACCCACACGATCGCGTCGGCCAGGAAGCCATCGCGCTCCCCGACGATGCGGGCGCGCGCGTTGGTGAGCTCGGTCTGCGAACGGGTGACGGTGGTCACACGGCGGCCCGATCGCTCGGCGGCGGGGTCTCGATCAGCAGCTGGCCGATGAGGCTGGACGAGCTGACGCCCTCGAACTCGGCCTCCGGGTCGAGCACGAGGCGGTGGGCGAGCACGGGCTCCGCGAGGGCCTTCACGTCGTCCGGGGTGACGTAGTACCGGCCGGATGCCGCGGCCATGGTCTTGGCCGCGCGCAGGAGGGCGAGGGCGCCGCGCACGCTGACGCCGAGCCGGATCTCGTCGGCCGTCCGGCTGGCCTCCACGAGCCGCGAGACGTAGTCGTTGATCGTCGCGTCGACATGGACACCGCGGGCCATGGTGGCCATCTCGACGACCGTGGAGGCGGAGATGACCTCCGGCACGACGACCTCGTGCGCTCGGCGCTCGGACCCCTCGAGGATGCGCAGGGTCGCCTCGTGGTCGGGATAGCCGATGGACGCCTTCATCAGGAAGCGGTCGAGCTGCGCCTCCGGCAGCCGGTAGGTGCCCGCCTGCTCGATCGGGTTCTGGGTGGCGATCACCATGAACGGAGCGCCGACGGAGTGCCGGACGCCGTCGACCGTGACCTGCTGCTCCTCCATCACCTCGAGGAGGGCGGACTGCGTCTTCGGGCTCGCCCGGTTGATCTCGTCGGCGAGCACGATGTTGGCGAAGACGGGACCGCGGTGGAACTCGAAGGCGCCGCTCCGCTGGTCGTAGATGTTGACGCCGGTGATGTCGCCGGGAAGGAGGTCGGGGGTGAACTGGACGCGGTTGGTCGTCCCACGCACGCTCTCGGCGATGGCGCGGGCGAGCGAGGTCTTGCCGGTGCCCGGGAAGTCCTCGAGCAGCAGATGCCCCTCGCTGAACAGCGCGGTCAGGGCCAGCCGGATCACGTGGGTCTTGCCCAGGAGCACCCGGTCGATGTTGGCGACGAGCCGATCGAAGACTCCGGAGAACCACGTCGCCTGCTCGGGGGTCATCGTCATGCTCCGGCCTCTTTCGGTTCGGGGCGCGGCCGGTCGGGCCGCTGGGAAGGGGATGCGGGCCGCACGGAGCGGCACATCTCATCAGTATGGCGTCCTGCACTCATTGCAGACTCGATCCCGGGTACGGCTGGCTGTACGTGTCGGACCCGCTGACAACGCGCACGACCAGCGTCGGCGACGGGTCGTTCGCCGGCGCCGTGCAGGACGCGGTCTGCCCGACCGGCGGCATGGGCAGCTGGGTCGTCCCGTCGCAGCTGTAGGTGACGGCGTCGTACTGTCCGGTCGGCCAGCTGGTCCAGGTGAACACGTGGCTGGCGGGGTCGTAGCGGCCACCGCCGATGGCGAGGCTCACCGCGACGCCGAGGTCCTGCGTCGCCGATTGGTCGGAGCAGAGCGGCGCACTGTCCGTGTAGCTCTCGCAGACCCGGGTGATCCTGACGGTGAGCGGCATCCCGTAGTGGTTGCCGCCGGAGCCGGTGAGGACGCCGGACGTGCCCGCGAGCTGGCCCGAGTCCACGACGGTGTTCCCGCTGAGCAGCTGATAGTCGAAGACCGGGTTGGACCCTCCGCCCGCACGGTAGGAGATGGAGACGCCGAAGTCGACGGTGTCGCCGTTCTGCGTGCGTCCGGTGACCGCGATCTGGTTCACGTCGCCGGGCGCCTGGCGCGGAGTCGCACTCACGACGGCGGCGGGTGTGCAGCCCTGGCCGTTGTAGGCGTAGACGATGAAGTTGTAGGTGCGGTTCGGGTTGAGCCCGTCGAAGGTCGTGCTGCCGCCCTGCACGCGGGTGAGGCCGCCGGTGCTGAGCGTCGGCTGGCCGTCCTCGACGCCGTCCACCCGGCAGAAGGTGGGATTGCCGCCCTGGAACACGGCGACGTAGTACGCCGTGATCGCCGTGCCGTTGTCGCCGAAGACGTTCGACCAGCTGAGCGTGGCGCTGGTGCCGTCCGTCGTGCTCGGGGTGGCGACGGGTGCGATGCCCGTCGTGGTCGGCGCCCCCGCAGGCACACCGCTCCCCTGGCTCTGGTTCCAGGTGGTCCTGCCCTGGTAGAAGTCGTTGCGCGAGGCGACCGTGAAGCCGATCGCCGCGCCGTTCGCGATCCCCGGGTCGGTCACGTTGAGCGCGTACCGGGTGCCGACCGGATCGGTGCCCGCCACCTGGATGGCCTTCGTCACGCCGCCCACCGACACAACGTACGACGTGATCGGGCTGGCCCCCGCGGCGTCGGCCGGCTTCGCCCAGGTGACCCGGAGGCCCTGGTCGAGCGGCGTCGACGAGAGGGCGGCAGGAGCGTTCGGCACCACATCCGACCACACCGGTTCGGCATACGTCGTCGGGTCCGAGAGCCCCAGCGCGTTCTTCGCGCGCACGCTGAAGGTGACGGAATTGGACGGCCCGTTGCCCGGTGTGGTGATCGCGCAGGTCGTCGTCGCGCACGGCGTGGTGGACAGCACCGCGCCGGTCGACGCCGACGCCATGGTCACCTCGAAGCCGGTGATCGGCGAGTTGTTGAAGGCACCGGGGATCCAGGTGAGCGTCAGGCTGCGGTCGGCGATCGCGCTGATCTGCACGTTCGACACCGGAGCGGGGCGGTCCTGAACCGAGACCGTCACCGTTCCCCAGACGTACCGGTCCGGGTCGCCGGTCGCGTCGGCGACCTCGTACTGCAGCGTCGTGTCGGCGGCCGCCGCGGTCTGCGAGACCGTGATCTGGAGCTCCGAGTTGTCGGCGCTCGGCGTGATGCTGACGCCGTCCGGCAGCCCGGCGCCGAGGCCGCGCACGGCGACGACGCGCAGCGGCTTGCCCGGGAACGGGTTGGTCGCGCCGTCGTTGGCCAGCACATCCACCGTCGACGTCTGCCCGCGCGGCGCGATCACCCGGTCGGGTTGCGGACTCGCGAGCGGACGCGTCGAAGGCACGACCGAGATGTCGATGCGCCCGGCCTGGCCGGCGTTCACGGCATCCTTCACGCCGATGGAGAGCGACGGCCGCGTGCCCTTCTCGGCGTCCGCCGCCACGGTCACCGTCAGCTTCTGCCCGTTCAACGACGCGGAGACACCGGCGGGTCGTGGATCCTGGATGGAGTACACCAGCTCGCCGACGTCCTTGGCATACGGGTACTTGGTCACCTTGGTCAGGTCGATCGTCTTCGTCTGGCCCGGCTCGAAATCGATGAGCGCCCCGGTGAACACCGGCGGCTGGTTCTCGCGCGGCGTCACCTCGATCGGGAGCACGATCGTCGCGACGTTGCCGTCCGGGTCGGTCGCGCTGGTGCCGTCCGTCACCTGGAACGAGATGGAGGCCGGCCCGAAGTACCGTGGCGACGACGTGAACTGGAGGGTGTCGCTCCCGGCGACGAGGTCGTCCCCGTTGGCGTGGGTGGCACGCACGGTCGCGGCGTCGGTCAGCCGCACCTTCCGGTCGCCGACGGCCACGATGTAGTCGTTCAGGTGGATGGTCAGGGTCTTCTCGCTGACCACCGTCAGCTTGGGCGCACCCCGCTTCAGCTGGGGCAGGGCGTCGTTATAGCCGGGCACTCGCACGAACCCGTAGGCGACGACGGTCTCGTCCTCCGGGTTCGCGACCCGGAACGGCACGATCTGGCTTTTCGCGCCGATCGCGATCCGGATGCGCTTCGACGAGGTGACCTGCGCATCGCTGGTGTAGCCGGGCACCAGCGACAGCTTCAGGCTGGAGACGGGACCGTCGGCGAAGAACACGTTGGCCAGCACGTTCACGTCGACCCGGTCCTTGCCGAGGATGTCGGAGAGGCCGAGGGTGGTGTCGGAGACGACGGGACGAGCGGGAGGCGCGTTCCTGTCGACCGTGAGCCGCAGGAAGGCCTGGCTCGTGCCGCCTCGCTCGTTCTGGATCGTGTAGAGGAAGCCGTAGGCGCCCTCGGCCTGCGGCGCGGTGACGGTGACGACCTCGCCGCTGATCTTCGCCTTCGCCTTGCCGTCGAGCGACGTCACCGCCGTCACGCTCAGCGGGCTGCCGTCGGGGTCGCTGTCGTTGGCGAGCACCTGCACCGACAGGGTCCGGCCCGGCCGGGCCGTCACGTCGTCCTCGACCGCGATGGGGTTGCGCGCGCCCTCGACCCGCGCCGCGATGCCGACCCGGACCGTCCCGGTGGCACGGGCTCCGAGCGCGTCGACCACGGCGTACGTGAAGGTGTCGGTGCCTGCCGCGTAGTCACCGGCCTGGAAATCCATCCAATCGGGCCCGGACGCGATCACGGCGCCCTTCTGCGGGTTCGTCTCCTGGCCGATGAACTGGACGGAGTCGCCGTCGGGGTCGATCCCGGACAGCGGGACGGTGATGCGGACCGTGTCGCCGGCGAGCACGCGGGCGGTGACGGTCTTGGGCACGGGCGGGTTGTTGGTGGCGGCGTCGCGCTCGCGCACCGCGATGGTCACCTCGGCCGTCGCCCACTGGCCGTCGGCGCCGTAGACCTTGTACGCGGCGGTGTAGTTGCCGGGCTTCCCGGGCGCGAGGTATCGGAGGTGGTCGCCGCTGGCGAACAGCAGGCCGGCGCCGCTCGGCAGCGGAGTGGCCAGCGTCGGGTCGAGGGTCAGCTTGTCGCCGTCCGGCTGCACGTCGTTGGCGAGCACGGGGATGTCGACCACGTCGTTCACCCGGACCGAGACGCTGTCGGGAGCGGCGATCGGCGGCTGATGCACTGTCAGCGGCGGGAGCTGGACGACGGTGACCGTGCCGGTCGTGTCGGCCAGGCCGTTGCTGAGCCGGTAGTGGAAGTCGACGGGACCTTCGAGCGGTCGGCTCAGGGTGACGCGGAGGGTGCGCTGCTGCAGCACCTGGACGCGGACGCCGGTCGCGGCGTCCGGCTCCGTCACCCCGGTGACGAGCAGCACGCCGCCGGACGGGTCGATGTCGGTCGCCAGGACGTCGACGTCCTGTGTCGACTGCTCGCGGATGAACGCGGTGTGCGGCACCGCGATCGGTGCGGTCTTGGCTCCGGGCGGCGCCTTCACCTCGACCCGGACGACGCCCGTCGCCGTCACGATGCCGTCGGTGACCGAGTACTCGATGTTGTGCGTCCCGGCCTGGTCGGACTCGAAGCGGAAGGTTCCGCCCTGATAGTCCGGCGTGATCGTCGCGTCCGCCTTGGTCGGGACGGTGCTCAGGCGAACGGTGCCGTTGCCGCCGCGCACGTGGTCGAGCGGCGCGACCGTCACCTCCTGCCCCTGATAGGCCACCACGGCGAAGGGATCGGCGATGATCGGCACCTGGCCGGGGGCGCGCACGGTGACGGCGAGCAGGCCGGCGGCCTCTGCGCGCCCGTCCGAGAGCGTGAGAGCGACATCCTTCACCCCCTCGCCATCGCCGTGGTCGGAGTAGGCGACCTGGCCCTGCGGCGTGAACGTCACGGTGTCCGGAGCGGGGACGGATGCCCCGGCGAGGTAGAAGGAGTCGCCGTCGGGGTCGTAGCAGTCGCCCAGCACCGGAGCCGACACGCGGCCTCCGGACTGCACGACGGCCTTCGCGTTGCGTACGCACACCGGCGGGCTGTTCTCGGCCGAGGTCCGCACCGCGACGGTCACATGAGCGGTCGCCGTCCCGCCGCGGCCGTCCGAGATCGTGTAGTCGAAGGCGATCGTCCCGGTGGCCGTGTCGGGGAGGGAGAGCTGGAGCTGCTGGTCGGCGTTGGTGAGCTCGATCGTGCCCTGGTTCGACGGCACTGCGGTGAACGAGTCGATCGTCAGCACGTCGCCGTTGGGGTCGTAGTCGTTCAGGAGCACCGGCAACGGCGTCACGCGTCCGGGCCGGGCACCGAAGGAGTCGGCGACGGCGACGGGAGGCTGCTCCTGCTTCTCGTACTGCGGAGCGTCATCCTGTTTGGTCTGGTTGACGAGCTCCTGCGTGGTCTTCTTCGACACCAGCTCGTCCCAGTTGTCGATGCGGGCGTTTCCGCTCTGCACCGCCCAGGAGACGCCGGACCGGGCGTCGTTCAGCACGACGCGGTCGCCGTTCACGCGGAAGCCGAGCACGGCGCCGGACGGCACATCCTTCAGCGTCGACCGCTCGCCCGAACCCGACGCGGAGCACGACCGCCAGGCCGTCCCGTCGTTCCAGGCGGCGTAGGTACAGCCGTCGACCGTCACCGGCGCGGCCGGCGCGCCGGACTGCCGGGCGAACGCCCGCGTCGCCGAGCCGCCGTCGAGCGGCACCCGGATCAGTCCGGCGGTGGAGGCGATGAACACGGCGTCCCCATCCGCCGACGGCTGCTGCAGCACCGGATCGTCGCCCTCGGGCAGGAGGGCTGCGAGGCTGACCGTCCGGCCCTCCATCGACAGCGTGCGCGCCGACGGGTCGAGCAGGGCCCAGTGGCCGCCCACCGAGGTGAGCGAGACATCCGCTCCATCGCCCCGCGTGCGCAGAGTCTCGGTCGTCGTGGACGGCTCGGCGCCGTCGAGAGCGACACGCACCAGCGCACGGGTCGACGGCTGGTACGCGAACAGCACGCCGGACGGGTCCATCGCCGACACCGCGCGGCCGCCGAGGTCGATCGTGGCCGCCGAGCCGGAGTTGAAGTCCTCCAGCTGGTCGACGCCGGTCAGCCACAGCTGGCCCGTCGTCTGGGACAGCAGCGCGACGTGGCCGTCGGCCAGCGACACCTGCGGTGCACGCGGCGGGAGCGCGACCGACTTGCCGGCCTCCGCGGTGGCCGGGTCCACGACCGCGACCGTGTTCGCCTCCCGGTCGAGCAGGAGTACGTCGGTGCCGTCCTGGACGACGTCGAGCGCCTCGCCGGTGCCGGCCACCACCGAGTTGAGCTTGTCGATCTCGGTGTTCGCCCGCCCGAGCGACTTCTTGGCGTCGCTCGCGACCCAGACCGAGGCGTCATCGAGTCGCAGGTGCTGCGCGCTGTAGCCGCCCGAGACGACGGCGAGCGTCGTCACCAGAGCGGCCACCGCCGTCCCGCTCACGGCTGTCGCCGCGATGGACTTGTGCGCGGCGAGCCACGAGCCGATGGCGCCGAGGCGGGTCACGTCCCGCCCGTCCCTTCGACGCATTTCTGCCCGCTCGGCGTACCGGTCTTGCCGTCGCGGTTCACCGTGACCGTGACGCAGACGGTCTGACCCGACTTCGCATCCACGCGGAACTCGGTCGCATGCTGGCTGCTGGGCGGCTGGTCATCGACCGTGACCTGGTACGTGTCGCCCTCCTGCAGCCCTGGGTCGGTCCAGGTGAACACGATGGTGCTGCCGGTCACGCGGCCGCTGAGGTCGCGGACGGTCGGGATGTCGTCGCTGGCCCCGGCCCGAACGAGCACGATGGAAGCCGTCACGGCGAGCACGACGACGAGCACGGCGCAGGCGACGAGCGAGAGCACGAGAGCGCGGGAGGTCTTCGACGGGGCGGCCTGCTGCGGCGTCTGCGCGCTTCCGCTCTCGCGGACGACGGTCCGGGTCGGTGCGCGGGTGACCGTCGCCGAGGCAGGGGCCGCTCGGCGGCGACGGCGACGTGCTCCGGGGTCGACGGCCACCACGCCCTTCACGCGGGTGCGGTCCTCCGGGTCGCCGGCCGTCGCCAGGGCCCAGTCGTCCATCGCGACCTCGATGGGCGTCTGCGGCAGCCCGAGCTCGCTCTCCACCGCCTGCAGCTCGCGGATGAACTCCAGCGCGCTCCGCTGTCGTTGGGAGGGGCGGCGAGACATCGCGCGCATCAGCACCTGCTCCAGCCGCGGCGGGACGTCGGCCCGCCCGATCGGGAGCGGCCGGCTCTTGGTGATGCGTTGGATGAGCTCGGCGGACGTGTTCTCCTTGCCCGGCACCTCGAACGGCGAACGCCCGGCGAGCAGCGAGTACAGGGTGGCGCCGAGCGACCAGACCTCGCTCGCGATCGTCCCGCTCGTCTCGTCGAGCAGCACCTCGGGAGCCGACCATGGGATGGAGAGGCCGATCGCCTCGGTGACGTCGGCCTCGCTCAGGGTGGCCGCGATGCCGAAGTCGCTCAGCACCGGGTGACCGTAGGCCGTGCTCAGGATGTTGGACGGCTTGATGTCGCGATGCAGCACTCCCGCCCGGTGGGCGGTCTCGACCGCGCTGGCGATGCGCACGCCGGTGCTCAGCGCCTCCGGCACCGACAGCGGCTCGGTGCGGTACCGCTGGCCGATCGCCGCCGAGCAGAGCTCCATGACCAGGTACGGCCGCCCGTCGGAGGAGACGCTGGCCTGATAGACGGTGAGGATCGAGGGATGCGTGCTCAGCTGCGCCATCAGGTTGGCCTCGGCCTGGAACATCTGCTTGACCTGGCTCGTGACCACCTCGGCGAGCATCACTTTGACCGCCACCTGACGTCGCGGCATGTTCTGCTCGTACAGGAAGACGTCGGCGAAGCCGCCGGAACCCAGCACCCGGACGTAGGAGAAACCGGGGAGGTTCGGCGGCTGGGACGGCAAACGCCGGGCCATCGGCTCCTCCCGTTCGTCGATCACGCCTTCGCCGCTGCGAGGCGTCTGACAATTGTAGGCAGCCGGATACCGCCGCCGACCGGCCCGGACCCGCACTGGGGACAACTCGATTACCCCCAAGTCGGGGGGCAGAATCAGTGGCGGCGAGCGGCCCTGCGGGAGACGCCTTCGCGGTGCGCTCCGGACTCCGGGGTCGCCAGCACGTCGACGACCACGACGGTCACGTTGTCGCGCCCGCCGTTGCCGAGTGCCGCATCCATCAGCTGCTGCGCCGCGTCGAGCGGAGAGGACCCTTCGCCGAGGAAGTAGCGGATGCCGTGCTCGGTGAGCTCCTTCGTCAGGCCGTCCGAGCACACCAGCAGCCGGGAGCCGGCGACGATCGGCAGCAGGAAGTAGTCGGGGACCGGGTCCTCGTTGAATCCGACCGCGCGCGTGATGACGTTGCTGTGCGGGTGCACCTCGGCCTCCGCCGGGGTGATGGCACCGGCATCCAGCAGCTCCTGGACGATCGAGTGGTCGACAGTGAGTTGCTCCAGCGTCCCGTCGCGATAGCTGTAGACGCGGGAGTCGCCGATGTTGAACACCAACCAGTACGGGTTGCCGTCGACCAGGGTGAGGGCGATGCCGGTGACGGTCGTGCCCGTTCCGAGGTCGGTCTGGCCCACGCCGCGGGTCATGTCGTCGACCGCCGAGCGGAGCGCCTCGGTGAGGGCGAGCTCCCCGACGAAGTCGGCCTTCACCTTCTCGGCGAGACGCGTGACAACCGCGGTGCTCGCGAAGTCCCCCGCGGTGTGGCCGCCCATCCCGTCGGCGACGGCGAAGATCGGCGACCGCGCGAGGAGGCTGTCCTCGTTCACGCTCCGGCGATATCCGGTGTCGCTGAGGGCGGCCCAGGAGAGGCTGATGCGGGCGTCGGGATCGCCGGGGACAGCCACGGTGTGGCGTCTGCTGCTGCGACCGATCTGGGTCACTCGCGTCCTTCGTCTCTGCGGGCGGTGATCTCGATGATATTACCGTCGCCGATCTCCACTCTCGCTCCGGCGAGCACGACGGACGACTCCCCCGGCCGCAGCCGCCGCGCGCCGGTGGGACCGGTCACCACCGTCCCGTTCGTGGAGCGGAGGTCGGTGACGACGACCGCGTCCCCCGACTGCTCGATGCGGACGTGGGTCGACGACACCTCCTGGCTGGGCGACGGGACGGTGATGAGGCGCGGCTCCACGCCGGAGTCGACACGCTGCGGGGCCGGCCGTCGACCGATCAGGACGGGCACGTCGAGCGCGATCGTGTCCCCCGACGGCAGGCGGGCAGCGAACGTCGCGCGGGGCGGCGGCAGCACCACCGGCTCCGTCGGCGGAAAGACCTCATCCGTGCGGATCGTCAGCGGCCCAGCGGGCGCGACCGGCGTGTCGCGAGCCGGGGCGATGATGGCCGGGGTCGCGGGTTCGTCGATGTCGACAGCGCCGGGGAGCTCGTGCGGGGCGGGATGCGCGGCGGGCGGCACGATCTCCGAGTCAGCTCCGGCATCCCCCGCGCCCGCGTCGCCGGCATCCCCAGCGCCTCCGGCTCCCCCGAACAGGCTGGAGCTCTGATTGCGGTCACGGATGATCGTCTCTTCCGCGGCCGGTCCCGTCACGGCTGCGGCCGCGACCGGAGCCTCCCGGCTGCGCTCGGCGCGCTCGATCGGCTGCAGCGTCCAGGTCAGGAGCTCGCCGTCGGTCACCCCGACCCGCAGCGGCAGCGACCCGATGGAGAGCCGGGCGACCGGTCCCGTCGGCGCATCGTCGCCCTGCAGAACCAGGCCCGTCACGGTGCGGAACTCGGCCAGCACCCACGGCTGGACGCCTCCCGCCGAGAACCGGCGTGCACCGCCGACGGAGAACACGTCGACGGCGGCCGAGCCGCGCACCACGGCCGTCACGGTGACTTCGCCCGCGGCGTTGGGCTCGGCGATCTCCGCGACGGCGAAGGAGCGGACGCTGTCCGGCCCGGCGAGCGGGAAGGCTCCGACGACGGATTCGATGGTCGCGAGCTCGGAGTCCGCCAGCCAGTACACCGCATCCACGATCTCGTCGGAGGCCGTGCTCTCGACCGCGGCAACGAACCGGCGACCCGCGATGAGCAGCCACCGGGACGGACCGGCCGTCGGCGCATACCGGATGAAGCCGCCAGTCATCGTCGGCTCCTCCTGGTCGTCCGTGTGGTCCCCGGCGGCCGTCGGCCGGCCGGTCGCGCGTTGCGCTGGTCGATGCGAGTGTAGCCCGCCGCTCAGACTCCGGTCGCCACCAGCCGGAACGTCGTCCCCGCGCACTCTTCCGCATCGGGGCCGACGGGGATGACCGTCCCGGCCGGCACAGCCGGATCCGTGGACACCGTCACGCGGCCGTGCTCATTGACGAGCGCCAGCGGCCGGTCGCTCGCGAGCATGGCCGGGAGCAGCTCCCGCTCGAGGCGCTTGACGTACACATCCACACCCACGACGCCGAGCATCCGCCCGTCGTACTCGACCGGCGACGTCACCGTGACGATGTAGTCGCACGCGCACAGGTGGTCGACGTACGGGCCGGTGATGTGCGTCCGGTGGGTCGACTGGGGGACGCTGTACCACTCCAGCGACCGGAAGTCGCGCAGGTAGTCGGAGTACGAGCGCGCGGCGAGGTCGAGCTTCGAGGGCGCCCGCGTCGCGCCGAACACCGGGTTGTCGTCGAGCGGACCGAGCCACCAGCAGAACCGGACGTCGGTGCCGCCGGTCAGTTCGGGCGCGGCGACGAAGCCCGCGCCGATGAGCAGCGGGTCGTCGGCCGCGAGGGCAGGGAGCACCAGCGCGGCGACCCGGTCGTCGAGCGAGGTCGCCCCGGCCGGCTCGTCGGCGAGGATCGCCTCGCGCCAGCCGCCGAGGGTGTCGTGGATGCGTGAGAAGAGCTCCGAGACCCGGACTGCCGCGGTCGGGGCCGTCGACACGCCCGCTGTCGTCGCCTCAGCCATCGATCGTCCCTCCGCGCTCGATCCGCGCCTTCGCCGAGAGCAGCCACCGGGCCACCTCATCCAGCAGTCCGCTCACCCGGGCACGAGCGGTCGCGGCGTCGCGCGCGGCGATCGCCTCGGTGACCTCCCGAGCGGCGGATGCGGTCGCCGTACGCAGCGCCGGGTCGCGCATCCCGAGCCACAGCAGCGGACCGAACTCCGCCTGCAGCCGTAGCTGCTCCCGCACCAGTCGTGCGGACTGGCTGAGCACGGCGAGCTCGAGCAGGAACCCGCCGGCATTGCGCCGCGCCTCGGCGGGCGCGGAGAAGTCCGCGGCCGCGACCCAGGAGCGCAGCCGGTCGTCGTCGGCGGGCGTCGAACGCTCGGCGGCGCGGTCGGCGCACCCGGCGGCGATCGTCGTCACGTAGACCGCGAGGTCGCTGAGCTCGACCTGCGAGAGCCCGCGCAGCCGCGCAGAGAGAAGGGTGTCGTCGGCTTCACCGGGATGCACGACGAAGCTGCCGCCGTCGCGCCCGCGCCGCGTCTCGACGAGCCCGGCCTGCCGGAGCATCCCGAGCCCCTCCCGCGCCGTCACGAGCGCGACACCGAAACGGCGGGCGAGCTCGGCCTCGCTGGGGAGGCGCTCGCCGGCCCCCAGCACCCCGAGCACGATCGCATCCGTCAGCCGCCGGGCTACCTGCTCCGCCCGTCCCGCGTCGTCGAGCTGGGCGAACACAGCATCGCGTGCGCCCGGCGCCGCGCGGCCGGTCCGTGCTGCTTCGCGCGTGGAGGTGGTCACCCGTCCACGATAACGCGATCGAATCATTCGCTATAGGATGAATTCGTGTCGAGCGAAGGAGCGAGCATGGCCGACGACCGCGGCCCCACCCCCGAGAAGCCGGAGGCGGGTGTGCTGAGCGGGGTCCGCGTGGCCGACTTCTCGCGCGTGCTCGCCGGGCCGTACGCCACCATGATGCTGGCCGACTTCGGCGCCGACGTGATCAAGATCGAGAGCCCCACCGGCGACGACACCCGCGCCTGGCGTCCTCCGGTGGACGACGCGGGCGAGTCCACCTACTTCGGTTCGGTCAACCGAAACAAGCGCTCGGTCGTCTGCGACCTCTCCACCCCCGACGGGCTCGCGACGGCCCGTCGCCTGGCGAGCACGGCCGACGTGGTGATCGAGAACTTCCGGCCGGGCGTCATGGAGCGCTTCGGCCTCGACGAGCAGACCCTTCGAGAGACGAACCCGCGGCTGGTGTTCTGCTCGATCACCGGCTTCGGCCGCGATGCCGGAGCGGCGCTCCCCGGCTACGACCTGCTCGTGCAGGCGGTCGGCGGCCTGATGAGCATCACCGGCGCGCCCGACGGCGAACCGAGCAAGGTCGGCGTCGCCCTGGTGGATGTGCTGACCGGCCTCAACGCGTTCTCCGGCATCCTGCTCGCCCTCCGCCAGCGCGACGCGACCGGACGCGGCTCCCGGGTGGATGTGGACCTGCTCGGGTCGCTCCTGGCCGCCCTCACCAACCAGGCGTCCGGCACGCTCGCGACCGGACGCTCCCCCGCCCGCCTCGGCAACGCGCACCCGAGCATCGCGCCGTACGAGCTGTTCCGGGCGGCGGACCGCGAGCTCGTCGTCGCCGTGGGCAACGACCGCCAGTTCGCCGCCTTCGCCGACGTTCTCGACCGTCCCGGACTCGCCGACGACGAGCGCTTCGCCACCAACGAGGCGCGTGTGCGCGACCGCGACGCGCTGCGAGGCATCCTCGAACCGCTGCTGACCTCACGGACCGCCGCCGACTGGGTGGATGCGCTCACCCGTGCCCGCGTCCCGGCAGGGCTCGTGAACGACATCGGCGAGGCGTTCGCGTTCGCCGAGTCGCTCGGGCTGGAGCCGGTCGTGACGAGCGTCGACCCGGAGACCGGGCGCACCTCCCGCCAGCCGGCGACGCCCATCCGGTTGGACACGGCCTCGGCCGCCCACCGCACCCCGCCCCCGCTGCTCGGCGCGCACGAGGCGCGCTGGACGGATGAGCGCTAGCGGCCGCACGACCACCACCCCCACCTGTATCACCCGCGAAAGGACCGATCGTGACGACGACCCTCGACGACGCGTTCAGCATCGACCACCTGCTCACCGACGAGGAGCGCGGCTGGCGCGACCGTGCGCGCGCGTTCGCGACCGAGCGCATCCGTCCGGTCATCGAGCAGGACTTCGAGGACAAGCACTTCCGCCGCGAGCTGGTGGCGGAGCTCGGCGCACTCGGCGTGCTCGGCATGCACCTGAAGGACGAGGGATGCGCGGGCGCCGGCGCCGTCAGCTACGGTCTGGTCTGCCATGAGTTGGAGGCCGCCGACAGCGGCTGGCGCACGTTCGTCTCCGTGCAGGGCTCCCTGGCGATGAGTGCGATCTCGAAGTTCGGCTCCGACGAGCAGAAGGCAGAATGGCTGCCGCCGATGGCCCGGGGCGAACGGATCGGCTGCTTCGCGCTGACCGAGCCGGAGGGCGGGAGCGACCCGGCCGCCATGCGCACGACGGCCCGCCGCGACGGCGACGACTGGGTGCTCGCCGGCGTCAAGCGCTGGATCGGGCTGGCCGCCCTCGCCGATGTCGCCGTCGTCTGGGCGGCCACCGACGAGGGTGTCCGCGGCTTCCTGGTGCCGACGTCGACGCCCGGGTTCTCCGCGACCGCGATCGACGGAAAGCTCTCGATGCGCGCCTCGGTGCAGTGCGATGTGGTGCTGGAGGAGGTCCGCCTCCCCGCTTCGGCGCTCCTCCCCGGAGCACGCGGTCTCTCGGGCCCCTTCTCGTGCCTCAACGAGGCGCGCTACGGCATCGTGTGGGGTGCGATGGGCGCCGCCCGCGACTGCCTGGAGGTCTCGATCGAGCGCGCGACGACGCGCGAGGTGTTCGGTCGCCCGATCGGCGCGACGCAGCTCATCCAGGAGAAGCTGGCGAACATGCTGGTCGAGTACGAGAAGGGGATGCTGCTGGCGCTGCACCTGGGCCGGCTGAAGGAGTCGGGGCGGCTCACCCCGACGCAGATCAGCGTCGGCAAGCTGAACAGCGTGCGCGAGGCGCTGACGATCGCCCGCGAGGCGCGCACCATCCTGGGCGGCGACGGCATCACGAACGCCTTCCCGGTCATGCGTCACATGGCCAACCTGGAGTCGGTGCGCACCTACGAGGGCACGGACGAGATCCACACGCTCGTGCTCGGCCGGGCGCTGACCGGGCTGGCGGCGTTCGCATGAGCGGAATCGCCGGCGTGTCCGCGACCGCCGTGGCGGATGCCGCGATCGCGGCCGCCCGTGCCGCCTCCACCCCCACGACCCGGGAGGCGCGCGCCGGCTGGCTGGAGGCCATGGCCGCCGCCCTCGACGACGACCGGGCGGAGCTCGTCCGCCTCGGCAACGAGGAGACACACCTCTCTGTCGCACGGCTCGACGGAGAGGTCACGCGCACCGCCGCGCAGCTGCGGTTCTTCGCGGGGGTGATCCGTGAGGGCGGGTACCTCGAGGCGGTGGTCGAATCGCCCGACCCGTCGCTCATCCCGCCGCGTCCGGACCTCCGCCGCATCCTGCGCCCGCTGGGCCCGATCGCGGTGTACGCGGCGTCGAACTTCCCGTTCGCGTTCTCGGTGCTCGGCAACGACACCGCGTCAGCGCTGGCCGCCGGCTGCCCGGTGATCGTCAAGGCGCACCCCGGCCACCCCCTGCTCTCCCGCCGGACGGCTGCTCTCGCCACGCGCATCCTCCCGCCCGGCTGGTTCGCGCTCGTCGAGGGGATGGACGCGGGCACCGAACTGGTCCGCCACCCGCTCGTCCGCGCGGCCGGGTTCACCGGCTCGACCCGCGGCGGCCGGGCCCTGTACGACCTGGCCGTCTCGCGCCCCGACCCCATTCCCTTTTACGGGGAGCTCGGCAGCATTAACCCGGTCGTCGTGACCCGGACCGCCGCCGCGGAGCGCGCAGACGCGATCGGAACAGGCCTGGTCTCCTCCTTCACCCGTGACGCGGGTCAGTACTGCACCAAGCCGGGACTCGTCTTCGTGCCGTCCGGCGGCGGCGTCGAGGACGCCGTGCGGAACGCGCTCGGCGACGCGCCGTCGAGCCGTCAGCTGACCGACGGGATGTCGGCTGCCTTCGCCGACGGCGTCGCCGCATTCTCTGCGCGTCCGTCGGTCGAGGTGCTGCGCGGGAATGCTGCCGACGGCGCGTCCGCACCGACCGTCGTGCTCGTGGACGCCGACACCTTCCTGGCCGACCCCGCACCATTCCTCGCGGAGTGCTTCGGACCGGTCACCGTGCTGGTCCGCTACGACGACCCCCAGCAGCCGGCGCTGGTCGCGGCGCTGGAGCCGTCCCTCACCGCGACCATCCACCGCGGAACGGAGGAGGACGTCACCGCACTGGCCGCCGCTCTCTCCGCCGTCGCCGGACGCCTCCTGTTCGACGGCTGGCCGACCGGTGTCGCCATCGGCTGGGCGCAGCACCACGGCGGTGGCTGGCCGTCGACCACCGCGACCATCCACACCTCGGTGGGCGCGACGGCCCTCCGCCGCTGGCTGACTCCGATCGCCTACCAGGACGCCCCGCAGCTTGTGCTCCCGCCCGAACTGCGCGACGGCAACCCCCTCCGCATCCCGCGCCGAGACTCCTGACCCGCCGCCCACGCCAACAGCTCCGGACTTTTTCCGCCCGACACGCCGCGGCGGGGGCGAAAAACTCAGGAGCTGTTGGCGGGGGTCAGGAGGTGGCGCCTCCGGTGACCGACGCGATCCACTGGCGGGTCGCGGGATACCAGACGTTGTAGCTGCGCGATCGTGTGGTCGGTCCGCAGGTCTGCGGGGTGATCCCCCAGGCGACGCCGACCAGGCGGTCTCCGGCCGGCGTCTCGATGATGTCGGGGCTCCCGGAGTCCCCGTAGCAGTTCCCCTCCGTGCCGGTGGCTCCCTTCGCCGTGAACTCCCAGTACGGGCTCGCCCAGTCGATTCTGAAGCGGCCCTCCGTGAGGCGCTCGCCGCTCCCCTCACCTGCGCCCACGCTGATATAGCTGTCGCCCGCCACGAGCGGTGCGTCGGCCAGGGGAACGGTCGCGATACCCGGCGTCGCCGGCACGCGGATCAGCGCCATGTCGACGGTCGGATGCCAGTACGCCTGGATACCGTGGAGGGTGACCGGACGACCCTCGCCGGCCCTGGTCCATCCCGCCGTCACGACGACGTCGCGAGCGTCCCCCTGTGCGACGCAGTGGCCGGCCGTGATCGCCCACTCCGTGCCGATGATCGCGCCGCCGCACACGCCGGCAGGCCCGGACACGGTCGCGAAGTAGGGACGCTCGCCGACCGCAACCGGCGTCCCGCCGATCAGGGCGCCCGCGGGCGCGGACGGCGCGAGAGCCACGACGAGGGCGCCGGCGACAGCCGCCGCCACGGCAGCCGCACGCACGCACCGGCGCACACGGGAGCGAGAGGACAGGGTGCTGGAGTTACGAGAGAGAATCACCCGGGGAGTCTAGAGAGCACGCGCGTTGTGATAACGCGCTCTGACCTAAATTCCGATGTACGACATGACGTGCTTGATGCGCGTGTAGTCCTCGAAGCCGTACGCCGACAGGTCCTTCCCGTAGCCGGAGTGCTTGAACCCGCCGTGCGGCATCTCCGCAACGATCGGGATGTGCGTGTTGATCCACACGCAGCCGAAGTCGAGCCCCTTGGCGAACCGCATCGCCCGGCCGTGGTCCTTCGTCCAGACCGACGACGCCAGCCCGTACTTCACGCCGTTCGCGTTCGCCAGCGCCTCCGCCTCGTCGGTGAACCGCTGCACCGTCTGCACCGGGCCGAAGATCTCGTTCTGGACGGCCTCGTCGTCCTGCCGGAGCCCGGACACGATCGTCGCCTCCCAGAAGTAGCCGCGGTCGCCCTGGCGGTTGCCGCCCAGCTCGACGCGGGCATGGCTGGGCAGCCGGTCGACGAATCCCGACACCTGCGCCAGCTGGTTGGCGTTGTTCAGCGGACCGTAGAGGATGCCGTCATCCCGCGGAGCGCCGGTGCGCGCGTTCTCGCGGGCGTACTGCGCGAGGGCCGCGACGAACTCGTCGTGGATGCCGTCCTGCACGAGCAGGCGGGTCGCCGCCGTGCAGTCCTGACCGGCGTTGAAGTATCCGGCCGCGACGATTCCGGCGACCGCCTTCTCGATGTCGGCGTCGTCGAACACGATCACGGGCGCCTTGCCGCCGAGCTCGAGGTGCACCCGCTTGAGGTCGAAGGAGGCCGCACGCGCCACCTCCATGCCGGCCCGCACCGATCCGGTGATCGAGATCAGCTGCGGGATGGGGTGCGCGGTCATCGCCGCGCCGGTCGTCCGATCGCCGAGCACGACGTTGAGCACGCCCGCCGGCAGGAACTCGGCGGCGACCTCCGCGAGCAGCAGCGTCGACAGCGGGGTCGTGTCCGACGGCTTCAGCACCGTGGTGTTGCCCGCGGCCAGAGCCGGGGCGAACTTCCACACCGCCATGTTCAGCGGGTAGTTCCAGGGCGTCACCTGACCCACGACGCCGATCGGCTCGCGCCGGATGAACGAGGTGTGCTCGGGCATGTACTCCCCCGCCGACCGCCCCTCCAGGTTGCGGGCGGCCCCGGCGAAGAAGCGGATCTGGTCCACCGACAGCAGGATCTCGTCCTCCACCAGCGTGGCGCGCGGCTTGCCGGTGTCCTGCGACTCGGCGTCCGCGAACTCCTCGGCCCGCGCCTCCATCGCGTCGGCGATCCGGAACAGCGCGAGCTGGCGTTCGGCCGGCGTGGTCTGCCCCCACGTCTGGAAGGCGCGCTCGGCGGCGGCGTACGCGTCCGCGACGTCCGCCTCGGTGGAGACGGGCGCGGTGGCGTAGACCTCCTCGGTCGCCGGGTCGATCAGCGGGATGCTGCCCGTGCCGCGCGCTTCAACGGAGCGGCCGTCGACGAAGTTCCGGAGTTCGCGTGCTGAGGAGTCGGGAGCAAAGCCTTCACGAGCAGTCATGGCGGTTAGCCTACTGATTTCGTCAGCGAAACGGTCAAATTCGTGCGGAATCGCTTGCCAGACATCCAATCCACTGACAGAATCGCTCCATGAGTACCCCTCGGGCAGCGAACGGCCAGAAGGCTGCGGTCATCGACGACGTCTCCAAGGCGATCATCGAGCAACTGCAGGCGGACGGCCGCAAGTCGTACGCGGAGATCGGCAAGGCCGTCGGTCTCAGCGAGGCGGCGGTGCGCCAGCGCGTGCAGAAGCTGACCGAGTCGGGCGTGATGCAGATCGTGGCCGTGACCGACCCCATGCAGCTCGGCTTCTACCGTCAGGCGATGATCGGCGTGCGCTGCACGGGCGACACGCGTGCGGTGGCCGACAAGCTGGCAGCCATGCCGGCGGTGGACTACGTGGTGCTGACTGCCGGCACCTTCGACATCCTCGCCGAAGTGGTGTGCGAGAACGACCTCGACCTCATCACGATGCTCAACTCCGAGATCCGGACGCTGGAGGGCGTGCTCTCCACCGAGACGTTCGTGTATCTGAAACTCCACAAACAGTTCTACAACTGGGGAACGCGATAACCATGACGACAACCGTAGAAACGTTCGGCGAGCCGATCGCGGCCGAGGAGGCGGCGCTGCAGGCGAAGGCGCGCGACCACCTCTGGATGCACTTCGCCCGCCAGTCGGTGATGGAAGAGGGCCACGGCGTCCCCATCATCACGCGCGGCGAAGGCCACCACATCTGGGACTCGCACGGCAAGCAGTACATCGACGGGCTCTCCGGACTGTTCGTGGTGAACGCGGGCCACGGCCGCAAGCGTCTCGCCGAGACGGCGGCGAAGCAGGCCGAGCAGCTGGCGTTCTTCCCGATCTGGTCGTACGCCCACCCGAACGCGATCGAGCTGGCCGACCGGCTGGCCTCCTACGCGCCCGGCGACCTCAACCGCGTCTTCTTCTCCACCGGCGGCGGTGAGGCGGTCGAGACCGCCTTCAAGCTGGCCAAGTACTACTGGAAGCTGCAGGGCAAGCCGACCAAGCACAAGGTGCTGTCGCGCGCCGTCGCCTACCACGGCACCCCGCAGGGCGCCCTGGCGATCACCGGCATCCCGGCCATGAAGGAGATGTTCGAGCCGCTCACCCCCGGCGGGTTCCGCGTCCCGAACACCAACTTCTACCGTGCGGGCGAGATGGGCGCGCCGACCGACGACATCGAGGCCTTCGGCGTCTGGGCGGCGAACCGCATCGAGGAGATGATCCAGTTCGAGGGTCCCGACACCGTCGCGGCGATCTTCCTCGAGCCGGTGCAGAACTCGGGTGGATGCTTCCCGCCGCCTCCCGGGTACTTCCAGCGCGTCCGTGAGATCTGCGACAAGTACGACGTCCTCATGGTCAGCGACGAGGTCATCTGCGCGTTCGGCCGTATCGGCCACATGTTTGCCTGCGATGAGTACGGCTACGTCCCGGACATGATCACCTGCGCGAAGGGCATGACCAGCGGGTACTCCCCCATCGGCGCCACGATCATCAGCGACCGCATCTACGAGCCCTTCAAGCACGGCAACACGTCGTTCTACCACGGCTACACGTTCGGCGGTCACCCGGTCTCGGCCGCGGTGGCGCTGGAGAACCTCGACATCTTCGAGGAGGAGCAGCTCAACGAGCGCGTCCGCGAGAACTCCCCGCTGTTCCGCGCCGAGCTCGAGAAGCTCCTCGACCTGCCGATCGTCGGCGATGTCCGGGGCGCCGGCTACTTCTTCGGCATCGAGCTGGTGAAGGACAAGAACACCAAGGAGACCTTCAACGACGACGAGTCGGAGCGTCTGCTCCGCGGGTTCCTGTCGAAGGCCCTGTTCGACGCCGGCCTGTACTGCCGCGCCGACGACCGTGGAGACCCCGTGGTGCAGCTCGCCCCGCCGCTCACCATCGGCCCGAGCGAGTTCGTCGAGATCCGCCAGATCCTGGAATCGGTGCTGACGGAGGCCTCGAACCACCTGTAAGACCCCCAAAGGACGAATCCGGGACTGCTCACGCGGTCCCGGATTCGCGCCTTAACGAGAAGGAGCGCAATGGACTACCGCACGGTCGGCTTCTGGTTCGACTCCATCGCCGCCGACGAGGACGGCTTCCGCCCCCGGCCCGGCCTCGACGCCGATGCCGATGTGGACGTCGCCATTGTCGGCGCCGGTCTCACCGGCCTCTGGACCGCCTACTACCTGCAGGAGCGCGACCCGTCTCTGCGCATCCTGCTGCTGGAGAAGGAGGTCGCCGGTTTCGGTGCGTCCGGCCGCAACGGCGGCTGGTGCTCCTCCCTCTTCCCGTGGTCCGCCTCGAAGCTCGACGCACGGTACGGCCGGGATGCGGCCGTGGGCATGCGCCAGGCGATGGTCGACACCGTCGACGAGGTGGGCCGGGTCGCCGAGACCGAAGGCATCGATATCGACTTCGCGCGCGGCGGCACCGTGACGTTCGCCCGATCGACGCCGCAGGTCGCGGCCGCGCGCGCCGAGTTCGAGGAGTCGGAGCGCTACGGCGTCGACCGCGTGGCGCTGTGGGGCACCGAGACGGTCCGGTCGCGGTTCGGGGTGCGGGATGCGCTGGCCGCGACGTACACGCCGGCGTGCGCGCGCATCCACCCGGCCAAGCTCGTGCGCGGTCTCGCCCGGGTCGTCGAACGCCGCGGAGCGACCATCGCGGAGGGCACCGAGGTGCTGTCGTGGGACGCCGGGACGGTGCAGGTGCGCTCCGGCGGTTCCGCGCGCACGGTCCGAGCGGGCACCGTGGTGAACGCGACCGAGGGATACGGCTCGCAGCTTCCGCAGGTGGGCCGCCGCATCCTCCCGCTCTACTCGCTGATGATCGCCACCGAGCCGCTGCCCGACGCCACGTGGGAGCGCATCGGCATCGAACACGGGCAGACGTTTACCGACTTCCGGAACCTCATCGTCTACGGGCAGCGGACCGCCGACAACCGGTTCGCGTTCGGGGGCCGCGGCGCGCGGTACCACCTGGGGAGCGCCATCCGGCCGGGATACGACCGGTCGCTGCGCGTGCGCGACCACCTCATCCACACGCTCCACGACCTCTTCCCGGACGCCGCGGGCGCCAGGATCACGCACCACTGGGGCGGGCCGCTCGGCGTTCCGCGCGACTGGCACGCGAGCGTCGGCTACGACCGCGATGCACGCGAGGCCTGGGCCGGCGGTTACGTCGGAGACGGGCTGAGCACCACGAACCTGGCCGGACGTACGCTCGCGGACCTGCTCACCGGATCCCGCACCGACCTGACCATGCTGCCGTGGGTCGGGCACCGCTCACCGCGGTGGGAGCCCGAGCCGCTCCGGTTCGCCGGGGCCAACGCGGGCCTGGTCGCGATGGAGTCCGCCGACGTGGAGGAGTCGGTCACCGGTCGCGGCTCCGTCATCGCGCGCACCCTCTCCCCCCTCATCGGCCACTGACGCGCCCCCTCTCAAACGCCTCCGCCCACCGTCGAGTCCGCAAACTTTGCACGCACGCGTGGCGTGTCGTGTGCAAAAGGTGCGTACTCGACGGTGGGCGGAGGGGCGCTGGGGGCGGGGCGCAGGGCGCGAGGCGCAGGGGGTCAGGAGGCGAGGACGGCCTGGAGCTCGAGGGTGATGGTGACCTCGTCGCCGAGCAGCATGCCGCCGGTCTCGAGCGCGGCGTTGTAGGTGAGGCCGAAGTCCTCACGGTTGATCTTGGTCTTCGCGGTCGCGCCGGCCTTGTAGTTGCCGTACGGGTCCTGGCCGAAGCCGCCGAAGTCGAACTCGAAGGTGACGGGCTTGGTGATGCCCTTGATGGTGAGGTCGCCGTCGACGAGGAACTCGCCGTTCTCGTGGCGCACGCCGGTCGAGACGAAGTCGATCGTCGGGTGCTCCTCGGCGAGGAAGAAGTCGCCGGTGCGGAGGTGCGCGTCGCGGTTCTTGTCCTTGGTGTTGATGGAGGCGACGTCGGCCTTCGCGGTGACCTTCGACTCGAGCGGGTTCTCGGCGGTCACGAAGGTGGCGTCGAAGTTCTCGAAGACGCCCTTCACCTTGCTGATCATCAGGTGACGGATGCTGAAGCCGACCTCGCTGTGGGCGGGGTCGATGGTCCAGGTGCCAGCCTTG
The DNA here is from genome assembly GCF_000383315.1 of Cryocola sp. 340MFSha3.1. Taxonomy (NCBI): domain Bacteria; kingdom Bacillati; phylum Actinomycetota; class Actinomycetes; order Micrococcales; family Microbacteriaceae; genus Cryocola; species Cryocola sp. 340MFSha3.1. The sequence goes on from NZ_KB911087.1 coordinate 275,815, forward strand.
TAGCCGGGGATCTCGATAGTCACGGTGTCTCCTAGAAGTCGCGCGCCGGGCGGCCCATCCGCCCCGCGTCGAATACATGCAAGCGTATGGACTCCCGGACTATTCCGCGATTCGCGAAAAAAGTTGACGCGTCACTCTTCCGCGGAGAGCGATCGGCGCAGCTGCAGCAGCTTCAGCGCGTCCGTGTCGATCTGCGCGACCGGGATGCGTCCCTGCTGCACAGCAGTGACGACGGCATCGATGAGCGCATCCGGATCGCCTCCGGCCGGCAGCACGTCGAGCACCATGGTGTTCCCCGCCGCGATCGCCTGCACCGCGTTCTCCCCCGGGTCCTGGTACTGCGGCAGCCCCGTGTCCTGCAGCATCCGCAGATCGTCGGTGATGCTCGCGCCGCGGAACCCGAGCTCGTCGGTCAGGATGCGGTGCCAGGCCGCCGAGAGCGACGCGGGCGCCGCATCCACCTGGGTATAGGCGAGGTGCCCGAACATCACCAGCTCGGCTCCCGCGGAGATGCCCGCCTGGAACGGCGGGGCGTCACGCGTCGACCAGTCCTGCTTGCTGACGGCGGTCGACGGCACGGCGTGGTGCGAGTCGGCCTCGCTCTCGCCGTGGCCGGGGAAGTGCTTGAGCGTGCTCAGCACCGTCCCGCGCTCCCCCGTCACCGAGGCGGCGACACGGGCGGCCGCCGCGCCAGGCTCCGTCCCGAGCACGCGGTCGGCGATGAAGGAGGCCGGGTCGGCGGTGACGTCCGCGACGGTCCCGAAGTTAACGGAGATGCCGGCCTGTTTCAGGAGCGTCGCGCGCCGGGCGAAGGCGTCGCGCGTCGCCGCCGGGTCCTGGTCCCGCAGGGTGTCGGCGCCGGGCTGATCATCCCAGCCGAGGCGCGTGACGTCGCCGCCCTCCTCGTCCACACCGATCAGCGGAGGGAGGCCCGGGTCGGAGGCCGCCATGGCCGCCGTCTGCGCGGCGAGCTCGGCGGGGGTCGACGGGATGTTGTCGCCCATCAGGATCATGCCGCCGACGCCGTACCGGTCGACGTATCCGCGCAGCGCCGCCGGGTCGGTACCGGGTGTGTGCAGCATGAACAGGCTCGCCACCTTCTGCCGCAGGGTCAGGTTGGCGAGGCGCTGCCGGGCATACGCTTCGACCGGGTCGACGGTCGGCGTCGGCGACGGGGTCGGAGCCGCGCCCGCGGTGTGGGTGGCGCCTATCGTGTGGGCAGGAGCGGCGCCCCCGCATCCGCTCAGCCCCGCCATCAGCAGGGTCGCCGAGAGCGCCACGGCGACCACCGCGGCCGTCCGGCGTCGGGCTGCGCGCATCCCTCGATGCTAACCCAGCCGTCTCATCCCTTCACGGCGCCGCCGAGCCCCGCGCTCCGCAGGAACAGGCCTTGGAACACCAGGAACAGCACGATCGGGATGAGCGTCGAGATGGCCAGGGCGGCCAGGTACACGTCCAGCTGGATCGCCGCCTGCAGCGTGGGCAGCCGCACCGACAGCGGTTGGATGGCCGGGTCGCGCAGCACGAGCAGCGGCCAGAGGTAGTCCTTCCACGCCGCGATGATCGCGAACACGGACACCACACCCAGGATCGGCTTCGACATCGGCAGCACGATCGACCAGAACAGCCGGAAAGGCCCCGCCCCGTCGGTCCGCGCCGCCTCGAAGATCTCCCGCGGCAGGTTGTCGAAGAACCGCTTCACCAGCACGACGTTGAAGGCGCTGGCACCGGCCGGCAGCCACACCGCCCAGAACGTGTTGATGAGCGACTGGCCGAGCAGCGGCGGGTTCAGGATGGTCAGGTACAACGGCACGAGCAGCACCACCGACGGCACGAACAGCGTGGTCAGGATGAGGCCGTACAGCACCTTCCCGTACGTGGGCCGGAGCACGCTCAGCGCATACCCGGCCGTCGTCGCCACCAGGATCTGCGCCGCCCACGAGCCGGCCGCGACCCAGATCGTGTTCATGAACTGCACGTCGATGTGGACCGTCGACCACGCGGTCGACAGGTTCGCCCAGTCCACCCCGTTCGGGAACAGCGCCATCGGCGTGCGGAGGGTGTCCTCCGTCGGCGTGATCGCCGACTTCGCGAGCCACAGCAGCGGCCCGAGCCCGACGATCACGAGGACGACGAGCAGCGCCCCGTGGATGACGCGCGCGCTCCACCGCACACCGCGCTTCCGCCGGTCGGAGATCGAGAGGATGCCGCGGTCGCCCGCGTCCTCCCGCTCACGTCGTCGGGTCCGCTGCCTTCTCTCCGGCTCGTGGGGAGCCGGCGCGAGGAGCTCCTGCGCGTTGGCCGCCGCCTCGCGCGGCAGCTCGGTCGAGGTCGTCAATTCTGGCTCCAGGACTTGGTGAGGCGGAAGTACACGAGGGACAGCACGGCGAGGAACGCCGCCAGCATCAGACTGAGCGCGGTGGCGGCGCCGTAGTCGCCGCCGAGCGAATTCTGGAACGCGTACCGGTAGATGAGCAGCAGGATGGTGACGGTCGAGTCGACCGGCCCGCCGCCGGTGAAGAGGAACGGTTCGAGGAACACCTGCGCCGTGCCGATGATCTGCAGGATGAGCGTGATCAGCAGGACGCTGCGCAGCTGCGGCAGCGTGACGTGCCAGATCTTGCGCCAGATGCCCGCGCCGTCGACCTCGGCCGCGTCGTACAGCTCCGGCGCCACTCCGGTGATCGCGGCCAGGTAGATGATGATCGTTCCGCCCGCCGCGGCCCAGGTCGCCTCGACGACGAGAGACGGCATCGCCTGCGTCGCCGACTGGATCCACGGCTGCGGCGGGATCCCGACCCAGCCGAGGATCGTGTTGAACACGCCGTCCGGGCGGGCGTCGTAGAAGAACTTCCACAGCAGCACCGCCACCACCGGCGGTACGACCACGGGCAGGTACGCGAGCGCGCTGTACAGGCCCTTCGCGCGCTTCACCTCGCTCATCAGCACCGCCGCGATGAGCGGGATGGGGTACCCGAGCAGCAGCGCGAGGAAGGCGAACCAGGCGGTGTTGCCGACCGCCGTCCAGAACAGCGGATCGTTCACCACCTGCACGAAGTTGTCCCAGCCGACCCAGGTGGGCGCGCTCACCAGATTGGTGTGCTGGAAGCTCATGACGACGCTCCGCACGATGGGCCACCAGGAGAAGATGCCGAAGATCAGGAGCATCGGCAGCAGGAACAGCAGGGAGCTGAGGCCCCCGCCGCGCACCCAGGTCAGGGGTGTGCGGCGGGGACGGCTCAGCTGTCGATCGTGTGTTGTCACTTGTCTGTGTTCGTCACTTGTTCGTGTTCGTCACTTGTCTGCGTCGACGAGCTTCTGGATGTCGCTGTCGACCTTCTTCAGCAGCTGGTCGATGTTCGCGTTCTTGTCCGTCAGCACGGCCTGGACGACGGAGTCGAGCGCGCCGTACAGCTCCTGCGTGTGCTTGTTCGGCTCGGGGACCAGGTTGGCGTCGAAGATCTTGTCGGTGAACGGCGCCACGTTCTCCTGCGGCACATTGATCTCGCCCGCGATCCACTCCATGTTCTGGTCGTACGTGGCCTTGTCGAAGAGCGGCAGGGTGGGAACGCCGACCGGCTGGTTGGACTTGACGAGCACCTTCGCGTCGGCGATCGCCTGATCCTTGTCGAGCAGCTTCTGCATGTAGTAGAAGTCGATCCACTTCACCGCGGCCTCCTTCTGCGCCTGCGATGACTTCGGGCTGACGGCCGCGACGTTGCCGCCGCCGAGGACGCCGGCATCATTGTTCGACGAGTCGATCGGCAGCATCGTCAGTCCGTAGTTGGCCGGGTCGACGTTGTTCTGCTGCACCAGTGAGGTAAGCACATCGGATCCGGACGGGTACATGGCGATCTGCCCGGCGCCGAACGCCTGATTGATGCCGCTCCAGTCGAGCAGGAAGTTGCTGCCGACCGAGTCGTCCTCCCAGCGGAGGTCGTGCAGCCACTGCAGCGCCTCCTTGGTGATCGGGTTGTCGGTGGTGACCTTCGTCTTCCCGCCGTCGGTGGTCTCCATCCGGCCGCCGCGGGCGTACACGGTCGTGATCAGCTGCCAGCCGCCGGTGTTGCCCTGCGTCATCTGCATGTAGCCGGCGACACCCGGAACCTTCTCGGAGATGGTCTTGGCGGCCGAACGGACCTCGTCCCAGGTCGTCGGCGGCTTGTCCGGGTCGAGCCCGGCCTTCTGGAAGATCTCGCGGTTGTACGACAGTCCCATGGCGTACGGGCCGTACGGGACGCCGTAGATCTTGTCGCCGGACTTCGCCACCGCGAGCACCTTCTCGTTGAACTTGTCCGCGTACGGCAGCTTCTTCACCTCAGCGGTGATGTCGGCGAGCTGACCCGCCTGGAGCAGCGACTGGGAGTCGGTGAACGGAACGTTGAAGACATCCGGGAGAGTTCCGCCGGCGAGCTGCGTCGCGAACGTCGGCCCCGTCCACTGGTACTCCTCGGACTTGATGTCGATGTTCGGGTTGGCCTTCTCGAACTCCTTGACCCGGTCGTCGAAGGCCGTGAACGCAGCCTTGTCGCTGCCCGGGATGAGGCTGGCGACGGTGATGTGGACCTTCCCGTCGCCGGAGTCGCCGCCGGATGAGGAGCATCCGGCAAGGAGCCCCGCTCCGGCGAGGGTGACCGCGGCGACCGCCGTGATCCTGAGTGATGACTTCATTGTCTGGACCCTTTCGAGTGATGGTGCAGTGCGTGGATGGTGCAGTGCGTGGATGATGCGTTCAGGTGGTGAGGTGTCCCGTCGGCCGGTGCTGCGTCCGCAGCCAGACCGTCGAGTCGGGTGGCAGCTTCCCGTCGACGAGCGGACGGCTGCTGAGGAGGATCGCCTGGTGCTCCGGGAGGTCGACCGGAGCGGCGGAGAGGTTGGTGACGTTCGCGAAGGCGGCGCCGCGGGCGAAGGCCAGCACACCGTCCGGCGCATCCAGCCAGGTCAGCGGTCCGTCGCCGAGGCCGGGCTCTGCGCGGCGGATCCGGAGCGCCTGCCGGTAGAGCCACAACATGGAGGCGGGGTCGCTCTGCTGCGCCTGCACGGTCAGCGCCGACCAGCCGGCCGGCTGCGGCAGCCACGGCTCGGCGTCGGCTCCCTCGGGGCTGAATCCGAACGGCGCCTGCGTCCCCCGCCACGGGAGCGGGACCCGGCAGCCGTCGCGGCCGGGGTCGACGCCGCCGGAGCGCTCGTGCATCGGGTCCTCGCGGAGCTCGTCGGGAAGGTCCTCGACCTCCGGCAGCCCCAGCTCGTCGCCCTGGTAGATGTACAGCGAACCGGGCAGCGCGGCCGTGAGAAGCGCCGCGGCGCGTGCCCGGCGCGTCCCGAGGGCGAGGTCGGTCGGGGTGCCTTTGCGCTTGGTGGCGAAGGCGAACGAGGTGTCCTCGCGGCCGTACCGGGTCACCGCTCGGGTGACGTCGTGGTTCGAGAGGACCCACGTGCTCGGAGCGCCGACCGGCGCGTGCGCCGCGAGCGTCTCGTCGATGGAGGCGCGCAGCTCCACCGCATCCCAGGGCCGGGCCAGGAAGTCGAAGTTGAACGCGGTGTGCAGCTCGTCCGGTCGCAGGTACAGCGCGAACCGCTCGATGTCGGGCAGCCAGATCTCGCCCACCAGCACCCGGGTTCCCGGATACCCGTCGGCGAGGGCGCGCCAGCCGCGATAGATGTCGTGGAGCTCGTCGCGGTCCTGGTTGGGATGCTCCCCCGCCCCGGGATGCTCGGGCACCTCTGGCAGCGCCGGGTCCTTCACGAGCAGCGCGGCCGAGTCGATCCGCACTCCGGCGACGCCGCGGTCGAACCAGAACCGCAGGATGTCCTCGTGCTCGCGCCGCACATCCGGGTGGTCCCAGTTGAGGTCCGGCTGCTGCGGGCTGAACAGGTGCAGGTACCACTCGCCGGGCGTCCCGTCGGGGTTCGTCGTGCGCGTCCAGGTGTCTCCGGAGAAATTCGACGGCCACGATGTCGGCATCTGCGAGCCGTCGTCGCCGCGGCCGGGCCGGAACCAGAAGCGTTCGCGCTCGGGCGATCCCGGGCCGGCGGCGAGGGCCTCCTGGAACCAGCGGTGCCGGTCGGAGACGTGGTTCGGTACGACGTCGATGATGGTGCGGATGCCGAGGGCGAGCGCTTCGCCGATCAGCGCCTCGGCCTCGGCCAGGTCGCCGAATGCCGGGTGGATGCGGCGGTAGTCCGCGACGTCGTAGCCGCCGTCGGCGAGCGGCGAGTCGTACCAGGGCGTGAACCAGAGCGCGTCGACGCCGAGGTCGGCGAGGTACGGCAGGTGCTGCCGCACGCCGGCGAGGTCGCCGACGCCGTCGCCGTTCCCGTCCGCGAAGCTGCGCGGGTAGATCTGGTAGATCACCGCGCTGCGCCACCACTGCGGGTCGTCGGACGGCGGTGCGGATGCGGCACGCGCCGTCGCACCGGCGCTCGCCGGCTGCGGAGCGGCGACGGGTGCGGCGGTGCCGCCGTCCATCACGGTGAGATCCACGCTGAGCCCTTCGGTCATCTGTCGTCGCGACGGACACCGCGGCGCCGTCGTCGTTCACCGAAATGTAGCTAGTTCGACAGAATGACGCAAGAACTCAACAATACGTAATTCATTTGCGCACTTTTGCGTGCGCTTGCGGCTCAGCTCGCGTGCGGAGCGGGCCCGGTGGAACCGCGCACCACCAGTTCCGGCTCGAAGAACAGTTCGTCCCGGATGGCCGAATCGCTGGAGATCTGACGGAGTAGGAGCTCGATGATCGTGCGGCCCATCGGCTCGATCGGCTGCCGGATCGTGGTCAGCGGAGGCTCGGTGCAGTTCATCAGCGCGGAGTCGTCGTAGCCGACGACGGAGACGTCGCGCGGCACCGAGAGCCCGGCCCGCCGGACGGCCCGGATCGCCCCGAGCGCCATCGGGTCGCTCGCGCACACGATCGCCGTGACGCCGGCGGCGAGCAGCCGGGTCGCCGCCGCCTGGCCCGCCTCGAGGGAGTAGAGCGAGTGCACGACGAGGGACTCATCCAGTTCGTCGCCCCATTCCGCCGTGACACGGCGGGCCGCCGCGAGTTTACGCTGCGACGGGATGTGGTCGCGCGGCCCCAGCAGCAGCCCGATCCGCTCGTGGCCGAGCGACCGCAGGTGCGTCAGCGCCTGGGTCGTGGCCACCGTGTCGTCGCAGGAGACCGTGGCGAACCCGAGCGAGTCGACGGGTGCGTTCACGAGGACGGTCGGGAGGTGCAGGTCGGTCAGCCGGCCGTAGTGGCTGTGGTCCGCATCCTGCTGGGCATAGGCGCCGCCGACGAAGACCACGCCGGAGACCTGCTGCTGCAGCAGGAGCTCGACATAGTCGGCCTCCGAGATGCCGCCGGCGGTCTGCGTGCAGAGCACCGGGGTGTAGCCGTTCTGCGCGAGCGCTCCCCCGATGATCTCCGCGAAGGCGGGGAAGATCGGGTTCTGCAGTTCGGGGAGCACGAGCCCGACGAGCCGCGCGCGCTCTCCGCGCAGCTTGGTCGGCCGCTCGTAGCCCAGCACATCCAGGGCGGTCAGCACCGCCTGACGGGTGGCGTCGGACACTCCCGGCTTGTCGTTGAGGACGCGGCTGACGGTGGCCTCGCTGACACCGACCTTGCGCGCCACTTCGGCGAGTCGTTTCGACATGACCACAGTGTACGCAAATCCTTGCAGATCAACGCAAGTAGTTTGCATCCCGGGCGCGGGCTACGATGACGGCATGGCGAAGAAGGTGCTCTCCCTCCTGCTCGCCAGTCACCCAGGGCCGACCGTCGTGGTCACGGTGATCGCGACGCTGCTCGGCGTCGGCCTCGGCTATCCACCCGGCCGGCTCGTGATCCTCGCTCTGGCCGTGCTCTTCGGCCAGCTGTCCATCGGCTGGTGCAACGACTGGCTGGATGCGGCCCGCGACCGCGCTGTGGAGCGCAGCGACAAGCCGGCCGCGCGCGGAGACGTATCGGTCTCGACCGTCCGCGTCGCCGCCTTCGTGGCGCTGGCGGCGGCGATCCTGCTGACGATCCCGCTCGGGCCCGGCGCGCTGATCGCCCACGTGGTCGCCATCGCCGGCGGCTGGGCGTACAACCTGGGGCTGAAGGCGACCGTCTTCTCGTTCGTCCCGTTCGCGGTGTCGTTCGGTGTGCTGCCCGCCATCGCCACCCTGGGTCAGGAGCAGCCCGCACTGCCGCAGTGGTGGGTGTTCGCCGCCGGCGCTCTGCTCGGCGTCGCCGCGCACGTCACCAATGTGCTCCCGGATCTGGAGGATGACGCGCGCACCGGCATCAGCGGGCTCCCGCACCGGCTGGGCGCGCGGCTCAGCGGCCTGCTCGCTTTCGCGGCGCTCGCGATCGCGACTCTGCTCATCACGTTCGGCCCGGGCCTCCCTGTCCGCCCGCTCCTCATCGTCGGCCTGGTGATCGGCCTCGCGGCGACAGTGACCGGTGTGGTCCTGCTGTTCCGCCGGAGTCCGACGCGCCTCCTCATGCAGCTGATCATGACGTGCGCCATCGTGGACGTCGCCATGCTCGCGCTGACGGGTCAGTCCGTCACTGTCTGAATCTTGTCGGCGACCGGAGCCTTGTTGCGGATGCCGATCGCCGACACCACGCCGCCGACGAGCAGCAGCGCGGCCGCGGCGATCATGGCGCGATGGAGTCCCTCGGTGTCGAGCGTGCCGCCGATGATCATGCCGGCGGCGGCGACCGCCAGCAGTCCGGCGATGCGCGACACGGCGTTGTTGACGGCCGACGCGATGCCCGCCTGCTCCGGGTGGATGGCGCCCAGGATCGCGCTCGTCAACGGCGCGACGGTGATCGACAGGCCGACTCCGAACAGGAGGACCGCGGGCAGCAGGGTCGTCCAGTAGTCGACGTCCGTCCCCATCATCAGCAGCCAGAGGAAGCCCGCGGAGGCGATCATCGGCCCGACCGCCATGAACAACCGGGGCCCGTAGCGCCCGGCGAGCCCGCCGAACAGGCCGGAGAGCAGCAGCATGCACAGCGTGGACGGGATGAACACGAACCCGGCCGCGATCGCCGAGAACCCGGCCACCTGCTGCAGGTACAGCGTGACGATCAGGGGGCCGAACGAGAGCGCCCCGTAGACGAAGAACGTCGAGACGTTGCCGACCCAGAAATTGTGGACGCTGAACAGCCCGAGCGGCAGCATCGGCTGCTTCACGCGCGTCTCCACGATGAAGAACGCCACCAGGCTGAGGATGCCGACGACGAGCGGGATCCAGACGCGCGGATTGCCCCATCCGTACGTCCCCTGCTCGATCAGGGCGAACACGGTCCCGGCGAGACCGACCGATCCGAGGATCGCACCGGCGTAGTCGACGCGGCCGCCCATCCCCTTGTCCTCGCCCTTCAGGGTCATCATGAGGATCAGCGTGATCGCGATCGGGATCACGTTGATGACGAACACCCACCGCCACGACAGCGTGTCGACGAAGATGCCTCCGACCACCGGGCCGGCGATCATGGCGACACCGGTCCACGCGGTCCAGCGGCCGATCGCCTTGGCCTGGGCCGGGCCGTCGAAGCGGGAGATGATGATCGCGAGCGAGCTGGGCACCAGCAGCGCCCCGGCGACGCCCTGCAGCGCGCGGGCGATCACGAGGAACACCCCGGTCGGCGCGAACGCGCACATCAGTGACGTGATGCCGAAGCCGATCAGCCCCGCGTAGAGCACGCGTTTGCGCCCGAACACGTCGGACAGCGACCCGGCGATGAGGATGAGCGAGCCGAGCGTGACGAGATACCCATCGACCACCCACTGCTGCAGCGGGAGCCCTCCACCGAGCTCCTTCGAGATCGCCGGAAGGGCGACGTTGATGACGGCGCCGTCGAGGAAGGCGACGAAGCTCGCGAGGATCGCGATGACGAGCACTCTCAGCTGGAGCGACGACATCCGCTCGATCCGCACGTTGGTCATGGACTCATTCAACGTGGTCGCGGGGATCGAGGCAACATCCCCCGATCGCCCCGTGTCGCAACCGGAGGTGGATGCGGCCGCTCGCCGCCGCATCCCCTCCGTTTCCCGTCGACACGCCGTCGCAGCCCGCCGAATTCCTCCCTATTCTTCACGAAACGGCGCGCGCGACGAACGGAGGAGATACCGACCTGCACCCCGGCGTTTCGCCACGAACGGAGGTGGATGCGAGGCCGCGGAGTGCGCAGCTCCTCCGTTCCGAGCACCGAGACGGGGCTAGTTGTTGCCCTTCGTGCAGGTCTGCTGCGCCGCCGTCTGGCCGGTGATGGTCGACGGCAGTTCGACCGCTCCCCCGGCGGACGGATCCGTCGTCGCGGGCGCGGCCGGCGTCGCGGGCGCGGTGGGGGTCGCGGGCGACGGTTCGCCGCCCGGGTCCGGCGCGGGCGACGCGGTCGCCGTCGGGTCCTCGGCTGCTCGGCCGGTCGAGCCGGTCAGCTTCACCGGCTGGTCGTTCACGAGGGCCTCGTTGAGCGCGTCCGCCGCCGACTCCTGCGGAACCACGCGGTTGGGGTTGTCCGGGTCGGTGACCGCCGGGTACTGCACGAACACCATGTTCTGGAGTCCCGTGTCCTTGAGCGCCAGCGCGATCTGCACCAGCGTCGTCGGGTTCGTCAGGGTGTCCGACGGGGTGATGTTGTTCACGGCCGCCTTCGCCAGTGCGTACAGCTGTACCGGGTTCGAGAGCACCCCGCCGTCGACGACCTTGCGGGCGAGGGCCGACAGGAAGACCTGCTGGTTGGAGATGCGGCCGAGGTCGCTGCCGTCGCCGACTCCGTGGCGGCTGCGCAGGAACGAGAGCGCCACATCCCCGACGATCGTGTTCTCGCCGGCGGGGAGGTCGAGCGGCGGGTTCGTGTAGTCGTCGGTGACGGGCGAGGCGAGGCAGACGGTGACGCCGCCGACCGCGTCCGACATGGCGCTGACGCCGTTGAAGTTGATCACCGCCGCGAAGGGGATGCTCAGCCCGGTCATCTTCGACACCGTCGCCACCACGCAGTTGAGACCGCCGCGGGACAGCGCCGTGTTGAACTGCGCGTACGAGCTGCCGTCGATCGTCCCGCCGTTCGGGTCCGGGCAGTCCGGGATGGGCACCATCAGGTCGCGCGGGAAGCTGACGACCATCATGCTCTTGTGGTCCTGGGCGATGTGCAGCAGCATCGTGACGTCGTTGTTGCCCGCGCCGCTGCTGGCGTCCTGCTCGTCCTCGCTGTTGTAGATGCCGCCCAGATCGCTGCGGCTGTCCGTGCCGGCGAGGAGCAGGTTGACTCCGCCGGGGAGCGCGCCGACGTTCGGGATGTCCTGCGGGATGGGGGTCTGCCCAGGCAGCGCCTGCAGGTGGACGCCGGTCTTGATGGAGTGGGCCACATCCCACACCGCGTACGCGGCGACGGAGCCGATACTGACGAACGCGACGACGAGCGCACCCGCGAGGAGCTTGAGCGCGGCGATCGCCGCACGCCGCCGCGGCAGCCGACCGTGACGGACACCCTCCGGCCCCCGGGCGCGCTGATGCCGTCGCGGCAGATCGGTCATCGGCATCCCTCGGTTCGGCGGACGTTGCTGAAATCCTAGCGACCCTCCCTTTCCGCGTGCTGCGAGGCGCGCATACGGGATGAGGGCGTTCACATGCCCGCAGGCGGTGAGGGGTTCCCGCCACCCCGCGGCGGCGCAGGCGTTCCGTTGAGTGTTCTCCCCGATGCCAGGGCCGACCGGGCGGCGTCACCATCGACTCGCGACGGCCGCTCGACCGCCGAGAACCGCCCGGAAACCACGGAGACCACCCCAGGAGCACCCATGACCATCGCCGAACACCGCCACGACGCCGACAGCGCCCGTGCGGAGGAGATCCGCCCGTTCACCTACACCGCCACCGACGAGGAGCTCGACGACCTCCGACGGCGGATCCGCGCGACCCGCTGGCCGGAGCGCGAGACCGTCGACGACAGCTCGCAGGGCGTTCAGCTCGACGTCATGCGCGCCCTCGCCGAATACTGGGCCGACCAGCACGACTGGCGCACGGTCGAGGCACGGCTGGCCGAGATCCCGCAGTTCGTGACGGAGATCGACGGCCTCGACATCCACTTCCTGCACATCCGCTCGCCGCACCCGGATGCCCTTCCGATGATCGTCACGCACGGCTGGCCGGGCTCCGTCATCGAGCAGCTGAAGATCATCGGCCCGCTCACCGACCCGACTACCTACGGGGCCGAAGCCTCCGACGCCTTCGATCTCGTCATCCCCTCGCTTCCCGGCCACGGCTTCTCGGGAAAGCCGGATGCGACCGGCTGGGACCCGATCCGCATCGCCCGAGCGTGGGCAGAGCTGATGCGGCGGCTCGGCTACGACCGGTACGTCGCCCAGGGCGGCGACTGGGGCAACGCCGTCACCGAGCAGCTGGCCCTGCTCGCCCCTCCCGGGCTCATCGGCATCCACACCAACATGGCCGCGACCATCCCGCCTGCCATCCAGGAGGCATTGGATGCGCACGAGGAGCCGCCGGCCGACCTCGACCCCGAGGAGCGCGGGGCGTGGGACCAGCTCGCGTTCTTCTACGCGCACGGTCTCGCCTACGCGCAGGAGATGGGCAACCGGCCGCAGACCCTCTACGGGATCGCCGACTCCCCCGTCGGGCTGGCCGCGTGGATGCTCGACCACGACGCCCGCAGCTACGACCTCATCTCCCGGGTCTTCGCCGGCGGCTCGGAGGGGCTGACCCGCGACGACATCCTCGACAACGTCACGCTGTACTGGCTGACGAACACGGCGGTGTCCTCGGCCCGGCTCTACTGGGAGAGCAAGCTCGCGTTCTTCGCGCCGAAGGGGGTCACCCTCCCGGTCGGCGTGAGCGTGTTCCCGGATGAGATCTACGCCGCACCACGGAGCTGGGCGACCGCCGCCTACCCGAACCTCATCCACTTCAACCGCCTCGACCGCGGCGGGCACTTCGCCGCATGGGAGCAGCCGGAGCTGTTCTCGCAGGAGCTGCGCGCCACATTCCGGTCTCTGCGCTGAGCACCGTCGGGGGCAGGATCGGATCAGACGACGGGAGCGCGACGATGGCGGGAATCGACGGGACATCCGAACCCGATGGGATGGACGCGGTGCGGCAGGTGGACGCCGGCGAGCTGAACATCGGGTACACCGACAGCGGGCCGGCCGACGGACCACCGGTGCTGCTGCTGCACGGCTGGCCGTACGACATCCACAGCTTCGAGGGGGTCGTGCCCGCACTCGCCGACGCCGGCCTCCGCGTCGTCGTGCCGTTCCTCCGCGGCTACGGCACGACGACGTTCCGCAACCCCGGCGCCCTGAGGACCGGTCAGCCGGCCGCGCTCGCAGCCGATGCGATCGCCCTGCTGGATGCGCTGGGCATCGAACAGGCGCTGGTCGGCGGCTGCGACTGGGGAGCCCGGACGACGAACATCCTCGCCGCCCTGTGGCCGGAGCGTGTGCGCGGGCAGGTGACCGCGAGCGGGTATCTCGTCGCAGGACAGGCCGCCAACGCGAACCCGCTGCACCCGGTGGACGAGCTGACGTGGTGGTACCAGTTCTACTTCGCCACCGAGCGCGGCCGGGCCGGCTACGACCGGTACCGCGACGAGTTCGCGCGCCTGATCTGGCGCACGGCGTCCCCGCGCTGGGACTTCGACGACGCCACCTTCGAGCGCAGCAGGCCGGCGTTCGACAATCCCGATCACGTCGACATCGTCATCCACAACTACCGGTGGAGGCTGGGGCTGGCCGACGGCGACCCCCGCCTCGACGAGGTGGAGACCCGCATCGCGGCCCGTCCGGCGATCCCGGTCCCGGCGATCACCCTGGAGGGCGACGCGAACGGCGCCTTCCACCTCGATCCGGCCGCCTATCGCGACCGCTTCACCGGACGGTACGAGCATCGGCTCATCACCGGCGGTGTCGGGCACAACCTGGCGCAGGAGGCGCCGCGCGCGTTCGCCGACGCCGTCCTGGACGTCGCGCGGATGGCCGACGAGGTCGCCACCCGAGCGGAGAACGACCGTGTCGGCTGACGACGACCGCGAGCGCGGCCTGTTCCGCACCATCGCGCACCGGCTCGCGGGCGACGAGGAGCCGCTCCCCGACGAGGGCCGGCTCCCACCGTTCGCCCGCGCCACCGGCTGGCTCAACTCCGAGCCGCTGACGCCAGAAGGCCTGCGCGGCCGCGTCGTCCTCGTCGGCTTCTGGACCTACACCTGTGTCAACTGGCTCCGCACGCTCCCGTACCTGCGCGCCTGGCACGAGAAGTACGCCGCCGACGGGCTCACCGTCATCGGAGTCCACACGCCCGAGTTCGGGTTCGAACACGACCGCGCCAACGTGATCGAACGCACCCGTGCCCTCGGCGTCGAGTACCCGATCGCGGTGGATGACGACTACGGCGTCTGGGACGACTTCGCCAACCACTACTGGCCGGCCGTCTACCTGGCCGACGCCGACGGGCGGCTGCGGTTCCACCACTTCGGCGAGGGCGAGTACGAGCGCACCGAGATGATGATCCAGCGGCTGCTGATGGCGGCCGGCGCCCGCGACCTGGATCTGAACCTCGTGATGGTCGAGCCGCACGGACTGGAGGTGGCGGCGGACTGGCGTGACCTCCGCTCGCCCGAGACCTACCTCGGCTACGGCCAGAGCAATGACTTCGTCTCCGAGTCGGCCGACCGCTACGACCGGAGCGAGTCCTACGACGGCACCGGCGCGCTGCCGCTGAACGGCTGGGACCTGACGGGCCGCTGGACGCACGCCCGGCACGCGGCCGTACTCGACGAGGCCGGCGGCAGCGTCGCGTTCGCCTTCCACGCGCGGGACGCGAATCTCGTGATGGGACCGACCCCGGCCGGCACCCACATCCCGTTCCGTGTGCTTCTCGACGGCCGGCCGCCCGGCGACGCGCACGGCACGGATGTCGACGCCGACGGTCGCGGCGTGGTCGACCGCCAGGACACCTTCCAGCTGATCCGGCAGCAGGGCCGCGTACAGGATGCAGTGCTCCAGCTGGAGTTCGACCGCCCGGGGCTCGAAGCGTACTGCTTCACCTTCGGGTGATCCGCGCTCGGGTGATCCGCGCTCGGCTGGCTCCCGGTCAGATGACGCCGTGCCGGAGCGCGAACGCCGTCGCCTCGCTGCGCCGACCGACCCCGATCTTGCGGTACAGACTCGTGATGTGGCGCTCGACCGTCCGGTCGCTCAGCCACATCACACCGGCGATCTCCTTGTTGCTCAACCCCTGCGCGAGAAGGCCGAGCACCTCGAGTTCGCGCCGGGTCAGCGTCTCGTCGAGCGGCGCCATGTCGTCGGCCGCCGAGCCGCGCACAGGATCCGGATCCAGAGGTGAGCCGCGCAACGCTACGACCGCCCGCTCCCCCGCATCCGGTGCCGAGAGAGGATGCGTCCCAGCGGCACCGAGCGACACGTTCGGGTCGTCCGCCTCCTTCGCCGCCTGACGGACCCGGCGCGTCGCCTCCGTCAGTGCCGGGCCCAGGTCGTCGAGGAGGGCGTGCAGGGCGTTCTTCTGACGATCGCGCTCCCGCTCGGCCGCCCGGCGGGCATCCTGCTCGGCCGCCAGGCGCCGTGCCGTGTGGAGGGCGATCGCCGCCTGCCCGACCGCGACCCGCAGCAGGTGCGTCTCCCGCTCGGTCGGGAAGTCGGCCCGGGATGCCGCCACCAGCACGCGCGCCGACTCCCACGGCAGCGCCAGGCTGAGCCCGGCGACCCGGGTGATCCGTCCGGTCGTCGCACCGCCCACCTCGGCCGTCCGCACTGCGGCTGTCGCGAAACCGGTCGTACCCGGCTCCGTGCCGCCGGAGTCCGGGAACGCACGACCGGACCGCAGCGCCTCCACCAGGGAGTCCGGCGCCGGCGCCCCGGACGGGCGCCAGGCCTCGAGCCGCTCCTGACCGCCGGGGATCTCGAACCGGGCGAAACCCGCCTCCAGCCGCAGGACGCCGACCAGGACGCTCAGCAGGCCGTCCGCGATCTCGGCGGGACTGTGATCCACCCACAGCGACGGCAGCGCGAGCATCGCCCCGAGGTCGCGCATCCACCCCCGATCGTCGGGTGCGAGGGCGGGCGCGAAAGCGGGCTCGAGGGCGGGGTCGTCAGCCACGGGCGCTCCGTTCCTGCACGAACTCCTCCGGCGGTACGAAGAACGGGTTCTCCTGCAGCAACCCGCCGATGAGGACCATCGGATGCGTGCGCAGGATGTCGATGATGAAGGCGCCGTCGAAGCGGGACGTGTCGTAGGCGCAGATGACCACGTGCTGGTGGCGGGCGTGCAGGAAGTTCGCCCGCGCCTCGAACTCGATCAGGTCGTCCGCGACGCCGTCCCGGTCGACCGCCCACCCCATGTCGGCGAGCAGCCGGATGCGCGGGCGGGCCGACGCGCCGAGCATCGCATCCAGCTGGTCCAGCATGTCTGCCTGGTCGAAGTCCCCGCTGCGCAGGTACGTCTCGGCCCAGGTCCGCACCTCGCAACGCCTCTCCTCGAGGAGCGCGCCCGTGTCGAACCCCAGGCGACGGAGACGGCGGAGCGGAGCACCGGGCGTCGCGGTATCAACCAGGTACAGGAGGCGGTCGCCCGCATCAACGCCGTCCCGCAGGAACGGATCGAGCACGGCGTCGGCCTCCGCCTGCCCGTTCACGAAGGCGCAGACATGGCGGTAGCGGTCGAGCACCCCGCCGGCGAAGGTGACAGGGTCTGTTGCGCGTGGGATCTCGGCTGCCATCCACGACTCCCGTTCCGTGCGGGAGGATAGCCCAGCGATGACGCGACGCACAACGGGCACCGACCGTTCCGCGCACCCCGGCTTGCGGCTACGCTCGCCTCATGACGAACAAGACCCCGCGCGAAGAAGAGATCCAGAAGGAGCAGGAGGCGAAGGACGCCGAGAAGGAGCGTCTGGAGCAGGAGGAGGAGCGCCGCCTGCGCTGAGGCTCAGCCTCCTTCTGCAGGGTTGCGCGCATCTCGCCACATCGTGGTGACGGCAGCCCCGTCGATGACGGACGTGAAGCCGCCGACCGCCCGGAAGCCCGCACGCTCATACCGGTGGTCGTTGGTCGGATTCGTCGACTCCAGGTACGCCGGCAGCCCGTCCGCATCGAACCGGGCGAGGTCCTCGGCGAGAAGCCGCTGACCGATCCCGCGCCCGCGATGAGCGGGATGCGTGGCCAGCAGGCTCAGGTACATGTGCGGTTCGCCGTGCGGGTGCGTCTCGTCGAACCGCTGCCACAGCCGCCGGTACGCCTCGAAGCGCTCGGGCGTGAGCGTGCGCGCCATCAGGGCGTCCACCTCCGCCTCCTGCTGCTCGGTGAGTTCGTCGACCCCGGGCGGTAGCCAGACGGCGACGGTCGCTGCCTCGCCCGCGGGGCCCTGCTGCATGGACACCGTTCGATAGCCGATGGCGCCCTCGACGAAGTACCGCCAGAACCGCTCCAGGTGCGCGGTTCCGCCGTCCGGCGCCGCAAGAGCGGGCCCCCACACCGGGTCGTCACGGAAAGCCAGGGCGATCGTCGTCGTGATGGCGTCCGCGTCGGCCGGGCCGGCGATCCGAGTGTCCATGGATGAGACTGTACTTCCCAGAATCACTGCTGGCATGTATAGTCGTGAATCCTGCGCCGACCGGCGCAGACAGCCCACGCTGAAGAACGCCGAACGGAAGGACACCGGGATGCTCAGCCTGCAGTACCCGAAGCGCGAACAGCGCACCTTCCGCGCGCTCGAGCGCCCGCGGGGTCTGTAGCACCGCACCTTCCGGTGTGTCGCAGCCCCGCCGTTCGAGGTCCGGGGCTGACCTCCTCCTTCGCATCTCCGCGGGGAACGGCCGTCCCGGCCGCACCCCGATGAGAAACGAAAGGATCATGGAAAGAATCTCGAACCGCCTGCTGAGCTGGGCCTCCCTGCTGGAGGACTCCACGCGCGAGCAGGCGGTCACCACCTCGCGGATGCCGTTCATCCACCCGCACCTCGCCCTCATGCCGGACGCCCACCTGGGCCTCGGCGCCACGGTCGGGTCGGTCATCCCGACCCTCGGCGCCGTCATGCCCGCGGCCGTCGGCGTGGACGTCGGATGCGGGATGATCGCCGTGCGGACGCAGTTCACCCGCGACGACGTGGCGGCCTCCTCGGCTCCGCTCTCGGAGCTGCGCAGCCAGATCGAGCGCGCCATCCCACTGTCCGCCGGCGCCCGCAACCGGAAGATCGTCGCGACCGCGGAGCCGCGCATCCAGGAGCTGACAGAGCTGGCCGAGCAGGCAGCATTCGACCCGTCGACGCACCTGCGCGACTGGGAGCGCCAGCTGGGCTCGCTCGGCTCCGGCAACCACTTCATCGAGGTCAGCCTCGACGAAGAGGACGTGGTGTGGCTGTTCCTTCACTCCGGCTCCCGTGGCGTCGGCAACCGGATCGCCGGTCACCACATCAAGGTCGCGCAGGCGCTGATGGAGAAGTGGTGGATCGAACTCCCCGACAAGGACCTCGCCTACCTGGTCGAGGGCACGCACGAGTTCGACGAGTACATCGCGCAGCTGCGGTGGGCTCAGCACTTCGCGCTGCTGAACCGTGAGGAGATGATGGACCGTGTGGTGCGTCAGACGTCGGAGTGGTTCGGCGTGGACGTGATCGAGTCGGAGCGCATCAACTGCCACCACAACTTCACGCAGAAGGAGAACCACTTCGGCAAGGACGTCTGGGTGTCGCGGAAGGGCGCCATCTCGGCGCGCGTCGGCCAGGCGGGCCTGATCCCCGGTTCGATGGGGACGGCGTCGTACGTGGTCTCCGGGCTCGGCAACCCGCTCGCGCTGCATTCCTCGCCGCACGGCGCTGGACGCCAGTTCTCGCGGACGGCCGCGCGCAGGCGGTTCACCATCGAGGAGCTGCGTGAGGCGATGACCGGGATCGAGTTCCGTGACACGGAGGCGTTCCTGGACGAGATCCCGCAGGCGTACAAGCCGATCGACCAGGTGATGGCCGACGCGGCCGACCTCGTCGAGATCCGCCACACGCTTCACCAGCTGGTCAACGTGAAGGGCGACTGACCGCCAGCGGCCAGACACCGACCGTAACAGCACAGAAGGCCGGCCCTTTCGGGCCGGCCTTCTGTCATCTTCGGTGGATCTGAGGGGACTCGAACCCCTGACCCCCTGCATGCCATGCAGGTGCGCTACCAGCTGCGCCACAGACCCAGAGTGTGCGCCGTTCGGGCCTTTCGGACCTCCCGGAACAACTCATTCAGACTACTACATCGCGCCCGCCAGAAAAAACTGAGCGCCGCTCGTGTCAGTCGAACAGCTCGCTGAGCCAGTTCTCCTTCTTCTTCTTGTAGGGGCGCTGGCCCTGCTGGTCGTAGCGGGGGTCGCTGTAGCGCTGGTCGCCATACCGGGGCTCACGGTACTGCGGCTCCGCGTACGGCTGCGGCGCGGCGTACTGCGGCGGCACCGGCTGCGGGGCGGCCTGGGGGCCGGGAGCGGCCGGAGCCGAGGTCCCGGCGCGGTCGATGATCTTGTCGAGCTCACCGCGATCGAGCCAGACTCCCCGGCACTCGGGGCAGTAGTCGATCTCGATGCCGTGGCGTTCGCTCATGACCAGGGTCGCGTTGTCATTGGGACACTTCATGTGCCCATCAAAGCGGCCCTTCATGAGAGGCCTCTCAGGTGAACCCGACAGAACGCTGGGAGCCGGGTGCGCGGCGCCCTACTCG
Organism: Cryocola sp. 340MFSha3.1; assembly: GCF_000383315.1. NCBI lineage: Bacteria > Bacillati > Actinomycetota > Actinomycetes > Micrococcales > Microbacteriaceae > Cryocola > Cryocola sp. 340MFSha3.1. The sequence continues at coordinate 295,506 of NZ_KB911087.1, forward strand.
GCGTTCTCGTGGACGGGCAGCTCGATCGGGATCGTCGGGCAGTCCTTCCAGAGGCGCTCGAGCGCGTAGTACATGCGGTCCTCTTCGTGGAAGACGTGCACGACGAGGTCGCCGAAGTCGAGGAGCACCCAGCGGCCCTCTCCCTTGCCCTCGCGGCGCAGCGTCTTCACTCCGGCCTCGTTGAGGCGGTCCTCCACCTCGGAGGCGATGGCGACGACGTTGCGCTCGACGCGTCCGCTGACCAGCAGGAACGCATCCGTCAGCGGCAGCGGGCCCGACACGTCGAGGGCCACGAGGTCCTGTCCGCCCTTCGAGTCGGCGGCGGCGGCAGCCACCTGCAGAATCTCCCGGGCGTGCTGGGATGCGGTCACGGAAGGTCCTCCGGTCGTGGGGTCGCGGTCGGTGCGAGAAGAGCGGCGCAGGTGCGGATGATCAGAACACCTTCAGCACGTAGGCGGCCACGAGCAGCGCGGTGACGCTCACCGCCAAGACGCCGGCCGTGACCATCAGGATCACCGGCAGCGTGTTGCCGCGCTTCTTCGGCGGAGCGATGACGCCCCGGGTGGAGGTGTGTGTGCTGATGGCGCGCGACGCGCGGACCGGCTGAACCTCCGAGGTGTTGAACTCGTTCTCCTCGCCGTCGAGCAGACGGTCGAGGTCCGAGGAGTCGATGCGGTCGGGGTGGGCGCCGGTGGCTCCCATCCCGCGCGGCAGGTCGATCGAGCCGGTGACCAGGATCTCCCCCGTGCTCGTCAGCGGCGCGCGGGTATCCGGCTGCGGGATGACGGGCAGGATGAGCGCATTGGTCGTCGTCGCGGCGGTCGACTGGGCGACGTTGCGCGAGATGATCGGCTGGTTCTGGTCGTCCAGTTCGGCGGCCGTCGACCAGTGCCCGGTCGGCGGGGTGAACGGCCGGCGCTCCTGTGCGGCAGTCTCGCCCGGCTCCTCATTCTTCGCCGGGGCGGGCGCGGACGGGGCCTCGACAGCGGGGGCGTCGGCCTTCGGCTCCGCAGTGCCGAAGGCGGCGAAGGGAGAGGTGGAGCTCTGGGTGACCGTGGTCTCGGACTGGCCGGAACGGGATGCGGTCGGCGCTGACGACGGAGTCAGCGGGGCGAACGGCCAGGCCGACTTCTCGCTGGTCGGGGCGGGCGTCGCGGGATCGGCTACGAGCGGATCGGCGGCGGGAGCAGCAGCAGCGGCCTGCGGAGCCGACGAGCCGGACTCCGCTGCACCTTCCTTGGCGCCGGACTCTTCGGGACCGGACGTGAAGGACACGGGGAAGACCTGCTCCCCGGCGGCCGGCGCGTGATTGGCCTGGGCGTTGGCCTCCTGAGCCTGCAGCATCGCGCGGAGCTCGCGGCGCGTCAGAGTGCGCTCCGACCCGGCGTTCGCTGAAGCCGGCGGGGTGGACGCGGGTGCCGCGGGCGGCGTGGTCGGCTGGAGGATGGCCATCGGCTGCGTGACGGGCTCGGGCTGCGTGGTGTCCGGACCCTGACGGAACAGGTCGAAGGCGTCACGCGACGGCGACGAGACGCCGGGTTCAGCGAACGCGCTGGCCGGAATGGCCGGACGCTCCGGCTGGGTCGGCGCCTGCTCGGCCTTCGGGGCGGCGGGCTCGGCCTGCTTCGACTCGGCCTGCGGCTTCTCGGCGCCCTGCGCCTCAGCCTGCGGCTTCTCGCTCTGCTGCGCCGTGTCGGCCGCGGCAACATCCTCTTCGGGCGCGCGCGGGGGCACGGTGGTGGTCATCTCGGGGATCTGCCCGCCGGGTGTCGGCTCAGCGGTTCCGGCACGTCGGGAGGCGGAGCGCTCGAACTCCCTCGCCTGTCGCCGCGTCTGCGGCTGGCCCGTCGGCGGCTGTTCAGGCCACGATGTCATGCCACGCTCCGATACAGATGGTGTTTGGAGATGTATTGAACAACCCCGTCCGGTACCAGGTACCACACCGGGAATCCCCTGCTCACCCGGCTCCGGCAATCGGTCGACGAGATCGCCAGGGCCGGAACTTCCAACAAGCTTACGTCTTGCTCCGGCAATCCAGAAATACTCAAGTCATGTCCCGGGCGACTCACAGCCACGAAGTGGGCGAGCTCCCAGAGCTCCGCGACGTCGCGCCAGCTGAGGATCTGGGCGATGGCGTCCGCGCCGGTGATGAAGAACAGCTCGGCGTCCGGACGCTCGCGGTGCAGGTCGCGCAGGGTGTCGATGGTGTAGGTCGGACCGACCCGGTCGATGTCGACCCGGCTAACCGTGAACCGCGGATTGGATGCGGTCGCGATGACCGTCATCAGGTAACGGTGCTCCGGCGGGGTGACGGCGCCCTTCTGCCAGGGCTGACCGGTCGGGACGAAGATGACCTCGTCGAGGTCGAACGACTGGGCCACTTCGCTGGCGGCCACCAGGTGGCCGTGGTGGATGGGGTCGAAAGTGCCGCCCATCACACCGATCCGCGGCCGGCCCGTCTCCTTCAGCTCCATGCCCGGATCGGCTCAGTGCCCCTGGGTCGGGTGGCCGGTGCCGTGGTGCGTGGCACCCGGAGCGCCCGCGTGGGCGGCGGCGTCGGGGGCGGAGCGGTGGCTGTGCCGGTTGGCGACATCCTTGAAGCTCCAGGCGACGAAGGCGAGGGCGATGAAGAGGACGATGGCGATAGCGCCGAACGCCCAGGTGGGCATCGGCAGTTCGACGTGGGTCTCCGCCTCGGCGAGGACGGTCGTCAGGAATGACATCGTGCGTGATCCTTTCTCGGGGCCTTCGGCCCGCCGTCAAGTCTAGCGGTCGGTCACGCCCGGACCTGGCCGGACCCGCGGACGATCCACTTGGTGCTGGTGAGCTCCGGGAGTCCCATCGGCCCGCGCGCGTGCAGCTTCTGCGTCGAGATGCCGACCTCGGCGCCGAACCCGAACTCTCCGCCGTCGGTGAAGCGCGTCGAAGCGTTCACCATCACGACCGCGGAGTCGACCTCGGCCAGGAAGCGCTCGGCGTTCTGCAGGTCGTTCGTGATGATCGACTCCGTGTGCTGGGTGGAGTACCGGCGGATGTGCTCGATCGCCTCGTCGAGGTCGTCGACCACCTTCACGGAGATGTCGAGGCTCATGTGCTCGGTGGCGTAGTCCTCGTCCGTCACCGGCACCGCATCCGGCGCGAAGGGCAGAGCGCGGTCGTCGGCGTGAATGGTGACGCCCTCGGCGCGCAGCGCGGAGAGCACGGGCGGCAGCAGCCGCTCGGCGGCGGCGCGGTGCACGAGCAGCGTCTCGACGGCGTTGCACACGCTCGGCCGCTGGACCTTGGCGTTCCGGACGATGTCGACGGCCCAGTCCTCACGGGCCGACTCGTCGAGCACCACGTGAACGACACCCGCGCCGGTCTCGATCACCGGCACCGTCGACTGGGTCACCACGGCCTGGATCAGGTCGGCGCTCCCCCGCGGGATGAGCACGTCGACGAAGCCGCGCGCCGTCATCAGCTCGGCGGCGCCCTCGCGGCCGAAGTCGTCGATCGTCTGCACGGCATCCGACGGAAGGCCGGCGCTCGCCAGCGCCTGCTGGATGACGTGCACGAGTACGCGGTTGGTCTCGATGGCCGCGCTGCCGCCGCGCAGCACCGCGGCGTTGCCGCTCTTGATCGCGAGCGCGGCGATGTCGATCGTGACGTTGGGGCGGGCCTCGTAGATCGCGCCGACGACGCCGAAGGGGACGCGCACCTGCGTGATCTTCACGCCGTTCGGCAACGAGCTGCCGCGCACGGCCTCGCCGACCGGGTCGGTCAGGCCGACGATCTCGAGGACGGCGTCGGCGAGACCCTGCAGGCGCGCCGGGCTCAGCGTCAGGCGGTCGAGCAGGCCGGTGGAGAGGCCGTTCTCACGGCCGTTGGCCAGGTCGAGCTCGTTGGCGGAGAGGATCTCGGCCGACGAGGCGAGCACACCGTCGGCGATGGCGCGCAGCGCGCGGTTCTTGCGATCCGTGTCGGCGATCGCGAGGTCGCGCGACGCGGTCTTGGCGGCGGCGAGCCGTTCGTGCAGGGAGAGCGCGGCCGTGGGCAGCGCACCGGTCAACGAGGACATGCGTCGATTCTAGGACGCCGCGGCGTCGGAGGTGACGGCCGCGGTCGAACCGGTGGAGAGCCCGGACCTGGGGACGGAAGCGTCGGCTGCGTGCGTGTCGGGCGCGGGCGCGAACCACGTGCCGACCTGCTCGCCGCGCAATGCCTGCGACACCAGCGATGTCGCGGTGAGCACCACGGCGGTGCCGCGCTCGGCGGCCTGGCGGGCGGCCGAGACCTTCGTGACCGCTCCCCCGCTGCCGACGCCGGAGAGACCGGTCGACCCGATCTCGACGCCCTCCAGCTCGTCGTCCCAGCCGACGACCTCGATGCGCTCGGCACCGGGCTCGTGCGGCGGACGGGTGTAGAGCGCATCCACGTCGGACAGCAGCACCAGGAGGTCGGCGTCGACGAGCAGCGCGACCAGCGCAGCCAGACGGTCGTTGTCGCCGAACCGGATCTCGTGCGTCGCGACGGTGTCGTTCTCGTTCACGATGGGCAGGATGCGGAGGTCGAGCAGCCGCTCCATCGCACGCTTGGCGTTGCTGCGGTGGGTCGGGTTCTCCATATCGCCCGCGGTCAGGAGCACCTGCCCCGCGACGATGTCGTAGCGATCGAAGCTGTCCTGGTAGCGGTAGATGAGCACGGTCTGACCGACCGCGGCCGCCGCCTGCTGCGTCGCGAGGTCGGTGGGGCGCTCCGAGAGCGACAGGAAAGGCGTGCCGGTCGCGATGGCGCCGGACGAGACGAGGATGACCTGCGTACCGCGGCCGTGGGCCTCGGCGAGGGCGTCGACCAGCGGCACGATCTGCCCCGCGTTCTCGCCGCTGATGGACGACGAGCCCACCTTGACGACGATGCGTCGGGCGGAGGGGATCTGGCTGCGGTCGTCGATGGTCATTCCTCTGCGGTCTCCTCGTCTCCACGGCTGCCGTCGGCCGCGCTGCGCACCACGTTGTCGTCGTAGCTGTCGTCCTGCCACAGCCCGGCCTCGCGCTCACGCAGGAGCTCTTCGCGGGCCTCGGCCTTCGCATCCATCCGCTCGAAGTAGTCGTCGCGGCGCTGAGCGCGGGTCGGACGCGCGTTGGTGTCCAGACGCACGTCGCTTCCGCGGGGCGAGGTGATGAGTTCCGCGGTGGAGGTGAGCGTGGGCTCCCAGTCGAACACCACACCGTTGTCACGGCCGATGACGACGGTGGAGCCGGCGACGGCGCCCGCGCGGACCAACTGGTCCTCGACGCCGAGCTTCGCGAGGCGGTCCGCCAGGAAGCCGACGGCCTCGTCGTTGGCGAAGTCGGTCTGGGCGACCCAGCGCTCCGGCTTCGCGCCCAGGATGCGGTACACCGGGCCGTCCGTGCCGCCCTCGACCTTGACGACGAATCCGGAGTCGTCGACGGCCTTCGGGCGGATGACGATGCGGGGTCGTGCCTGCTCCAGCGCGGCCTGCTCGGCGCGCGCCTGCTCCACGATCTCGGCCAGGGCGAACGACAGCGGGCGAAGGCCTTCATGGCTGACCGTCGAGATCTCGAAGACGCGGTAGCCGCGCTGCTCGAGCTCCGGGCGGACGAAGTCGGCCAGCTCGCGCGCGTCCGGGACGTCGATCTTGTTCAGGGCGATCAGCTGCGGACGCTCCAGGAGCGGCGTCTGCCCCTCGGGGACGGGGTAGGCGGCCAGCTCGCCGAGAATGACGTCCAGGTCGCTCAGCGGGTCGCGACCGGGCTCCAGCGTCGCACAGTCGAGCACGTGCAGGAGCGCCGAGCAGCGCTCGACGTGACGCAGGAACTCCAGGCCCAGCCCGCGTCCCTCGCTCGCGCCCTCGATGAGACCGGGGACGTCGGCGACGGTGTAGCGGACGTCGCCCGCCTGCACGACGCCGAGGTTCGGGTGGAGCGTGGTGAAGGGGTAGTCGGCGATCTTCGGCTTCGCGGCCGACATGGCAGCGATGAGGCTCGACTTGCCCGCCGAGGGGTATCCGACCAGAGCGATGTCGGCGACCGTCTTCAGCTCGAGCTGGACGTCGCCCTCCCACCCGGGGGTGCCCAGCAGCGCGAAGCCCGGCGCCTTGCGCTTCGGGTTCGCCAGCGCGGCATTACCGAGGCCGCCGACGCCGCCGGGAGCGACGACGTAGCGCATGCCAGGCTCCGACAGATCGACGAGCTCGTCGCCGTCGGCGCTCTTGACGACCGTGCCCACCGGGACGGGCAGTTCGAGGGTCTCGCCGGTGTGGCCGCTGCGGTGGTCGCCCATGCCGAAGCCGCCGTTGTCACTCGAACGGTGCGGGTGGCGGTGATAGCCGAGCAGCGTGGTGACCTGCGGGTCGGCGACAAGGACGATGTCCCCGCCGTTGCCGCCGTTCCCGCCGTCGGGACCGGCTAGCGGCTTGAACTTCTCGCGCCGGACCGAGACGCACCCGTTGCCGCCGTTGCCGGCGCGCAAGTGCAACGTCACGCGATCAACGAACGTCGCCATGGTGCTCTCCTACTGCTTGTGGTGCTGAAACGGCGGATGGGCGGGCCGAAGCCCGCCCATCCGGAAGAGTGGTGCTCGTGGTCGAGGCTCAGGCCTCGGCCGCCACGATGTTGACGACCTTGCGGCCGCCCTTGGTGCCGAACTCGACCGCGCCGGCGGCGAGGGCGAACAGCGTGTCGTCACCGCCACGACCGACGTTCACGCCGGGGTGGAAGTGGGTGCCGCGCTGGCGGACCAGGATCTCGCCCGCGTTGACGGTCTGGCCGCCGAAGCGCTTCACGCCGAGGCGCTGCGCGTTGGAGTCGCGGCCGTTGCGAGTGGAGCTTGCTCCCTTTTTGTGTGCCATGGTGTCTTCTCCTCGAGAGCCGTCGGCTACTTGATGCCGGTGATCTTGACGCGCGTGAGCTCCTGACGGTGGCCCTGGCGCTTCTTGTAGCCGGTCTTGTTCTTGAACTTCTGGATGACGATCTTCGGGCCGCGGAGGTCGCCGAGGACCTCGGCGGTCACGGTGACCTTCGCGAGGGACTTGGCGTCGGAGGTGATCTTGTCACCGTCGACCAGCAGCACCGGCGCGAGCTCGATCTTGCCGTCCTTGTCGGCCTTGACGCGGTCCATCGTCACGATGGTGCCGACCTCGACCTTCTCCTGCCGGCCACCGGCGCGCACAACTGCGTAAACCACTTTCACGTACCTTTTCGTCGGGGAACAGTTCCCGGCGCTGCCGCGGACCTGGTCCTGCTTCTTCAACTGTTTGGAAGTCACTGGCGAGTCCCGCCGGTAGCGACATGCTCCCGGCTGCTCTCAGAAAACCATGATGGCTGCGCGGGTCATACCCGGCACACACCAACGGTCAACTTTACCCGACGCCCGACAGGCCGTCAATTCAGCGGCCGTCGTCACGGTGGCGACACCGTTCCGGCTTCGGGACCGTCCGGCTCAGACTTCGGAACCGGTTCCTAGAATCATTCTATGACGGTCCTGATCGATCCCCCGGCATGGCCGGCCCACGGCATGTTGTGGTCGCATCTGGTCAGCGACGCGTCGCTTGACGAGCTGCACGCCTTCGCCGAGGCGAACGACATCCAGCGCCGCGCCTTCGACATCGACCATTACGACGTGCCCGACCGGCGCTACGACGAGCTCGTGGCGGCCGGAGCGCATCCCGTCTCCGGCAAGGAGCTCGTGTCGCGGCTCATCGCCAGCGGGTTGCGGGTGCGGGCGCGCGACCGGGTCCGCCGCCGACACTGACGGCGTCCCGGTCGCTCCAGCCCGGTGGTGGAGGCTACTCGCCCCTCGGCGCCAGCTCACCGCCGGCGATGACCGCCGTGCTCGCGCGTCGGCTCCGGTTGCGGCCCTGACCCGGCTCCTTCGGCGCGGGCAGCGCCTCGAGGACGGAGTCGAGCAGGAGCTCGGCCTCCTCCGGCGACGGACGCGCCGCGGGCGGGCGCACCTCCGCCGGCTCCGGGAGGTCGAGGAGCGGGAGGATCGGCTCGGCCGACGGCTCCGAGGACCCAGCCTCGGGCGCAGCCTCCGCCGAGACCTCGGTCGGCTGCTCCGACGCGGGCTCGCTGACCGTGTCCTCGGACGGCGTGGTCTCGGCCTGCTGCCGGTCGGCACCGCCCTTGCCCTTGCGGCGGCGCTTCTTCGTGGCGGTGACCTCGGTCAGCGTCACCTCGGTCACGCTGATCTGCTCGACATCGGCCGACGCGGCGCTCTCCTGCGCCTTCGCCTCCTCGTCGTGGTGGATGGTCGACGCGGCGATCTTGGCCAACGCGTTCTTGGCGTCGTCGGTGATGGCGTGCGTGCCGTTGTGGCCGCCTGCGCCGTTTCCGCCGTTTCCGTTGCCGTTCCCGTTCGAGCCGCCGTTGCTGCTGGCGCCTGTGCTCCCACCGCGGCCACGGCGACGCTCGTTCTGCGGCTGCTGCGGCTGGCGGTGCTTGACGACCGGGTCGTGGTGGACGATGACACCGCGGCCGGCGCAGACCTCGCACGCCTCGCTGAAGGTCTCAAGCAGGCCGAGGCCGAGCTTCTTGCGGGTCATCTGCACGAGACCGAGCGAGGTGACCTCGGCGACCTGGTGCTTCGTCCGGTCACGGCTCAAGCACTCCACCAGACGGCGGAGCACCAGATCGCGGTTCGACTCCAGCACCATGTCGATGAAGTCGACGACGATGATGCCGCCGATGTCGCGCAGCCGGAGCTGACGGACGATCTCCTCGGCCGCCTCCAGGTTGTTCTTGGTGACGGTCTCTTCGAGGTTGCCGCCCGAGCCGACGAACTTGCCGGTGTTCACGTCGACGACCGTCATGGCCTCGGTGCGGTCGATGACGAGCGAACCGCCCGACGGCAGCCACACCTTGCGCTCCAGCGCCTTCTCGATCTGCTCTGTGATGCGGAACTCGTCGAACGCGTCGCGCTCCCCCATGTACGGCTCGACACGGTCGAGCAGGTCGGGGGCGACCTGGCGGAGGTAGTTCTCGATCGTCTGACGCGCGTCGTCGCCGGCGATGACGAGCTTCTGGAAGTCCTCGTTGAAGACGTCGCGGATGATCTTGATCAGGAGGTCCGGCTCGCTGTGCAGCAGAGCAGGAGCCTGCTGGGTCTCGACACGCGTGCTGATGTCGGCCCACTGCGAGGTCAGGCGGGTGACGTCGAGCGTCAGCTGCTCCTCGGTCGCACCCTCGGCGGCGGTGCGCACGATCACGCCCGCGTTCTCGGGCAGCACCTCCTTGAGGATCTTCTTGAGGCGCGAACGCTCGGTGTCCGGGAGCTTGCGGCTGATGCCGTTCATGGATCCGCCCGGCACGTACACGAGGTAGCGGCCTGGGAGCGAGATCTGGCTGGTGAGACGGGCGCCCTTGTGGCCGACCGGGTCCTTGGTGACCTGGACGAGCACGCGGTCGCCCGGCTTCAGGGCCAGTTCGATGCGGCGCGGCTGGTTGCCGGTCTCGACCGCATCCCAGTCCACCTCGCCCGAATACAGCACGGCGTTGCGGCCACGGCCGATGTCGACGAACGCGGCCTCCATGCTGGGGAGCACGTTCTGCACGCGGCCGAGGTAGACGTTGCCGATGAGCGACGCCTCCTGCGAGCGGGCGACGTAGTGCTCGACGAGCACCTTGTCCTCGAGCACGCCGATCTGGATGCGGCCGCCCTTCGAGCGGACGACCATCTGCCGGTCGACCGACTCGCGGCGGGCCAGGAACTCGGCCTCGGTGATGACCGGGCGGCGACGGCCGGCGTCGCGACCGTCGCGGCGGCGCTGCTTCTTCGCCTCGAGACGCGTGGACCCCTTGACCTTCTGCGGCTCGGTGATGAGCTCGGGCTCGCGCGGCGTGCGCACCTTGACGACGGTGTTGGCCGGGTCGTTGGCGTTGTCGCGCGACTCGCCCGCGCGGCGGCGGGACCGACGGCGGACACCGCCGGCCGGCTCCTCGTCGCCCTCGGGGAGCGGCGGGAGCGGCAGGACGTCCGGCGCCTGGAAGAGCAGGGTCGTCGGGGGCAGGCCGGGCGCGGCGGCGCCGACGACGGGTGCCTCCGCCTCGCCGTGCTTGTCCGGGAGCGCTGGAGGCTCGAGGCCCGCCGCGGGCTGCACGCCGTCGGCGGCGAGGGCGGGCTGTGCCGCGGCCTCACCGGCGGCGGGCGCCGTCTCCTCGACGGTGGCAGCCTGTGGCGCTTCGGGCTCGGCGACCGTCTGCTCGGCGGTGGGCTCGCCGGCGGCCTGCTCGGCCGCTATCTGTCCGGAGGAAGGCGGGAACGCGTCGGCCTGTGCGGCCTGGAAGGGCTTCTTCACGACGCGTCGTGCGCCGAAGAGCCCCTTGCGCTTCCGTCCTCCCGTCTCCGTCTCGTTGTTGTCCGTGTTGTCGATATTTTCGTTATCCACCATCGCTGGTGCACTCCTCGACCGGTGGCGGTTGCCCGCTCACCGGGTCTCTCCGTCGGGAGGCGGCGCGAGCGGCGCCTCCCTCAATCCTGTTCGGATACCGCCGGGCTCGTGGCGCGGCCTGCATCCGGCTCATGTTCTCCACCGGCCATCACGGCCGGCATTTTTCACGGACGCTCTGGGCGCCCTCAAGCCTTCTGTCGGTGCTCCCGGCCTCGGCCGGGACGACTGCTGCAACGATTATCGCACGGGCGCGGGCCCACCCGAGTCTCCTCCCAGGACGGCACGCAGACGTCATGCCATAATCCGAGGGTGCCAGACAGCCCCGCCGAGGTTTCCTACCGCCGCCCGACCGCTCTCGCCGTCTTCCTGATCGTCGCCGGACTCATCGGAGTCTGGGCGGCGTTCATGCTCACCGTGGACAAGTTCCACCTCCTGGAAGATCCGAACGCGCAGCTCTCCTGCAACTTCTCCGTTCTCGTCGGGTGCGCCAAGAACCTCAACTCCTGGCAGGGATCGCTGCTCGGCTTCCCGAACCCGATCCTCGGTCTCGGCGGCTGGACGGCCACGATCGCCGTCGGCGCCGGCCTGCTGGCGAACCGTGCGCGCTTCGCCCGCTGGTACTGGATCGCGTTCAACATGGGCGTGCTGCTCGCGCTGGTGCTCGTGATCTTCCTGATCACCCAGTCCATCACCGTGCTCAACGTGCTGTGCCCGTGGTGCATGGTGACCTGGCTCGTGACCATCCCCACCTTCTGGGCGGTGACCCTCTACAACCTCAAGGAGGGCAACATCCCCGTGCCGGAGCGCGCCCGCCGCGTATTCCGCACCCTGTACGGCTGGGTGCCGCTGATCACCATCGTCTGCTACGCGATCGTCGCGATCCTGGCTCAGATCCAGCTCGACTGGATCCACCGCGCCTTCGTCTGATCCGGTCGCCTGATCGGTCCGCTTGGCCGGACCGCCGGACCGCCTAACCGCCTACTCTCCGACCGGAGACGGCGCGTCAAATCCTCGTCTGCGCCGTGGGAAGCAGCGCGAGAAACGGAGGCATTCCGGGCACTCCTTCTCGGAAGATCCCTCCGTTCGCAGCGCTTCCCCGGCGTGTCTGACCGATGTGCCTCCCTTTCCGCGCGCAAGACAAGGCGGCGGGAAACGGAGGAGCATCCGGTGCGACACGCCGGTGGATGCGCGAAAGGGAGGCGCCCGGGGCCGTAGCGGCCGGGGGCGCCTCCCTCTCGTGTAGGTGTCGGCTCAGCCGAACCAGAGACCGAGCTCGCGCTGTGCCGACTCGGGCGAGTCGGAGCCGTGCACGAGGTTCTGCTGCACCTTGAGGCCCCAGTCGCGGGCGAGGTCGCCGCGGATGGTGCCCGGGAGCGCGGTCGTCGGGTCGGTGGCGCCGGCGAGGGAGCGGAAGCCCTCGATCACGCGGTTGCCCGCCAGGCGGATGGCCACGATCGGGCCCGACTCCATGAACTCGACCAGCGGCTCGTAGAACGGCTTGCCCTCGTGCTCGGCGTAGTGCTGCGCGAGCAGGTCGCGGTCGGCCTGCAGCATCCGCAGGTCGACGAGCGAGTAGCCCTTCGCCTCGATCCGGCGCAGGATCTCGCCGGTCAGCCCGCGGGCCACTCCATCCGGCTTGATGAGGACGAGGGTCTCTTCGACGGCACTGGTCATGGGTTCTCCGTTCCATTGTCGGCCGCGGCAGCCGCGGCCCGGTTGTTTCGGTCGATGCGTGCGGCGGCGATCATGCAGTACGCCCACATGGCGGTGAAGATCGCGCCGACGATGAAGAAGGCGGGGACGAGGAGGCCGGCCGCCACGATGACGACCTGGACGATCCAGCCGAGGACGACGCCGACGGTGTTCCGCAGCAGCCCGATCGCGACGATCATCAGTACGATGAGCGCCGCTCCCCCGCCCAGTGCGACGCCGGCGGGCAGCGAGCCCAGGCCGAACAGCACGAGCGCGCCGAGGAAGACGACGAGCAGCTCGAAGCCGAGGACGATCGAGCCGAGGAGCTCGCGGAGCGATCGCTGACGGCGCGGGCGGCCGGCGCGCTCCTGGCTCGCGGGCTGCTCGGGCGCGTCGCCCGCGGATCCGGCGTCGGTCACGTCGCCGCCTTCTTCCACTCCTGCTCCTCGGCGTACGCCATGGCCTGGCCGACCAGCACGATGCTGCCGGCCACGACGACCGCGCGGCGGCCCTCCTCGCCCGCCCAGTCGCGGGCGGACTCGAGCGCGTCGATGGGGTCCGAGTAGACGATGGTCGCCTCGTCGCCCACCTCCTCGCGCACCAGCTCGCCGAGGTCCTCCGCCTCCCGCGCCCGCTCCGAGTCGGGACGCGTGACGAAGAACTGCGTGGCGACCGGCGCGAGCGCTCGGATGACGCCGCGCGCATCCTTGTCGCCCAGGATGCCGACGACGAAGGTGATCTCGTCGAAGTCGAAGTAGCTGCGGAGCGCCTCGGCCAGCACCGCGGCGCCGGCGGGATTGTGCGCGGCGTCGACGAGGATGCTCGGCTCGATGCCGATCAGCTGCAGGCGGCCGGGCGAGGTGGCCGTGGCGAACCCCTCCTCGACGAGGGCGGGATTGAGCGGCTGGGTCCCGCGCCCGAGGAAGGTCTCCACCGCTGCAACGGCGACGGCTGCGTTCTGCGCCTGGTGGTCTCCGTAAAGCGGGAGGAAGACGTCCTCGTAGGTCGCCGCGCGCCCACGGACCGTTACCAGCTGTCCGCCGACGGCGACGCGGGTCGATGCGACATCGAAGTCGCCCGGCTGCTCGGCGAAGGTCGACTCGGTGAGCAGCGCGGCATCCCGCAGCACCCGGTCGGCCTCGGGAGTCTGCGCCGACGACACGACGTCGGCCGACGGCTTCACGATGCCGGACTTGGTGCGCGCGATCTCCTCGACGGTGTCGCCGAGCGCCTTGGTGTGGTCGAGCGCGATCGGGGTGAATACGGCCACCTGGCCGTCCCCGACGTTGGTGGAGTCCCACTCGCCGCCCATGCCGACCTCGATGACCGCGACGTCGACCGGCGCATCCGCGAACGCGGCGAAGGCCAGGGCCGTCAACGCCTCGAAGAACGTCAGCGGTGCCTTGCCCGCCTCCGTCAGCTCCGCATCCACGATCTCCAGGTACGGGCTGATGTCCTCCCAGTTGCGTACGAGCGCCTCGTCCTCGATCGGCTCGCCGTCGATCACGATGCGCTCGTTGAAGCGCACCAGGTGGGGGCTCGTGAGCAGTCCGGTACGGAGGCCGTAAGCGCGCAGCAGGCTCTCGGCGATGCGGCTGGTGGACGTCTTCCCGTTGGTTCCGGTGACGTGGATGATCGGGTACGCGCGCTGCGGGTCGCCCAGCAGCTCCACCGCACGGCGGGTGGCGTCGAGCCGCCGTTCTGGCGCTCCCTCGCCGACCCGGGCGAGCAGCGCTTGGTAGACGGCCTCTGCGCGGTCGCGGTAGTCGTCCTCGTCGGTCACGACTCCTCCTCGTTCAGCTTGGTGACGCCGACGGTGAACGCCCCGGCGTTGGCGAACTGTCCGGCGCCGAACTGCTGCTCGTACGCGGGCTGCTCCGGTGTCGATGCTCCCGCGGCCGACACCTGCACCGCCAGAGCCAGCGTCTCGGTCGCGATGTCGACGTCTCCCGCGAGGTCGAGCGCGCGCGCGTCGTCCTCGTGCTCGAACGTCAGGGCGAGCCGGATACGGTCGCTGACGTCGAGTCCGGCCGCCTTCCGGGTGTCCTGCACGGCACGGATGATGTCGCGCGCAAGCCCCTCCGCCTCGAGCTCCGGGGTGGTCGCGGTGTCGAGCAGGACGAACCCGCCGCCGGCGAGCAGCGCCAGGGCCGACGTCCCGTCGCCGTCCGACGCGGTCTCGAGCACCAGGTCGTACTCCCCCTCGACCAGTTCGACCCCGCCGACGGTGACGACACCGTCGGTCTCCGACCAGTCGCCGGCCCGGGCGGCCTGGATGACCTGCTGCACCTGCTTGCCGAGTCGCGGACCGGCAGCGCGGGCGTTCACGGTCAGCTTGCTCGTGATGCCGTAGTGCGCAGCGCTGTCGTCCTGCAGCTCGACCAGCTCGACCGCTTTCACGTTGAGCTCGTCGCGCAGGATGCCCTCGAACCGGGCCAGCGCGGCGGCGTCGTGCGCCACGACGGTGAGCGAGGCGAGCGGCAGCCGGACACGCTTGCCGGCCTGCTTGCGCAGCGACAGCGCGGTGGAGCTGATGGCGCGGATGCGGTCCATCGCATCCACCAGGGCGTCGTCCGCCGGGAACTCGGCGGCCTCCGGCCAGTCGGTGAGGTGGACGCTGCGGCCGCCGGTGAGGTCCTTCCAGATGCGCTCGCTGACGAGCGGGAGGAGGGGCGCGGCGACGCGGGTCACGGTCTCGAGCACGGTGTAAAGCGTGTCGAAGGCCTCGGTACCGCTGCCGTCCTCGCTGACGCCCTCCCAGAACCGGTCGCGCGAGCGGCGCACGTACCAGTTGGTGAGCACGTCGGCGAAGTCGCGCAGCTTGGCGGCGGCGAGGGTCGAGTCCAGGGCATCCAGGTCGGCGGTCACGGCCTCCACCAGGTCGCGCGTCTTGGCGAGCAGGTAGCGGTCGAGCACGTCGGTGGACGCGGTGGAGCGCTTCGCCTCGTACCCGGACGCGTTGGCGTACAGCGAGAAGAAGTACCAGGTGTTCCACAGCGGCAGCAGCACCTGGCGGACGCCCTCGCGGATGCCCTCCTCGGTGACCACCAGGTTGCCTCCGCGCAGCACGGGGCTCGACATCAGGAACCAGCGCATCGCGTCGGAGCCGTCGCGGTCGAAGACCTCGTTGACGTCCGGATAGTTGCGGAGCGACTTCGACATCTTCTGTCCGTCGCTGCCGAGCACGATGCCGTGGCTGATGACGTTCTTGAACGCCGGGCGGTCGAAGAGGGCCGTCGCGAGCGTGTGCAGCAGGTAGAACCAGCCGCGCGTCTGCCCGATGTACTCGACGATGAAGTCGGCCGGATTGTGGCTGTCGAACCAGTCGCGGTTCTCGAACGGGTAGTGCACCTGCGCGAACGGCATCGACCCGGAGTCGAACCACACGTCCAGCACGTCCGGGATGCGGCGCATGGTGGATCGGCCGGTCGGGTCGTCCGGGTTCGGGCGCGTGAGCTCGTCGATGAACGGGCGGTGCAGATCCGGCTCGCCCGCAGCATTCAGGGGAAGGCGGCCGAAGTCGCGCTCCAGCTCCTCGAGCGACCCGTAGACGTCGACCCGCGGGTAGGCGGGGTCGTCGCTCTTCCAGACCGGGATGGGCGATCCGAAGTAGCGGTTGCGCGACACCGACCAGTCGCGGGCGCCGGCGAGCCACTTGCCGAACTGGCCGTCCTTGACGTTCTCGGGCACCCAGGTGATCTGCTGGTTGAGCTCGCCCATCCGGTCGCGGAAGTCGGTGACGCGGACGAACCAGCTCGACACCGCCTTGTAGATGAGGGGATTGCGACAGCGCCAGCAGTGCGGGTACGAGTGCTCGTAGCTCGCCTGGCGCAGCAGCCGGCCCCGCTCCTTGAGCAGGCGGGTCAGCGGCTTGTTCGCGTCGAACACCTGCAGGCCGACGACGTCGGGCACGTCCGGGAGGAAGCGTCCGCCGTCGTCCACGGAGATGATGACCGGGATGCCGGCCTTCTCGGTCACACGCTGGTCGTCCTCGCCGTAGGCGGGCGCCTGGTGCACGATGCCGGTGCCGTCCTCGACCGTGACGTAGTCGTCGACGAGGATGCGCCACGCGTTCTGCGTGCCCCACTTCTCGGTGTCGGCGTAGTAGTCCCAGAGCCGGTCGTACTCGACGTCGGCGAGCTCGGAACCGTTCAGCGTCCCGGTGATCGCGGCCAGCGCGTCGGCCGGCGACTCATAGCCGAGGTCCTTGGCGTAGTTGCCGACGAGGTCCTTCGCCAGCAGGTAGCGGCCGCTCAGGACTTCCTGGTCCGGACTGCCGTTGGAGTCGGCGGCGCCGTTCGGGCCAGAGGGCAGCACCGCGTACTCGATGTCGGGGCCGACCGCGAGCGCGAAGTTGGTGGGCAGTGTCCACGGGGTCGTCGTCCAGGCGAGAGCGCGCACGCCGGTGAGCCCGAGAACCTCGGCCTTCTCGCCGACCAGCGGGAACGTGACCGTCACGGTCTGGTCCTGACGCATCTTGTAGACGTCGTCGTCCATCCGCAGCTCATGGTTCGACAGCGGGGTCTGGTCGCGCCAGCAGTACGGCAGCACGCGGTAGCCCTCGTAGGCGAGGCCCTTCTCGTGGAGCTGCTTGAACGCCCAGATCACCGACTCCATGTACGTGGTGTCGAGTGTCTTGTAGTCGTTGTCGAAGTCGACCCAGCGCGCCTGGCGGGTGACGTACTCGCGCCATTCGCGGGTGTACCGCAGCACCGAGTCCTTCGCCGCCTGGTTGAACGCGGCGAGACCCATCTCCTCGATCTGGCTCTTGTCGGTGATGCCCAACTGCCGCTCCGCCTCCAGCTCCGCGGGCAGACCGTGGGTGTCCCAGCCGAAGCGGCGCTCCACCTTCTTGCCGCGCATCGTCTGGAAGCGCGGGAAGACGTCCTTCGCGTACCCGGTGAGCAGGTGGCCGTAGTGCGGGAGGCCGTTGGCGAACGGCGGGCCGTCGTAGAAGACCCACTCCTCGGCGTCGGCGCGGTTGTCGATGGAGGCGCGGAAGGTCCCGTCCTTGTCCCAGAACTTCAGGACGTCGGTCTCGATCTCCGGGAAGACGGGACTCGGCGTGACGTCGGGGCGCTGCTCGCCGTCGTGCGGCGAGTCCGGCGCGGACTTGGGGTACGGCATCTCACTCCTGGCAGGTTCTCGTGCTGGACGAGGACGCCGGACGCTCGCACGCCCGTCGCGGTACCACCCCGCTTGCCCCACCCGCCGCCGGTGGCGGAAAGGGCCTCTCATTCTTCGGCTGTGACGGGCCGGCCCCGTTCGGTTCTACTGAGCGCCGCTCGCGCGTCCGCCGTTCTTCCGAAGACTCCCCGGCGATACCCGGATCTATGCCTGTGCCCTCCATCCTATCCGCTCCACGCCCCTCCGCGTCCGGCTTTCCGTGAAGTGCACCTTGTTGCGGTCGACACGCCGTCCGAGACCGCAACGACGTGCACTTCGCGACGAAGTGCGTCGCGAGGGGCCGAGCACCTCAGAGGGCGGAGGCGTAGCCGCGGCAGACCGGCGCGACGGCCGTCCGGACGAGCGGGGTGAGGGCGCCGCGGCGGACGCCGGCACGCGCCCACGCGGTTGCGGCCGAGACGGCGGCTCCGACGACCGCGGTGGCGGCGGCACGCGGGAGGAGCGCGTCGGCGCCGAGCGCCGCGCGGGAAGCGATGAACGCCTGGAGGCTGCGGACGAGCGCAAGGAACCGCGGGAGCGCGGAGGCCTGCAGTTCCGCGTCGGTTCCCATCAGTTCCACCTGGGTCACCGCGAGCGGCAGCCGCCCGGGGCCGAAGGTGTCGGCGAGGCGCGTGACAGCGTCGAGCACCGCATCCATCGGCGCCAGCTCGGTCGGGACGGACGCGAGTGTCGTGTCGAAGGCGGCGAGCGCCTCATCCACCTCCAGCCACAGCAGGTCGCTCTTGGAGCCGAAGTAGTTGAAGAAGGTGGCCCGGCTGACGCCGGCGCGTCGCGCGATGTCGTCGACCGTGGTGCCGGTGTACGTCTGCTCGAGGAAGAGCTCGGCGGCCGCCTCGGCCAGCATTTCGCGGGACGAGGAGCGCGGCCGGCCGGAGCCGGACGAGCGCGGGGAATGCGGCAGCGCCATCGTGCGTTCCCCTCTCGTGCCATTATTGGACCCGGTCCACATATTAATCCGTTCTGAAGGACACCCGTGACAACCACCACCAGCCCCGTCCGCAGCGAGACCGACCGCCCGGGCATCACCCCCGGCACCGCACGCCGCGTCACCATCGCCTCGTTCGTCGGCACGGCGCTCGAGTCGTACGACTTCTACCTCTACGCGTACTTCGCGGCCTTCTTCGTCGGCCCCCTCTTCTTCGCGCCGCTCGGTGCCTTCGGCGGAGCGCTGGCCGGGTTCCTCGCCATCGCCGCCGGCTTCGTCATCCGCCCGATCGGCGCTGTTGTGTTCGGCAACCTGGGCGACCGGATCGGACGCCGCCCGACCCTGCTCATCACCATCCTCATCATGGGATTGAGCACCGGCCTGGTCGGACTGCTCCCGACCTACGCGGCGGCCGGATGGTTCGGAGCGATCGCGATCGTGCTGCTGCGTCTGCTGCAGGGCTTCTCGGTCGGCGGCGAGTGGGGCGGCTCCATCCTGCTGGCCACCGAGTACGCCAACCCGAAGCGGCGCGGCTTCTACGCGGCACTCCCCCAGTTGGGCTCGCCGGTCGGCTCCATCCTGAGCGCGGTGGTGTTCATCGTCCTCACCCTCACCATGTCGACCGCGGACATCGCGGCCTGGGGATGGCGCATCCCCTTCTTGACGGCGTTCCCGCTGCTGCTCGTCTCGCTCTACCTGCGGTGGTCGATCGACGAGACGCCGGTGTTCCGCAAACTGCTCGAGACGGGAACGCGCGACCGCTTCCCGGTGATCGACGTGTTCCGCAAGGCGCCTTCGGGCTTCGTCATCGGGATCGGCGCCGCCGTCCTCGGTATCGGCTCCTACTCGCTGATGAACACCTACATGGTCGACTACGGCACGTCGGTGCTGGGCTTCAAGTACCAGGATCTGCTGGTCGCCACGACCATCGGCGGTCTGCTGCAGCTGGTCACCATCCCACTGTTCGGCCTCTGGGCGACGCGGATCGGTTCGGCGAAGGTCGTCGCCATCGGCGCGGTCGGAACCCTGATCGTCGCCTTCCCGATGTACTTCCTGCTGCAGTCCGCGTCGTTCGCGATCCTCGTGGGCAGCATGATCATCGGCGGCATTCTGCCCACCCTGTCGTGGGCGGGGCTCGGCGGGCTGATGTCGGACCTCTTCCCGAGCGAGGTGCGCTACAGCGGGCTCTCGGTCGCTTACAGCCTCGCCGCGCTGCTCACGTCGTTCGTCCCGGCGCTCACCCTGATCTTCGGCAAGGCCACCGGCAACGCCTGGTGGCACCCGGGGATCGTGCTCGCGGTGATGTCGGCGATCACCCTGGTCGCGGCCCTGCTCGCCGCGCGCCGGAAGCCGATCATCGACGAGGTCTGACGCACGGTCTGACGCTTGGTCTGGCACCCGGCCGGGTGCCGTCCTGACGCGTTCGCACCCGAGGTTCGGTACTCTGGAGGGGATCCCACACTCAGGCACCCCGTGGACACGGTGCCGCACATATCGACTCGGAGGACCCCTATGAGCGAGAACACGCCCGCCGCTCGCGTACCGGACAAGCCCGCACTGGAAGGTCTCGAGTCGAAGTGGGGTGACCGCTGGCAGCACGACGGCACCTTCCTGTTCGACCGTGACGCCGCCCTCGTGGCCGGCCGCGACAGCGTGTACTCGATCGACACCCCGCCGCCGACGGCCTCCGGGTCGCTGCACATCGGCCACGTCTTCAGCTACACCCACACCGACGTGATCGCACGCTTCCACCGCATGCGCGGCAAGAAGGTGTTCTACCCGATGGGATGGGACGACAACGGCCTGCCCACCGAGCGCCGGGTGCAGAACTACTATGGCGTGCGCTGCGACCCGTCGCTCCCCTACGAGCCAGACTTCCAGCCGCCGTTCGAGGGCGGCGACAACAAGAGCACGAAGGCCGCCGACCAGAAGCCGATCTCGCGCCGCAACTTCATCGAGCTGTGCGAGCGGCTGACCGAGGAGGACGAGAAGCAGTTCGAGGCGCTCTGGCGCACGCTCGGCCTCTCCGTCGACTGGTCGCAGACCTACCGCACCATCGGGCGCGACTCGATCCGCACCTCCCAGCTGGCCTTCCTCCGCAACATCGCGCGCGGTGAGGCGTACCAGGCGCAGGCGCCGACGCTGTGGGACATCACCTTCCGCACGGCCGTCGCGCAGGCCGAGCTGGAGGACCGCGAGCAGCCGAGCGCCTACCACCGCGTCGCGTTCCACGGCGCCGATGGCCCTGTTCACATCGAGACCACCCGCCCGGAACTCCTGCCCGCCTGTGTGGCGCTGGTGGCGCATCCCGACGACGAGCGATACAAGCCGCTGTTCGGCACGACCGTCCGCACCCCGCTGTTCGACGTCGAGGTGCCGGTCGTCGCCCACCACCTGGCCCAGCCGGACAAGGGATCGGGCATCGCCATGATCTGCACCTTCGGCGATGTCACCGACGTCACCTGGTGGCGCGAGCTCGACCTCCCGAACCGGGCGATCATCGGCTTCGACGGCCGCATCCTCCCCGAGCCGCCCGCGGCGATCATGTCGGAGGCCGGCAGGGAGGCCTACGCCCAGCTGGCCGGCAAGACCGTGTTCTCGGCGAAGCAGGCGGTCGTGGAGCTGCTGCGCGCCTCCGGCGACCTCGAGGGCGAGCCCAAGCCCATCCAGCACCCGGTGAAGTTCTTCGAGAAGGGCGACAAGCCGCTCGAGATCGTCTCCACCCGCCAGTGGTACGTGAAGAACGGCGCGCGCGACGAGGAGTTGCGCGCCCGGCTCATCGAGCTGGGTCGCGAGATCGACTGGCACCCCGACTTCATGCGCATCCGCTACGAGAACTGGGTCAACGGCCTCACCGGCGACTGGCTGATCTCGCGCCAGCGCTTCTTCGGTGTGCCGATCCCGGTCTGGTACCCGCTCGACGCGGTCGGAAACCCGCTGTTCGACGAGCCGATCCTCCCGTCGGAGGAGATGCTGCCGGTCGACCCGTCCTCGGACACCGCGCCCGGCTTCGACGAGGCGCAGCGCGGCCAGGCCGGCGGCTTCGTCGGCGAGCACGACGTGATGGACACGTGGATGACGTCCTCCCTCACCCCACAGCTGGCGGGCGGCTGGATGCGCGACCCGGAGCTGTTCGACGCCGTCTTCCCGTACGACCTGCGGCCCCAGGGGCAGGACATCATCCGCACCTGGCTGTTCTCGACCCTGCTGCGGGCGAAGCTGGAGGCGGACGTGGCTCCGTGGCGCAACGCCGCCCTCTCCGGCTTCATCGTCGACCCCGACCGCAAGAAGATGTCGAAATCGAAGGGCAACGTGGTGACGCCCGCCGACATCCTCGAGCGGCACGGCTCCGACGCGGTGCGGTACTGGGCGGCCTCCAGCAAGCTCGGCACCGACGCGGCGTTCGATCCGCAGAACCCGACGCAGATCAAGATCGGCCGTCGCCTGGCGATCAAGCTGCTCAACGCGGCGAAGTTCATCCTCGGCTTCGACGCGCCCGAGTCGCTCGACCTCGACCGGGTGACCAGCCCGCTCGACCGCAGCATGCTACAGAACCTCGCCGGGGTCGTGGCGGACGCGACGGCCGCGCTCGACAACTACGAGCACTCCCGGGCGCTGGAGATCGTCGAGCCGTTCTTCTGGACGTTCTGCGACGACTACCTGGAGCTCGTGAAGGAGCGCGCGTACGGCGAGGCCGGCGCAGAGCAGGCCTCCGCGGTTGTGGCCCTCCGGGTCGCGCTCTCCACGTTCCTCCGGCTGTTCGCCCCCGTGCTGCCGTTCGCGGCCGAGGAGGCGTGGAGCTGGTCCGAGGAAGGCTCGGTGCACGTGGCGCCGTGGCCCGAGGCCCGGGAGGTGGCGCTCGACTGGAGCGCGGACCGCGAGGTCCTCGCCATCGTCGGACGCGCCCTGACGGGCATCCGCGGCGCCAAGACGGCCGCGAAGGCGTCCCAGCGCACGCCGGTCGACTCGGCGGTCATCGCCGGCCCAGCCGACGAGATCGCGGCCGTCGAGTCCGCCGCGGGCGACCTCCGCTCTGTGGGCAGAATCGCCGACCTGCGGTTCGCCTCCGCCGACGAGCTGCAGGTGACCGATATCCTGCTCGCCGCAGCCCCGAGCGAGGAGGAACGATGACGGCGACGGTCCGGCGCGTACGAGACAACGAGTTCTTCACCTGGCTCGACCTGTACGCAGGCTACGGCGACTTCTACGAGCGACCGGTCACCGACGAGAAGGCTTTGCTCGTGTGGAGCTGGATCTCGGACCCGGACAACGAGCTGGAGGCGTACTTCGCCGTCGACGAGGAGGACACGCCGATCGGCCTGGCGCACGTGCGCGAGTTCCTCCGCCCCCTCGACGGCAGCAAGGGCCTGTACCTCGACGACCTGTTCGTGAGCCCCGACGCGCGCGGCGCCGGAGCCGGCTCCGCCCTGCTGGAGACCCTGCGCGAGAGCGCCAAGGAGCGCGGCCTGTCGGTCGTCCGCTGGATCACAGCGAAGGACAACGAGACCGCTCGGCGCCTCTACGACAGGTTCGCTGAGAAGACCAAGTGGGTCACCTACGATCTCGTCCCCTGAACGTGACCGTTATATGGTCGGAGGACGCACCGGTCTCGCGACCGGGCGCGAAACGCGAACGGAGGAATCCATGTCGATCGAGGTTCGACCGGTCAAGGACGGCGATTTCTTCGCCTGGCTCGATGTGTACGCCAAGTACGCCGAGTTCTACGACACCCAGTTGACGGACCAGAAGGCCCTGGTCCTGTGGTCGTGGCTCACCGCCGACGACCACGAGGAGGACGGCTACGTCGCCGTCGACGGCGACCGCATCCTCGGGCTCGCCCACATGCGCGAGTTCGCCCGCCCGCTCGAAGGAGACCGCGGCCTGTTCCTGGACGACCTGTTCGTCGTCGAGGAGGAGCGCGGCAAGGGGGTCGGCGGCGCACTCATCCAGAAGGCCCGTTCCCTCGCCGAGGAGCGCGGGCTCGGTGTCGTGCAGTGGATCACCGCGCAGGACAACTCGACAGCACAGAAGCTCTACGACCAGGTCGCGAGCCGGACGTCCTGGGTGACCTACGAGATCGACCTGGCGTCCGCCCGCGTCGAGGCGGGACGCGCCTGATGCAGCTCGGAACCCGCTGGGCGGTCGGCGAGCAGCCTCCCGCCTCCCTGCCCGAGGTCGTGGCGTACGCCGTGCAGACCGTCGAGGAGGAGCTTGTCGCCACCGATGTGGAGACGAACGGCTGGAGCTGGACGCTCACCTGGCTGGAGGGCAAACCGGTCGTCACGCTCGACGACGGCACCGAGATCCGTTACAACGCCCAGGAGGACTCGGCCACGATCACGCAGACGATCGAGGCCGACGCGTCCGACTACGACGAGGCCTGACCCGCCGTCAGCACGTGCCGCTCGGCGCGGCCACCTCACACGGGGCCCTGTCCCCGCTGGCCCAGCGCGGGGGATCGCGACCGCTGTCTTTCGGGCACACTCCTCATCTCCATAACCTCCGTTAGGTGAGCACCCGCACCACCTGGATCCACAACGGTCGCCCCCGACGCAGTCGGCGAGGCGGTTCTCGGCCGCTCTGGCCCGCGCGCCGTGCGGTCACCCTCGCCCTCACTCCCCTGCTCCTGCTCTCGGGCCTCGGCCTGGCGACCGTGGCGACGGCGCCTCCCGCCGCGGCGGCCAGCAACGCCCAGCTGCTCGTGGCTGCAGTGGCAGTCGACCCGGCGACCGGGACTCCGCTGACCACCACCGGTCCTGGACAGTTCGGCAATAAGATCGCGTTCCGGGTCGACTTCTCCTGCATCGTCGAAGACTGCGCGAATGCGGTGGTCCGGTTCGACCCCACGCAGCTCGACCCGAACCAGTCCTTCTACCGCCTGCTGGTGCAGTCTGGGTTCACGCCGCCCCTCACGGGCGGCACGCTGACGGGGTCGGCGACCACCGGATACAGCGTGGCACTCGGAACGCTGCCCGCCGGGTCGTCGGGGTCCCTGACGCTCGAGTACACGCTCGCGACCGTCGGTGCGCTCTCCCTCGGACCGGAGCGTTCCGACCACCCGGTGTCGAACTTCCCGGACGGCTTCCCCATCGTGCAGGGGGTGCACGGCACCGCGGACGGGGCGGTGGTCTCGGGCTCCGCGTCTGCCCCGGTGACCTGGCGGATCGGCACTCCGGACCCATGGGTCGTCTACGGCAACCTGTTCGACCCGCAGGGCCGCGAGGTGGCTCAAGGCGGCGTGCTGGCGACGGACACCGACTATCGGCTCCCCGTCCAGCTCGCCAGCAACTGCGTGTCGTCCACGGTCAGCGGGAACAGCACGGTCACACTTCGGCGAGACCTGCTCTGCGCCAGCGCCTTCACCGTGACGCAACGGCTCCCACCGGGAGCCGAGTTCGTCGCCGCGGACGGTAACCCGCAGGTCTCCGGCTCGGTCGCCTCCGGACTGCTGCTCACCTGGCAGGGCCCCGCCTGGGCGGCGACCGGCAACACCTCGCAGATCGGATGGGGCGCTCAGATCGCCCAGGGCAACAGCAACGCCACGCACCCGCGCTTCGTGACGATGCGCTTCCCGCGGGAGAACCTCGCGCCGCCGGGGCGCACCTGCGACTTCGACGCCACGGTGAACGGGCTGACCGCGAGCGCGACCGTCACGTACATCAGCATGCCGGGGACACCGGGGACGGTGAAGACCGCGAACCGCGGTCCCGGCGCCGGATACGTCGTGCGGTGCACCGATCCTTTCCCCCGCGCGATCATGGACCCGAAGACGTCGACGTTCGACGGCGCGACCCGGACGGTCGCGGGCGAGTCGAACGTCCTCGTCCCGGCGTCGGGCGAGAACCTGAAGGAGTGGCGGGTCACCGTCGCGAACACGGCCAACATCCCCGGCGTAGCGGTCGTCACCGACGATGCCCTCGACCTGGCGGGTCTGCCTGTGTACCAGATCGTGGCTCCGGTGGGCTCGACGATCGTCTGGACGGCCACAGACGGAACGACCACCGTCTCCGGGACCTCCACCGGAACGGCCGACGCTCCGGCGGGCTTCCGATTCGCCGCATCCACCGTGACCTCGCCCGTCCTCACGGCGCCGAACCGGCTCCGTGAGGAGACGCGCCGCACCGATTTCTCCGTGGTGTACCGATACCGGGTGACCCCGGACGCACCGTGGGGAGCCCGGCGGACCGACACGGCGAGCGCCGTGATGCAGTGGCCGGCCAATCCCGAGTTCGCTCCGACGACGCTCGGACCGGTCTCGCACACCGTCGTCCTCGTCGGGCCGTTCGCCCGGCTGAACACCTACAAGCGGGTCTACACGGACATCGGCGTCACCGTCGAGTCGGACCTCCCCATCCCCGGTACAGGCACCCGAGGCGGCTGGTGGAACGTCTACGTGGGCAACTCCGGCAATGCACCCGCGATCCCCCGGGTCACCGACACGACGATGGACGACCCGAACATGCCGGTCACCCGGGTGCGGCCGATCTTCCAGGATCCGGCCGGAAACTTCACCGACGTCGTGTCGACGATCCGGTACACGCTCGATGACGGGACGACCGGAACCGTCAACGCGACCTCGTACACGGCGCCGGCCGGACGGCATATCGTCGCGGTCACAGCGACCGGTCCCCCGTTGCCCGGGGGCTCGACGACGCCGCAGCAGAACCAGTCGTGGTTCTACATCGTCACGCTGAATTTCACGATCTCCGCCGACGCGATCCCGGAGACCCGTCACACCAATACGGCCCAGACGTCGCTCGACTACCAGCGGGACGGCGTCACGAACCCATCGGGCGAAGCGACGCGCACAGCGCATCTGGTGGGTCCCAATCCGGTCGTGTCGGCGACGATGGGCGTTCCACAGATCCCGGGCGGAGCGACGAGCGCGACGACGACCTCGAACGTGACGTTCACCGTCGGCGGCGGGACGAGCGACGTGAGCCGGACGAGGGATATGACGCCTCAGTACGTCTTCGTCGCCCCCGCGCAATGGAACATCGCCCCGAGGTCCGCCTCTTTCCCGGCAGGCTCGGTGCCGGCGGGCGTGACCTTCGCGTACCGGACCGTGACCATCGCGGGCGTCTCGCGCCAAGCCGTCGTCGCCTCCTGGCCCGACGGGACGGTGTTCGGCAAGAACCGCTCACTGCCGACCATGTCGGTGATCGCCCGCCCGTCAGCGTCCGCGCCGGCCGGTTCGGTCGGCGTCCCCAATGCGTTCGTCGGAAACTCGGCGGCCGTACTTCCCGGCGATGTGTTCAACCGGTCCTTCACAGACGTACCGGACCTGGATGGCGACGGCAGCACCTCTGAGCGCTTCAGCCAGGCCGACAACACCGGCCGCGGCGTCCCGGTCGCGGCCGTCGCCGCCATGCAGGTGCTGAAGGAGATCTGCCTGCCCAGCACGACTGCTCCCGGCGGCTGCCAATGGTTCGCCGACCCGAACAACCATGTGGGGGTGCCTCCGAACTCGACAAGCATCCGCTACCGAGTCACCGTCACCAACACCGGCAACACGGCCCTCAGCAACGTCACCGGGTACGACATCCTGCCCTACCCGGGCGACACCGGCACCAGCGACCCGACCGGCTCCATCCCTCGAGGCTCCACGATGCGCGAGAGCATCTCGACCGTCTCGAACGTCAGCGGCGGCCCGACCCTGTCGTACAGTGACGCGACGCAGCCGTGCCGCCTCGAGGTCGACGCGTCGGTCCCGGGATGCGTGGACGACTGGGATTCGACCCCGACCGGTGCGCAGGCCATCCGCCTCTCCGTACCCGGGACCCTGGCCCCAGGTGCCGGCGTCTCGCTGCAGTACACCGCGACAGTGCTCGGCAACCCTGGTGACGGGGCGGTGGGCTGCAACTCGATCGCCGTTCGGGCGACAGGGCTCGCGAACGTGTCCGAACCGGCTCCGGTGTGCGCGTCGATCGAGGAGACCGACCTCCGGATCGTGGCCGGCACCCCCCGCCTGCAGCTCGGCCGGCCCGGGGTCCTGCCCTGGACGGTCACCAACCTGGGCGGAGCCGCCAGCACGCAGGCAGCCGTCACGGTCGCGCTGCCCGAGGGGCTGTCCGTCACGAGCTTCGCCTTCGGAGGGTGGACCTGCACGGCGACCGACGCAGGGGGCACACCGGTCTTCGGCACGGCCGTCGGCCCGGCGACGCTCAGCTGCACCGCCGCCACGTCACTGCTGCTGGGCCAGCCGCGGGCTCTCGACGTTCCCGTCGTGCCCACTCGGAGTTCGATCACCGTCGGCGCCGAGGTGACCGGGCGGCTGTACGACGGCCACCTCGCCAACAACCACGACGACATGCGGGTCACCGCGGCCCCGGCCGCCGGTGCTGTCGGGGTGACGAAAGACGACGGGAGGACGACGGCCGCACCCGGCGACCTCCTTACGTACACCGTCACGGCGCGCAACCCGCTGCTGTTCGAGACGCTCACCGGCGCGGTGCTGACCGACGTGCTGCCGGGCGGGGTCCAGTTCGTCTCCGCATCCGGCGGCGGCTCCCTCTCCGGGACGACGGTCACGTGGAACCTCCCAGCCCTGCCCGGTGACGGCACGGTCACGCGGACTCTCACCGTCCGGGTGCTCCCCACGATCGCCTCCGCACGACTGGACAACACCGCCTGGATCTCCGTCCCCGACCCGGCGAACCCGGCGATCACGCTGGACGGCGACGCCACCGACTCGGACGCCGTCCGAACCACGCCGGCGATCGTCCTCGAGAAGGGCTCCATCAGCAACACCTTCGCCACCGTCGGAGAAACGGTCCAGTACACCTTCCGCATCCGAAACACCGGCGATGTCACCCTCTCCGGGGTCGCGATCGCCGATTCACTGCCGGGACTCTCAGCCGTCTCCTACGTCTGGCCCTCCCAGCTCGGAGTGCTCGCCCCCGGTCAGGCCGCGACCGGCTTCGCCACGGTGGTCGTGACGCAAGCGGATCTGGATGCCGGGCGCATCCACAACACCGCCACGGTCACCAGCACGACACCGGGCGGCACGCCCGTCACGGACAGCGACGAGCACACCGTCACCAGCACGGCGGCTCCCGCTATCGCTCTCGACAAGACCGCCTCCGGCACCGTCTCCGCAGCGGGCGACCTGGTCGAGTACCGCTTCACGATCACGAACAGCGGTCCGCTCACTCTGACGGATGTAGAGGTGCGCGACCCGATGCCCGGCCTGAGCGACATCCGCTACCAGTGGCCGGGAGCGGTCGGGATCCTGGTGCCCGGACAGGTCGTCATCGGCACGGCGACCTACGCGGCGACGCTCGCCGACGTGAACGCGGGCAGCATCCTGAACTCCGCGACGGCGAACGGGCACTCTCTGACCGGCGTCGATGCGACAGCCGCCGATGGGGAGACGATCACCGTCGTTCGCACTCCTGGGATCGCTCTCGAGAAGAGCGCGCACTATCGACCGGGCCAGCGCGGTGAGGCTGGTGACACCGTGGTGTTCGACCTCGTCGCCACGAACACCGGCAACACCACTCTCACCGACGTCGTCATCGCCGATCCGCTGCCCGGACTGTCCGACCTGGACTACACCTGGCCCGGAGCCAAAGGCGTCCTCCTGCCCGGTCAGTCGGTCAGCGCGACAGCCCGATATGTGGTGACCCAGACCGACGTCGACGGTGCGGGAAGCGTGACCAACGCGGCGACCGTCACCGGCTCCGCACCGGACGGGAGCTCCCCGACCGCGGCGGCCACCACGACCATCGCGACTCCGGCCGACTCCGCCATCCAACTGGTGAAGACCGGCATGACGAACCCGTTCCAACCGCTTCGCGCAGGAGACGCGATCACCTACCGGTTCGAGGCCACCAACACCGGGGTGGTCACCCTGTCCGGCGTCACCATCGCCGACGGGATGCCCGGGCTCTCGACGCTGACCTTCGAGTGGCCCGGCGCGGACGGGACGCTCGCGCCCGGCCAGACGGTCACTGCTTCAGCGACGTACGTTCTCACCCAGGCCGACATCGACCGGGCCACGGTCGTCAATACCGCGACGACCTCCGGAACCACGCCGGACGACGCGTCGGTCACCGACGACGACACCGCGACGACGATCATCCCGTCGGACGCCCACCTGGCGTTCGACAAGACGGCAGCAATCGACGCAGGGACGTGGACGGTCGGCGACACGGTGACGTACGGCTTCTCGCTGAGGAACACCGGGACCGTCACGCTCACCGGAGTGCGCGTCCGCGACGACCTGCCCGGGCTCTCGACGATCGACTACAGCTGGCCCGGAGCGCCCGGAGTGCTCGCGCCCGGCGACGCCGTAACCGGTGCGGCGACGTACCGGCTGACGGCCCACGACCTGCAGAGCCGACGTCTGACCAACGTCGCCACGGCGTCCAGCGACGAGACGACCGGGACACAGGATGCGGTGACACTGGACGCACCTGCCGACCCGGGCGACCCGCCGGTACCGCCGGCGACCGGACCCGGGGCCGGCTCAGAGGCCGGCCCCGGGTCGGGTCCGGCGGCCGAGGGTCCGGTCGTCCCGGCGGCCGGGAGTCCGCTCGCCGCCACCGGCGCCGCGGGAGACGGCGGCGCATCGTTCATCGGCGGAATGCTGATCCTCTGCGGCCTCGCCTTGCTCGTGATCCGGAGGCGCCGACGCGCCGCTGGTCCGACGGAGTGACGGCGCCTGCAGAAGTCGTCGTGCCGCTCAGCGCGGCAGCTGCGGCAGGGTGTGTGCGGCCGCGTCGCGCGTGCGCTCGATGAGCTCCACGCGGTCGGCGTGCCGGACGCCGCGCGGCAGTGGACGGGCTCCCCACGCGGTGAGGGCGGTGCCGACCCGCAGGGCGACGCGGTGGGTGAACGGGCGGTACGGCGTGACCAGGACGGCGGTCATGAGGGTTGTCCTTCCGGGACGGGTTCGTGGGCCGGCGTCTGCACGGACGCCGACAGGATCAGGCGCGACGCGACGAGCGTCAGGACGACCACCAGCCCGCCGCCGATGACGAACGGCAGCCGGAGGTCGATGCGGGCGACGAAGCCGCCCAGGACGGTGGCGATGGGCGTGAGGCCCCAGCCGAGCGTGCGAACGATGCCGAGTGCGCGCCCGAGCATGGCGTTCGGGATGATCGCCTGGCGGAGCGCGCCCCACGGCACGTTCCAGACGGCGACGCCGAACGCGCCGATGGCGTAGGCGGCGATCGCGATGACGACGTTGGCGGTGACGCCGACGCCGAGGATGCCCACGCCGCTGATGAGGATCGCCCAGAACATCACGCGGCCGCGGCCGAAGCGCTCGACGAAGCGGCTGGAGACGAGAGCGCCGACGAGCGCACCCACCCCGACGGCGGCAGTCACAACGCCGACCAGGGCGGCCGGCACCGAGAACGTCTGCAGCAGCAGGAGCACGACGCTCCCCTGCGCGAAGGCCAGAGCGGACGCCGTGGTCGACGTGAGCAGGATCATCCACCGCAGGAACCGCTGCTGCCAGAGGAAGCCGACGACCGCGGAGAGCGTCGGCCGCGGCTCGGCCGCTCCCGCCTCCCCGTGATGAGCCGCATGGGCCGCGGCTGCCGGGATGGTCAGCGCCAGCATCCCCGCGACGAGGAAGCCCGCGCCCGTCAGCCAGACGGGCAGCACGATGGCCACGGCGAACAGGAAGCCCGCGACCGGGGTGGCGATGAAGTTCTGGATGGTGATCTCGGCCGACTGCATCCGCCCGTTCGCCCGATCCAGCTGATCGCGCGATACGAGCGCGGGGACCACGGTCGAGGTCGCGTTGTCGAAGACGGTCTCCCCCAGCCCGAACGCCAGCACGCAGGCGTACAGCAGCCAGATCGTCAGGGCGTCGGTGGTGATGAGGATGGCGAGCACAGCGGCGACCGCGAACCGCAGCGAGTTGGCCACGGACATGGCGACGCGGCGGTCGACACGGTCGAGGAGCATGCCCGCCGGGATGCCGAACAGCAGCCACGGCAGGAAGGTCACGGCGCTGACGCCCGCGATCAGCGCCGGGTCGCGGGTCAGGGTCGTGGCGATCAGCGGGACGGCCGTTCGGCCGAGACCGTCGGCCAGGTTGCTGGCGATCGCGGCGGTCCACAGGCGGCCGAAGCCGGCGCCGAGCGGCGTGCGCGCAGCGGCAACGGTGGAGGTGGATGCGGACATCAGCGGTCCTCCTGCTCCACCAGCGGGAACGCGTTGAACTGGATCTGGACCCGCTTGCGGTCGGCGACCTCGCCTCCGGCCTTCTCGACCTCGGCGTTCTCGGCCTTCCACTTCTCGCGGAGGCGCTCCTGCAGCACGTAGTACTCGCGGCCGAACTCGGCCAGCTGCTCGCGCGTGAGCTCCTGGTGCGACGTCGACAGGGTGCTCGACTGCATCCAATGGAACCCGAACGTGTCGAGACCGCGACGCAGGAAGGAGGCGAGGCGGCGCTCGTTGTTCTGCTGCCAGCCGAGCGAGATCAGCTCGCTGGCCTCCCGGCCGGCCGGCGTCGACAGTGTCTCTGCGGAGCCGATGGTCACGCCGCCGGGCGCCATGCGCCACCAGCGCTCGCGGCCGGAACCGCGCTCGGTGTCCTCGACGATGATGTCGTGCTTCGCGAGTTGACGGAGGTGGTAGCTGGTCGCCCCGCTCGACTCCCCCAGGCGCTCGGCGAGCATGCTCGCGGTGGCCGGCCCGAAGTCGGACAGCTCGTTCATGAGCTCGACGCGGAGTGGATGGGCGAGCGCGCGCAGCGCCGCCATCCCCAGAGCGTCTTCGTAACGCGAACTGCCGCCCGCGACGCCGGCGGCGGGTGCGGTCTGCTCGGGCTGTTCCTCGTTCGTCATGTGACCAGAGTACGACTGCAAAGACTTCTTTGCAACTGCTTCTTTGCAATACTTCCTTTGCAACACTGTCTTTGCAATCGTTCCTTTGCTCAGCGCCACGGGTTGTCTAGGCTGGAGCAATGGCCGAGACCGCGAATCCCTTCTTCACCCCCAGCACCCTCCCCTACCAACTGCCTCCGTTCGCCGAGATCCGGGATGAGCACTACCGGCCCGCGTTCGAGCACGGTTTCGAGGAGCAACTGGCCGAGATCGACGCGATCGTCGCCACCGACGAAGCCGCGACCTTCGAGAACACGATGCTTCCGCTGGAGCGCTCCGGTCAGACGCTCCTGCGCGTCGCCGAGGTCTTCTTCAACAAGAGCTCCAGCGACAGCACCGACTTCACGAACGCCCTCGAGGAGGAGATGGCACCGCGCCTGGCCGCCCACCAGGACGCCATCCGCCTGAACCCCGCCCTCTACGCGCGCATCGCCTCCCTGCACGAGCAGCTCGACGAGCTCGGCCTCGACCCGGAGTCGCGGTACCTCGTCGAGCGCTACTACACCGAGTTCACCCTCGCGGGCGCCGGCCTCGACGACGCCGACAAGGAGCGTCTGCGCGAGTACAACCAGCGGCTCTCGACCTTGACCACGCGCTTCGAGAAGAACCTGCTCGCCGACACCAACGACCTCGCGGTCGTCTTCGACAGCGCCGAGGAGCTCGACGGCCTCGGCGAGGGCGAGCTGTCCGCCGCAGCGCAGGCCGCCGCCGAGCGCGGGCTGGACGGCAAGTTCGTGGTCACCCTCGTCCTGCCCACCGGCCACCCGTGGCTGGCCGACCTCACCCGGCGCGCGAGCCGGGAGCGGATCATGGCCGCATCCCGCGCCCGCGGCATCCGCGGCGGCGACAACGACAACCGCGACCTGGTCCTGGAGATCACCCGACTGCGTGCCGAACGCGCACGCCTGCTCGGCTTCGACACGCACGCCGCCTACGTCACCGCCGACCAGACCGCCCGCACGCCCGAGGCCGTCGCCGACATGCTCGGCCGCCTGGCACCGCCGGCGGCGCGCAACGCCCGCACCGAGCAGGCGGACCTGCAGCGCCAGCTCGGCGACGACGAGACCGTGGAGGCCTGGGACTGGGCCTACCTCACCGGCAAGGTGCGCGCCGAGAAGTTCGACGTCGACTTCGCCGCCATGCGCCCGTACTTCGAGGCGGAGCGCGTGCTGCGCGATGGCGTCTTCTACGCGGCGAACCGGCTCTACGGCATCAGCTTCACCGAGCGTCCCGACCTCGTCGCCTACCACCCCGACGCCCGCGTGTTCGAGGCCCGCAACGAGGACGGCTCCGAGCTCGGCCTGTACATCCTCGACCTCTACACGCGTGACTCGAAGCGCGGCGGCGCGTGGATGAATCCCCTCATCTCGCAGTCCGCCCTGCTGGACACCCCCACGGTCGTCGTGAACAACCTCAACGTGCCGAAGCCGGCCGCCGGGGAGCCGACGCTGCTGACCTACGACGAGACGAACACCCTCTTCCACGAGTTCGGGCACGCGCTGCACGGCCTCTTCGCCCGGGTGACGTATCCACGCTTCGCCGGCACGAACGTGTTCCGCGACTTCGTCGAGTTCCCGAGCCAGGTCAACGAGATGTGGATGCTGTGGCCGGAGGTGCTCGAGAACTACGCCGTTCACTTCCAGACGGGCGAGCGGATGCCGCAGGAGCTCGTGGACAAGCTGCACGCCGCCGAAGGCTTCAACGAGGGCTTCGCGACCAGCGAGTACCTGGGGGCCGCGTTGCTCGACCAGGCCTGGCACCGGATCACCGCCGACGATACGGTCGACGACGTCGCGGCATTCGAGGCGCGCGCGCTCGCGGATGTGGGGCTCGACAACCCGGCCGTCCCGCCGCGCTACGCGAGCACCTACTTCGCCCACACATTCTCGGGCGGCTACGACGCCGGGTACTACTCCTACATCTGGAGCGAGGTGCTCGACGGCGACACCGTGGAGTGGTTCCGCGAGAACGGCGGCCTCACGCGTGAGAACGGCGACCGGTTCCGGTCGCGGCTGCTGGGCGTCGGCGGGTCGAAGGACCCCCTGGAGGCGTACCGCGACTTCCGGGGCCGCGACGCCGAGATCGAGCCGCTGCTGAAGCGTCGCGGGCTGGACAACTGAGCCTAGCCGCCTCACCGGCCACCCTCTACGCTGAGCCCATTCGAGCGCTGAGCCCAGTCAAGCGCTGAGCCCAGTCGAGTGCTGAGCCCAGTCGAGCGCTGAGCCCAGTCGAGCGCTGAGCATTGCCGAGAGGGGGTGGCCATGACCGCCACGCAGCCGGAACTCGCAGCGCCGTCCGTTCGCCAACTCGTCCTCCTCAGCATCCCCGCCGTCGTCGTCGGCGTGGTCAGTGCCCTCGCCCTCTGGGCGATCGAGTCGCTGGCCGGCCTGATCGAGGACGGCGTGTGGACGAACCTCCCGAAAGCCCTTGGCATCGACCCGTCGTCGGGGTGGTGGATCTTCGCCGTCCTCACCGTGACCGGTGCCGCGGTCGGGCTGACGGTGTGGCTGGTACCGGGCCACGCGGGCCCCGACTCCGCGACGACCGAGCTCGTCGCCCCGCCCCTGCGCCCCGCGGTGGTGCCGTCGCTGGCGCTGGCCGCGGTCCTGGGCCTCGCCGGCGGTGTCAGTCTGGGGCCGGAGAACCCGATCATCGCCATCAACATCAGCCTGATGGTCGCGCTGGTCGGTCGCCTGTGGAAGGCCGTGCCGGTGCAGCTAGTGCTGACGATGGCCGCATCCGGCACCATCGGCGCCCTGTTCGGGACGCCCGTCGCCGCGGCCCTGGTGTTCACCGGGATGGTCGCAGCAGTGAAGGGCGGTGGTGCGCTCTGGGACAAGCTGTTCCTGCCGCTGGTCTCGGCGGCGGCCGGCTCCCTGACGATGACGTTCCTGGCGCATCCGCATTTCGCCATCCCGATGCCCGCGTACACGACGATCACCGGGTGGGATGTGCTGGCCGCGCTGATCATCGCGGTGCTCGCGACCGCGGTGGGGCTCGTCGGGGTGTACCTGTTCCCGCTGGTCCACCGCGGTTTCCACGCCCTCCGCCACCCGCTGCTGATGACGTTGATCGGCGGCGCGGTGCTGGGAGGCCTGGGGGCACTCGGCGGACCCATCACGCTGTTCAAGGGGCTGACGCAGATGAACCAGCTGGTCACCTCGCGGGGCGACTACACCGCGGGTCAGCTAGCGCTCATCCTCGTGGTCAAGCTGGCCGCACTGCTGGTGGCCGCCGGAGCCGGGTTCCGCGGCGGTCGCATCTTCCCTGCCGTGTTCATCGGCGCAGCGGTCGGGACGCTCGCGAACGCGCTCGTGCCAGCCGTGCCGGTTCAGATCGCTGTCGCTGCCGGCGTGCTCGGGCTGACCCTGGCGATCGCGCGCGATGGATGGATCGCCATCTTCATCGGCGTCGCGGTCACGCAGAACCTACTCATCCTGCCGATCCTGTGCCTCGCCGTGCTGCCCGCGTGGCTGCTGGTGACGAAGGCGCCGGAGATGCTGATCAAGCAGCCGGTACTTACGCCGACTTCTCCTCGCGCCGCGGGCGGTGCGGGACGATAGTCGGCGCCGCGTTCTCGAGCACCGCCTCCTTCGTCACGACCACACGAGCCACTTCGGAGCTGGACGGCACCTCGAACATGATCGGGCCGAGCACCTCCTCCATGATCGCGCGGAGGCCGCGGGCGCCCGTCTTGCGGAGCACCGCGAGATCGGCGATCGACTCGAGCGCCGCGTGGTCGAACTCCAGCTGAACGCCGTCGAGCTCGAACATGCGCTGGTACTGGCGGACCAGGGCGTTCTTCGGCTCGGTCAGGATCTGCATGAGCGCTTCCTGGTCGAGCTGCGTCACCGTCGTCACGACCGGGAGACGGCCGATGAACTCCGGGATCAGGCCGAACTTGTGCAGGTCTTCCGGCAGCACCTCGCTGAAGAGGTTGATGTCGTCGCCCTTGGAGTGCAGCGGGGCGCCGAAGCCGATGCCCTTCTTGCCGGCACGCGAGGAGATGATCTCCTCCAGCCCGGCGAAGGCGCCGGCCACGATGAACAGCACGTTCGTCGTGTCGATCTGGATGAACTCCTGGTGCGGGTGCTTGCGGCCGCCCTGCGGCGGGACCGAGGCGACCGTGCCCTCGAGGATCTTCAGCAGCGCCTGCTGCACGCCCTCGCCGGAGACGTCGCGCGTGATCGACGGGTTCTCGGCCTTGCGGGCGATCTTGTCGACCTCGTCGATGTAGATGATGCCCGTCTCGGCCCGCTTGACGTCGTAGTCGGCGGCCTGGATGAGCTTGAGGAGGATGTTCTCGACGTCTTCTCCGACGTAGCCGGCCTCGGTGAGGGCGGTCGCGTCGGCGACGGCGAACGGCACGTTGAGGCGCCGGGCCAGCGTCTGAGCGAGGTACGTCTTGCCACAGCCGGTGGGGCCGATCAGCAGGATGTTCGACTTCGCGATCTCGACGTCGTCCATCGTGTCGGCGGCCGTGAGGCTCTGCCGGGCACGGACGCGCTTGTAGTGGTTGTACACCGCGACGGCCAGAGCGCGCTTGGCCTGCTCCTGGCCGATGACGTACTCCTCCAGGAACCCGAAGATCTCCTTGGGCTTCGGAAGGTCGAACTCACTCGACGCCTCCTCACCCGCCTCGGCGAGCCGCTCCTCGATGATCTCGTTGCAGAGCTCGACGCACTCGTCGCAGATGTACACGCCAGGACCGGCGATGAGCTGCTGAACCTGCTTCTGGCTCTTGCCACAGAAGGAACACTTGAGCAGATCGGCGCTTTCCCCGATGCGTGCCATCCCTCTCCCCTCCTTCTTCGGGTCTGTTCTGACGAGCCTAACCCGTGCGGACGACAATGGTGCGCAGCCCGGCCGTTTTCGTTCACGCGGCGGTTCTGCTCACAGCAGATGGCCTCCCGGACACACGAACGGGGTGGCCGTCCGTGCGGACGACCACCCCGTTGCGGGTGCGGCTGGTTACTTGACCAGCGCCGGAAGCGACTTGCGGCTGGTGAGCACCTGGTCGATCAGGCCGTACTCGAGGGCCTCGGCCGCCGACAGGATCTTGTCGCGGTCGATGTCCTTGTTGACCTGCTCCACCGAGCGGTTGGAGTGCTTCGAGAGCGTCTCCTCCAGCCAGGTGCGCATGCGCATGATCTCGTTGGCCTGGATCTCGATGTCGGACGCCTGCCCCTGACCGGCCTCGCCGACGGCGGGCTGGTGGATGAGGATGCGGGCGTTCGGCAGCGCCAGACGCTTGCCGGGGGTGCCGGCGGCCGTCAGCACGGCGGCGGCCGAGGCGGCCTGGCCGAGCACGACGGTCTGGATCTGCGGGCGGATGTACTGCATCGTGTCGTAGATCGCCGTCATCGCGGTGAACGAGCCACCGGGCGAGTTGATGTACATGACGATGTCACGGTCCGGGTCCTGGCTCTCGAGCACGAGGAGCTGGGCCATGATGTCGTCGGCGGACGCGTCGTCCACCTGCACACCGAGGAAGATGATGCGGTCCTCGAAGAGCTTCGCGTACGGGTCCTGGCGCTTGTAGCCGTACGCCGTACGCTCCTCGAAGCTGGGGAGGATGTAGCGGGCGCCGGGCGCCTGAACGCCGCTGAAGGCCTGACCGCCGAGCATGGGGGTGTTCATTCTGTTGTCCTTATCCTTTTCAGCGGCCTGCTACTTGGACTCCGGCTCGGTCCCGCCGCCGCCCGAGACGTCGAGGGCCGACTCCCGGATGTGGTCGACGAAGCCGTACTCCAGCGCCTCCTGGGCGGTGAACCAGCGGTCGCGGTCGCCGTCGGCGTTGATCTGCTCGACCGACTTGCCCGTGGCCTCCGCGGTGATCTGCGCGAGGCGGTTCTTCATGTCGATGATGAGCTGAGCCTGGGTCTGGATGTCACTCGCCGTTCCGCCGAAGCCGCCGTGCGGCTGGTGCAGCAGAACGCGGGCGTTCGGGGTGATGTAGCGCTTGCCCTTGGTGCCTGCGGTGAGGAGCAGCTGCCCCATCGACGCGGCCATTCCGATTCCGACGGTGACGATGTCGTTCGGGACGAACTGCATCGTGTCGTAGATGGCCATGCCCGCGGTGATCGAGCCACCCGGGGAGTTGATGTAGAGGTAGATGTCCCGCTTGGGGTCCTCCGCGGCCAGGAGCAGCAGCTTCGCGGCGATCTCGTTCGCGTTCTCGTCCCGGACCTCCGAACC
The DNA here is from genome assembly GCF_000383315.1 of Cryocola sp. 340MFSha3.1. Lineage (NCBI taxonomy): Bacteria > Bacillati > Actinomycetota > Actinomycetes > Micrococcales > Microbacteriaceae > Cryocola > Cryocola sp. 340MFSha3.1. Next base: position 333,742 of record NZ_KB911087.1, read on the forward strand.
GAGCCAGATGATCCGGTCCTTGAGAAGTCTGTCGAAAACACTGGGCTGGATACCCATATCGGCCATGTTCGCTCCGTTTCCTTTGTCGCTTGGTGTCGAATCTATCGGAGCGCCGAGCGCATTTCGGCGCTGTTCGCCCTCGGCAGAGAGAGCAGCGCGCCGCGGAGTGGATGCGGGGGTCAGTCGTCGTCGAGGGCGGCCGCGTAGGCGGTCACCGCGCGGCCGTACCGGGGCAGGTGCGGGGCGAGTGCACCGAGCGCCTCGCGGAGCGCGTCGGCACGCATCCCGTCGTCGAAGAGGCACAGCGCGGCGAACGCGCGGGCCGCGTCGGCGAGGGGATGTTCGGGCTCCGCGCCGAGGAAGTCGCGCAGCAGGCTGAGCGCTTCGGCCGGACGGTCGAGGTTGCGGAGGGTGCTCGCCAGCTGCACGATCGCCTGCCCGCGGTACGGCTCGGACAGACCGTGCGCGAGGGCTGCGCGGTAGAAGGGCTCGGCGTCGGCTTCGCGGCCGGCGAAGTCACGGCCGCTGGCCGCTTCGAACAGCGCCTCCGGGTCGTTCGCGGGGCGTTCGGCGACAAGGGCGTCGATCGCGTCGAGGGTGGCCTGCTCGCGCGTGTCGTCCGCGTCGGCCCAGACCGCATCCACTCGCTGTCGCCAGTCGTCCATCCCGCTCTCCTTCGTCCCGTTCGGTCTGTGGGGCGCAACACGCCGTTCTCATGCTGCCAGAACGGCGCGTCGCGTCCCACAGATGCACGAAAGCCGGGCCGCGCGGATGGCGCGGCCCGGCTTCGTGACAGCGGGACGTTACTTGTCGTCGGCCTTCTTCTTGGTCGAGCGCTTCTTCGGCTTCTCCTCGGCGGCGGGGGCCTCCTCAGCGGGGGCCTCCTCCGTGGCGGGCTCGGCGGCGGGAGCCTCGTCCGCAGCGTCGGTGTCGTCGCCGTCGGCGATGGCGGTGAACTCGGCCAGGTCGACCGGCTTGCCGTCGGTGTCGACGACCTTCACCTTGCCGAGGATGATCGCGAGCGCCTTGTTGCGGGCGACCTCGCCGACCATCGACGGGATCTGGCCGTTCTCGCTGAGGATCTTCACGAACTCGTTCGGGTCCATGCCGTACTGGGCGGCACCCTGCACGAGGTACTGGGTGAGCTCGTCCTGGCTGACCTTGACGTCGTTCTCCTGCGCGACCTCGTCGAGGAGGATCTGCGTCTTGAAGGTCTTCTCGCTGGACTCCTTCACCTCGGCGCGGTGCACGTCGTCCTCGAGGCGGTTCTCCTGCTCCAGGTGGCGGTGGACCTCGTCCTCGACCAGCTGCTCCGGGACCGGGATCTCGACCAGCTCGAGGAGCTTGTCGACCAGCTGGTCACGGGCGGCCGTGCCCTGGCCGAACACCTTGGCGCGCTCGACCTGCGTGCGCAGGCTCTGGCGCAGCTCGCCGATGGTGTCGAACTCGCTGGCGATCTGGGCGAAGTCGTCGTCGGCCTCGGGGAGCTCGCGCTCCTTGACGGCGTTCAGCGTGACGGTGATCTGCGCGTTCTCACCCTCGTGGTCGCCGCCCATGAGCGGCGCCTCGAACGTGGTGGTCTCGCCGGCGGTGAGCGTGTCGAGGGCCTCGTCGATGCCGTCGATGAGCTCGCCGGAGCCGATCTCGTACGAGATGTTGGCGGCGGTGTCGACCTCCTCGCCGCCGATCACGGCGACCAGGTCGATCTGGGCGAAGTCGCCGGTCTTGGCGGGACGGTCGACCGTGACGAGGGTGCCGAAGCGGCTGCGGAGCCGGTCCAGCTCCTCCTCCACGTCATCCACGCCCACCTCGGCCGCGTCGACCGTAATGGTGATGTCGTCGAAGTCGGGCAGCTTCACCTCGGGGCGGACATCCACCTCGATGGTGAGCAGCAGGTCGCCCGAGAAGTCGGACTCGTTCGGCCACTCGGTGATGTCGGCCTCCGGGCGGCCGAGGGGACGCACGTCGTTCTCCTCGATCGCCTGACGGTAGAACCCGTCGAGACCCTCGTTGACCGCGTGCTCCAGGACGGCGGCCTTGCCGACCCGCTGGTCGATGATGGGCGGCGGCACCTTGCCCTTGCGGAAACCGGGGATGGTCACCTGCTCGGCGATGTGCTCGTACGCGTGCTTGATGGAAGGCTGCAGCTCCTCCGGCGTCACCGAGATGGTGAGCTTGGTCCGGGTGGGGCTGAGCTTCTCGACCGTGGTCTTCACGATGTCTGGGTTCTCCTGAATGATCGAACGATGGTCTTCTCGCAAGGAACGAGGTCCTCGTCGGGGCGACAGGATTCGAACCTGCGACCTCCCGCTCCCAAAGCGGGCGCTCTAGCCAAGCTGAGCTACGCCCCGGCTTGAAGCGGTGCGAAAGACCGTGGGCAAGTCTACTGCACGCGTGCTCCCCCGCGCGTGTACTACGATGGTCGTCGGCCGCCGCACAGATCGGGCGGCCACCGTGCCGCACCTGCGGCGCCGGGGATGTAGCTCAATGGTAGAGCCTCAGTCTTCCAAACTGATTACGCGGGTTCGATTCCCGTCATCCCCTCCATTGGAAACACTGGTCGAGCGGCCCGTCGAGCGAAATGCTCCGGAACGCGATCCCCGTCAAAACCCCGTCTCACGCGGCGCGCTTGCGGCAGTATGACGTCATGACCGATCCTTTCGACGAGGCGACGCTTAGCGCCATAGGCGAACTGCTGGCTGTAGGCGAGCAGGAAGGCTTCGCTATTACACTCGCCCCCGACGCACAAGGCTGGACTGTTGGCTACATGCGAGGAATGGGCGGCGGAGACCTTATTAGCGGCTATGACCTCGAAGAGACCGCCAAGGCGGCCATGCGCCCCCTACTCGACCTCGCAGCCCGATACGCCGAGCGGCGTCGCGAGCGTGAGGAACGAGAGCGCAAGGGAAGCGAGTGGGCAGATGGTGAGGGTCCCAGGGACGACGTCGACGCGCCGCCGCTGGGTTCCCTTCCGTCGACGCAATCGCTGGATGTGTCGTTTGCAAACCTCGACGCCACAGAGTTCGAAGAGTTCATATACGACCTGCTCGTAACGCTCGGTTTTAGGAACGTGGACTGGCGCAAGGGGACGTCAAAGAAGTCAAGCCCCTCTGACCGCGGCAGAGACATTGTGGCGCAATCGTTGGTGACCGACGTTGATGGTCACACGAGATTTGAGACGTGGTTCGTAGACGCGAAACACTACGAGAGGGGTGTGCCGCCGGAAGCCTTGCAGGGCCTCATGACATGGGCCGAGTCCGAGCGGCCAGACGTGGCGTTGGTGGCCTCTTCGGGCTTCCTTTCAAATGCAGCTAAGGACTGGATCGAGAATTATCGAAAGAACCGCGCACCAGCATTCCGAATTCGACATTGGGAGAAGCCGGAGCTATCTCGAATGCTCGCGGTCAATCGCGATCTGATGGCCAGGCACGACATCATTGAAGCGGAGTCCATGCGGACAATTGCAGAGCTCCGGGCCGCTGAGCAGGAATTCTTCGACAAAGTTTGGTATGTCCGCAGTCTTATCCATGACGAAGCGATTGCAACGGGCGATAAGCCCCCTTTGGACGATAAGCTCCGCGCCCAGGTCGATGCCGCCCGAAGTGCAGTGATTGCCCGCTACGGCGAGGACGAGGTTGGCCCATGGGATGACTGGGACTGGGGCTACGTCAACGGGAAGCTTGCAGCCGTACGCTGGATGCTCGGCAACGAATGGGATTTTCTCGACACCTGAGCGGAAGAGCGAAGTAGCTCGCAGCCTAAGAAGACGAAATCTTGCTGGCCTTTTGGATCAGATCGAGTACCTGTGATGCGAGAGTCACGGGGGTGTTCTCGTCATGTGAGTCTTTTGAGGCGGACGGCGACCCTACATATGCATTGCCGAATGCCTTCGTCACCAGGTCCACGAATGCATCGTCCACCTTCGGCTTGTCGGCAACATTGGCCAGGAACGGGCCGATCGCACGCAGTTCCAGCTCCATCCGCTTTACTGCGTTCGCGTTCCCGATCAGCCTTCCTCCCAGGCGAATGGCGATTGTCGCAGCCGAGCCGGCTAGGACGCCGACAGCAAGTCGAATGACTATCGCAGTCCAATCGACTGCTCCGCCGTTCGTTCTGCTGCCCTCGAAAATCAGCCAGATGAGCGGGAGGGCGGCAACGATCAGCAGGCTGAACCCCAGTAGATAGAACCGGTTGCCGACTCTGCGTCCCCACTCGGCTTCAGACTCGAACTGTGAGGCGACCTCATCGGCAGCGATAGCACTCACAAGCTTCGTGTACTTTTCCTTTGCCGCAAGGAGCTCTTCATATTCCTGGTCGGCTGAAGCGAGCTTGGCAGAAATGTCCTCGCGAAGCGGGTCGAAGTCAGCTAGAAATGCAGCTTCCTTCTCGGCCGTCCACTTCGTAAACGCCGTCGCATTTCTCTCGGTCAATGCATCTACTGCGGCCTCGGCATCTTCCACCGCTGAAGCAAGCTCGGCCTTTTGAGACTCGATTGTCGTCTTAAGGCTCGACTGGGCCGCCTGGATGCTGCGCAGTTCCGAAAGGGCTTCGTCTCGCCTGGACTCAACTTCCTCCCCATACGAGGTCATTTCCTCGCGCAGCTTCTCGTGCTCTGCACCTAGCGCCTCGATGCTGATGCGCTGCGCTTCTAGTAGCTGCTCGAACAGCGTGTCCATCTGCTTGACCTCGCCACCCTTGCCATAAGGGCGAGGCCAGGCAGCCATTTGCATCAAGCCCGTTTCCGCTTGATCCGCGGCTTGGCTGACGTAATTGGCGTAACCAACCCCGTTACTTATTCGCGAAGACAGAGAAGAGGAAACTTGATTCCAGATCGAGTCAACGTCGTTGAGCATGGAGGGGTGGAAGAAGGCCGCGCGAGTAGAGGCTACGACGTCGAAACTGCGGACGTATGCCATCTGAGTCTTTATGCGCTCGATGTCGGGCAGCTCTTCCGGCTGATGGTCGGCCACCACTTCCTGCAGTTGCCCGTCGATGGTGTCAAGCACCGCCCACAATGGATGATTGTCAAAGTCTGAGCGCAGCATGCGACCTCCCTGGGAGTCATGTTAGGGGCGGGTTGCGACAGTCGAACGTCGCGGCGCGCTGTTATGCATGCTCTGCTCCAACGGTGCAGAGTCGCCAGATCCAGCCCCGGCAGGTGAGTTCCGTCGGTGATGTCAGTGGCGGCAGACAGACTGGTATGTGTTAGCTGCATTTCAGCGGCTCGCTTACCAGAGGAGTTAGAAACAATGGCGATTGAAATCACTCGCGTACATTTCGAGGGGTTCTCCAAAACGCACGAGTCGATCACCCGTTACGAGTACACGGACCTCAGTACGGGGTACACCGGTCGCACCGTTGACAAGCCGACCCTTGTGTCATGGATCGACAACAAGCAGGAGACCGCATTTGTCGGCAGCGGCTACAACCGCGTGAATGTCGGCACCGTTCATCCCAATGACGGCCGCCGGCCGTTCGTGCGCACGTATGCAGACGGCAACTGGACCAACAACTTGTTGTCGCTGCCGACGTTCTAGTCGGTGCTCAGCCCCGGCGTACACGTCACCCGAATCGACATGTACGTCGGAGCTCCCCCATGTCAGAGCTCGACTGCAAGCCGGTCGCCGACCACTACCGCGCCGCTGGTGAACGCCTCGAACTGGGCGATCTCCGCGCTGTAGTCGCTTGGGTACAGGTGCGAGTACACCGTGTCCGTTGTGACGAGGGAGGCGTGCCCCATCCACCGGCTCACCTTGTATGGCGGGATGCCCGCGGCGAGCATCAGGCTCGCGTACGTGTGGCGTAGATCGTGCCACCGCATCTTGGGCGGCAGCCCCAGCCCTGGCAGCAGCGGCCGCATGTAGTACTGCAAGACAGAGCCGCAGTCGACGTTGCGGTAGAAGTCGAGCCGTCGAGAGCCGTTGCTCCGAGCCGGCCAGAACAGTGCGTCAGGGTCGCCAGAGTGCGGGTGCTGCAGGACGTACAGCTTCAGGTCCGCGCGACGGAATGGTTGCGGACGATGTTGGGTACCTTGCCCGCGACGACCAGAACGATACGAGCAACGGCCCCCCATGGATCTACGCCTTTCGGCACATACCCCATAGCTCAACACCCGTGCCAGTCTCTCGTGTGATCGAGGAGGATCCCGTGTACGAAATCACTGGCATTAAAGTGTCGAGCCGCCCGCCTCAGTTGGGAACTATCACCAGCTACTACTTTCAGGGGAGAGACGGGGAGGCCAGCGACTGGGTGACGAAGGAGAGAGCGGTCGCGTACGTAACGAACAATCCTTCCTCGGTTTATGTGACGGGAGGCGGGGCAACTGCGTACGTCGAAGTTGTTGCTGGCTCACCGAACTACCTACGGACCCGTGGTGACGGAACGGCGAGCGATAACCTCCTCTCCCTGCCGATCTACTGACAGCTAGCGGGGACTACGCCGGAGCCAGGAGCGACTGGTGATTCGGTGCATCTAGTGCGCAGCGTCATCCAGCAGGGCCACAATTGCGGCATGACGGCGACTCCGCCCCCACCCGACGACGGGCTCACGGACGCGCAGCGCAGCCTGCGCGCGCAGCTGCTCGCGACAGAGCACTGGAGCCTGCTGGCGTCGCGCAGTACGACGCAGAGCGAGGTGCTGACGCGGATCGCGATTTTCTTGACGCTCGTGTCGGCGGGGCTGGTGACGCTCGGGTTCATCGGGCAGGCGAGCGGGTTCCGGGGATGGTTCGGGCTGGCGGCGCTCGGGGTGCTGCTCGTGCTCGCGCTGTTGGGGCTGATCACGATGGTGCGCGTCTTCAACACGTCCGACGAGGACATGATGTACGTGGTCGCGATGAACCGGCTGCGGGCGGCGTACCTGGAACTCGATCCGGGACTCGACCGGTACCTGTACGCGTCCGCGAACGACGACGAGGCCGGCATCCGGACGACCTACCACTTCTTCTACGAGCGCGGCGGGAGCTCGGTATTCGGCAGCTCCATGATGCTCATCGCGGTCGTGGAGTCGATCGTGCTCGGCCTGCTGGCAGGCGGGGCGACGGCGGCGTTCGGTGGGCCGCCGGTAGTCGCCATCGTCGTGGGCGTCGTCGTCGCACTCTCCTCGGTGGCGCTGGCGATGCGGTGGGGCTACTCGATCTACCGGCGCGCGATCAGGTCGCTTCAGCCCATCCGACCGACCGCGTGACCGCTATTCGTTGCCGACGTGCTTGTCGGCCTCGTCTCGCGCGCCCTCGATCTTGTCGTCGAACTTGCCGCCCGTGACCTTCTTCGCGGCGCCGGCGACGCCGTCGAGGAGCTTGTCGCTGACGTCTTCCGCCTGTTCGGAGTTGAGCGCGTCCTTGACCTTCGGGTCGTTCAGGAACTCCTGCGCCTTCTTGGTGATGTCGTCGAATCCAGCCATGCGGCCATCCAACACCTCAGCGCTGCAGGAAGGCCAGTACCGCCAGCACCCGGCGGTGGTCGTCGCCGGAGTCCTCCAGGCCCAGCTTCTGGAAGATGGAGGTGACGTTCTTCTCCACCGCACCGACGCCGACGACCATGCGCGCGGCGATCGCCGCGTTCGTGCGTCCCTCGGCCATCAGCTCCAGCACCTCCCGCTCGCGCGGGGTGAGGCGCTCCAGCGGGTCGGTCCGCCGGGTCAGCAGCTCGCGGACCACCTGCGGGTCGAGCACCGTGCCGCCCGCAGCGACCCGGGTGACCGCATCCCGCAACTCGTCGAGGGAGGCGATGCGGTCCTTCAGGAGGTAGCCGGTGCCGCCTTCGCCGCCGGCGAGCAGCTCCTGCGCGTACGTGCCCTCGACGTACTGCGACAGCAGCAGGACGGCGATCGACGGATGCTCGCGGCGGATGCGCAGCGCAGCCCGCACGCCCTCGTCGCGGAAGGTCGGCGGCATGCGCACGTCTAGCACCGCGACGTCCGGCATCAGGTCGGGCACCGCCTCCAGCAGCGTGTCCGCGTCGCCGAACGCGCCGACAGTGTCGAAGCCCGCCTCGTCGAACAGCCGGATGAGGCCCTCGCGCAGCAGGACGGAGTCGTCCGCGACGACGACACGCAGGGGGACGGATTCGCTCGGCACCCACCCAGCCTAGAGCGCGGGCCAGACGCACCGGGTTGACGCGACACGCCGTCGCGCCAGGGTGGCGGACGGCGTGTTGCGTCAACTGGATGGGCCGGGCACGGCCCGCGGCTCAGGCGAGCGGGATGCGCGCACCGATGCGGGTGGGGCCGCCCACGGGGCTGTCCACCACGAGCTCGCCGCGCAGGCCGCGCACCCGCTCCTCCAGTCCGCGCAGGCCGTGGCCCTCGACGAGGGAGGCTCCCCCGCGGCCGTTGTCGGTCAGCCAGACGCTCAGCCAGGCGCCGCCCGACGCATCCACCGACCGCTCCAGGAAGAGGCGGCCGGCCTGCGCGCCGGAGTGCTTGGCCAGGTTCGCGGCGAGTTCCGCGAGCACGTAGTAGGCGTTCCGCTCGATCTCGGGGCTGAAGCGCTCCCCCGGCTGCAGCGACGACTCCACCGTGACCGGGATGGGGCTGCGCGCGGCGAGAGACTCGGCGGCGGCGACCAGGCCGCGGTCCTGCAGGATCGGCGGGGCGAAGCCGCGCGACAGGGCCCGCAGCTCCTCCAGGGTGTCGCCCGCCTGCTGCCGCGCCTCGGCGAGCAATGTCGCGGCTGCGTCCGGGTCGTCGGCGAGTTTGCGCTCGGCGGCGGCGATGTCCATCTGCAGCCGGATGAGACGCTGCTGCGGACCGTCGTGCAGGTCGCGCTCCAGCCGGCGCAGCGCCTGATCCTCCGCCGCGACGGCCGCACCGCGCGAGGCGGAGAGGTCGGCCACCTCCTGCTGCAGCTCCTCCGACGGCCACCGGCCGAGCAGGCCGCGCGCCACCGCCTCGTGCAGCAGCGTCAGACCGCGCGTCACGAACGGCAGGGTCGCGGCGAACAGCACGCCCGCGATCAGGTACAGGATGCGGTCGCCCACGGTCGGGTCGAACGTCGACGTGGTGCGGAACACCGCATCCACCACCGTCTGGGAGAGGAAGAAGTCGCGATCGCCCTGCGGGATGAACGGCTCCCAGATCCACCCGGTCAGCCCGCCCAGCGCGACCGACGCCCACACGATGGTCAGCGTCCACGAGACGATGCTGACGATCGGGTTGATGAGCATCCCGTGCAGCAGGTACAGCCAGTAGTGGCCGTTCGCGAACGGCCCGAACACGGAGCGGAGGAACGTGCGCGGGGTGCCCGGCTTCTCCCATACCGGGCGAGGGATGGACGGCCGGCCCGCCCAATCCAGTCGCGTCAGCTCGACCAGGCCGAACCCGCGAGCGGTGTAGAAGGCCGCGACGATGATGAAGAAGCCGACATAGATCACGATGGTGCCGACGCCGGTCCAGAACAGCGACATCAGCACCGACAGTCCGACGATCGCGATCGGCATCGTCAAAACCAGGAAGCCGAGCTCGCGCGGCACACCGCGCCACAGCGAGCCGTAGTTCGCGCGGGCGGGATGGGGCTGGGATGGCGTCACAGCATCCAGCGTGGCAGAAGGTCGGGCGGCGCCGGGCTGCCCGGTGTCCGTTTCAGTGGTCATGACTGGTGTCCTTTCGTGGGCCGCTCCCGCCGTGCGGAGCGGTGGTGTCTTCCGGAACGACGCCCGCGTGCTCGCCGGGGCGGACCACGACGAACTGGCCCATCATTCCGGCGTCCTCGTGGGCGAGGAGGTGGCAGTGGTACATGTACGGAGCGTCGGGGTCGGTGTAGTCGGCGAACTGCAGCAGCAACCGGAACTCGGTCTGCGGCGGCAGGTAGACGGTGTCCTTCCAGCCGGCGAGCTCGGGCGGCGGCGGTGCGCCGCCGATCGACGCGATGCGGAACTGGACGTCGTGGACGTGGAAGCTGTGCGGCAGATCCATCGTGTTGGTGACGACCCACTCCTCCGCCGTGTCGACGGTGACGGTCTCGTCGATGCGACCGGACTCCATCTTCCGGCCGTTGATCTCGTGGCCGTCGAGACGGAAGGTCCGTGTGACCTGCGGTTTCGGCAGCGGTTCGGCGGGCGCCAGGACGGCCGGCACGTCGGGGCGGTGCTCGAGGGACGCGGCGGCGCGGAGCTGCAGCACGTCGAGGGTGTCGGTGCCCGCATTCATGCCCGGCAGCGGACCGTCGAGCCCCAGGTCCGGTGGGAACGACCGGAGCACGGCGCGCTCCCCCGGCTGCACGGCGACGACGATCTCGGCCCGCTCGCCCGGAGAGAGCCGGATGTGGTCGAGAGCCGCCGGGGCCGGGAGGAGTCCGCCGTCGGTCGCGATGAGCTGCACGGTCCGCCGATCCGAGAATCCGAAGTCGTAGGTGCGCGCGGCGGAGGCGTTGAGCAGACGCAGGCGGACGCGGTCGGTGGTCACCTCGGCGTACGGCCCGATGGCCCCGTTCACGACCAGGGTGTCGCCGATCGGGCCGATGAACCCCGAGCTGGAGTCGGTGAACTGCCCGTCGGAGCCGAAACGCTTGTCCTGCACGATCACCGGCAGGTCGTCGACCCCGTACGTCCGCGGGAGGGCGAGCGCCGCCTCCTGCGGGTCGCGGAGGAGGAACATCCCCGCCATCCCGAGCTGGACGTGCTGTTCAGTCCGCCCGTGCAGGTGCGGGTGGTACCAGAGGGTCGCGGCGGGCTGGTCGATGCGCCAGCGCGGCTCCCATACTTCGCCCGGTGACACCATCTGGTGCGGGCCGCCGTCCATCCGGGCCGGGAGGTGCATCCCGTGCCAGTGCACGCTGGTCTCCTCGGTGAGGTGGTTGGTGACGCGTACGCGCACCTCGTCGCCGCGGTCGGCGACCAGGGTGGGGCCCAGGTAGGAGCCCTCGAAGCCCCACGTGGTCGTCTTCTTGCCGGGAAGGAACTCGGTCGTACCGGCGCGGGCGTCGAGCTCGAAGGTCTTGGTGCCGTCGGCTTCCACGGTCGGGACGGCGAGGGCCGGGACGGGCAGTCGGGTGTAGAAGTCGACCTTTCCGGCGGTGTCGATGGTTCCCGCGCCGAGCCCGCTGCAGGCGACAAGCGTCGCGGCCGAGGTCACCGCCAGGGCGACCGTCAGGCCGAGGGCGATGAGGGATGCGCGTGGGCGGCGGAGCCTCGGCGGCGGTGTGGATGTCATGGTTCGAGCCTCGTCGCACGCGGCTCAGCACCCCATCCCGGGCGCCGCCGAACCCGTACGGGGGTTAACCCGAGACGTGTGGATGAGAGGGCAGGCTAACTAAGCGCAGCCTTCGCTTCGTTGCGGAATTCGCGGGCCTGAGTAGCGTTATCGCAGGCAGAAGAAAGGACGCCAATCATGACGGACATCGCCGCAACCCAGAGTGTCTCGAACCCGGACGTCGCCGCCGGGGTCGCCCAGTTCCTCACCCCCGTCGTCATCGACCTGACCGCCATCGTGGTCAACGGCAAGCAGGCGCACTGGCACGTGCGCGGGGCCAACTTCATCGGCGTGCACGAGCTGCTCGACACGATCGTCGACCACGCCCAGGAGTGGGCCGACCTCGCCGCGGAGCGCATCGTCGCCCTTGGCCTCCCGGTCGACGCGCGCCTCGGCACCGTCGCCGCCAAGACCACCACCGGCGAGCTCACCGCCGGCTTCCGCCCCTCGAACGAGACCATCGCCGAGGTCATCGCGCAGCTCGACGCCGCCCTCGCCGGGGTGAACACCGCGGTGCGCGAGCTCGCGGAGCTCGACCAGACCAGCCAGGACGTCGCGATCGAGATCGCTCGCGGGCTCGACAAGGACCGCTGGTTCCTGTTCGCGCACATCAGCGAGTAACGACTGCCGATTCTCGCCACGAGGGGCCGTCCGCGGATGCGGGCGGCCCCTCCGTCGTTCAGGGCGTGGCTAGCGGTCTGCGTCGGCCCGCGCGGCGCGAGATTTGCGCCAAATCGTCGTTATGGCGGCGCCAAAACCGAGATTTGGCGCAAATCGTGCCCCTGCCGAGCTGCGAGAGGCGCGAGGGCGGGGCGGTCAGCGGAGGGTGTCGTGAGTGGTGCGGCCGGCGACGAACGTGGCGGCGACCGGCATGGTGCGGAGGTCCACTGGCGGCGCCGTGAGGGGGTCGCGGTCGAGCACCGCGAGGTCGGCCGGCTGACCCGGCGCAAGCGTAGAACGCGCGGATGCCCGGAGCGCGACCTCCGCCGGGATCGACTGCTCGGGATGCCACGGGGCGCGGCCGTCGCGGGAGCGGCCGACCGCCGAGGCGATCGCCGCCCAGGGGTCGAGGGGCGCGACCGGCGCGTCGGAGCCGAAGGCGAGGCGGGCGCCGGCGGCGTACAGGTCGGCGAGGGGGAACGCACGGTCGGTGCGCTCGAGCCAGAGGCGGTCGGCGACGTCCCGGTCGTCCATGGCGTGCTCGGGTTGGACGCTCGCGGTCACGCCGAGGCGCGCGAAGCGCGGGATGTCGGCGGCATCGATCAGCTGGGCGTGCTCGATCCTGCCGCCCGAGCCGACGGTCTCGAAGGCGTCCAGCGCGCGACGGTTCGCCTCGTCGCCGATGGCGTGGACGGCAGGCACCAGGCCGTGTTCGACGGCGAACCGCATCCGCTCGACCAGTTCGTCCGGACTCAGGTTCGCCACACCGTGGCCGCCGTCGGGATAGGCGTGCGAGCACAGCGCCGTGCGAGTGTTCAGCGAGCCGTCGGAGATCACCTTGAACGGGCCGACCGTGAGCAGGCCGGCCGTGTCATCCACGACGTCGTCGGTGCGCAGGCCCAGCTCGGCGGCGCGCTCCAGGTGCTCCCCATAGACACCGAACTCGACACGAAGATCGGCGGAGCCGGATGCGCCGCCCGCGATACGCCGCCGCCAGACGTCGAGGTTCCAGCCGTACTCCAGGTCGACGATGCCGACCACGCCCCGGGCCGCGGCGACCCGTGCCGCGTCGGCCGCCCAGCGGTCGAGCGTCGCGTCATCGGCAGCGGTGAGGAGGCTGGTCACGGCGAAACTCGCGTCTTCCCGGAGCACAGCATCCAATGTGCCGGGCGCGAACCGCGCGGCCGCGGCCGAGTTCAGCCAGGAGCAGTGCAGGTCGCCGGCGATCAGCACGACCGGACGGTCGCCCGCGGCGGCATCGAGCAGCTCGCGCGTCGGCACGTCCGGCCAGAGCGCGTCGTGGAAGCCGAAGCCGACGAGCACGTCGTCCGCCGCATCCGCCGCCGCCGCCGACGCGCGCTCCCGGACCAGCGCGGCGGCCTCGGCGGCCGACCCCGCCCGGGACACGTCCAAGCGGCGCGCGGTCTGCGCCCACTGCGTGAAGTGCACGTGCTGATCCCATAGACCCGGCACGAGCCAGCGACCGTCGAGGGGGATGCGCTCCCCCGCCGCACGGCCGCCCGCCGACCCGGCCGGCTCGACCGAGACGATCCGATCGCCGTCGAGCACCACATCCACCAGTCCGTCGCGCGCGGGAAGCCGTGCGCCGGCGAGCAGCAGCGTCATCGTGCGGCGCGGCGCCGGTCGTGCACGAGACGCATCTCGCGCAGCAGGCCGGCGCTGGCGTACGGGCCGTCGCCGCCGAGCTCGTCCATGATCGCGTCGACGATGTGGTCCGGGCGGTTCTGGCTCATCTTCTGCTTTGCGACCACGCGCGTGGGCGTCAGCCGCAGGCCGACCGTGCCCGAGACGATGCGCTCGGCGTAGGCCGCATCCTCCAGCGTGCCGCGCATGCGGCGCGGCTCGGGCAGCTCGTCCTCGAAGTGATCCACCAGCCGGGCCAGCACGTCGAGGTTCTCCTCGTCGCCGAGCAGCTCGGGAACACCGGAGAAGTGAGCGGCGATGAAGTTCCAGGTCGGCACCGCGGGCTTCTCGTCGTACCAGCCGGACGAGATGTAGCCGTGTGGACCCTGCACGATCACGAGCAGCTCGTGCTCCCCTAGTTCGTGCAGCTGCTCGTCCGGACGGCCGACATGGCTGAGCAGCGTGAGCTCCTCCCGCGACTCGTCGAGGATCACCGGATAGTGGGAGGCGACCAGCCCGGCGGACGTGTTGCTCACGAACGTGGCCCACGGGTTCTCGCGCACGAGCCGTTTCAGCTCGGCCGCGTCGGTCAGGGTGAAGCTGGGATTCTGTCGCACGGGTCCTCCTACGCCTGGTCCACCGGACACCAGTACAGCTTGCGACCGCCCAGCTCCTCCATGACGATGTTCGTGCCGCAGACCCGGCACGGCAGTCCCTCGCGCTTGTAGACCCAGTGGCGGTCGTCGCGGTTCGCCATCGCCTTGCGGTAGGACTGCTCGTCGAGGTCGTCCATCGTCATCATCTGGCCGGTCTCGACGCCGATCCGCAGCAGATGCACCCAGTCGCGCCACAGCGCCCGCACCGTCTCCTCCGGCACCTGCTTGCCCGGCGTGTGCGGGTTCTGCCTGGCGCGGAAGAGCAGCTCGGCGCGGTAGACGTTGCCGATGCCGCTGACGACGCTCTGGTCCATCAGCAACAGCGCGATCGCGGTCGGCTTGCGGCGAACGATCGAGACGAAGCGGTCCTCCGCCTCCTGGCTGTCGTCGACCTGGGGATCGGGCCCGAGCTTCGCGATCACCGCATCCACCTGCGCCGGGTCGAGCACCTCGCAGGCCTTCGGCCCGCGCAGGTCGGCGACCGCGGTGTCGGTCAGCAGCCGCACACGCACCTGGCCGATCGGCTCGGGCGGGAAGGACGTGATCTCGGCCTCCACCTTCTCGGACTCGGCCATGCGCAGCCGCGTGCGCCGGGGCGCGCCGATGGAGTGGAGGGAGTTCTCGCCCGCGCTGTCGAGCACGGGCTCGAGGTCGGTGCCGCGCTGGTTCGTCTGACCCATCCGGCCGTTCGCGCTCGCGATCGTCGGGTCGATGCTGATGTCGCCCGCGAAGTCCCACGCGCCGTACAGGCCGAGGTGGACGCGCAGCCAGAGGCCGTTGTCGAACTCGAGGAACATCTGCTTGCCGACCGCCTTGGCGTCGGTCATCACGTGGCCGTCGATGCGTGTCGCGTCCGCGGCGAACCGCCCCTGCGGCGACGAGACGGAGACCCGGTGGCCGACGAAATTGACCGCGAACTGCCGGGCGATGCGATGGACGGAGTGACCCTCGGGCATCAGCGGTCCACGTGCTTGCCCGCGATGTCGCCGGTGGCCTCGTACTCCGCCAGCTGGGCGATGCGGCGGACGTGGCGCTCCTCGAACGAGAAGGGCTCGGCGATGAAGGCGTCGATGAAGCCGGTGGCCTCTTCGACGGTGTGCTGGCGGGCGCCGATCGCGATGACATTGGCGTCGTTGTGCTGGCGGGCGAGCAGCGCGGTGGACTCGCTCCAGACCAGGGCGGCCCGGGCGCCGCGGACCTTGTTGGCGGCGATCTGCTCGCCGTTGCCGGAGCCGCCGAAGACGACGCCGAGCGCCTCGACACCGGCCTGCTGGTCGCGCACCACGGCGGCGGCGGCGTTGATGCAGAACGCCGGGTAGTCGTCGATGGGGTCGTACTCGACCGGTCCGTGGTCGATCACCTCGTGACCGGCAGCGGTCAGATGCTCCTGCAGGTGCCTGCTGAAGTCGAGTCCGGCATGATCGGTGGCGATGTGGATGCGCATATCCACAGTCTAGGGACGGCCACCGACGGCGTCGGAACCGGTGGCTAAGGTGGACGGGTGGACACCATCCACCCGTCCGATCCCCTCGAAGGAGTCAGCGTTGCCCGGAGAAAACCTCACCCGCATCGAAGCACAGGAGCGCGCGTCGCTCGTCCGCACCCACAGCTACGACGTCGGCCTCGACTTGACGACGGGTCCGGAGACCTTCCTCAGCACCACCACGGTGCGGTTCTCGGCCACCGCGGGTGCGTCGACCTTCATCGACGCGATCACGCGGACGGTCCACAGCGTGACGCTGAACGGTGCGGAGCTCGACCCGGCGACCGTGAGCGACGGGGTGCGCATCCAGCTCGACGGCCTCCAGGAGGAGAACGAGCTGACCGTGGTCGCCGACGCGATCTACACCAACACCGGTGAGGGCCTGCACCGCTTCGTCGACCCGGTCGACGGCGAGGTCTACCTCTACAGCCAGTTCGAGGTGCCGGACTCGCGGCGCATGTTCGCGGTGTTCGAGCAGCCGGATCTGAAGGCGCAGTTCACCTTCACGGTCACCGCCCCGGCGCACTGGGCCGTCGTGAGCAACTCCCCCACCCCCGAGCCGCAGGATGCGGGCGACGGCACGAAGGTCTGGTCGTTCGCTCCCACCCCGGTCATCTCCTCCTACATCACCGCGCTGGTCGCCGGCCCGTACGAGTCGGTGCACAGCGAGCTGACCAGCCGCGACGGCCGCACCATCCCTCTCGGCGTATACACGCGCAAGAGCCTCGCCGAGTACCTCGACGCCGACTACATCTTCGACAAGACCCGCGAGGGCTTCGCCTTCTACGAGGAGCGCTTCGACTACGCGTACCCCTTCGAGAAGTACGACCAGCTCTTCGTGCCCGAGTTCAACGCGGGCGCGATGGAGAACGCCGGAGCCGTCACCTTCACTGAGACGTACGTCTTCCGCTCGAAGGTCACCGACGCCATCAAGGAGCGCCGGGTCGTCACCATCCTCCACGAGCTGGCGCACATGTGGTTCGGCGACCTGGTGACCATGAAGTGGTGGAACGACCTCTGGCTGAACGAGTCGTTCGCAGAGTACGCCTCCACCCTCGCGACCGCCGAAGCCACCGAGTGGACCGAGGCGTGGACGACCTTCGCCGCTATGGAGAAGAGCTGGGCATACCGCCAGGACCAGCTGCCCTCGACGCACCCGATCGTCGCGACGATCAACGACCTGGAGGACGTGCAGGTCAACTTCGACGGCATCACCTACGCGAAGGGCGCCTCCGTCCTCAAGCAGCTGGTGGCGTGGGTCGGCCAGGACGACTTCCTCGCCGGCGTCGCGCAGTACTTCAAGAAGCACGCGCACGGCAACACGGAGCTCAAGGACCTCCTGGTCGAGCTGGAGGCCACCAGCGGCCGCGACCTCACCGACTGGTCGAAGAAGTGGCTCGAGACCGCCGGCGTCAACACCCTCCGCCCGGAGCTGACGGTGGATGCGGACGGCACCATCACCTCCTTCGCCGTTCTGCAGTCGGCGGCCGCCGATTACCCGACCATCCGTCCGCACCGCCTTGCGATCGGCCTGTACAACCTCCGCGACGGCAAGTTGATCCGCGACGAGCGCTTCGAGCTGGACGTCGACGGAGAGCGCACCGAGGTCGCCGACCTCGTCGGCACCCGCCGCCCGGACCTCGTGCTCATCAACGACGACGACCTCGCCTACGCGAAGATCCGCCTCGACGAGGAGTCGCTCAAGGTCGCCATCGAGCACCTCTCCGACATCGAGAGCCCGCTCGCCCGCTCGCTCGTCTGGGGTGCGGTGTGGGATGCGACCCGCGACGCCGAGACGAGCGCGAGCGACTACGTGCACCTGGTGCTCGGCAATATCGCGTCCGAGACCGAGTCGACGACCATCCGCACCACGCTCAACCAGCTGGTGCTCGCGGCGTCCGCGTACGTCGCGCCCGAGCGCCAGAAGCAGACGGCTCAGGATGCGGCGTCCGCGCTGTGGGAGCTGGCGAAGGGCGCGGAGGCCGGCAGTGACGCGCAGTTCCAGTTCGTGAAGTTCTTCGCGGCGCTCGCCTCGACCGACGAGCAGCTGGAGACGGTCGCGGCGCTGCGCGACGGCTCCGTGACGCTCGAAGGCCTGACGATCGACACCGACCTGTCGTGGGAGCTGCTCATCGCGCTCGTTGCGGGCGGCGCGGCCGGCAACGCCGAGATCGACGCGGCCCTCGCCGCCGACAACACCGCGAACGGCGGCCAGTTCGCCGCGCAGGCCCGGGCCAGCATCCCGACGCTGGAGGGCAAGCAGGCGGCGTGGGACTCGGTGTTCGGCTCGGACAGCCTGCCCAACACGATCGTCCGGTACACCGGCATCGGCTTCCAGCGCGCGAAGGACAAGAGCGTGCTCGCCCAGTTCGTCGAGCCGTACTTCGCCGCGCTGCAGCAGATCTGGACCTCGCGCACCTACAAGATCGCGGAGTACCTGGTCGAGGGCATGTACCCGGCTCCGCTGGCGAACGAGGCCCTGCGCGACGCCACCCGCGCCTGGCTCGACGCCAACCCGGAGCCGGCTGCGCTGCGCCGGATGGTGGTGGAGAACCTCGCGGGTGTCGAGCGCGCGCTCGCCGCTCAGAAGCGGGACGCGCAGTAACGGGCGCGCACTGACCATCCCGCCGCAACGAACGACGGAACGAGGGGCCTCACCGCGGTGGGGCCCCTCGTTCCGTGCCCGGGGCCGACCCGCCGTCGTACCGCGGGACGATGACGAGCCGACCCGTCACCCCTAGTCTCGGAGTCATGATCCAGCTCGATCACCTCACCAAACGCTTCGGCGCGAAGACCGCCGTCGACGACATCACCGTGACCATCCAGCCCGGCAAAGTGACGGGCTTCCTCGGCCCGAACGGCGCCGGCAAGTCGACCACCATGCGCATGATCATGGGGCTCGACCGCCCGACCCGGGGCCAGGCGCTCATCAACGGCAAGCGGTACGCCGAGTTCCGCTCGCCGCTCACCGAAGTGGGCGCCCTGCTCGACGCCAAGGCCATCCACACCGGCCGCACCGCCTACGCGCACCTGCTGTCGCTGGCGGCGACTCACGGCATCCCGAAGTCCCGCGTCCACGAGGTGATCGGCATGACCGGTCTCGAGTCGGTCGCGAGCAAGCGCGTCGGCGGATTCTCGCTCGGGATGGGACAGCGGCTCGGTATCGCCGCGGCCATGCTCGGCGATCCGGCGACGCTCATCCTCGACGAGCCCGTGAACGGACTCGACCCCGAGGGCGTGCTCTGGGTTCGCCAGTTCGCTCGGCATCTCGCCTCGCAGGGCCGGACGATCTTCCTCTCGTCGCACCTGATGAGCGAGATGGCGCAGACCGCCGACCACATCGTGGTGCTGGGCCGCGGACGCGTGCTCGCGGACGCGCCAGTGGACAGCATCCTCGCCGCCGCCACCCGCCACGCGGTCCGCGTGCGGACACCGCAGCCGGAGCAGCTCGCACGGGCCGTCGCCGGCGCGGACGTCGCCGTCACCGGTGTCGAGGCGCAGCTGCTCGAGATCACCGGCCTCACCGCCGCCCAGATCGGCGAGACCGCCGCGCGCGACGGGATCGTGCTCCACGAGCTGACCCCGATCAGCGCATCGCTCGAGGAGGCTTACCTCGAGCTCACCCAGGACGACGTCGAGTACCGCACGGAGGTCAGCCGATGAGCACCGCCACATCCCCCGCCACCCCGGTCGGGCACCCGCACACCTCGCTCGGCCGGCTCAGCTTCCCGCGCGTGATCCGGTCGGAGTGGATCAAGCTCCGCACCCTCCGGTCGACCTTCTGGACGCTGATCAGCGCCGTCGTGCTCGTGGTCGGAATCGCCGCCCTCGTCGCGGTGGCCATCCCCGAGAAATCGTTGCTCGTCGACCGGGTGCCTGAGGGTCAGCGCGCCGCCATCGAGGCGCAGAGCGCGGCGTTCGCGACGACCGCCGCGACCGCCGGGCTGACCTTCGCGTCCCTCGTGATCGCGGTACTGGGTGTGCTCGTGATCAGCGGCGAGTTCTCGACGGGCCAGATCCGCTCGTCGTTCACCGCCGTCCCGCGCCGCTTCCCGGTGTTCGCGGCGAAGACGCTCGTGCTGTTCGTCGTGGCGTTCCTCGTCGGCCTCGTGTCGTCCGCCGCATCGTGGGCGGTCGCCGTCCCGATCCTCAACGGAAAGGGATACGAGGGCGACCTGCTGTCCTCCGACACGCTGTGGGCGATCCTCGGCGCCGGTGCGTACCTCGGTCTCGTCGCCGTCTTCGCGCTGGGAGTCGGCGCCGTCCTCAAGTCGACCGCCGGCGGCATCGCCGGTGCTCTCGGCGTGCTGCTCGTGCTCCCGATCATCGCGAACCTCGTCAGCGGCCTCACCCGCACCCAGTGGGTGGCCGACGCGGGGCATTACCTCATCAGCAACGCCGGACAGGGCCTCGCCGGAGTCGGCAACGGCGACCTCGAGCCCTGGGCGAACGTGGTGACCGTGCTCGTCTGGGCGGTCGTCGCCTTCATCGCCGGATCGGTGCTGCTGCAGCGCAGGGACGCCTGACCCTCGTCGTGACCTCGGAGGCGACCACCACGCAGACCCCGGACGGACTCGAACTGCCGAGACCGCCCGGGGTCGTGCGTCGTTTCTTCGGGGCGCATCCCCTCGCCGTCGACATCTTCGTCGCGGCGTTCTACCTCATCCCCTCGGTCGTCGGGGCGCTCGTCGTCTCGGCCGTCCACCCGACGCCGCAGGAACTCATCCACCTCGTCCTGTCGGCCGTGGCCGGCGCTGCCCTGCTGGCACGGCGGCAGCAGCCCGCGGTCGTCTTCGCGATCGCGACCGTGCTGCTCGGCACCAGCGTCTTCCTCGGCCGCGACATGGATGTGGTGCCCACCCTGTTCGCGCTGTACGCGCTCGCGGTCTACCGCTCCATCCGCTCGGCGTGGGTGGCCTTCGCCGTGACCTCCGCCGTCACGGTCTCAACGCTCATCGTTCAGGTGCTGCTCACGCAGGCGAAGGTGTTCACGCCGCTCGAGACGGCGGCGATCCCGTCGGGCATCCTGGTGCTGTCGTTCAGCGTCGTCTCCGTCCTGATCGGCAGCAACGTCGGAAACCGCCGGCGCTACCTCAACGCCCTCATCGACCGCGCCCGTCAGCTCGCTCGCGAGCGGGACCAGCAGGCGGAAATCGCCGCCGCGGCGGAGCGGAGCCGTATCGCACGCGAAATGCACGACATCGTCTCGCACAGCCTCACGGTGATGATCACGCTGGCGGACGGCTCCGCGCGGATGGCGGATACGGCATCCGATCGTCCGGAGTCCGAGCGGATGGAACAGGCCGAGCGGTCGGCGCAGGCCATGCGCCTCGTCGCCGAGACGGGGCGCGGCGCTCTGGCCGACATGCGCCGCCTGCTCGGCGTGCTGCGCGACGGCGAGGACGGAGCCGCAGCCCGGGAACCGCAACCGGGCGTCGGCGAGCTGGCGGAACTGGTCGAGACGTTCCGTGCCGCTGGTCTGCCGGTGCGGATCACCGTCACCGGTCTGCCCCCGGAGGACATCGGGCAGCAGCTCACCATCTTCCGCGTGGTGCAGGAGGGACTCACCAACGCCCTCCGTTACGCCCCGACCGCGACGGCCGTGCGCGTCGTCATCGTCTTCCAGCCGGGAACGGTCATCGTGACCATCGATGACGACGCTGCGTTGCATCCCTCAGCCGGGCAGGGCTCCGGACGCGGGCTGATCGGCCTGCGCGAACGCGTCGGACTGTACGGCGGGACGCTGGAGGCGGGCCCACGACCCGGTGGAGGCTGGCGGGTGCGGGCGGTGTTCGACGCCGTCCGTGCGGCAGCGCCCGCCTCCGCAGCGCCACCTCCTCCTCCGCCTCCGCCTCCAGACATGACGACGACGCCCGCCCCCGCGACGACCCCGAAGGAGAACCCGTGACCGACGCCCCCATCCGCATCCTGCTCGTCGACGACCAGCAGCTGGTCCGCATGGGCTTCCGGATGGTGCTGGAGGCCGAACCGGACCTCGCCGTGGTCGGCGAGGCGGCCGACGGTGCCGAGGCCGTCCGGCTCACCGCACAGGTGCGTCCGGATGTGGTGCTGATGGATGTGCGGATGCCGGTACTCGACGGCATCGAGGCGACCCGGCGCATCGTCGAGACCGACCCGGGCGCGCGGATCATCATCCTCACCACCTTCGACCTCGACGAGTACGCGTTCGGCGGGCTCCGCGCGGGCGCGAGCGGATTCCTGCTCAAGGATGCGCGCCCCGACGAGCTGATCGGCGCCGTGCGCGCGGTGGCGGCGGGTGACGCGGCGGTGTCCGGCCGGGTGACCCGGGCGATGCTGGAGATGTTCGCCGACCGGCTCCCGTCGGGATCGTCGCCGAACCCGGCCGGGCACGACCCGGCGGCCGCCCTCACCCCGCGCGAGCGCGAGATCCTGCTCGCGATCGGCGAAGGCCTGAGCAACGGCGAGATCGGCGCGCGGTTCTACCTCACCGAGTCGACGGTGAAGACGCATGTCGGCCGCGTGCTCTCGAAGCTGCAGCTGCGCGACCGCGTGCACGCCGTGATCTTCGCGTACGAGCACGGGCTGCTGGAGCGATGAACCGCCGCGCCCCCGATTCCAGCGACCGCCAAGGCGCGGCTCGCTAGGCTCGACGGGGTATGGAAATCCTCAAAGCGAACTTCTGGACCGATCTCGGGTCCTGGGCGGTCGACGCCGGCTGGAACATCGTCAACGCCGTCTGCATCGTCGCCGGTGCCTTCCTCCTCAGCTGGATCCTGCGCGTCGTCATCCGCAAGGTGGTCGGCCGGATCGTCAGCGGCGTCAAGAAGGGCCAGAACGTCAGCGATACCCAGGCGCTCGTCGCGTCGCCGCTCGCGGCCGTCCGCGTGGTGCAGCGCACCCGGACGCTCGGCTCGGTGCTGACCAACATCGTCAACGTGACGATCGGCATCATCGCGATCATCCTCATCCTCAACGTCTTCGTTCCCGATGTGCTCGGATCCTTCGCCCTGCTCACGGCCGCGATCGGCGCCGGTCTCGGTTTCGGCGCGCAGAACATCGTGAAGGACGTGCTCAACGGCCTGTTCATGGTCATGGAGGACCAGCTGGGCGTCGGCGACGTCGTCGACCTCGGCTCTGCGACCGGCGTCGTCGAGGCGGTCGGCATCCGCGTCACCCAGGTGCGCGACGTGAACGGCACGCTGTGGTTCGTCCGCAACGGCGAGATCCTCCGCGTCGGCAACATGTCGCAGGGCTGGGCGCGCGTCATCATCGACCTGGCCGTGCCCTACGAGGCCGATGTCGAGGCGGTCGAAGCCAAGATGCTGGAGACCGCGACGGCGCTCGCGACGAGCGCCAAATGGCGCTCGCGCATCCTCGAGAAGCCGGAGCTGTGGGGAATCGAGTCGATCTCGGCCGACGCGATCGTCATCCGCATCGTGCTGAAGACCCGCACGACCGCGAAGGACGACGTCTCGCGCGAACTGCGCCTCCGCCTCAAGCAGGCGCTGGACGAGATGGGTGTGAAGCTCCCGTCGCTCTCGGCCGTCGTACTGAGCGGATTCGACAGCGCGGGGAGCGTCACGGGCGCGAAGCCGCCGCGGACCCGGCCGAGCCAGGCGGTGACGCCCGAGCCGCCGCTGAAGGGACGCAAGGCGCGCGCGGCGGCGAAGCGGCAGCAGGCGGCGGGCGGACGGGTGGCGGATCCGGGCGCGATCCGAATCACGCCGGCGGTCGAAGGCGGTGCGTCGGTGCGGACCGCGGCGGAGAAGGCGGGCGCGGAGAAGCCGGTCGAGAAGCCGGCGGGCGACAAGCCGGCGGACAAGCCCGCGCCCCGCAAGCCCGCGACGCCGAAGCCGGACGCCGACGCCGCGCCCGACGCCCGCCCCGACACGGACGGACCCGCGCGATGAGCATCCCCGTCGGCCCTCAGCCGAGCTTCTACGACCAGATCGGCGGACACGAGACGTTCGTCCGGCTGGTGGACGCGTTCTACCGCGACGTCGCCGACGACCCGGTGCTGCGACCGATGTACCCGGAGGAGGACCTCGGGCCGGCGAAGGAGCGGCTGACGCTGTTCCTGGAGCAGTACTGGGGCGGCCCGACGACGTACAGCGAGCAGCGCGGGCACCCGCGGCTGCGGATGCGTCACAACCCGTTCAAGGTGAACCCGGACGCCCGTGACCGCTGGCTGACCCACATGCGGACCGCGGTCGGCGAGCTCGAGCTCCCGCCGCTGCAGGAGGAGACGCTCTGGAATTACCTCGAGCGGGCCGCGTTCGCTATGGTCAACACATTCGAGGAGTAGCGCTCCTCCCGCCATCCCGGTGCCGAAGGAGACACGGATGACCTACGAACCCGACGCGATCGTCGTCGGCGCGGGCCTTGCGGGCCTGGTCGCCGCATCCGAACTGCTGGACGCGGGGCGCCGGGTCACGATCGTGGAGCAGGAACCGTCGGCGTCGTTCGGCGGGCAGGCGTGGTGGTCGTTCGGCGGACTCTTCCTCATCGACTCCCCCGAGCAGCGCAGGATGGGCGTGCACGACTCCCTCGCGCTCGCCCGCGACGACTGGTTCGGCACCGCCGGCTTCGACCGCGACGAGGACCACTGGCCACGGCAGTGGGCGGAGGCGTACCTGCAGTTCGCGGCCGGCGAGAAGCGCGCGTGGCTGCACGAGAAGGGCGTCCGCTTCTTCCCCGTCGTGGGATGGGCGGAGCGCGGCGACGGCAGGGCCGGCGGTCACGGCAACTCGGTCCCCCGCTTCCACATCACCTGGGGAACGGGACCCGGCGTCGTCGAGCCGTTCGCCCGCCGGGTGCAGTCGGCGGCGGCGAACGGACGCGCGGCGATCAGAAACCGGCACCGGGTGGACGAACTGATCGTCGAGGACGGCCGGGTCGTCGGCGTGCGCGGTGCGGTGCTCGCACCCGACATCGCGGGCCGGGGGGCTCCCAGCAACCGGGACGTCGTCGGCGACTTCGAGCTCCGCGCGCCGGTCGTCATCGTCGCCTCCGGCGGGATCGGCGGAAACCACGACCTCGTCCGCGCCGCCTGGCCTGCACGGCTGGGCGAGCCGCCCGCATCCATGCTCTCCGGAGTGCCGGCCCACGTCGATGGCCGCATGCTGGGGATCGCGGAGAGCGCGGGCGCTCACCTGATCAACGGCGACCGGATGTGGCACTACACCGAGGGCATCCAGAACTGGGACCCGGTGTGGGAGCGGCACGGCATCCGCATCCTGCCCGGCCCGTCATCCCTGTGGCTGGATGCGCACGGCGACAGGCTGCCGTCGCCGTTGTACCCGGGATTCGACACGCTCGGGACGCTGGAGCACCTGCGGCGGACGGGTTCGGACTACAGCTGGTTCGTGCTGACCCAGAAGATCATCGAGAAGGAGTTCGCGCTCTCCGGGAGCGAGCAGAACCCCGACCTGACCGGCAAGGACGTGCGGCTGCTCGCCAAGCGGGTCGCTCCCGGCGCGCCCGGGCCGGTGGAGGCGTTCAAGGAGAAGGGCGCGGACTTCGTGGTCGCCGACACGCTCGACGAACTGTTGGCCGGGATGCAGCGCATCGCGGACGTCCCGCTCGACACCGAGCTGGTCGCACGGCACGTGCACGAGCGCGACCGCCAGCTGGACAACGAGTTCGGCAAGGACCTGCAGCTCGCCGCCATCCGGGCGGCACGGCGGTACCGGGGCGACAAGCTGATCCGCGTCGCAACGCCGCACAAGCTCCTCGACCCGGCGGCGGGGCCCTTGATCGCGGTGAAGCTGCACATCCTGACCCGGAAGAGCCTCGGCGGGGTCGAGACGGACCTCGACGGGCGGGTGCTGTCGGCCGACGGCGCGGTCGTCCCGGGCCTGTACGCGGTCGGCGAGGCGAGCGGCTTCGGCGGTGGCGGGATGCACGGCTACCGCGCCCTGGAGGGCACGTTCCTCGGCGGCTGCCTCTTCTCGGGCCGCCAGGCCGGCCGAGCCGCCGCCCGCGCCTGACGCCCCGCTCCCGTCTCGTTCCCTCCCGCCTCGCGCCTCTCCGCCCGCCGTCGAGTCCGCAAACTTTGCACGCTGAAGACCCGCCGAGCGTGCAAAGTTTGCGGACTCGACGGTGGGGGGGTGTGGGTCAGCGGCGGAGGGTCCAGGCCTGGCGGCGGACGAGGGTGTGGCCGCGGCGCGTGGTGAGGCGCGTCCAGGGGCCCGTCTCGTAGATGGTGACGGTGTCGTCGTCCCCAACGAAACCGAGGCTGTCCGCGGCGAATGCGGCGCCCGCCGGGATGTACTCGAGGTCGTCGATCGGACGGCCCCACACCTCGGCGCGGACACGCTGCACCAGCTGCTCGCCTGTGCCGGTCGGAACGGCCTCGGCGACCTCGGCGACGCCTGTCTTCGCGGTCGACTGCAGCAGCGCCGACGATGTCTCGCCGACCTTCTGCCAGCCGCCACGCGGCGGCGAGATGCCCGCCCAGGTCACGGTCGAGACCTCGAGCGGCAGGCGGATCTCGATGGGCTCGGCGGCCCCCTCCGCGCCCGCGCCCTCGGACCCGGCGGCCTCTGCGTTCTCGCGCACCCGCGCGACCCGGTCGAGCAGCGAGCGGATGGGCACGACGACGTCGAACTCGACATCCGCGCCCGTCGCGAAGGTCCGCAGGCCCAGCACGGTCGGCGTCTCATCCATCAGCCCGCGCGGATACAGGATCGCCGTGTAGACGGCCAGCACCCCCGATCCGGCGATCAGGCGCACGGAACCCTCCTCGACGCGGGCGGCCCGCGACAGATAAGTCTGCAGATCGGCGACGGCGAGGAGATCGACTAGAGAAAACGACTGGCTCATCGGATGTCTAAACTACCAACACACCACCGACTTGGAGGCACCGTGACCGAGCCCCTGGCTTCCCTACTGACCGCGCTCGATCTGACCGACACCGGCGCCCGCACCAGTGAGGACATCTTCACGGGCCCGTCGCAGTGGATGCCGCTGGGCCGCGTGTTCGGCGGCCAGGTGCTCGCCCAGTCGATCATTGCGGCCACTCGCACGGTCGAGGACGACCGCAGCATCCACTCCATGCACGGCTACTTCCTGCGTCCGGGCGACGTGAACTTCCCGATCACGTTCTCGGTCGACCGCATCCACGACGGCCGTTCGTTCTCCACACGCCGCACCCAGGCGTACCAGAACGGGCTGCCCATCCTGTCGATGATCGCCTCGTACCAGACGGAGGACGAGGGCATCGAGCACCAGGATGCGATGCCCGAGGGACTCCCGGAGCCGGAGAGCCTGCCGTCGACCGCCACCTCGCTCGAGGATGTGCGCCATCCCGTCGCGCAGTACTGGGCCAGCCAGCGCCCGTTCGACATGCGGCACGTCACCTCGCCGATCTACCTCTCGGTGGAGGGCGATCGGGTCGCCCACCAGGCGGTCTGGTTCCGCACGATCGGCGACATGCCCGATGACCCGGGGCTGCATCGGGCCGCGCTGGCGTACGCGAGCGACTACACGATCATGGAGTCGGTCATGCGCCGGCACGGGATCGCCTGGGCGACGCCGGGGCTCAAGGCCGCGAGCCTCGACCACGCGATGTGGTGGCACCGACCCGCTCGGGTGGACGAGTGGCTGCTCTACGTGCAGGAGTCCCCCACGGCCGGTGGCGGGCGCGGGCTCTCGCAGGGCCGCATCTTCACGCGTGACGGAGTCTTGGTGGCGAGCGTCGCTCAGGAGGCGACGATCCGCCTTCCGCGCGCCGACGACTAGTCGAACGTGCTGCGCAGCAGCACCGTGCCTCCTGCTGCGCGGATGTCGACCGACGCGATGTCGGCGATCGGGATGCTCGTGGTCGCGACCGGGGTGGCGACGGTTCCCGCCTCGGCCGTCCACGTGGAAATCTGGTGCTGCTTGCCGGAGCGGTCGGTGACCACCATCGCGTAGGTCCACGCGCGGTCGTCGTCGTCGCCCCCGAGGTGGGCGTAGCGGCAGTCGGAGTCGATGCGTGTGCCCCAGGGCTCGGCGGTCAGCCGGAGGTCGGCGGTGAGCGGGCTCGGTTCGACCTGCTTCATGACCACGGCTGCGGTCGGCGTGGATGCGGGCTGCAGGATCGCGGGCAGGGCGAAGGCGGCGAATCCCACCACGATCGCGGCAGCGGCCGCCGACAGCCCGGCGACCAGCCAGCGGGAGCGGATGCGGCGCCGGCGTGCCTGGTGCAGCAGCGACGGGAGCACGTCGGGCCCCGGGCCCGCGGGCTCGGGCCGGTCGGTCGCGATGGGCGCCGGCAGCGGCTCCTCCAGGAGCGCTGCGGCCTGCTCGCGCGGGACGCGGCTGAGGATGCCGGGCATGCCCGCCAGCTCGGCGACCGCCTCCGAGCACCGGTCGCATTCGCGCAGGTGCGCCTCGAAGGCGCGGCGTTCCGTCGGTGAGAGCGCGCCGAGCACGTACGCGGCGTCCCAGGTGGCGAACTCGTCGTGTGTGGTCATCGTTCCGTCACCCCTCTCTCCTGAAGTGCGAGCCGCAGGGCTCGCAGGCCGTAGTGGAGGCGCGACTTGACCGTGCCTTCCGGGATGTCGAGCTCGCGTGCGATCTCTGCGATCGAGCGTCCGCCGTAATAAGCGTGCACGATGACCGCGCGATGCTCGACGGACAGCTCCGCCAGCGCGTCCGACACCAGCCAGGCGTCGAGGACGGCGTCCGCCTCGCTGTCCGGTGCTGGATGCTCGGGCAGTGTGTCCGTGCCGAACTCGTGCCGGTGGGCGGCGCTGCGGCGGCCGTCGATGACAAGGTTGCGGGCCACGGTGAAGAGCCAGGTGCGCGCGGACTGCTGCGACTGGTCGAGCACGGAGGGCTTCCGCCAGGCGCGCAGGAGTGTCTCCTGCACCACGTCGTCGGCCATCGCACGGTCGCCGGTGAGGTGCACGACGTACCGCCATACGGCTTGCGCGTGCTGGTCGTGCAACTCGCGCAGCAGGCGGGCGTCCTCCTCCGGCATGTTCACCTCCACCTCGTACACGATGCAGCCGACGGAAAGGTTCATGCGGAACGGTTGAACCGACCGCGCGACCGTCTCGTGATAACCGTAGAAGACGTATCCGCCGAACGGGAGGAATCCGCATGAACGACCACGCACCGCTCACCCGCCGCACCCTCGTCACGATCGGCGGGGCTTCCGCCGGCGCGGTCCTGCTCGCCGCCTGCACACCCGGTGGCGGACAGGACGCGAACGGATCCGGATCCGGGTCCGGGGACGGCGGCTCGTCCGCGGGCGGCGGCGGTACGGCCGAGGTCTCGCTCGCGTCCATCCCCGTCGGCGGCGCCGTGTCGGCCACGCTCGCGGGAAAGCCCATCGTGGTGTCGCAGCCGTCCGCCGGTCAGGTGGTGGCGTTCAGCGCCGTCTGCACGCATCAGGGGTGCACGGTCGCGCCGCAGGGCAAGGAGTTCGACTGCCCGTGCCACGGCTCGAAGTTCGACGCGACGACGGGTGATGTCCTCAACGGCCCGGCGCGCGATCCGCTGCCGAAGCTGAAGGCGACCGTGTCGGGCGACTCCGTCACCGTCACCGCGTAGGGCGCGCCGTGGAGGTCAACGGACTGCCGCTGCACGTCCTCCTGGTCCACTTCGTCATCGTTCTGGTACCGCTGACGGCGATCGCCGCCCTGCTGGTGCCGATCTGGCCGGCAGCACGCCGTCGGCTCGGGATCGTGGTGCCACTGCTCGCGCTGGCGGACCTGATCCTGGTCCCCGTGGTCATGGAGGCCGGCGAGTGGCTGCAGGCGCGTCTGCCCGTTACACCGCTGATCCAGCAGCACGCGGCCCTCGGGCGGATGCTGCTGCCGTGGGTGATCGCGCTGTTCGCGTTCACCGTCGTGCAGTGGGCGTGGTTCTTCTTCTTCGACCGGCCGGAGTCGCCGCGCCGCCCGAGCGTGACGGTGCGCCGAATCGCGATCATCGTGCTGACGGTGATCGCGGTCGTGCTGGCCGTCGGAACGGTCGTCGAGGTGATCGTGATCGGCGAGGCGGGGTCTCGGGCGGTGTGGGAGAACTCCTTCAGCCCGAACCCGGTGCAGAGCAACCCGGCGCCGACGCCGGCCCCGTGAGCGAGGAGCGGGGCGTCGTCTAGGAGCGCTTGGCGAACGCCACCGGCTCGTCGACGTACGGCGTCCAGGCGTCCCGCTCGCGCTCGTTGATCCGGCGCGGCCGCTGTGTGGTCGCGTCGACGAGCACGATCGTGGTGGCCGCGCGCGAGAACAGCGTCTTCGGCTCCGTGCCCTCCGGCGACCAGACCTCGTAGCAGACCTCGAGGCTCGCGCCGCCGAGGCGGCCCAGCCAGAGCTGCACGTCGAGCGGCTGGCGGAGGTACGGGATGGGCGCCAGGTACTCGATCTCCTGCCGCGCGATCAGCGTGAGCGTGTCCGCACCCGGACGGCCGTCGAGGACCGCGGTCGACCCGCCGACGGCCTCGCCGCTCCCCGCCGCCGCGCCGTTGGCGTCGCCATCGGAATCGTCCGTCGCCCAGAACGCCTCGATGCGCGCCTCCTCCAGGAGGCGCAGCATCTCGGCGTTGTTGACGTGGCCGTAGGCGTCGAGGTCGCTCCAGCGGAGCTTGATCGGGACGTGCAGTCGCATGGCCGGCCGACTCAGTCGCGCGTGAGCTTGCGGTACGCGGAGCGGTGGGGCTTCGCGGCGTCGGGGCCCAGACGGTCGACCTTGTTCTCCTCGTACGCCTCGAAGTTGCCCTCGAACCAGTACCAGTCGGCCGGGTTCTCCTCGGTGCCCTCGTAGGCGAGGATGTGGGTCGCGATCCGGTCGAGGAACCACCGGTCGTGGGTGATGACCACCGCGCAGCCGGGGAACTCGAGCAGCGCGTTCTCCAGGCTGGACAGCGTCTCGACGTCGAGGTCGTTGGTCGGCTCGTCGAGGAGAAGCAGGTTGCCGCCCTGTTTCAGGGTGAGGGCGAGGTTCAGACGGTTGCGCTCACCACCGGAGAGCACGCCCGCCTTCTTCTGCTGGTCCGGTCCCTTGAAGCCGAAGGTGGAGACGTAGGCCCGCGACGGCACCTCGGTCTTGCCGACCTGGATGTAGTCGAGCCCGTCGGACACGACCTCCCAGACGTTCTTGTTGGGATCGATGCCGCCACGCGTCTGGTCGACGTAGGAGATCTGCACGGTCTCGCCGACCTTCAGGTCTCCGCCGTCGAGCGGCTCGAGGCCGACGATCGTCTTGAACAGCGTCGTCTTTCCGACACCGTTCGGGCCGATGACGCCGACGATGCCGTTGCGGGGCAGCGTGAACGTGAGGCCGTCGATGAGCTTGCGGTCGCCGAAGCCCTTCTCGAGGTTCTTCGCGTCGATCACGATCTGACCGAGGCGCGGGCCCGGCGGGATCTGGATCTCCTCGAAGTCGAGCTTCCTCGTGCGCTCCGCCTCGGCTGCCATCTCCTCGTAGCGGGCCAGACGGGCCTTCGACTTGGCCTGGCGACCCTTGGCGTTGCTGCGCACCCAGTCGAGCTCCTCGGAGAGGCGCTTCGCCAGCTTCGCATCCTTCTTGCCCTGGACTTCGAGGCGCTCGCGCTTCTTCTCGAGGTAGGTCGAGTAGTTGCCCTCGTACGGGTACAGGTGACCGCGGTCGACCTCGGCGATCCACTCGGCCACGTGGTCGAGGAAGTACCGGTCGTGGGTCACGGCGAGAACGGCGCCGTGGTACTTGGCCAGGTGCTGCTCGAGCCAGAGCACGCTCTCGGCATCGAGGTGGTTGGTGGGCTCGTCGAGGAGCAGGAGATCCGGCTTCCGCAGCAGCAGCTTGCAGAGCGCGACACGGCGCTTCTCACCACCGGAGAGCGTGTGGACCGGCCAGTCCCCCGGCGGGCAGCGGAGCGCATCCATCGCCTGGTCGAGCTGGGAGTCGAGGTCCCAGGCGTCGGCTGCGTCGATCTGCTCCTGCAGCGTGCCCATCTCGGCGAGGAGCGTGTCGAAGTCGGCGTCCGGGTCGGCGAGCAGGCCGGAGATCTCGTTGAAGCGGTCGACCTTCTGCTTGATCTCTCCGACGCCCTCCTGGACGTTCTCGAGCACGGTCTTGTCCTCGTCGAGCTCGGGCTCCTGCATGAGGATGCCGACCGTGTAGCCGGGGCTGAGCTTGGCGTCGCCGTTGGAGGGCGTGTCCAGACCGGCCATGATCTTCAGGATGGTGGACTTACCGGCGCCGTTGGGACCCACGACGCCGATCTTCGCTCCCGGCAGGAACGCCATCGTGACATCGTCGAGGATCACCTTGTCGCCGACCGCCTTGCGGGCGCGCACCATCGAGTAAATGTATTCGGCCACTCTTCTTCTTCAACTCCCTGTCGTCGGCTTACTGCCGTATTCGAGGATACCGGCCCTGCGCCGCCTCCCGGGCGGCTCCGGCCCTACCAGTCGATCGGACGGGTCTGCCCGATGAGGCAGTTCCCGGTGGACAGCACGGGCGTCACCATGCTGGAGTATCCGCCCGCGTCGGCGCCGTTCTGGCCGATCAGGCAGCTGTCGCCCATCCGCACCGAGAACTGGATCGAGTTCGCCTTGAGCCCGATGGTCGTCGTGTCGACGGTCACCTGCATGTCGGCCTTGGTGAAACCGGCCTTGACGAGCGCGTCGATGAAGTCACGACCCTGGGCGTTCGGGTTCGCAGCGAGCGTCGCGTGGTTCACCGTGTCGAAGTAGGCGAGGTTCTCCTGCGCCGTCCCGCCCGGCACCAGCCCTGCGGTCGCGGTGGGCGTGGCCGTGCTGGTCGCCACCGGCGTCGCGGTGGGCGTCGCAGACGCCTTCGGCGTGGAGCCCGTGCACCCGGCGAGGGCGAGCGCAACGGTCAGTCCGGCCACCAGGGTGAGAGCTGACGCGGCGGGCGAACCAGCCCGGCGGACCACGGAAGACGGCATATCCGGCATCTTAGGGTGCCGCCGCTGGGATTCCCTCGGGAGGTGCCGATACAGGATCACCGTCGGTATCCGCTCCGGCCGCCCGCGTGAACCGCGATCGCCCCCAGGTGAGGTCGTGCCCGATCGACTCCGCCTCGATCTCGACCGTCATGCCCTGCTTCTCGCCCGTCCACTCGCGCAGGCACAGCCGCCCGGCGACCAGCACGGGATCGCCCTTCGTGATGGACTCCGCGGTGCCCAGAGCGAGACGCCGGAAGGCGCTCACGGTGTACCAGTTGCTGCCGCCGTCCTCCCAAGAGGACGCCTGGCGGTTGTAGCGGCGGTGCGTGGTGACGAGCCGGAAACTCGTGATCGGCACGCCGCCCTCGGTGACGAGGTGACGGGGCTCGGTGGCGACGAAGCCGCGGACGGCCACGGTGTCGGACATGTTCTCCTCTTCTCTGCGCCCGCTCCTGCGGCGGGCACAGCCCCAGCCTCGCCGGTCGCGTGCGTCGGCGGCCGGCGATCAGCGGATCTGTGGAGAACGGGCGGAACCCGGAAGAGGTGGACGGATTCAGGCCGCCACGTAGTCCGAGTAGGAGGCGCGGATCTTGTTCACCTTCGGCAGGGCGACGGCGAGACAGTACCCCTGGCCCGGGTTCTTCGCGAAGAAGTCCTGGTGGTACTCCTCGGCGCGGTAGAACGGCCCGAGCGGGTCGATCGTGGTCACGATCCCGCCGTCCCAGTACTCGGCGGCGCGGTCGCGCGCACCCTCGAAGAGCTCGCGCTGGTGCTCGCTGTCGTAGAACATCGCCGAACGGTACTGGGTGCCGATGTCGTTGCCCTGCCGGTTCAGCTGGCGCGGATCGTGCAGCGTGAAGAACACGTCGAGGATGACGCTCGGCGGGATCACCTCGGGGTCGAACGTGACCGCCACCGCCTCCGCGTGACCGGTGCGGCCGGTGCACACCTCCTCGTAGGTCGGATCGACGGTCGTCCCGCCGGTGTAGCCGGACACGACATCCTGCACGCCGCGGAGCACGCGGTACACGGCATCCAGGCACCAGAAGCATCCGCCTGCCAGCACGAAGGTCTGCATGGGGTCCCCTTTCGATCGTCGCCTCCATTCTGCCGCGCGGCGCGGACGTCGTGCGCGGCGGACGCCGTGCCCGTTTGACGACACGACGGGGAGGGTCCGCGGCGAGGTGGACAACCGCGGCTACCATCACGGCATGCAGTGGTGGAATGACTTCGTCGATTGGCTCACGTCGCCGGCCGCGCGCCCGGCGATCTTCTACGCGGCGGTCCTCGCGGTCGCCGTGATCGTCTCCGGCCTGATCTCCGCATGGATCGCCCGAGGCGCCCTCAAGGGACTCCTCTCCCGCACCGACCGCCAGCAGAAGGCGTCCGCGATCGCCGCGCTCGTCGACGCCGCGACCGAGGCCTCCGTCTGGAACTCCCTCACCCCTGCCGAGCAGGTGCTCTCCGACCGCGCCGTCGGCCAGGCCGACATCATGGTCCGGCTGCTCCCGATCAAGACGGCAGGCCTCGCGGCCACCTGGGCGGGCCACCAGCTCGCCGAGATGAAGCGCGCGTCGGCCACCTTCGGCTACCAGCTCGATCCCGCGATCGCGGAGTTCCGCGACCGCCTGCTCGAGTGGCAGAACAACCCGCGCCGCGGCCGCCGCATCTTCCAGAGCGACCTCGAGCGGTGGCGGTTCGAGAACACCGACACCGAGCGCTCGCTCATCGCCCAGCAGGATGCCTGGGTCGCCCAGCAGCACCACGAGCAGTACGCCGCACCGGCGACCGCTGCGGCTCCCGCAGCGGCTGCGCCCGCGCGGGACGACACCGCCGAGACGAACCCGTTCGTCCAGGCCGCGGCGGCCGGCGCTCAGCAGCAGGACACGTCGCCCACCAGCCGCTTGGGCCAGCCCGTCTGACGATCTCCGCTTCGGCGGCAACGCACTCCACCCGACACGAAGGGCGCCGGCATCACGCCGGCGCCCTTCGTCGTTCCTCGGACAGCTCAGCGGCTGTAGGCGGTCTCGCCCCACCACGAGTCGAACATGCTCGCCGGAGGCTGCCGCTTGTGCTCGGTCGCCCGGTACCGCGCCTCCAGCGCCTCCGCGACCTCGTCCGACACATCCTTCCCCTCCAGGAAGTCGTCGATGTCGACGTACGTCAGCCCGAGGTTGTCCTCGTCGGTCTGACCCGGGTTGAGGTCGAGCAGGTCGGCCGTCGGCGCCTTCTCGTACAGCCGGGCGGGCGCACCCAGGTGCGCGAGCAGCTGCTTTCCCTGCCGCTTGGTGAGGCCGCTGAGCGGGAGGATGTCCGTGCCGCCGTCGCCGTACTTGGTGAAGAAACCGGTCACCGCCTCGGCCGCGTGGTCCGTGCCGATCACGAGCAGAGTGCGCTGGCCGGCGATCGCGTACTGGGCGACCATGCGGATGCGCGCCTTGACATTGCCTTTCACGAAGTCGGTCATCGGCTCCCCGAGCGCATCCGCGTACTCGTCCTCGACGCCGTCGGTGCCGCGCTGGATGTTGAAGACGACCGAGCTCTTCGGCTGGATGAAGGACAGCGCCAGCTGCGCGTCCTCCTCATCCCGCTGCACGGCGTAGGGCAGACGGACCGCGATGAAGTCGGCGTCCGTCCCCTCCGCGGCGAGACGCTCGACCGCCAGCTGGGCGAGTCGCCCGGCGAGGCTGGAGTCCTGGCCACCGCTGATGCCGAGGACGAAACCGGCCGCACCCGTCGACCGGAGGTAGTCGACCAGGAAGCCGACGCGTCGCTCGATCTCGGCGGCCGGGTCGATCTCCGGACGGACGTGCAGCTCTTCGATGATCTGTGCCTGAAGTTCGCGCATGACGCCAGATTATCCCCGTCCGGTTTCGCCCATGTGAACGCGCCCGTTCTCCCACGAACGGTCTGCCGCGAACGCCGTGCCGGTCGCTACCATGCGCCCATGGAACCCGCCGTATCGAGCGTCGTGCTCGTCCCCCTCCTCGGCGTCCTGGCCGCGCTCCTCACCACGGCGGTCGGGCGGTTCGTGAAGATCCCGCTCGTGGTGTTCGAGATCGTCCTCGGCCTGATCATCGGCCCCAGCGTCCTCGGCTGGGTGCCGGAGACGGCCGGCCTGGATGCGATCGCCAACTTCGGCCTGGCCTTCCTGTTCTTCATGGCGGGCAACGAGATCGACTTTCCGGCCATCGCCGGCCGGCCGCTGCGGCGAGCATCCCTGGGGTGGCTGTTATCTCTCGTGTTCGCGATCGTGCTCGCCACGGTCATCGCCGGATCGATCGTCCCCGGGGTCTACGTCGGCATCGCCCTCACCTCGACGGCCCTCGGGACGCTGATGCCGGTGCTGCGCGACGCCGGGGAGATGCACACGCCGTTCGGACGCGTCGTCACCGCGGTCGGCGCCGTCGGCGAGTTCGGCCCGCTGCTCGCGATCTCGCTGTTCCTCAGCGGCCGGAAGCCGCTCGCCGCCGCGCTCGTGCTGATCGGGTTCGCCGTGATCGCCGGCGCCGCGATCTGGTTCGCCTCCCGCGGCGGTCACGAGCGCTTCCACCGGCTCGTCCGGGCGACGCTGCACACCAGCGGACAGTTCGCCGTACGGTTCGTGGTGTGCGTCATCGCGGCCCTCGTCGGGCTGAGCATCGCCCTCGGACTCGACATGCTGCTCGGCGCGTTCGCCGCGGGGGTGCTCTGCCGCATCCTGCTCTCCGGAGCGAAGCCGGAGGACGCGCATCACATCGAGAGCAAGCTGGAGGCGGTCGCCTTCGGCGTGCTGGTGCCGGTGTTCTTCATCAACACGGGTATCGGCTTCGACCTGAAGGCCCTGCTCGGAGACCCGCGGGCACTGATCCTGCTGCCGATCTTCCTCGTCCTGCTGCTCCTTCTGCGCGGTGTCCCTGCGTCGTTCCTCGTGCCACCGGGTTCGACGTTCCGCGACCGGGCGGCACTGACGCTGTTCAGCGCGACCGGGCTGCCGATCATCGTCGCGGTGACCGCGATCGGCGTGCGGGAGCACGACCTGCAGGTCGGGACCGCGACGGCCCTGGTCGGAGCGGGGATGCTGTCGGTGCTGCTCTTCCCGCTGATCGCGCTGACCCTCCGCAGAAAGTCGGCGGACGGCGGCGTGCGGCCGTCCGATCCGGACGCCGTGCCGATCGAAGGCTGAGCCGGCTCAGGCCACGCGGCTGACGGCGCGGGCCAGGATCGCGGTGGTCAGCGCATCCACCGGCTCCCGAGCGGCCGACGGGTTGGACAGCAGGGTGAAGTCGACGTGGCCGAGTTCCGGCAGCCCGAAGCGGTTGGTCACCTTGATCAGATCGGTGGGGATGAGCGACCGCGGGAAGACGGCGACACCGATTCCCGCCCGGACCGCGGCGAGCACGCCGTTCACCTCGCGGGTGTTGCACGTGATCCGCCAGGTACGTCCTGAGGCCTCCAGCGCGTCGATCGCGACCTGACGGCTGAGGCTCGGACCCTGGTACGAGATGAGCGGCACGGGCCCGTCCGGATCGAGCACGGTCTTCTCCTGCCCCATCCACACCAGCTCGTCGGTCGCCACGACCGCACCTTCCGTCGTGCCCGGCGTCTGCTTGATGAAGATGAGGTCGAGCTGGCCTGCCTTCAGTTTCCGGTGCAGCGGGCCGGACTGGTCGACGGTCAGCTCGAGGTTGATCTGCGGGTTCTGCTGGCGGAAATGACGCAGGATGCGCGGGAGCGTCGTGATCGCGAGATCGTCGGCCGCGCCGAAGCGCAGGCGCCCGCGCATGGCCGACCCGCTGAAGTAGCTCTGCGCCTCGGCGTGTGCGGCCAGGATGGTGCGGGC
This sequence comes from Cryocola sp. 340MFSha3.1, assembly GCF_000383315.1. NCBI lineage: Bacteria > Bacillati > Actinomycetota > Actinomycetes > Micrococcales > Microbacteriaceae > Cryocola > Cryocola sp. 340MFSha3.1. The sequence continues at coordinate 371,061 of NZ_KB911087.1, forward strand.
GAAGCCGGCCATCGCATCCCCGTTGTCCGTCAGCCGCACCTCACGCGTGTCGCGGGCGATGAGCTGACGCTTCGCCGCCTGCTCGAGTTTGCGGATGTGCTGGCTCACGGTCGGCTGGCTGATGCCCAGCCGCCCGGCGGCCTTGGTGAAGCTCCGCGTGTCGGCGACGGCGAGGAAGGTCTGCAGCAGCACCGGGTCGAACATTCCGCATCCATTCGAAAAGCCAATGGGACTTATACCCGTGATCGGCTCCAAGAATAGTCCGGATTGCGTAATGTCGAAGGGAGACTTCATACGGAACCAGCGACGACATCGAGGTAACACGCAGTGGCGCACTCCCCCGCAGCCGCCCCGCCCACCGGACCCATGCCGGTCCTCTCCACCCGGCCGCCGTGGCGCGAGACGTTCGCCTCGCTGCGGGTGCCGAACTACCGCCGGTTCGCGGCAAGCAACCTGGTCGCCAACACTGCGGTGTGGATGCAGCGCATCGCGATGGACTGGTTGGTGCTGCAGCTCTCCGGAAGCGTCGCGGCCGTCGGCGTCACCGTGTTCATGCAGTTCACGCCGATGCTGCTCTTCGGCCTCTGGGGCGGAGTGATCACGGACCGCTACTCCAAGCAGCGGCTGCTCGTCATCACGCAGTCGTGCGCGGCCGCGCTCGCGGCGCTACTCGCCGTGCTCACGCTGACCGGCGCCATCGAGGTCTGGCACGTCTACGCGATCTCGTTCACCCTCGGTCTCGTCACGGTCGTGGACAACCCGGCACGTCAGGTGTTCGTCAACGAGCTCGTCGGTCCGCGCTACCTGCGCAATGCGATCAGCCTGAATTCGTCGATCTTCCAGCTCGGCGGGCTCATCGGGCCGGCCGTCGGCGGCATCCTCATCACCGCGGTCGGCGGCGGATGGTCGTTCGCCATCAACGCCGTCGCGTGCCTCGCCGTGGTGTTCGCCGTGGCGACGCTCAAGCGGTCAGAGCTGCACGCGTCGCCTGCGGCTCCCCGCGGCAAGGGGCAGCTCGCCGAGGGGATGCGGTACGTACGCCGCAAGCCGGTGATCTTCTGGACGATCGTCATGGTCGCCGTGGTCGCCGTGTTCGCCTTCAACATGCCCGTGTTCCTCGCCGCCTACGCGAACGACGTCTACAACGTCGGCGCGCAGGGCTACGGGATGTTCAACGCGCTCGTCGCCGCCGGCGCGCTCACCGGCGCACTCGCCTCGACGCGCCGCACCAGCGTCCGGCTGTCCATGGTCGTCGGAACCGCCGCAGCCCTCGGGATCGTGCAGGCACTCGCCGGATTCGCGCCGGGCGAGCTGGCCTTCGGGCTGCTGCTCGTCGCCATCGGCGTCGGCAACCTGCTCTTCATCACCGCGGCCAACTCCCTGGTGCAGATGTCGTCGAACGTGCAGATCCGGGGGCGCGTGATCTCGCTGTACATCCTCGTGCTGCTCGGCGGGCAGGCCCTCGGCGGCCCGCTGATGGGGTGGATCGTGGAGCAGGTCGGCCCGCACGTCGCCATGGCGATCTCCGGGCTCGTGCCCGCCGCGGCGGCTGCCGTCGTCGCCGTGCTCATCGCCCGGCAGGCGAGCCTCCGCCTTCGTTTCGGCCTCCGCGGGCGCCGCCCCGTGATCGCGATCGTCAACCGCGCGGGGAAGACCGGCCAGACGCTCTGACGCGGCGGCAGCGGAGCGCTCCGGTATCGTTGACTCGACGCCCCCGTAGCTCAGCGGATAGAGCAGGAGCCTTCTAATCTCTTGGTCGCAGGTTCGATTCCTGCCGGGGGCACCGTCCACTTCTGCGCATCCCCCCACCGTCGAGTACACGAACTTTGTACGTTTTCGGCGCCCCGAGCGTGCAAAGTTTGCGGACTCGACGGTGGGGGCGTGGGGATGCGAAAAAAGGGCCGGACTACGGGAGTCCGGCCCTGTGTGGGGTGAGTAACGGGGCTTGAACCCGCGACCTCCTGGACCACAACCAGGCGCTCTACCAACTGAGCTATACCCACCACGGCACCTCGCCGATCACGCGGATCGACCGAAGCAACTCACCGATTCTAGTACATGCGGGGAGCCCATTTTTCCACCACGCCCGCGGCCAGCGCCTGGGTGTCTTCCGTGGTGGGCCCGGGCGGAGCGACGAACGCGGCCGAGCGGTAGTAGTCGAGCTCGCGGATCGACTCGAGGATGTCGGCGAGCGCCCGGTGGCCGCCGTTCTTCTCCGGGGCGTTGAAGTAGATGCGCGGGAACCAGCGGCGAGCGAGCTCCTTGATCGAGGACACATCCACGTTGCGGTAGTGCAGGTGGTTGTCGAGCCGCGGCATGTACTTGGCGATGAACATGCGGTCGGTACCGATTGTGTTTCCGGCGAGCGGGGCCGTCCGAGCGGTCGGCGCGAACTTCAGCACGTACTCGAGCACCTCGTACTCGGCCTCGGCGAGGCTCTTGCCGTTCGGGATCTCCTCGATCAGGCCCGAGGTGGTGTGCATCTGCCGGACGAAGTCGCCCATGTTCTCGAGCGCGGAATCGTCGGGCTTGATGACGATGCTGAGACCGGGGTCGAGCACGTTCAGTTCGAAGTCGGTGATGACCACCGCGATCTCGACGAGCTCATCGACCTCGAGGTCGAGGCCGGTCATCTCGCAGTCGATCCAGACCAGTCGATCCGAGGAAGTAGCCATAACAGGAGTCTAATGCTGGCCCCCGACACCCCCGGACAGACCGGCAGGGCCGGACAGACCCGAACCCGCGGACAGCGCCCCGAAGTCGACCCGCTGCGGCACCGGGAGCTTCGGCCCCATCCCGTCGCCGGTCGACACGTGCCGCACCCGCCGGGCGATCCACGGGATGGCGTACACCCGCAGCCAGGTCCGGAACGGCACCGAATCGGGCGGCACCGGCGCCGTCGCCTCCGGCGCGACCGTCGTCTCCGGCCCGCTCACCTCGGCGTACGGCACCCCGAGGGCGTGGGCGGCCTGCGCGGCGAGCAGCCGGTGGCCGCGCGTGCTCAGGTGCACCCGATCGGATGCCCACATCGCCGGGTCGCGGAACTCGCGGACGCCCCACACGTCGAGCACGATCGCGCGCTGATCCCGCGCGATGCTCCAGATGTTCGCGTTGAAGACGGCCGCGCGCCCACGGAACGGCTTGAGGAAGAAGGCGAACTGCGGATCGAAGATGTTGGCGAGCAGGACGGTCGTCCCCGCGGCCCGGAGGTCGCGGATGCCCGCTTCGAGCCGGGTGGCGAGCGCGTCCGGGTCGGCCGCGGGGCTCATCAGGTCGTTCCCGCCGATCATCACGGAGACGAGGTCGGGCCGCAGGTCGAGCGCGTGCGGGATCTGCGCATCCACCACGTCCGCGATTCGGCGGCCGCGCACGGCCAGGTTGGCGAACTCCAGCGAGGCGCCGGCCAGCCGGGCGTCGCCGTCGAGGATGCCGGCCAGGCGGTCGGCCCAGCCGAGGAAGGCGTCCGCCTGCCCCGGGGCGCGGTCGCAGAGACCCTCGGTGAGCGAGTCTCCGAGGGCGACGTAGCGCGTGAAGGTCGTTCGGCTCACGGGACGATTCTGTTGGTCCCGCCCGCACAGCGGTGGTGCCGACGGCCCGCACCGCGCGATCGTCGCCCCGATTTCCCCGGACGTACACTGACGGTGTGGATTCGACACCGGCCGTTGTCCCGGAGGTCACCGGGAAGGCGCAGCTCACTCTCTACACGTCCGCCTTCTGCGAGCCGTGCATGCAGACGCGTGCCGTGCTCGCCGAGGCGACGCGACTCGCGCCGCGGATCGTGGTGACCGAGCTGGATGTGGCACGCAACCTGGAGCGTGCCGAGCGCGACCGCATCCGCTCCACCCCGACGGTGATCGTCGAAGCGCCGGACGGCACGGAGGTGTTCCGCGCGGAGGGTGTCCCGACCCTGGCGCAGGTGCTCGCGGCCGCCGCGACGGCGCTCTAGGGCGCCTTTCCCGCGTCCTCTCCCTCATCGTCGCCCGGGGAGGCCGTCCTGTGCAGCAGGAACAGCCCGCCGTGCGCGGGCAGGTGCCGCCGCTCGGCGTCGGTCTCCACGTACTCGTCGATGACGGCGACGATGCGCCGGTCGAGTTCGGCCACATGCTCGGGCGAGAGATGCAGCGAGAAGCGGGCGTACGTCGCGATGGATGCGGGACCGGCCTCGGCGAGCTCCTGCTGGAACGCATCCACCGGCGCGAAGCCGTCGCTCAGGTCGAGGTCCTCCAGGGGCACGGACAGCCACCAGGTCCGCCCGGTGGAGCGGTAGGGCTTCTCGAGAGCGCCCGTCTCCCCCGTCCGCACCTCCGCCGGCTCCAGGAACCCCGCGTCGACCAGCTGGCGCACGTGGTAGTACGCCGTGCCCGGGTCGACGCCCAACCGGTCGGCGAGTTGCTTGTTGGTGAGCTCGCGGTCGCCGCAGAGCCGAACGATGCGCACGCGCAGCGGATGCGACAGGGCCTTGAGCTCCTGCGGCGTCGCCGGGCGGCGCTTCGCGTCCGGTCCTGCGTCGGTGCTGGCTTCGTCGGTCACGCTCCGACTTTAGCGCGGATTGGGGTTTCATCCATCGATTGAGTTTTCTCAATCACTGTGCAACCCTTGCCGTATGACCGCGAACGGACTCGGCGCACGCTACTGGAAGCTGTGGACGTCGGCAGGCCTCTCGAACCTCGCCGACGGCGTGATGAAGGTCGCCCTGCCGCTCGTCGCCATCCGCTACACCGACTCCCCCGCGCTCATCGCCGGCCTCACGTTCGCCTTCACCCTCCCCTGGCTGCTGTTCGCGCTGACGGCCGGAGCGCTCGCCGACCGGCTCGATCGCCGTCGCCTGATGCTCGTCGCGAACGCGGCCCGCGCGCTCTTCCTCGCCTTCCTGACGGTGGCCACCCTGACCGGGATCGGGTCCATCTGGATGCTGTACGCGGCGGCGATCTGCATCGGCGTCGCGGAGACCGTGTACGACACGTCGTCGCAGTCGATCCTGCCGCAGCTCGTCCCGCGCGACCGCCTCTCCCGGGCGAACGGGCGCCTCTACGCGGCAGAGCTGACCGCGAACGAATTCGTCGGCCCTCCGCTCGGAGGCTTCCTGGTGGCGACCGGCGTCGCACTCGCGTTCGGCGCGCCCGTCCTGCTGTGGCTCGCGGCGATCGGGATGCTGCTGCTCGTCCGCGGGCATTACCGGGCCGATCGCCCAGAGCGCACGACGATCCGCGCCGACATCGCCGAGGGCCTCCGCTTCCTCCGCCGCAGCACGCTGCTGCGCACGCTCGCGATCATGGTGGGCGTCTTCAACTTCGCCAGCTCCGCCGTTTTCACCGTGTTCGTGCTGTACGCCGTCGGTCCGCAGTCGGCCATGAAGCTGACCGACCCGGGATACGGGCTGCTGCTGACGGCATCGGCCGTCGGAAGCGTGCTCGGCACCTTCCTCGCGGAGCCCGCAGAGCGCCTGCTCGGACGGGCGCGCGGCCTCGCATTGACCATCGTCGGCTCCCTCTTCACCGTCGCGACGCCGTTCTTCACCACGAACCCCTTCGTCATCGCGGCGGGCATGCTGATCGGGGGCGTCACCGTCTCGATCTGGAACGTGATCACCGTCTCGTTGCGGCAGCGCGTCACCCCCACGCGCCTTCTCGGGCGCGTCAACAGCGCGTACCGCCTGCTCGCCTGGGGCACGATGCCGCTCGGCGCACTCGCCGGCGGTCTGATCGGTCAGCTGTTCGGCGTGCGCTGGGTGTTCCTCGTGATGGGCATCCTGGTCGTGCTGCAGCTCATCCCGATGCTCTGGGTCACCGACCGGCGCATGGATGCGGCAGAAGCCGAGGTGGAGGCCGAGGAGCGCGCGGAGGCTCCGACCGACTCGCCGACAGGTCGTTGACGCGTACACGACTTTGCCAGGATCCATGCCCGAACCGTCCAGAAACAGCGCCTAGGGTCGTTTACCGACGGCAGTGAAAGCCGTCCGTGCCGCGCAGGCGCGCATCCAGGCCCCGAACCCGTAAGGCCCCCAACCTGAGACGTCCCCCGGCGTCGCCCTGGACACGCAGCCCTTCCCACGCCCGGCACACCCGCGCCGCATGCCGCGCCTTCCGGACCACGGGTCCACGAGGCGCTTCCGCGCGTGCCGCGCGGCAGTCAGCCCGCAGGACCACCCGAAAACACACGGTCCGGTCGCATGGACGCCCACGGCGTCGCCATGCGTCAGGCGGGGAAGCCCGATCCAGGAAAAGCATGCTGAGTTCTCTCCGTACCACCCTCAAGAGCAGTCCCATCCCCTTCGGCCGCATCGTCTCCGGTGCCGCCGCCGTGCTGGTCAGTGCCAGCCTCCTCGCCCCCGCGATGGCCCAGCAGCAGGAGAGCGAGCGGAAGACCCGCGAGCTCTCCGAGGCCACCGGGATGCGCCACGAGCAGCTCTCCGTGTACGACTCGATCGTGCGCGACCGCCTCGAGCGCCAGGCGAAGACGACGCTGACCGGAGCAGAGGCCACCGTCAACGCGAACCAGGCCAAGGCCGACGCGTCGGCGGCGAAGACCGCGATCGCCGGCCTGAGCGGCTACACCAAGCTCGACGAAGACACCCTCCGCGACAGCATCGTGGCGACCCAGGCCGCGTCCGACGCCCTGGCCGCCGCCGGCGCCGATGCCGACCGCCGCGCCGCAGAGGCCGCTGCCGCTGCTGCCGCGGCTCTCGCCAACGCCAACACACCGGCGGGCGCGAAGGCGACCGCCGCGAGCCTCGCCGCCAGCCAGTACGGCTGGGGTGCCGACCAGTTCCAGTGCCTCGACAAGCTGTGGCAGCGCGAGTCGGGGTGGAACTACCAGGCGTCCAACTCCGGCAGCGGTGCGACCGGCATCCCGCAGGCCCTCCCGGGCAGCAAGATGGCGTCGTTCGGCACCGACTGGGCGACCAACGCCACCACCCAGATCAAGTGGGGACTCGACTACATCTCCCGCGGGTACGGAACCCCGTGCGCCGCGTGGGGCCACTCCGAGGCCGTCAACTGGTACTGACCTGAGAGCCGGGAAGGCGGGCGGCGGCCGCCGGTAGACTCGCGCGAGTGAGCACCGAGCACGCCCCCGCCTCCCCCGCCATCCGCGGAGCCCATCTCGTCGGCAGCGTCAACCTGCCGGACGCCGAGACGGTGTTCCGCACCGTGAACGCCCATCTCGGCGACCGGATGCGCCGCATCCCGGACGGCGAGGTGGGCGAACGCTTTTACTGGGTGCAGTTCCAGACGGGCCGCCTCGACACGATGAGCGGCCTTTCGCGCATCCCCGGTGATGCGCCGCTGCTGCGCGGCGTGTTCGACCCGCGTCCGTTCCATCTCGATGAGGGCGTGTCCGCCGACGACCTCGTCTTCCCCGACCTCGGCTATGCGGAGGCGGCTCTCGACTCGTACGGCGTGTTCCGCAGCCTCCGCGAGGATGGCGTGATCCCGGCGGGCGTGCGCTTCCAGGTGTCCCTGCCGACACCGGCCGGCGTGGTCGGGCCGTTCATCGTGCCGGAGGACCGCGCCGCTGTCGAACCCGCCTACGAGCGGGCACTCTTCGGCGAGCTGCAGCGCATCCTCGACGGCATCCCGCACGACGACCTCGCGATCCAGTGGGACACCGCCGTCGAGTTCGCGCTGCTCGAAGGGCGGATGCCCTCGTGGTTCGGCGACGACGTGCTTGCCGGCGTCGTGGAGCGCGCCGCCCGGCAGGCCGCGGCGGTGCCCACCGACGTGCAGCTCGGCTATCACCTCTGCTACGGCGATGTGGAGGAGCAGCACTTCGTGCAGCCCACCGACGCCGGGCGACTCGCTGCGGTGCTCCGCGGCATCCTCGACGCCGCTCCGCGCCCGGTCACCTGGGTGCACCTCCCGGTGCCGATCGAGCGGGACGACGCGGCGTACTTCGCGCCGCTCGCCGATGTCGTGGTCCCCGCGGAGACCGAGCTGTACCTCGGGCTGCTGCATCACGAGGACGGCGTGGAGGGCGCCCGCCGCCGGGCGCAGGCGGCCGCGACCGCGCAGCCCCGCTTCGGCGTCGCGACCGAGTGCGGGTTCGGCCGCGGCCCGAGCGAGCGCACGGCCGGGCTGCTCGACCTCCACGCCGCCGTCGCCGAGGCGTGGTGAGCCGCGCGTGACGCTCGACCTCGACCAGGACGCCTTCGAGGCGATGGTCACCGACGAGCTCGATCAACTCCCGGATGAGATGGTCGACGGCCTCGACAACGTCGTGTTCGTCGTGGAGGACCGCCCGGAGGACGGCTCCCTCGACCTGCTCGGCCTGTACGAGGGTGTCGCCCTCACCGAGCGCGACACGTACGGCTTCGGCGAGATGCCGGACCGCATCGTGCTCTACCGAGAGCCGCTCCTCGCGATCAGCGCCGATGAGGACGAACTGCGCGACGAGATCCACATCACGCTCGTGCACGAGATCGCCCACTACTACGGCATCGACGACGAGCGTCTGCACGAGCTGGGCTGGGCTTAGCCAGGACGACCGGCGTAGCCCACGGGAATCAGCGGGAGGCCGGCATCAGCGGGAGGTCAGGCGCCGTTCCCGAAGATCGACTCGTCTTCCTTGTCGGCCTCCACCGGGTCGGAGTCCGGAGCGTCGAAGTGGTACGACACCAGCTTCTGGCCCTCGACCTCGCGCTCCTCGCCCGCGACGTACCAGAACGTCGACTCCAGGCCTTCGACGGCGGCGATCACGCCGATGCGCTCGTCCACCTTGCCGTCTACGAGGAAGCGGCGGTCGCTCTGGCCGACGAGCGGCCCGTCGGCGTACTCGACGATGTATTCGGGGTCCTGTCGTGCGTCGGTCATGACTCCACCGTAGTACCCGATCGGACCTCGGTGATCCCACCCGGCAAGTCGAGTCCCGTCACGTCCAGGACGAGGTTCGCGGCGGCACGTGGATGCTCGCGGGCGACGAACCGCTCGAACTGCGCCTGCCAGCGGTCCCACTCCGCCGCGAAGGTCTCACCGTCACGCGCGAGCGCACGCTCTTTGCGCAGGGCGTCGTCCGCTTCCAGCCAGACGGTCAGGTCCGCGCAGGCGGTGTTCCGGCGCGAGAGGGTGCCGCATCCCTCGACCACGAGCGGCTCGCCGCCGGCCACCAGCTCGACCCCGGCCGGGTGATGGCCCGCCCAGTCCCAGCGCTGCCAGCTGCCCGCGCCGATCGCCCGGAGCGGCTCGAGGAGGTCACGGCCGAGCGCCTCGCTTCCCGCATCGAGGCCGTCCCATCCCGGATACAGGTCGTCCATGCGCACGAGCCGCGGGCGCCCCTCCGCCGGCCAGCGCGCGATGAGGAGGTCGGCGAGGGTGCTCTTGCCGGCGCCGCTCGGTCCGTCGATCAGGACGATCGGGGTCCGGCCGGCGCTCGTCGCGTCGGCGACGGCCCGTGCGACGGCTGAGCGGAGCACGCCGATCGGGTCGTCAGCTGAGCGGTGCATTCCAGCTCCCCGCTGCGACGGCCGCCGCGATCGCGAGCCCGGCGACCAGCGCCGCGACGACCAGGGCGGCCCAATCGCGCCCGCGGAAGACGGAGGGGCGCGCCCACGTGCGCGTGCCGGGCGCGCCGAAGCCGCGCGCCTCCATCGCCGTCGCCAGCTTCGTCCCGCGGCGCAGCGACAGCACGAACAGGGCGAACGACTGCCCGAGGAACCGGCGGAAGGCGCCCGACTCCGCGACGCCGCGCGCGCGGCGCGCCAGGGTCAGGGCGCGCCAGTCCTCCGCGAACAGTCCGACCAGACGGAGAGCAGCGAGCCCGCCGATCACGAAACGCGCGGGCAGGCGCACCAGCTGCGCCAATCCATCCGCCAGGTCGGTCGGGTCGATGGTGACGAACAGCAGCACGGCGGGCAGGCCGATGGCGAGCACGCGCAGTGCGGTCGCCACGCCGAGGGCGATCGAGCCGTCACTGATCGCGACCGCCCACCACTGCACGTAGACGGTGCCGGACGTCTGTCCATACAGCACGGTCGTGAGCCCGGCGAGCGGGGCCGCGATCCACACCGGGGCGGTCCGCGCGACGACGGAGCGGAGCGGGATGCGCGCGAGCGTCAGCAGCACGAGCTCCAGCCCCAGGGCGACGCCGGCCGAGACCGGGTCGATCGACAGGAGCAGCGCGACCGTGACGATGAGCGCCGCGCCCAGCTTCGCGACGGGGTTGAGCGTCGCCAGCGGGCCGGTGCGGAGGGGCTGCAGCAGGGTCATGTGCGCACCTCCGCGACGTCGAGGCGGAGCGCGGCGGCACCGACGGCCTCGATGAACTCGGCGTCGTGCGTCGCGGCAACGATGGCGTGGCCGTCCCGGCGCAGCTCGGCGATCATCCGCACGAGGCCGTCCCAGGTGCGCGCGTCCTGACCGAAGGTCGGCTCGTCCAGCACCAGGAGGCGTGGCCGGGTCGCGAGCGCGGTGCCGACCGAGAGCCGGCGCTTCTGACCGCCGGACAGCGTGAACGGATTCGCGTCGGCCACGTTGGTCAGCGCGAGCCCGTCGAGCAGCTCGTCCACCCGGCGCTCGACATCGTCGGCCGCCAGACGCAGTGCCCGGGGCCCCGCGGCGAGCTCCTCCCGCACCGTGGAGGCGATGAACTGGTGCTCGGGGTTCTGGAAGACGCTGCCGATCCGGGTGAGCAGCTCGCGCGAGCGCCAGATCGCCGGGTCGGTGGATGCTCCGGCCGCCAGCTCCGGCTCGGCGACGAGCGCGCCGCCGAGCGGCGGCAGCAGGCCGCCGAGAGTCAGCGCGAGGGTCGACTTGCCGGCTCCGTTCGCTCCGGTCAGCGCCAGGGCCGAACCCTCGCGGACGTCGGCGTCGACCGGACGGCCGACCGGGGCCCCGACCGGCGGACGCCCGCGCTTCCGGCCCCGTGTCACCGCCGGCCCCCGGCCGAACACGAGCGAGCGCGCCGTCAGCAGCGGGGCGCCCTCGGCGACCGACGGCGAACGTGGCACCGGCGTGCCGGGCAGCCACACGCCGGCGCGCCGCAGCTCCCCGGCCGTATCGGCGAGGACCTGTTCGGGTTCGCCGTCGGCCAGCACACCGCCGTCGGCTCCGAGCACCACGACACGCGTCACCAGGTCGCGCCACACCGCCACGCGGTGCTCCACGACGACCAGGGTGGCGCCGGTGGCGTCGAGGGCCGAGTGAACCGCATCCCGAACCTCCAGCACCCCGCCGGGGTCGAGGTTCGCGGTCGGCTCGTCGAGCAGCAGCAGTCCGGGCCGCATGGCGAGCAGGCCGGCCAGCGCCAGGCGCTGCTTCTGACCGCCCGAGAGCTGGCTCGTCGAGCGGTCGAGCGGCACGTCGAGACCGACGTCACTCAGTGCCCGCCGGACGCGGCCCCACAGCTCGTCCCGCGGCACTCCGAGGTTCTCGCACGCGAAAGCCACATCGTCGCCGACCCGAGCGAGGATGACCTGGGCGTCCGGATCCTGCAGCAGCAGTCCCGCCGTCCCCCGCGCCGACGCCGGCGGTCGGCCGCCGACGGTCAGCGACCCTTCGGCCTCGCCGTCGTCATCCCCGCCGAGCACACCGGCCAGGCCCGCGAGCAGCGTGCTCTTGCCCGCGCCGGACGCGCCGAGCAGCAGCACGCGCTCCCCCGGCTCGATCCGCAGATCGACCCCGCGGGCCGCCCAGGCGTCCCGTCCGGCGTAACGCCAGCCCCAGCCGTCGACCCGGACCGCGGCCGGGGCGGTCAGTCCCGACTCCACGGCCGTCAGGCCCGCGACGCCGTCCGCGACTCGCGGCCCGCGGCGAAGCGGCTGAGCGCCCCTGTCTTCGCGAGTGCGCGGACGAGCAGCCACGAGCCGAGGCCTGCGACCACGATGCCCGAGATCGTCGTGGTGATCGCATACGTGATCGCGAACTCCGGCTTGGACCCCGGGTACCAGTACAGGAGGTCGAGGATCGACTCGGCGATCCCGGCGCCGGCGCCCGCCAGGAGGGCGGGCACGAGGCGCCAGTTCGCGTAGAGGAACAGCGCGAAGACGATCTCGGCGCCGAGCCCCTGCACGACGCCGGAGAGCAGGGTGGCGAATCCCCACTGCGTGCCGATCAGCGCCGAGACGGTCGCCGCGACGACCTCGCCGAACAGTGCGGCGCCGGGCTTCCGCACGATGAGCGCGACGAGCACCCCGGCGAACAGCCACGGACCGTTCAGGATGCCCTGGAAGCCTGGAAGGAGGGCTCCCACGGGCTCTGAGATCGGGTTCTGGACGATGCCCCAGACCCAGAAGACGACGCCGGACGCGACGGCGACGACGCTGGCGACGACGATGTCGACGACGCGCCAGCGGAAGACGCGCGAACGCGCGCCGGTGGACGTGGAGGTGATGGTTGCATGCACTGGACGTGCCCTTTCATTCAGCGAAACAGGGCACGGGATGTGAGATGGCCTCCCTGCGCTGGCATGACCCAGATCAGGTTCGACGGTCGAGACTTGGAGAAGTCTCCTCTCAGCCCGGCTCACCGGACTCCCGTGTTCGCCCCCAATACTAGTCCGCTGAGGGCACGGTGCTACTTCTTGAGCGCGCGGATCACGCGCGACCAGGCGTGACCGGCCACCCAGACGAACGGGATGCCGATCGCCAGCAGCGTGATCAGGTTCGGACGGAACCGGACCCCGGTCTCGTCGGAGACGTACGCGCCGAACGGCACGGCCCATCCGCCGCCGCCACCACCGCCGGGGGCGTCCTCGCCGCCCTCGCCCACGACTCCCGCGCCGAAACCGAACTGGACGGCCGCCACCGGCACGATCGTGGTCCCGTCGACGACGACGGGCTCGCCGTAGACCGACTTGATGCCGGAGGCGCTGAGCGTCTCCGCGAGCTTGAGCGAGATGTTCGTCATACGCCTGAGCGTAGCCCCCGGCCTTCCGTGCGACCAGGCCCGTTCAGTCGCTCACGTACTTCGGGTTGCGGCCGTCGCGCTCCTCCTCGTCGGCATCGCGCGCACGGCGCACCAGCGAGGCCGGTCCGATCATCCCGCGGCCGAACCGCGCGCTCACCGCGTCGAGGGTGCGCTCGGTCTCGCGCCACTCCTCGTCCGGATCCCAGAGCGCGACCGCGTCGCCGCCCGCATCGAGCAGCTGCTCCGCGCGGACGCCGATGAGCCGCAGCGGCGTCTGCCGCACGTCGAGGTTGAGGGCGCCGAACACATCCCACGCCTCCTCGAACAGGCGCCTGCCGACGTTGGTCGGCTCCGCCAACGTGCGCGACCGCGTGATCGTCCGGAAATCGGAGAACCGCACCTTGATCGACACCGTGCGGGCGATCATCGCGTGCTTGCGGAGCCGCTCGCCGACCCGGCCAGACAAGCGCAGGAACTCGCGGCGGAGGACGTCGAGGTCGCCGACATCCGTGCCGAAGGTGTTCTCGTGGCCGATGCTCTTCTCGCGCGACTCGGTCACGATGCCACGGTCGTCCCGGCCGTTCGCGAGCTCGTGGAGCTTGCGACCGCTCGCGTCTCCGACGGCTTTCTGAAGCACGTGCAGCGGGGCGTCCGCGAGGTCGCCGACCGTGAGCAGCCCCATCCGCTCCAGCGACGCCTGCGTGCTCGCACCGACGCCCCACAGCGCGCCCACCGGAAGCGGGCGGAGGAAGGCGAGCGTCTCGGAGCGCGGGATGACCAGCAGGCCGTCCGGCTTGGCGCGGCCCGAGGCGAGCTTCGCCATGAACTTCGTCGCCGCGACCCCGACCGAGCAGGTCAGCCCGGTCTCCTCCTGCACCCGCGACCGGATCAGCTCGGCGATGCGGCGCGGCGACCCGAGCAGGCGGCGGGCGCCCGAGACATCGAGGAACGCCTCGTCGATGCTGAGCGGCTCCACCAGTGGCGTGACCTCCCGGAAGATGTCCATCACCTTCGCCGAGTACTCGGTGTACCGGTCGTAGTGGGGCGGGAGGATGATCGCGTTCGGACACAGCCGGAGTGCCTGCGACATGGGCATCGCGCTGCGCACGCCGTACCGCCGCGCCTCGTAGGTCGCGCTCGTGACGACGCCGCGGCCGCCCGCATGCCCGACGATCGCCGGCTTGCCGCGGGCGTCCGGGCGCTCCAGCAGCTCGACGGACGCGAAGAACGCATCCATGTCGACATGCAGGATGGCGGACTCGGAGTCGTCGACGTCGGCCGCGCTCACCTGCCGCTGGCTGCCATCCGCTCGTCCCACGACTCCAGCTTCTCACCCGCCGCCGACACGCGGGACACTCCTCCGCCGAAGTGCACGTCGTGGCGCCTAAAACCGGCGAATAGCGACCACGACGTGCACTTCGCGGACTCGGCGACGTACGTTTGGGGGCATGGAATTCAGGTACCTCGGCAACAGCGGTCTCAAGATCTCGGAGATCATCTACGGCAACTGGCTCACCCACGGCTCCCAGGTCGAGAACGACACGGCGACCGAGTGCGTGCACGCCGCCCTCGACGCGGGGATCACGACCTTCGACACCGCGGACGCGTACGCCAACACGGTCGCGGAGCAGGTGCTCGGCGACGCCCTGAAGAGCCAGCGCCGCGCCTCACTCGAGATCTTCACCAAGGTCTACTGGCCGACAGGCCCCAAGGGCCACAACGACGTCGGGCTCTCGCGCAAGCACATCCTCGAGTCGATCGACGGATCGCTGCAGCGCCTCGGCACCGACTACGTCGACCTGTACCAGGCGCACCGGTATGACCACGAGACCCCGCTCGAGGAGACGATGCAGGCGTTCGCCGACGTCGTACGCGCCGGCAAGGCCCTCTACATCGGCGTCAGCGAGTGGACGGCCGACCAGCTGCGCGCGGGACACGCGCTCGCCAAGGAGCTCAACATCCAACTCATCTCGAACCAGCCGCAGTACTCGATGCTGTGGCGCGTCATCGAGAAGCAGGTGGTGCCCACCTCGGGCGAGCTCGGGATCTCGCAGATCGTCTGGTCGCCGGTCGCCCAGGGCGTGCTCACCGGCAAGTACAAGCCGGGACAGCAGGCGCCGGAGGGCAGCCGCGCGGCCGACGAGAAGGGCGGCGCCGACGCCATCCGCGGATTCATGCGCGACGAGGTGCTGACCGCGGTTCAGGGGCTCCAGCCGATCGCGGACGAGCTCGGCATCACCATGGCGCAGCTCGCCGTGGCGTGGGTGCTGCAGAACCAGAACGTGTCGGGCGCGATCGTCGGCGCGTCGCGCCCGGAGCAGGTGCGGTCGAACGCCGCGGCCGCCGGTGTGCGTCTGTCCGGCGACGTCATGGCGCGCATCGACGAGGCCGTCGGGGATGTCGCCCAGACCGACCCGGCGCTCACCGTCTCCCCCGCCAAGCGCCCGGCCTGATCCGCCGCTCGGGCGTCAGACGAGGGCGGCGACAAGCGGGCGCAGCCAGTCGCGGAAGGCGACGGAGTCGTTTCGCAGCGACGCGCTGACCACGACGGTGTGCGGGCCGACGATCCAGGTGCCTTTCTCGGCGAGCGGCAGCACGTCGATGTCGAGCCGGAAGTACCCGGCCTGACGGCGGAGCTCGTGCTCGCGCTCGCGCACCACGTCCACGATGTCGGCGGCGCGGCGGGCGTGGTGCTCGGCGCTGTCCACCAGATACTCGGCGTGCCGCGCTGTCGCCCACTCGGCGGCCGCCTCGTAGTGGGCGATCACCGCATCCTGCAGTTCGATCACCCGGTCGAACGCCTCGAAATGCGGAGGCCGCAGCAGTGGCGCCGTGAGCCGGCGGTGCCGGTCGGCCGCCGCCTCGAACCACGCCTCCCACTGCCGGGCGAGGGCGGCAGCGCCCTCCTCCCGCGCAGCATCCGGGTCGGCGGCGGGCGCAGCCGGTCGTCCGGCGGGACGAGCGGGATGGATGAACGGAGCCGGTCGGGTGCGCGGCACCGGTGCGGATGCACTACGCCCGTCCACCGCTTCCGCCCGCCCGGAATGCAGCACCGGGAGCACCGTCGGCTCGAGTCGCGGAAGCGCGGGCTCCACCCGGCCGTGGAGACCGGCGAGCTCGCGCACGGCGAGGGCGACGAGCAGGTCCCACGGGCAGTCCTCCGTGACCTGCCATCGAAGGGTGCCCTCGACGAACATGCCGACATTGTAGGTTCGCGGCGCGCCGGGAGGTAGTGGGTGCCGAACCGGTTCAGCGGAGCGGCAGGATGCGGGACCTCAGCGGTCGTACGGTTCCTCGGCCACGAGGAGCGACGCCGGGATGATCGCCGTCTCGTACGGTCCGCGTCCGTCGCGTCGGTGCTGGGGCTCGAAGAACGACACCGTCCACGTCGTCAGGCCGTCCTGCGGCCCGTAGACGTTGCGCAGCCCGCGGTCGCCCGGCGCGATGATCACGCCCGTCGGCTCGCCGATCCAGTCGTCCGACGACACAGGATCATGCTCACGGACGTAGACCTGCACTCCGACACCGAGCCCGGGACTGCGGCGGCCCGTTGTCTCCGGACTCCCGCCCGTCGCCGATCGATCACCGGATGCGCGTCTCCACATGCCGTCCATCGTGCCACCCTCGGGCTGTGCGACCGCTCAGTGCTACCCGTCAGTGCGACGTCGTCGGCCGCGTCGAACCCCCTGCGCGGCGCGCCGGGTCGAGGAGCCGGCGCAGCGTCCACCGCTCGGCGACCGTCCACGTCGTCGACGTGAGGATGTAGACGGCGGCCGCCAGCGGGACGAACGCCGCGAAGACCACGGTCACATAGGGCAGGAACGACAGCGCGCGCAGCATCCCGACCGGTGCCGTCGAACCTTCCGGCTGCGGCAGCGTCAGCACCCGTCGGGACACCGTGGTCACGATCGCGATCAACGCGAGGACGCCGAAGTAGACGAGGATCCCCGGCCAGACCCCGGCCCCCGCGCCGGTGAGCCCGACGAAGCTGGTTCCGAGAGGCGCCCCGAAGGCGTGCTCCCCGAGCAGCGTGTTGGCGTGCCCGGCGATGGTGGGATGCGTGAACACGGCGTACAGCAGCGTCACGACGGGGATCTGCGCGAGCAGCGGCAGCATCCCGGCGAACGGCGACACCTGCTCCTCGCGGTACAGCTCCATCGTCTTCTGGGCGAGCGTCTCGCGGTCGCCCTTGTGCCGGCGCTGCAGCTCGGCGAGGCGGGGGGCGATCCGCCGGCGGCTGTACTCGGCGCGCACCTGGCTGACGCCGACGGGGACGAGGACGACGCGGACGAGCATCGTCAGGACGACGACGGCGACGAGGCCGGCGGCGGTTCCGGCGATCGGTTCGACGGCGGTGGAGAGAGCGGTGACGAGGCTGTATGCCCCGTCGAGGAGGGCCGCGATGGGCGGCCAGGAGTAGAAGTCCATGAGTGTGTGATCCCTGCGATTCGGACGGATGCGGACGCGTCTGGTCGCGAAGGCGCCGCCGTCCGCCCGGTGGCGGGATAGGGGGTGCGGTTACGCGGCCGGCAGGGAGACGCCGGGCGCTCTGGGGCGCGGCCGGCCGTCGGCGTCCGGAGCCGACTGGCTCTCCGCGAGCCATCCCGCGACGGGGAGGATCGGCCGGGACCACGCGGAGCGCACCCGCAGGGAGGCGGCGAGAGCCGCCACCGACCGGAGTGCCGCCGCAGCGACGACCGCAACGAGGCCGAGGGCGCCGGCCACACCGGCCAGCGCGACGACGCCGGCGGGGCTGCCGCCGCCGAGCATGCCGAGCGCGGACGCGAAAGCGCGTCCGAGGAGCTCGAGCAGGGCGGTCATGCAGACGACGGTAACAGAGCCCGGCCCGAACGCCGAGAGCGTTCGCGCGAGGCGGACGCGTGTCGCCTCCCGCCGACGCTCGGTGGAAGGATGGGGTCATGACTCGAGTCGCGATCATCGGAGCCCACGGAAAAGTCGCCCAGCAGCTCATGCGGGTGCTCTACGACCGCGGTGACGACTTCGTCGGTGTCGTCCGCAACGACG
This sequence comes from Cryocola sp. 340MFSha3.1, assembly GCF_000383315.1. Taxonomy (NCBI): domain Bacteria; kingdom Bacillati; phylum Actinomycetota; class Actinomycetes; order Micrococcales; family Microbacteriaceae; genus Cryocola; species Cryocola sp. 340MFSha3.1. Next base: position 388,922 of record NZ_KB911087.1, read on the forward strand.
AGCACGCCGAGGACGTCTACCGCCTCGGCGGTCTCGGGGCGCTCGTCGACATCGAGAAGGCGGATGCCGACACCCTCGCCGAGGCGATCCGCGGTTGCGACGCGGTCGTGTTCACCGCCGGGGCCGGAGCCGGCTCGGGCATCGAAAGGAAACGGACCGTCGACTACGGCGGCTCCGTGAAGTCGCAGGAGGCGACCGCGAAGGCGGGCATCCGCCGGTTCGTGCAGGTCTCGGCCTGGGGCGTCGACGCTCCGGTCGACGACGCCGACCCGGTCTGGAAGGCGTACGTCGAGGCCAAGCGCGACGCCGACACGGCGCTCCGCGCCTCCGGGCTCGACTGGACCATCCTCCGCCCGGGCGGCCTCACCACCGACGAGGGCACCGGGAGGATCACGCTCGGCGACAGCGTTCCGCGCGGCAGCATCGCCCGCGAGGATGTCGCCACCCTCATCGCCGTCGTGCTCGACGAGCCGGCGGCGATCGGCCGGCAATGGGAGGTCATCGGCGGCGACACCCCGATCGAGGACGCCGTGCGGGCGCAGGTCACCTCCGCGTAGGCTTGCCGCCGTGACCACCGACAGCGCGACGAGCGACGGAGCCGCGACCGCGGGCGCCGAGCACCTCCCGTACAGTACGAAGCCCTGGATCGCCGGCTATGCGCCCGGCGTCCCGGCCGACGTGGAGGTGCCCGCCGGGTCCCTCTCGCACCTCATCGACGAGTCGGTGAAGACATACGCCAAGCACGTCGCCCTGGAGTTCTTCGGCGCGACCACGACGTACGCCGAGCTGGGCGACCAGATCGCGCGCGCCGCCGAGGGCCTGCGGAAACTCGGCGTCTCGAAGGGCGACCGGGTCGCGCTCGTGCTGCCGAACTGTCCTCAGCACGTCGCGGCGTTCTACGCCGTCCTGCGCCTCGGCGCCGTGGTCGTCGAGCACAACCCGCTGTACACACCGCGCGAGCTCCGCCACCAGTTCGAGGACCACGGCGCGACCGTCGCCATCGTCTGGGACAAGGTCGCCGCCACCGTGCAGGACCTCCCCGCAGACCTCGGCGTCACCACGGTCATCTCCGTCGACCTCACCCGCGCGATGCCCGCCTCCAAGCGGTTCGCGCTGCGGCTCCCGGTCCCGGCGGCGCGCACGGCCCGCGAACAGCTGACCGCGAAGGTGTCCGGAACCATCTCCTGGGATTCGCTGGTCGCCTCCCGCCGGATCGCGAAGTCCTCCCCGCGGCCGGAGCGTGACGACCTGGCCCTCATCCAGTACACCTCCGGCACCACCGGTGTGCCGAAGGGCGCCATGCTCAGTCACGGCAACCTGAACGTGAACGCGGCGCAGTCCCGCGCCTGGGTGCCGACCATTGAGCGCGGCACGTCGGTCGTCTACGCGGTCCTCCCCCTGTTCCACGCGTACGGGCTCACCCTCTGCCTCACCTTCGCGATGAGCATGGGGGCGCGGCTGGTGCTGTTCCCGAAGTTCGACCCCGACCTGGTGCTGGATGTGGTGAAGAAGCACCCGGCGACCTTCCTGCCCGCTGTCCCTCCGATCTACGAACGGCTGGTGCAGGCGGCCGAGAAGCGGAAGGTCTCCCTGTCGGGCATCCAGATCGCGATCTCGGGCGCCATGAGCCTGCCGCAGGGCATCGTCGACCTCTGGGAGCACGAGACCGGCGGCTACCTCGTCGAGGGCTACGGCCTCTCCGAGTGCTCGCCGGTGCTGATGGCGAACCCGGTCGGCGCCACCCGCCGCGAGGGCACGGTCGGCCTCCCTCTGCCGAGCACGGAGCTGCGCGTTGCCGACCCGGACGACCCCTCGGTGGACCGCCCGTTCGGCGAGGAGGGCGAGCTGCTCGCGCGCGGTCCGCAGGTGTTCTCGGGCTACTGGCGGAAGCCCGACGAGACCGCCAAGGTGTTCTCCGACGACGGCTGGTTCCGCACCGGCGACATCGTCACGATGGATGAGGACGGCTTCGTCCGCATCGTCGACCGCATCAAGGAGCTCATCGTCACCGGTGGCTTCAACGTGTCGCCGACCGAGGTGGAGGACGCCCTGCGCTCCTTCCCGGGCGTCGCCGACATCGCCGTGGTCGGGCTCCCCCACCGCCGCGGCGGCGAGGACGTGGTCGCCGCCGTCGTGATGGAGCCCGGCGCATCCTTCGACGAGGAGGCCATCCGCGCATTCGGCCGCGACTGCCTCACCCCGTACAAGGTCCCGAAGCACGTCGTGCAGGTGGACGAGCTGCCGCGCTCGATCGTCGGCAAGGTCATCCGCCGCAAAGTGCGCGACCAGCTGCTCGCCGCACAGGCGAAATAGCCGCGCGGTCGGGCGTCAGCCGCCGATCGGGAACACCAGCAGCGAACCGGTCGCCGTAGCGACCGTCTTGCCCGCAGCATCCGTGATGACTCCGTCGGCGAAGGCGACGCGGTTGCCGGGCTTCGTCACGGTCGCGGTGCAGGTCAGTGGACCGGTCCCCGCGTGCACCGGGCGCAGGTAGTTGACGGTGATCTGGATGGATGTGTACCCCTGACCCTGCGGCAGCGTCGTCTGCACCGCGCACCCGAGCGCGGAATCGAGCACGGTGCACACGAACCCGCCGTGCACCGTCCCGATCGGGTTGTCGTGCGACTCGTCCGGCTCGCACACGAACGTGGCCGTCCCCGGGTCGGCGGCCACCAGCGTCATGCGCATCAGCTCGGTGATGGGAGGCGGCGGCAGCTCACCGCGCAGCATCGACCGGAGGTACTCCAGCCCGGTCATGCTGGGCATCCGGGCGACGCCCGGAGCCGGGTCCTCCCAGTGGACGGTGCGAGTGCGGGTCTGCGTCTCGGTCTGGGTCTGGGTCTGGTCGGCGCCGGCGTCGCTCATGCCGTCATCCTCGCACGCGCGGGCGCCGGCAGGTCAGGCTGGGCGGGTCAGGCCGCGCCGAGCCGGGCGAGCCGTCGCCGTGCCGCCAGCTCCGCCTGCGGCTGCGGACCGAGCAGAGTGCGGGCTCCGGCGAGCACCGCGGAGGTCGCACCGTGGAGCGGAAGCACGCGCTCGGCCGCCGTGGTCGGCAGTCCGAGGACGTCGCGGTGCCGCGGTTCGAGCGTGGACACGGCGGCACGGAAAACGATGCGGTACGACGGTCGCAGCGTGCGGCGGAGCGGAGCCCGGCGGATGAACCGCACGATCTCCTCGACCTCCGGACCGCCGCGCAGCTCCCCCGCGTCGGTGACCGCGTCGATCTCGGCCCGCAACGCCGCTGCGGATCGCGGAGCATCCGGCACCCCCATGAGCTCCGCCGCCGTGGCCCACTCGGCCACGTAACCGTCCGCTCCGCCCGGGATGGGACCGCCCCAGTGCTCGTGCGCCGTCAGGAACGCGTCGGTGAAGGCGAGGTGCACCCAGCGGGCGAGGTCGGGGTCGTTGGCCGAGTACGGCCGCTCGACGCCGTGCCCGTCGACGTAGGTGCCGGTGACCCGGCGGTGCAGGGACCGCACCATCTCACTCCCCGCGACGGCCTGTCCCCGGCTGCCGAACGTGACGGTGTGGATCCATTGGATGGTCCCCGCCAGCCGGCCGAGCGGGTCCTCCCGGTAGCGGGAGAAGTCGCGCACTCCGGCCAGCGCGCCCGGGTGCAGGGCCTGAAGCAGCAGGGCGCGCACCCCGGCGACGAGCGTCGGCATGCCGCCGTGCACCGCCCAGGCAGCGCTGTCGGGACCGAAGAAGCCCTCGTCCCCGCCGTCCTCCAGCCGCAGGATCCAGGCAGGCACCTCATCCGATCGCCCGGCCAGGGTCTCGATCAGACGCGAGCGGACGGGTGCGAGCACCCGTTCGACGGCGGCTCCGGTCATGCGGCCACGCTCATCCCGGGATCTCGAGGCCGAGACCGTCGATGACCTGCGCGTCGGGCAGCTCCCCGAGCAGGCGGCCGGGGAGAAGGATCTTGGAGCGGCGGACGCCGGACCCGATGATCACTACGCCGTCGTCGATCACGCGCGCGTCGACGAGCACCGGCCAGCCGGCGGGAAGGCCGATCGGGGTGATCCCGCCGTACTCCATGCCGGTCAGCTCCACGGCGCGGTCCATCGGCAGGAAGGACGCCTTGCGCACGTCCAGGAAGCGCTTGACGGTGTTGTTGACATCCGCCCGGGTGGTCGACAGGACGACGCACGCGGCGATCCGCTCCACGCCCTCGCGCTTGCCCGCGACCACCACGCAGTTGGCGAGGTCGGCGGCATCCAGACCGAACTGATCGCGCGTCGCGGCCGTGTCGGACACGTCGGGGTCGATCTCGACGTTGCCCACCTCGTCCAGCCAGCCGAGCGCCTCGAGCGCTTCGAGGGTGGCCGGAGCGAGGAGGTCGGTGCGGGAGGAGGCCGGTGCGGAGGTCAGACCGCCGAGAGTGAAGACGCCCATGCGCCTACTCTGCACGCGCCGCCTGGGAGTCCGCAAACAGCTCCGGTGCCGGGGCCGCCGGGCCCAGACGCTTGTACATGATCGTCGTGGCGCCGAGCAGTCCGGACGGGCGGACGGCGAAGTCCGGGATGCTGCCGACCGCGCTCCAGCCCCACCGGCGGTACAGCGTCTCCGCCAGGCTGCCGGTCTCCGTGTCGAGCACGAGGAGGGTCAGCCCGGTCTGCTCCGCGTGCCGTTCGAGCGCCGCCATCAGTGCCGGAGCGACACCGCGGCCGCGGGCGGCGGGATGCACCATGAGCTTGACGACCTCCCCGCGGTGAGGGCCGTTCGGCTTCGGGGAACGCAGCAGCGTGATCGTGCCGATGGTGCGCCCGTCCGGCTCCCGGGCGACCCAGGTCGTGGCTCCCGCATCCGCGAACAGCGCGCGCCACCAGGCGGTCGCCTCCTCGGGCGACGGCGGCACGATCCAGCCGACGCTCGCGCCGCCCTCCACCGTCTCGGCGAGCACGGCGGAGAGCGCGGAGGCGTCGGCCTCCGCACTCTCCGCCGTCACCCGTTCGACGAGGATCCCGCCCACGCGCCTGGCTACTCCGTGGCGCTCGCGCGCTCGAGCACCAGCTCGCGCACGCGTGCCGCATCCGCCTGGCCGCGCATCGCCTTCATGACGGCGCCGATGACGGCTCCGGCGGCCTGCACCTTGCCGTCGCGGATCTTCGCGAGCACATCCGGCTGCGACGCCAGCGCCTCGTCGATGGCCGCGATCAGCGCGCCGTCGTCGGAGACCACCGCGAGGCCGCGGGCATCGACGACCTCCTGGGGCCGTCCCTCCCCCGCGATGACGCCCTCGAGCACCTGGCGAGCCAGGCGGTCGGTGAGCGTCCCCGCCTGGATCAGGGCGGCCAGTTCGGCGACGTTCTGCGGGCTGACCAGCGTTCCCGCCGGAACGTTCTGCGCGTTCGCGAGGCGGGCGATCTCGCCGGTCCACCACTTTCGGGCGGCAGCGGGGTCGGCGCCGGCGGCGATCGTGGCCTCGACCTCGTCCAGCAGGTCGGCGTTGGCGACGTCCTGGAACTCGAGAGCCGTGAAGCCCCACTCCGCGGTCAGGCGCTTGCGGCGCAGCGACGGCTGCTCCGGGAGCGTGCCGCGGAGCTCGTCGATCCACTCGCGGGCCGGGGCGACCGGCACGAGGTCGGGCTCCGGGAAGTAGCGGTAGTCGTCGGCGTCCGACTTGGGGCGGCCGGCGCTCGTCGTGCCGGAGTCCTCGTGCCAGTGGCGCGTCTCCTGCACGATGGTGCCGCCCGCCTCGAGGATCGCGGCCTGGCGCTGGATCTCGTAGCGGACCGCCCGCTCGATGGAGCGCAACGAGTTCACGTTCTTCGTCTCGGTGCGCGTGCCGAGCTTGGTCGACCCACGGCGGCGCAGGGAGACGTTGGCGTCGCAGCGCACGTTCCCCTCCTCCATGCGGGCGTTCGAGACGCCGAGCGCCTTCACGATGTCGCGGATGGCGCGCACATACGTGCGGCCGACCTCCGGCGCGTCCGCCTCGGCGCCCTCGATGATCTTGGTCACGATCTCGACCAGCGGCACACCGCCGCGGTTGAAGTCGACCAGCGAGTAGTCGGCGCCCTGGATGCGGCCGGTGGCGCCGCCGACGTGGGTCAGCTTGCCCGCGTCCTCCTCCATGTGCGCGCGCTCGATCTCGATCGTCAGCTCGCGGCCGTTCTCCAGCTCGATGGTGATCGACCCATCGTGCGCGATCGGCTCGTCGTACTGCGAGGTCTGGAAGTTCTTGGCCAGGTCCGGGTAGAAGTAGTTCTTCCGCGCGAACCGGCTCGACTCGGCGATGTCGCAGCCGAGGGCGAGGCCGAGCCGGATGCTCGACTCGATGGCCTTCTCGTTCACCTGCGGCATGCCGCCGGGGAGTCCGAGACAGGTCGGGCAGGTGTTCGTGTTGGCGCCAGAACCGAACTCGTTGGCGCAGCCGCAGAACATCTTGGTCTTGGTGTTCAGCTCGACGTGGACCTCGAAGCCGAGAACGGGCTCGAACAGTTCGAGCGCCTTCTCGTAGTCCATCAGCTCTGCTGTGTGGGCAGTGGCGTTCGCCATCAGACGGCTCCCTCTTCGCTCGCGAACATCTCGGTGGCGCTCAGATCCGGCGCCTGGCTGAGCAGTGTGCCTCCCCACTTCTGCTCGAGCAGCTGCTCGAGCGCCGCCCCGAACGTGTAGAGGCGGGCATCCGCACGGGCGGGCGCCATCAGCTGCATGCCGACCGGCAGCCCGTCCTCCGGTGCGAGGCCGATCGGCAGGCCCATGCCCGGAACGCCGGCGAGGTTCGCCGGGATGGTGGTGATGTCGTTCAGGTACATCGCCATCGGGTCGTCGATCTTCTCGCCCAGCTTGAAGGCGGTGGTCGGCGCGCTCGGGCTGACCAGCACATCCACCTTCTCGAACGCGGCGGAGAAGTCGCGCTGGATGAGCGTGCGCACCTTCTGCGCACTGCCGTAGTAGGCGTCGTAGTAGCCGGCGCTCAGGGCGTAGGTGCCCAGGATGATGCGCCGCTTGACCTCCGGGCCGAAGCCGGCGTCGCGGGTCGCCGCCATCACGCGCTCGACGGTCACCGGCGGGTCGGCCGGGTTGACGCGCAGACCGAAGCGCACCGAGTCGAAGCGCGCCAGGTTGCTCGAGGCCTCCGCCGGGAGGATCAGGTAGTACGCCGAGACCGCGTACTCGAAGCTCGGAGCGCTGACCTCGACGATCTCGGCCCCGGCGGACTCGAGCAGGGCGAGCGCCTCGTCGAAGCGCTGCTTGACGCCCGACTGGAAGCCGTCACCGGCGATCTCGCGGATGACGCCGACACGGACGCCCTTCAGCGCCCCGTCCCGGTGTCCGGCGCGGGCGGCATCGGCCATCGACGGCCAGGTGTCGGCCAGCGAGGTGGAGTCGAGCGGGTCGTGACCGGCGATCACGTCGTGAAGGAGGCCGGCGTCGAGCACGCTGCGGGACACGGGGCCCACCTGATCGAGCGAGCTCGCCAGGGCGATCGCGCCGTACCGGCTGACGCCGCCGTACGTCGGCTTCACGCCGACCGAGCCGGTCACCGCGGCGGGCTGGCGGATCGAGCCGCCGGTGTCGGAGCCGAGCGCGAGAGGGGCCTCGAAGGCGGAGACGGCCGCGGCCGAGCCTCCACCCGATCCACCGGGGATGCGCTCCAGGTCCCACGGGTTGCGGGTCGGGCCGTACGCCGAGTGCTCCGTCGAGGAGCCCATGGCGAACTCGTCCATGTTCGTCTTGCCGAGCGGCACGAGGTCGGCCTCGCGCAGCCGCCGGACGACGGTGGCGTCGTAGGGCGGGATCCAGCCCTCGAGGATCTTCGAGCCGGAGGTCGACGGCATGTCCTCCGTCGCCAGGACGTCCTTGATGGCGATGGGCACACCGGCGAGCGGGCCGAGCGGGTCGCCCGCCGCACGGCGGCCGTCGATCTCGGCGGCGGTGCGGATCGCCTTCTCGCCGGCGACGTGGAGGAACGCGTGCACGTCCGCGTCGACGGACTCGATGCGGTCGAGGTGGGCGCGGACGGCGTCGACGGAGGAGACCTCGCCCGCGGCGAGCTTCTCGGCGAGGGCGGAGGCGGAGAGCCTGATCAGGTCTGTCATGTCGTCCTACTCCTCGTCCAGGATGGTGGGCACCTTGAAGCGGTCGCCCTCGCGCTCGGGAGCACCGGACAGCGCCTGCTCCACGGTCAGCGACGGCCGGACCTCGTCCTTCCGGAACACATTGGTGAGCGGGAGCGGGTGGCTGGTCGCCGGGACGTCGGGCCCGGCCACCTCCTGGACCTTCGCGACGGACTCGACGATCTGGCCGAGCTCCTTCGTGAGGCTCTCGAGCTCTTCCGGGCTGAGGTCGATCCTGGCGAGGTTCGCCAGGTGCGCGACCTGCTCTGCGCTGATCTCGCTTGCGCTGGTTTCAGACAAGGTGCGTCTCCGTGGATTCGGTGTTGGGGTGACGGGAGCTCGCGTCGCGGCCCGCCCTATCGATTCTAGGGCGCGCCGAACAGCCCGCGCCCCAGCCCGTTGACCGCTTGGTACGCCTCCTTGTAGGTCCGCGGCACCGACGCGCCCGGCGCGCCGTAGCGTGCCATCAGCAGACCGACGAGGCCGATGCCCGGCGGGCTGAGCGGACGGTCCTCGTCCTCCGGCGCCGGCGCGTCGGACTCCGGGTTCGCCGGGAGGTACTGGGGATGCGTGTCCGGCCAGGTGCCCGGCTGCCGCGGGGTCGTGCGGTTGATCGCGTTGTCGATCGTCCTGGCGCCGCGGTCGCGCTCGGTGAGGTGCTTCATCCCGAACTTCTTGCACAGTGTCGCGACGACCGCCGAGTGGTGCATCTCGTCGTGGATGATCGTGTTGCGGGCCGTGTACGCCGAGATCGCGATGGCGGGCACCCGGACACCGAGGCGGTCGAAGCAGAAGCCGTTCTCGCCCGGGCCGCTGTCGTCCGGCGGCGTAGCCGGACCCGGCGGGACGTGGTCGTAGGTGCCGCCGTGCTCGTCGAACGTCACCAGCAGCAGGGTGTTGAGCGCGTTGGAGCCCTTCGCGCTGCGCGCGGAGCGGATGGCCGAATAGACCTTGTGCAGCAGCAGGTCGCCCGCACGGACGTCCGAGATCGCGCCTCCGACGACGACCTCGCCGGCCACGTCCTCCCCCGTCATCGGGCCGCCCGGGGGATGCATGTCGTTGTGGTCGTAGAGCAGCCGCGGCTCGACGAAGGCGTAGTCCGGCAGGGTTCCCTCGGCGACATCCGCGTAGAACTGCGACATCGTCCGGAAGTGCGTCTTCCAGTAGGGCTCCAGCGCGGGGGCGTGGATGAATCCGGTCAGGGAGATCAGCTGCCGGTCGTCGAAGTAGACCCGCCAGCTGCGACCCGCCTCCTCCAACCGGTTGAAGATGGTCGGCGCGTCGTTCTTCGGGTCGAACCACTTGCGCAGCCCCTCGGCGCCGCCGTTGTCGACGTAGCCGTGCGAGGTGGACGCGTTGAAGAACGACCGGTTGCAGAACGTCTGCGAGGGAACGGCGCAGTGCCAGTCGTCGTAGACCGCGAACTGGCGGGCCAGGGTCGAGAAGACCGGGAGCATGTCGGGCGAGAATCCGCCCATCACGCGGCGGTAGTCGTCCACCGCCGGTTCGCGCCCGGTGTCCTTGCGGAGCACGCCCATGTAGTCGCGTACGAAGCCGCGCATGCCCGGCCGCGCTCCCGGAGGCGGTGCGTTGTAGGGCGGCTGCATCTCGCGCACGCGCGCATCGGCGTTCGACGGCGGGTCGACGACGTCGTACAGCTGCGTGTTGACATGCGGGTAGACCTCGCCGGGGTCGGGCGACGGCTGGCGCATCACGAAGTCGGTGGTGCCCTGGTAGATGTGCGCGGGGATGTCGGGGCCGCCCGCCGGGTCCGGGTTGCTGTAGTCGCCGAACGCCAGCCCCTCGAACCGCTTGCCCTTCGGCAGGGTCTCCTCGTCGTAGAGATGGCCGAGCAGGTTGTCGAAGGAGCGGTTCTCGTACATCAGCACGACCAGGTGGTCGAACCCCGGCCCGTCGCCGCGCGGAGGAAGTGGCGGGTACTCCTCGCCGGACTCGTCCGCGGTCGGAGAGGTGCGGCCCGCTGCCGCGCCGAGACTCGCGCCCGCTGCACCGCCGGCCGCGCCGCCCGCGACCGCACCGGCGGCCACCAGGCCGGCGCCCTTCAGGAAGGCGCGGCGGCTCGATCCCCGCTGGGTGGGGGAAGGGTCGTCGTCCGGTCGCATCCCATCCATTATGTGCTGCGCCGCCGACAACAGGGCGGAGGCTCGGGATGCGGTCAGCGGGAGGACGCCGCGAGGGCCTTCGGGTCCGAGGCGCCCGACGTCGTCCCGCTGATCACCAGGTCGCCGCGGTCGATGCCGATCATGGACAGGTTGCGCATGCACTCGGTCCCCGCGGTGAAGTACTCGTTGTGACCGGTCGACCCGGCCAGCGACGCATGCGTCAGCGGGTCGACGGCGCCGCCCACCCCCATCGGCTTCGCGCCGTACCCCGGCGAGCCGGGGTCACTGCCGAAGAAGGCGCTGTTGACGATCGGATCCATCGGGGCCTCGCCCACGAAGACGTTCCCGTTGCTCACCGCGAGTCCGGCGACCGACTGCGCGGCACTCCCCGGCGATCCCATCAGCGCCAGCGCATCCACCGTGACGGTGTGCCGTTCGAGCGCCATCAGGGCGGCCGTGGAGCCGTAGGAGTGGGCGAAGACGCTCAGGTACGGCTGGTCGGCGCCGCGGAGCGCCCGGATGCCCTCGAGCGTGCGCTCCAGGCTGTCGGCGCCCTGCTCCGCCAAGGCGGTCCCGCCGATGTTGGTGAGCACGGGCGTCTGGTAGCCGATCCACGCGACGACGGCGACGCCCGGCGCTCCCCCGTTGCCGCGCGGACCGAGGACGCGCCGCAGGAACCCGGTCTGCAGGTCGTACTGCTCCTGGGCGACCTTCGCCCACGACTCGATCTGCTCGCCGACGGACATGTACATGCCGGGCACCAGCACGCTCACGTACTTCGCCGTGCGGATGTCGCCGACGACGATCGCGGCCTTCGCGTCGGCCGACGGGTCGAGGGTGACCAACGTCCGCTTGACCCCGTCGTGCTTCGAGAGCGCGGTCGAGACGTTGTGCAGGGTGTCGAGCTGGCGCTGCAGGGCCACGCGCTCCGCGCGTCCGTGCTCCGTCTTGAGGGTCTTGGTGATGCTCGCCATCGTCTGCTTGAGGTCGACGGTGTTCGCGCGGCCCCGCACGTCGTACGGGACGCCCTCCAGGTTGCCGATGACATGTGGCGCGGCCTGGATCAGCGCCTTCTGCTTGTCGGGGTCGATCAGGTTCCAGAGGCGGCTCACATCCACCGCCGCCGGGGCGTCGAGGAGGAGCGCGTCGAGCTTCGCGCGGTTGGCGTCGAGGAAGGACGGCAGAGCCGAGGCGTCCACGCTGGCGATGGCGCCGAGGAATGCGGTCGACGCGGAGCGGGCCGCTGGCCCGGCGGGGACGTCGGAGACGGGGCCGGAAGCGGAGGTGTTCAGGGCCGGGACGGACGCGTACGAGACCGCCGAGATGGGTGCCGCCGGGGTGTCTGCGGGCAGCACGGAAACCCCAGTCAGTCCGGAGACCGCCGAGGTAACAGTGAGAACAGCTGCAAAGCCGACCAGCACTCCGTCCGGGTCCCTCCGAGAGCGAGCGAGCTAAGCCCTTTTGCGTGTGCGTCCGGGGGGAGCGCACATATCGACTCTACCCATGAACGGGTGGCCGACGGCGAGCCGTTCTACCCCCGATTCAGGGGGAGAATTTCTCTCCTGTCCGCGAGAAGGAGGACCGAAAACGTCACAAATCGAGTGCTGCGGGCCCTTCTTCGACCAGCGTCTTGAATTGGGCGGCGTCGATGATGCGCACGCCGAGCTCCTCCGCCTTGGCGAGTTTCGACCCCGCGCCCGGCCCCGCGGCCACGAAATCCGTCTTCTTCGAGACACTGGATGCCGCCTTGCCTCCCGCGGCGATGATCGCCTCCTGGGCACCCTCCCGGGTGAAGCCCTCGAGCGACCCGGTCGCCACGATCGTGAGGCCGGCGAGCACGCCGCCCGCGTCATCCGCTCGGCCAGGACCGGGGTGCCCCGGCGTGGTGAACTGCACGCCGTCCGCGGCCCATTTCTCCACGATCTCGCGGTGCCAGTCGACCTCGAACCAGGCGAGGACGGCGTCCGCGATGATGCCGCCGACGCCATCCACCGCGGCCAGCTCATCGCGCGAGGCGGACCGGATCGCGTCGAGCGATCCGAAGTGGTTCGCGAGCGCGCGGGCCGCCACCGGGCCGACGTGGCGGATGTTCAGGGCGACCAGGATGCGCCAGAGCGGCTTCTCGCGGGCCGCAGCGAGGTTGGCGAGCAGCTCGACCGCGTTCTTGGACGGGACGTACAGTTCGTCGCCGAAGAACTCCTCCGCGGCCGGGTCGAACTCGCCGTCCTTCTTCTGGCGGCGACGGCGGAACGGAGTGTCTACCTTCTCCTCCCCCGCGTCGGTCAGTTTCGGCAGCCCGGTCTCCGAATCCCGCACCACGACCTCGATCGGGAACAGGTCGGCGAGGGTCAGCCCGAACAGCCCGGCCTCCGTCGGGAGCGGCGGCTCCGCGGGGAAGCGCGGCTGGGTCAGTGCGGCGGCCGCGACCTCCCCGAGCGCCTCGATGTCGAGGGCGCCGCGCGAGCCGATGTGCTCGACACGGCCGCGCACCTGCGCCGGACAGAACTCGGCGTTGGGGCAGCGCAGGTCGATGTCGCCCTCCTTGGCGGGCGCGAGACGCGTGCCGCACTCGGGGCAGTTCTCGGGCATGACGAACTCGCGCTCCGTGCCGTCGCGCAGCTCGACCACCGGGCCGAGGACCTCGGGGATCACATCCCCCGCCTTGCGCAGCACGACGGTGTCGCCGATGAGGACGCCCTTCGCCTTGACGACCTCCTGGTTGTGCAGGGTGGCCTGGCGCACCTCGGACCCGGCGACGCGCACCTTCTCCATGACGGCGAACGGCGTCGCCCGGCCGGTGCGACCGACGCTGACGACGATGTCGAGCAGCTTGGTGTTCACCTGCTCCGGCGGGTACTTGTACGCGATGGCCCAGCGAGGCGCACGGCTGGTGGCGCCCAGCTCGTCGTGCAGCGCCAGCTCGTCCACCTTGATGACGATGCCGTCGATCTCGTGCTCGACCGCGCCGCGGTGCTGGCCGTAGTACTCGATGAACTCGTCGACCTTCCTCACCTCGTCGACAACGCGGTAGTGCGTAGAAGTCGGGAGGCCCCATCCCTTCAGCAGGTCGTAGACCTTCGACTGCGCATCGACGGGCGGGTTGTTCCAGGCGCCGATGCCGTGGACGAGCATGTGGAGGCGGCGCAGGCGGTTGCGCATGAGTTCCAGCTGCGCGGGGTTCTTGCCCTCGGCCTTCTGCCGGAGCGACCCGCTCGCCGCGTTGCGGGCGTTGGCGAACACACGTTCACCGGCCTCCTGCTGATGCGCGTTGAGTTCCTCGAACTCGGCGACGGGGAAGAACACCTCGCCGCGCACCTCCACGAGCGCCGGGGGCTCGTCGGTGGCGAGCCGGCTCGGGATCGCCGGGATCCAACGGATGTTCTCGGTCACGTCCTCGCCGACCACGCCGTCGCCGCGGGTGGCCGCCGTGACGAGCACGCCGTTCTCGTAACGCAGGTTGATCGCCAGGCCGTCGATCTTGAGCTCGCACAGGTAGTCGACGCGCCGGCCGGCGTCACGCTCGACCTTCGCAGCCCACGCCTCGAACTCCTCCAGCGAGAAGACGTTGTCGAGGCTCAGCATCCGCTCGGCATGCTGCACCGGCGCGAACAGGGTCGTCTGGGCGCGGCCGCCGACCGTCTGCGTCGGGCTGTCCTGCGACTGGAGCTCCGGATGCAGCCGCTCCAGCTCCTCGAGCCGCCGCATCATGCGGTCGTACTCCTCGTCGCTGACGAGCACCGTGTCGCGCTCGTAGTACGCGTCCCGGAGCTCCAGGATGCGGGTGGTCAGCTGCTGCGCCTCGGCTCGCGCTTCCGCGAGCTGGTCGTCGGTCGTCGTCTCGATCGCCACCCCCCAAGCTTATTCGCGACCTCCGACGCCGCGGCCTCAGCCCTCCGTCTCCCCTCGCGGCCTCCGCCCACCGTCGAGTCCGCGAACTTTGCACGCGAAACGCCGTCGCAGCGTGCAAGGTTCGCGGACTCGACGGCGGGGCGGAGGGTCAGGCGGGGACGGCGGAGACGGTGCGGTCGATCGTGGTCTGGCCGAGGACGCGGGTGCCGACGTAGACGACGGCGGTCTGGCCGGGGGCGACGCCGTTCAGGGGCACATCCGGGCGGATGAGGAGCTCGCCGCCGGTGACGGACGCGACGGCGGGCACCGGGTCGGCGTGGGCGCGGATCTGCACCTCGCAGGCGAACGGCGTGGACGGATCGGCTGGGGGCATCCCGGCCCAGGTGAAGCGGGAGCCGGCGATCTCGGCGATGTCGAGCGCCTCGCGCGGGCCGACGACGACCGTGTTCTCTTTCGGCCGCACCTCCAGGACGAACCGCGGGCGGCCGTCCGGAGACGGGTAGCCGACGTTCAGGCCCTTCCGCTGACCGACCGTGTAGGCGTGCGCACCCTCGTGCGTGCCGAGCCGGTTGCCCTCGCGGTCGACGATGTCGCCCGTCGCGGTGCCGACGCGCTCGGCCAGCCAGCCGCGGGTGTCGCCGTCGGGGATGAAGCAGATGTCGTGCGAGTCCGGCTTGTTCGCGACGCTCAGGCCGCGCGCGGCGGCCTCCGCCCGCACCTCCGCCTTCGACGGAGTCGCGCCGAGGGGGAACATCGCGTGCGCCAGCTGCTCGGCGGTCAGCACGCCGAGCACGTACGACTGGTCCTTCGCCCACGCGCTCGCTCGGTGAAGCTCGCGGTTGCCGTGCTCGTCGGCGACGATGGCCGCGTAGTGGCCAGTGCAGACCGCGTCGAAGCCGAGGTCGAGCGCCTTCTCGAGGAGCGCCGCGAATTTGATGCGCTCGTTGCAGCGCATGCAGGGGTTGGGCGTCCGGCCCGCCGAGTACTCCGCTATGAAGTCGTCGACCACGTCGAGCTTGAAGCGCTCGGAGAAGTCCCAGACGTAGTACGGGATGCCGATGATGTTCGCGGCGCGCTGCGCATCCATCGAGTCCTCGATCGTGCAGCAGCCGCGGCTTCCGGTGCGCAGCGTCCCGGGCATCCGGCTCAGCGCCAGGTGCACTCCGACCACGTCGTGCCCCGCTTCGACGGCCCGCGCCGCCGCCACTGCGGAGTCGACACCACCGCTCATCGCCGCCAGAACTTTCACCCGCCGATTCTACCCGCCGTCCACCACGCGAGAGATTTGCGCCAAATCTCGGTTATCGCGGCCGCATAACGACGATTTGCGCCAAATCTCGGTCCACACGGACGAGAACGGCGGACGCTAGCGGCCGAGGCGCGGCGCCCGCTCCGCGAGCCCCGCGCGCGATGCCTGCGCGTACGCGCCCGGCAGGGCCGCGAGCAGCGCATCCACGTCGGCGTCCGTCGACCCCCGCCCCAGCGTGAACCGCAAGGCGCTGCGCGCCTCCGTCTCATCGCGTCCCATCGCGAGCAGCACGTGCGACGGCTCCGGGATGCCCGCCTGGCACGCCGAACCGGTCGACACGGACACGCCCGCCAGATCGAGCAGGAACAGCAGCGAGTCGCCCTGCGCGCCGGGGAAGGTGAAGTGCGCATTCGAAGCGACGCGCTCCCCCGACACCGGATCGGGCCCGCTGAGCACCGCCTCCGGCACCGCCGCGCGCACGCCCGTGATCAGACGGTCGCGCAGCGCGGAGAGCCGCGCCGTCTCCGCCTCGCGTTCCGCTTCGGCCAGCTGGGCGGCCGTGGCGAACGAGACCGCGGCCGCGACGTCCTGGGTCCCGCTGCGCACCTGCCGCTGCTGGCCGCCACCGTGGATCAGCGGGACGACGGTGGATGCACGGCTCAGCACGAGCGCACCGATCCCCACCGGCCCGCCGATCTTGTGCGCCGAGACGCTGAGCGCATCCACTTCCAGCCCGGCGAAGTCGATGGGCAGGTGCCCGTACGCGGCCACCGCATCCACATGCACCGGGACGCCCGCCGACCGCGCGACCGCGGCGAGCGCCGTCACGGGCTGGATGGTGCCGACCTCGTTGTTGACCGCCAAGAAAGTCAGCAGAGCAGCGTCGTCTCCCGCGATCCGCTCCGGCATGAGGATGCGGCCGTCACCGTCGAGGGGCAGCCACGAAATCTCGGCCCCCTCGGCGCGCTCCAGCCACTCGACGGTGTCGACCGTGGCGTGGTGCTCCCCTCCGGGGGCCAGGATGCGCGGCCGGCGCGCCCCGTCGTTGCGTGCCCAGAACATGCCCTTGATCGCGAGGTTGATGGCCTCCGTGCCGCCGGAGGTGAACACCACCTCGATCGGGTCGGCGCCGAGGCTCGCTGCGACGGTCTCGCGGGCCTCCTCCAGCATCCGCCTGGCCTGCTGCCCCTGACTGTGGATGCTCGACGGGTTGCCGACAACGCCCATGGCCTCGGTGTAGGCGGCGATCGCCTCCGGGCGCATCGGCGTGGTGGCGGCGTGGTCGAGGTAGACCGGCACGGTGCCCTCCGAAGTATCCAGGCGTGTGTCACTACTCTAGATCGCATGACCTCGACCGATCCCCTGCGCAACCTGGGTGTCCGTGTCGGGCCGCACGGGGGTGAGCTGAGGGTCTTCTCGGCCAACGCGGATGCCATGGAGCTGTGCCTGTTCGACCAGCACGACCCGGATTGGCTGGTCAAGACCGTGCCGATGACCCGGGATGCGAACAACGTCTGGGTGGGCCGCTCGCGCTCGCTCACCGTCGGCAGCCGGTACGCCGTCCGCGTTTCCGGCCCACAGGCGCCCGGCAATCTGTTCGACCCGGAGGCCCTGCTCATCGACCCGTACGCGCGCGGCCTCCTTCACGTGAGCTCGGACGGCTGGCGTTCCGTCGTCGTGGCCGACGGCTTCGACTGGGGCGATGCACGCAAGCCCGGCACCCCGCTCGACCACACGGTCATCTACGAGGCGCATGTGAAGGGCATCAGCCGGCTGAACCCGTCGGTTCCCGAGGAGCTGCGCGGCAGCTACGCCGGGCTCGCGCACGAGTCGACCATCGCCTACCTGAAGGATCTGGGCGTCACCGCGGTCGAGCTCCTGCCGATTCAGGCCTTCGTCTCGGAGCAGCGCCTGCAGCAGGAGGGCCTCACCAACTACTGGGGCTACAACACGCTGAACTTCTTCACGCCGCACGGCCCCTACGCGTCGCGCGCTGCGCAGGCTGCCGGTCCGGAGGCCGTGCTCGCCGAGTTCAAGGGCATGGTCAAGCTGCTGCACCTGGCCGGCATCGAGGTGATCCTCGACGTGGTCTACAACCACACCGCCGAAGAGGGCATGGGCGGTCCGCGGACCAGCTTCCGCGGCATCGACAACGCGACCTACTACCGGCACGACGAGACCGGCGCGTACATCGACGTGACGGGATGCGGCAACACGGTCGACTTCGGCAACCCCGTCCCGCAGCGGCTCGTTCTCGACTCGCTCCGCTACTGGGCGAACGAGATGCAGATCGACGGCTTCCGGTTCGACCTGGCGGCGACACTCGGGCGCGGCACGGACGCGTCGTTCCATCGCGACCATCCACTGCTCGTCGCCGCGGCCGCCGATCCGGCGCTCCAGGGGGTCAAGCTGATCGCCGAGCCATGGGATGTGGGGCTCGGCGGATGGCAGACCGGAAACTTCCCCGGGCCGTCCGACGGACACGCCGGCTGGTCCGAGTGGAACGACCGCTACCGCGACCGCGTGCGCAACTTCTGGCTCGCCGACATCGCCGAGGCCCGCCGCAACGGGCAGGCGCCGGTCGGCATCGGCGGGTTCGCCACCCGGTTGGCCGGCTCCTCCAACACCTTCTCGCCCGAGCGCGGGCCGCTCGCCTCGGTGAACTTCGTCACCGCGCACGACGGCTTCACCATGGCCGACCTCACCGCCTACGACGTCAAGCACAACCTCGGCAACGGCGAGAACAACCGGGACGGAACCGACAACAACCGGTCGTTCAACCACGGCGTGGAAGGCCCGACGACGGATGAGGCCATCCTGCTCATGCGCGGCAAGGCGATCAGGAACCTGCTGGGCACCCTGCTGCTCTCCGCCGGCGTCCCGATGATCACCGCGGGCGACGAGTACGGACGCAGTCAGCGCGGCAACAACAACGCGTACTGCCAGGACAGCGAGCTCACCTGGCTGAGCTGGCTGCGCACACGCGAGCAGCGAGAGCTGTACGACACCACGAAACGGCTGCTGCAGCTGCGGCGCGAGAACCCGGCGCTCCGCCCGAGCCGGTACGCCGTCGACGGGCAGACGACGCCGAACGCCAGCCACATGGACTGGTATGACGCGACAGGTCAGCGCATGGACGACGAGGACTGGAACTCCCCGGAGAACCGCACGCTGCAGTACCTCGCGGCGTCGACGCCCGACAAGGAGGAGTTCAACCGCATCCTGCTCATCGTGCACGGTGTGGAGGACGACGTGGAGGTGTCGCTCCCTGCGGCTCCCGGCGTCACCTCGTACCAGCTGCTGTGGGACTCGGCGACCGAGGTCCCGATCCCCGAGGACGCGACCGAGTTCGCCCCCGGCGACACGAGACTCGTCGGAGGCACGTCGATGCAGCTGTACCGGGCGAACGGACCGCGCGTCTGATGGCCCGGCAGAAGGCGCCGGCGGGGACTCCGGCGACTGTTGCGCTGACCGCTGCCGGCATCCCCTTCACCGCGCATCCCTACGATCACGACCCGGCCGCGCCGTCGTTCGGGCTGGAGGCGGCGGAAGCACTGGGCGTCGAGCCGGACCGCGTGTTCAAGACGCTGCTGGCCGACACGGACCTCGGACTCGTCGTCGGCGTCGTCCCGGTGACCGGGATGCTCGACCTCAAGGCGCTTGCCGCAGCGGTCGGCGCAAAGCGGGCGATCATGGCCGACCCGGCGGTAGCTGAGCGCCGCACCGGCTACGTGGTCGGCGGGATCAGCCCGATCGGTCAGAAGACGCGCCACACCACGGTGGTGGATGAGACGGCGCAGCTGTTCGACACCGTCTTCGTCTCCGGTGGCAAGCGCGGCTTCGATGTGGAGCTCTCCCCCGACGACCTGCTGCGGGCGACCGACGGGACCTTCGGGGCGATCGCGAAATGACCGCGGTGACGGTGCGACGGGCGACCGTCGAGGACGCGCGCGGCATCGCGGAGGTGCACGTCACGGCGTGGCGCGAGGCGTACGCCGGACGGATGCCTGCCGACTTCCTCGCCTCCCTCGATGTCGATCGTCGCGCCGCCGGCTGGTCCCGCATCCTGGAGCGCGGCGAGACGGACGCCTTCGTCGCCGAGCGCGACGGCACGATCGTGGGCTGGGCGACCGCAGGCCCAGGACGCGACGACGACGCGCCGCGCAACCGCGAGCTGGAGGGCATCTACCTGCTCGCCAGCGCCTACGGCTCCGGCGTCGGCCAACAGCTGCTCGACGCCGCGATCGGCGACGCACCCGCGTACCTCTGGGTCATGGACGGCAACGGTCGGGCCGAGTCCTTCTACCGCCGCAACGGCTTCACCCGCGACGGCGCGACCATGACGCATCCCGCCGGCGACGCCACCATCCTCGCCGTCCGCATGACCCGCTGACCCGTCCGCCCACCGTCGAGTCCGCAAACTTTGCACGCCGGATGGGGCGTGAGCGTGCAATTTGTGCGTACTCGACGGCGGGCGGACGGGACGAGGCGGAGGGTCAGGAGGCGGTGGTCACGAGACCGAGTTCGGCAGGGGTGAGCAGCAGGTCGTTCACCGGCACCACGCGGACCGTGTAGCCGAAGGATCCCGCCCAGCCCAGGCGGACCGTGCCGACGAACTCGTGCGCGACCGACGCGTCGTGCGTACCCGGCACGCCGTTGTCGACCGTCAGCGCCTGCCGATGCACGTCCGTGAGCTCGTCGCCCTCCTGGCTGCGGCCGTAGACGACCTGCACCTCGACGTCGTCCGGCGAGAGCCCGTTCAGCTGGACCAGGGCGCGCACGTGCAGCTCGTCGCCGACCTGCGGCACCGCATCCACTCCGCCCGCGTCCACGTGCGTCACCGCGACGCCGGGCCACGCGGCCTCGACCCGCTGCTTCCAGGCGGCGAGCGACCGCGCCTCGGCGTAGTCGTTCTCGCTCAGCCGGTTCTCGTAGTTCGAGGCCGGCAGGTAGAGCCGCTCGACGTACTCGCGCACCATGCGCTCGGCCGAGAGCGGCGACGACAGCGTGGCGAGCGTGTGGCGGATGCGCGAGACCCACGCGGTCGGGATCCCGTCGCCGTCGCGCTCGTAGAAGCGCGGCGCGATCTGGTGCTCGATCAGGTCGTACATCGCCTCGGCCTCGAGCGCGTCGCGCTCGGCGCCGTCTCCGGCCGCATCCGCGGACGGGATCGCCCAACCGTTCTCGCCGTCGTAGAACTCGTTCCACCAGCCGTCGAGGATCGACAGGTTGAGCGCGCCGTTGAGGGCCGCCTTCATGCCGGACGTCCCGCACGCCTCCAGCGGTCGCAGCGGGTTGTTCAGCCAGACGTCGGTTCCGGGATAGAGCAGCTGCGCCATCCCGATGTCGTAGTCGGGCAGGAACACCATGCGCTGGCGGATGTCCGCCTCCGACGCGAACTGCACGAGCTTCTGGATGAGGCGCTTGCCTTCGTCGTCGGCGGGATGCGACTTGCCGGCGATCACGAACTGCACGGGCCGCTCGGGGTCGGTGAGGATGCGGCGCAGCCGGTCCGGGTCGTGCAGCATCAGGGTGAGCCGCTTGTACGTCGGGACGCGCCGCGCGAAGCCGATGGTGAGGACGTTCGGGTCGAGCAGGTCGCTCATCCACGCCGGCGCGATGCCGCCAGGGTTCTGGTCCTCCCACGCCGCCATGAGACGGCGCCGCGCATCCTGCACCAGCTGCTCGCGCATCCGGGTCCGGACGCCCCACAGGTCGGCGTCGCCCACGGCCGACGCGTTGCCCCAGTCGGCGTGCGTCGTGTCCTCGGTGCCCAGGCGCTCCAGCGCGAGGGCGCGCAGCATCGGGTCGGTCCAGGTGGGCGCGTGGACGCCGTTGGTGACCGAGTCGATCGGCACCTCCTGCGGGTCGAATCCCGGGTAGAGGCCGTTGAACATGTGACGGGAGACGTCGCCGTGGAGTTTGGAGACGCCGTTCGCGTGCTGGCCGAGGCGTAGGCCCATGACCGCCATGTTGAACACGTCGGGCGAGCCGCCCGGGTAGTCCTCCGCGCCGAGCGGCAGCACCTGGTCGGCGCTCACGCCCGGGAGGAGCGACGTGGAGAAGTACCGCTGGACCAGCGCCCTGTCGAACCGGTCGATGCCGGCCGGGACGGGCGTGTGCGTCGTGAACACGGTCCCGGCGCGTACGACCTGCAACGCCTGGTCGAAGGTGAGCCCCTCGCCGATCAGGTCGGAGATGCGCTCCAGTCCGAGGAAGCCGGCGTGCCCCTCGTTGGTGTGGAACACTTCCGCCTCGGGCGCGCCGGTCAGCTCCGTCCACGCCTTCACGGCGCGGACGCCGCCGATGCCGAGCAGCAGCTCCTGCAGGAGCCGGTGCTCACCGCCGCCGCCGTACAGGCGGTCGGTGACCGAGCGCAGGCGCTCCTCGTTGTCGGGGATGTCGGTGTCGAGCAGGAGCAGTTTCACCCGGCCGACCGCCGCCTGCCAGACGCGGGCGTGCAGCACGCCGTCCGGCAGGGCCAGCGAGATCTGGACGGGCGTGCCGTCGGGGTTGCGGAGGACGCTGAGCGGCAGCCCGTCCGGGTCGAGCACGGGGTAGCTCTCCAGCTGCCAGCCGTCAGGCGTGATCGCCTGCGAGAAGTACCCGGAGCGGTAGAACAGCCCGGCGGCGACGAGCGGCACGCCGAGGTCGCTGGCCGCCTTCAGGTGGTCGCCGGCGAGGATGCCGAGGCCGCCGGAGTACTGCGGCAGGGTCGCGGCGATGCCGAATTCGGGCGAGAAGTAGGCGATGGTCTGCGGCGCAGCATCCCCGAGCGACTGGTACCAGCGCGGGTCGTGGATGTACGCGCGCAGGTCGTCGCGGATGTGGTTCGCCCAGTCGACGTAGCCCTGGTCGGCGGCGAGCTCGGCGAGCCGCGACGGCTCGACGGCGCCGAGGAGGGCGATGGGATCATGCCTCACCTGCTGCCACAGCTCGGGTGAGATGCGGGCGAACAGCTCCTTGGTGGGCTCGTGCCAGGACCAGCGGAGGTTGCCTGCGATCTCCTCCAATGCTGAGAGGTTCTCGGGGAGGACGGCGCGGACGGTGAATCTTCGGATGGCCTTCACTCGGTCCACTGTAAACGAGCCTCATGACGGGCGGGTTAATGAGTGTACGGTCGGGTGCGTGGTGAAGAACGCAGCGACCAGGTCATCAGCCGCCGCGACGGAGGCGGCCCCGAGCGCCCCGGAACCGGGCCCGTACGAGCCCCTGCTCGGCCGCATCCCTATTCTCGAGCTCTCCCCCCAGGTGGATGAGGGGCTCTGGGCGGCGACCGCGTTCAGCGGGGAGGTCATCCCGTTCCGCGCGACCGCGTTCCGCGAGGGGCACGACAAGATCGGGGTGGACCTCATCCTGCTCGACCCCGCTGGGCAGCAGACCGAGCACCACATGCACCCGCTGACCGCCGGTACCGACCGGTGGGAGGTGGAGGTGCAGCTCGACCAGACCGGTCTCTGGCGCTACCGCGTTCAGGCATACGCCGACGAGTACGCCACCTGGCACCACAACGCCGAGGTGAAGGTCCCGGCCGGGATCGACGTCGAGCTGATGCTGCGGATGGGCCACGACCTCCTGGTCACCGCATCCAAGGACAAGCGCCGCAGCACCGCAGAGCGTCGCCATCTCTCCGAGGCGGCCAAGGTCGTCGCGGACACCAAGCGGCCGGTGGATGAGCGCTTCGCCGCCGCCGTCGACGAGCGCATCCAGCAGGTCCTCACCGAGCGCCCGGTCGTCAGCCTTCCCACCCTCTCGGCCACGCGCGCCATCCAGGTGGAGCGGACCCGCGCGGGGGTCGGCAGCTGGTACGAGTTCTTCCCGCGCTCCGAGGGCGCGAAGCAGCTGCCCGACGGCTCCTGGAAGTCGGGCACCTTCCGCACCGCGGCGAAACGCCTCCCCGAGGTCGCCGCGATGGGCTTCGACGTCGTGTACCTCCCGCCCATCCATCCCATCGGCCGCACGTTCCGCAAGGGCCCCAACAACACGCTCGACGCCGGCGAGAACGACCCCGGTTCGCCCTGGGCGATCGGCAGCGCCGAGGGCGGCCACGACGCCATCCACCCGGACCTCGGCACCGAGAAGGACTTCGTCTTCTTCCTCGGCAAGGCGAAGCAGGCAGGTCTCGAGGTCGCCCTCGACCTCGCCCTGCAGGCCTCGCCCGACCACCCCTGGGTGACCGAGCATCCCGAGTGGTTCACGACCCTCCCCGACGGCACCATCGCATACGCGGAGAACCCGCCGAAGAAGTACCAGGACATCTACCCCATCAACTTCGACAACGACTACGAGGGGCTCCGGCAGGAGGTGCTGCGCATCGTGCGGCACTGGATGTCGCTAGGCGTCCGCATCTTCCGCGTCGACAACCCGCACACCAAGCCGCTGCACTTCTGGGAGTGGCTCATCCACACGGTCAACGCGACCGACCCGGATGTGGTGTTCCTCGCCGAGGCGTTCACCCGCCCTGCACTCCTCCGCACCCTGGCGAAGGCCGGATTCCAGCAGTCGTACACGTACTTCACCTGGCGCAACACGAAGGAGGAGCTCGAGGAGTTCCTCCACTCGCTCGCGCACGAGACCGCTGACTACCTGCGGCCGAACCTGTTCGTGAACACGCCGGACATCCTCACCGAGTACCTGCAGTTCGGCGGGCCGGCCGCCTTCAAGGTGCGCGCCGCCATCGCCGCGACCGCAGCGCCCACCTGGGGCGTCTACTCCGGCTACGAACTGTTCGAGAACGTCGCCCGGCCAGGCGCCGAGGAGTACATCGACAACGAGAAGTACGAGTACCGCCCGCGCGACTACGCCAGGGCGCAGTCGCAGGGCCGCTCGCTCGCGGGCTACCTGACCATGCTGAACCGGGCGCGCAGCGAGCACCCGGCGCTGCGGCAACTGCGCAACCTGCACCTCCACTACAGCGAGGACGACAGCATCCTCGTCTACTCGAAGTACCTCGACGGCAAGTTCACCCGCACGGGCAAGCCGGATGCGGTGATCGTGGTCGCCAACGTCGACCCGCACTCGGTGCGCGAGACGGTCGTGCACCTCGACGTGACCGCGCTCGGCCTCCCGCTCGGCTCCCAGTTCGAGGTGAAGGACCGGGTGACCGGCCAGCGCTGGACCTGGGGCGCCGACGACTACGTGCGCCTCGACGCATTCACCGAGCCCGTGCACATCCTGGCCGTCCGACCGCTCTGACCGACCAGAAGACAACCTGAGGAGTACCGCCATGTCCCCGATCCCCGAAGGTGCCGCCGCCGTCGACCTGCCCACCCTGGACGACGCGCTGCTCGCGGCCGTCGCGACGGGCAGCCACCACGACCCGCACACGGTCCTCGGCCAGCACCAGGTCGCGGCGCCGGGGGTGGCCGACCCGATCACGGTCATCCGGGCGCTCCGCCCGCTTGCGACCGAGGTCTTCGCGGTGCTGCCCAACGGCGCCCACATCGAGCTGGCGCACGTCGGCCACGGCATCTGGCAGGGAATCGACATCGTCGGTCCCGGGGCGTACCTGATCGAGGCGCGCTACGACGACGGGAGCACCTGGACCGCCGACGACCCGTACCGCTTCCTGCCGACCATCGGCCAGCTCGACCTGCACCTGATCGGCGAGGGCCGGCATGAGACGCTGTGGACGGCGCTCGGAGCGCACGTGCGCGACCTCGGCGGCGTCGTCGGGACGGCGTTCACCGTCTGGGCGCCGCACGCCCGCGCCGTCCGCGTGGTCGGCGACTTCAACGGCTGGGACGGCACCCTCCACTCCATGCGCAACATGGGCGCCTCCGGCGTGTGGGAGCTTTTCGTCCCCGGCCTCGGCGAGGGCGAGATCTACAAGTTCGACCTGCTGGCGCAGGACGGCCGCTGGGTCCGCAAGGTCGACCCGATGGCCCAGTTCGCCGAGACACCGCCCGCGACCGCCTCCCGCATCACCGTCAGCCGCCACGAATGGGCGGACGACGAGTGGATGCGCGGTCGCGCCGAGACGGACCCGCACGCCGGCCCGATGAGCGTCTACGAGCTGCACTTCGCGTCGTGGCGGCCCGGACTCGGCTACCGCGACGCAGCCGACCAGCTCATCGACTACGTCGGAGCCCTCGGCTACACGCACGTCGAGTTCCTTCCGCTCGCCGAGCATCCCTTCGGCGGGTCGTGGGGCTACCAAGTCACCGGCTACTACGCGCCGACGAGCCGGTTCGGCTCCCCCGACGACCTCAAGTACCTCATCGACCGGCTGCACCAGGCGGGCATCGGCGTGATCCTCGACTGGGTGCCCGGGCACTTCCCCAAGGACGACTGGGCGCTCGCCCGCTTCGACGGCCAGCCGCTCTACGAGCACGCCGACCCGCGCCGCGGCGAGCACAAGGACTGGGGCACGTACATCTTCGACTACGGCAACTCGCAGGTGCGCAACTTCCTGGTCGCGAACGCCCTGTACTGGCTGGAGGAGTTCCACATCGACGGCCTGCGGGTCGATGCCGTCGCCTCCATGCTGTACCTCGACTACTCGCGTGCCGACGGCGAGTGGGTGCCCAACATCCACGGCGGCCGCGAGAACCTGGAGGCGATCGGCTTCCTGCAGGAGGTCACCGCGACCGCCTACAAGCGCAACCCGGGCACCGTGATGATCGCCGAGGAGTCGACCAGCTACACCGGTGTGACCGCCCCGACATCGTCCGGCGGCCTCGGCTTCGGGCTGAAGTGGAACATGGGCTGGATGCACGACTCGCTGCAGTACATGCACGAGGACCCGATGTACCGCAGCTACCACCACAGCGAGATCACGTTCTCGTTCGTGTACGCCTGGAGCGAGAACTTCCTGCTGCCGATCAGCCACGACGAGGTCGTGCACGGCAAGGGCTCCCTGCTGACCAAGATGCCCGGCGACCACTGGCAGCAGCTGGCGAACGTGCGCGCGTTCCTCGCGTACATGTGGGGGCACCCGGGCAAGCAGCTGCTGTTCATGGGTCAGGAGTTCGGCCAGCCGTCGGAGTGGAGCGAGGAGCGCGGGCTCGACTGGTGGATCCTCGACCAGCCGGCTCATCAGGGCCTCTGGAATCTCGTTTCGCAGCTGAACGCCCTCTACCGCGAGCACCCGCAGCTGTGGGCGCTGGACAACGAGCCGGCCGGTTTCGAGTGGATCGACGGGTCCGACGCCCAGGGCAACGTCATCGCGTTCCTCCGGAAGGACCGCGACGGCGACCCGATCGTGATGCTGTTCAACTTCTCCGGGGCGCCGCACAGTGGGTACCGCGTGGGGCTGCCGTTCGCCGGCGAGTGGGAGGAGCTGCTCAACACCGATGCGGAGGCCTACGGAGGCTCCGGGGTCGGCAACCTCGGTTCTGTGGCGGCGCTCGACGAGCCGTGGATGGGTCGCCCCGCGTCGGCGGTGCTCACGCTTCCGCCGCTCGGCGCCCTCTGGCTGAAGCCGCGCCGCTAGCCGGGTCGCCGGTCGGCGGCTGTCAGGTGCCGGTCTCGAGCCAGGTGCCGTAGCCGACGCCGTCGACGGCGTGCTCCGGAGCCAGGTTGCGTCCGGCGCGCCATGTCGTCCCGAGTGCGCCGCCCAGCCGGACGGGCAGGATGTAGCGGCGGCTCCCGCTGGCCCGCTTGCGCTGCTCGGCCAGATCGCGTGCCGACTCCACGCGGGGGCCGCCGATGCTGGTCACGCTGTCCGGCTCCCCCGCGCCCTCGGCGACGTCGACGAGCACGCGAGCGACATCGGTCACCGCGATCGGCTGGAACCGCACGCCGGACGGCGACAGGATGGCGCCCAGCGGCCTCCCCCGGTCGAAGATCGCGGTGACGAAGTCATGGAACTGCGTCGCGCGCACCACCCGGGTGTCGAGCGGCGACTCGAGATAGGCGCGCTCCTGTGCCGCCTTCGCGCGGTAGTAGCCGTACGCCGAGCGGTCGGTGCCGACCACGGAGAGCAGCACGGCACGCTGCACGCCGAAGCGGGCGGCGGTGTGCAGGAGGTTCTGCGCTCCCGTGGCGAAGACGTGGGCGGCCTGCTTGCCGACCGCGTTGCTGGCGTCGATCAGGACGTCGACGCCGTCCACCGCCTCCTCGAGCCCGTCGCCGGTCACGATGTCCGCCGTGACGTAGGTGGCGCCGAGGACGAACCGGTCGGAGTCGTCGTCCGGCACGCGGCGGGCGGCGACGACCACCTGGTGGCCGCGTTCGACGGCTTCGGCGGTCACGGCGCGTCCGGCCAGGCCGGTGCCTCCGATGACGAGCACACGGGACATGCGGGGTCACTCCCTCAGCTTCGACTGCCGGAGATCGCCGGCACGACGATGGGCCGCCGCCCGGTGCCCGGTGGGGACGGGCTCAGTACAGCAGCGAAGCCAGCCTAGCCCTGGCCTTGCCCACACGCGGGTCGTCGACGCCGACGATCTCGAAATAGTCGAGGATGCGCGTGCGCACGGTCTCCTTGCCACTCGCGTCGAGCTTCGGGAAGAGCGTGAGCAGGCGGTCGAAGGCGTCGTCGACGTGGCCGCCCGAGATGTCGAGGTCGGCGACGCCGAGCTGCGCATCCACGTCGTCGGGCGCCTGCGCCGCGGCCGAGCGGAGTTCGTCGGCGGTGTGGCCGCTGAGGCGTGCCAGGAGGCTCACCTGGGCGAGGCCGGCGACCGCCAGGGTGTCGCGCGGATCCTGCGCGATCGCGGTCTTGTAGGCGCGGATCGCTCCGTCGTAGTCGCCGCGCTCGATGGCGTCGTACGCCTCGGCGTGAAGTGGAGGGAGCGGCGGCTCCGGCGCGGGCTCGGCCGCCGCTGCGTCGGCATCGGGGGCCGCGCCGCCCTCGACGGTCACGGTGTCGGTCACGCCGTTCTGCGCGGCGAGCTGCAGGAGCTGCTCGAACACGTCCGTGATCTGCGACTCCGGCAGGGCGCCGACGAAGAGCTGGACGGGCCGCCCGGCCACGAGCGCGGCGACCGCAGGAACGGACTGCGCCTGGAAGGCCTGCGCCAGCTGGGGGTTGGCATCCACATCCACCTTCACCAACACCAGACGCCCGCCGAAGCCGGCGACAACGCGGTCGAGGAGGGCGGTGAACTGCTTCCACTGGTCGGACCGCTCGGTGCCGAGGTCGACGACCACCGGCACCCGCATGGACAGGTCGATGAAGTCGTTGAAGTTCGCGTCCGTGCCCTCGAAGTAGAGGCTCGGAAGAGTCAGCGCCCCGGCGGGTGCCTGGCCCTCCGGTGCCTCGCCCGCGGGCGGACGGTTGACGAGGGAGCTCAGATCGACAGCTCCGCGCAGGTTCGTGGGCGGCGGCGGGACGTTGCTCATTGTTCCTCCAGATGCGTGCGCACGAGAGTCAAGGATACTCGCGTCCCTGCCGCCCGCGCGCGCCCCAGCACCCTCCGCCCCCCCGTCGAGTACGCAAAAACTGCACGCTCATCGGGGGGAAAGCGTGCAGTTTGTGCGTACTCGACGGTGGACGGATCAGAGCTGCTTGGCGGAGATCATGCCCTGGGAGAAGCCGAGCAGCGTGATCTTCGCATTGGAGCCCGCGGGCGGCACGTAGAACGCCAGCTGGTAGCCGAACGTGGACTCGATGCCGGTCTTCGACGAGGCGACGCCGGTCAGCGCCGCAGCGGTCGCGCCCGCGCTCACCTCGGCACCGGCCTCGACGACCTTGAGCACCTGCGATTCCTGCAGATCGGTCCAGACGATCGCACCGGAGTCGTTCGTGGCCATGGCCACGTCCGTCCCTGCCCCGGGCTGGCTCGTGAACTCGAGCGATGCGGTCGCGGGGACGGCGGCCTTCTGCTTGGCCTTCCACTCGGCTCCCACCTGGGTGCGCAGGGTGTCGCCCTCCGCGCTGAACAGGCTCGCGTACTGGCTCTTGTCGCCGTTCATCAGGATGTCGCCGTAGGCGGCGGCCACCTTCTGCGGCGGCAGGGCGAGGAGCTTGGAGTCGGGCGGCACGACCGCGGAGCCGATGCTCGCCGGCGCCAGGTTCGGGACCTTGGCCTTCGGCTCGAGCGAGACGGCGTACTCGACCTGATAGTTGTCGCGCGGTGTCTTCTGCACCATGGTGATCGCGATCGGAGCCTGAGCGGTTCCCTTGGCGTCCTTCGGCGTCTCGATCACCGCGGCGACGGTGCGCGGCCAGGCGTCGGTGGCCTGCGGGAGCGACAGGACGATCGGGCTCGCCGGGATGGCGGGCAGCGGCGGCTCGTCGGTCTTCTTCGCGCGGATGGCGTAGTTGGCCTCGCGGAGCTGCAGGGCGGGCCCGGTGAAGCGCTCCTTGGCCAGGTCGGGGCTCGCCTTGGCATCGGCCTGGGCGGCGGACTCGGAGACGCGCTTCACGATGCGCTCCAGCTGGGGCACAGTGACGGCGGGAGGCAGCTGATCCTTGGCGTCGGGCGCCTCCGTGGCCAGAGGGGTCGAGGTCTTCGTCGGCGTCGTCGCGGCGTCGGTACCCGTGGTGCAGCCCGTCAGCGCGAGGACTCCGGCGAGGGCGACGGGGATGATGACGCGGGCACGGCGGGTCGAGCGGCGGCCGCGCGGGGTGGTCTCGATCATGGCGGTGGGCTTGTACTTAGGGGCCTTGGGCAGCTTGGGCATCTTCGGTCCGCTCTTGCGGCGGGGCCCGCGCGAGCGGCGGTGCGTGTAGAGACCCCAGAGGTAGAGGGCGATGCCGATGAGGAGCAGGACGATGCCGCCGATGATCAGCGGGAACGCCCACGGGGTGCTGGAGTCGACGGGCCAGGTGACGGTGACGCGCGACGGTGCGGCCTTCGTGCCGTCGGAGGCGACGATGACGCTGACGTCGTCGGGGATGTTCATGCGGGTGACCTGGGCGGCCTGGCCGTCGAACTCCTCGAGCCACAGGTCGGAGCCGGCCGGGTTGGGTCCGGCGGTCGTCGCGGCGGCACCGCTCGTCGACCCGGATGCGGCCCCGGCGGACGGAGACGGCGTGGCAGCGGGAGTCGGCGTCGCGGTCGAGCCGGATGCCGCGCCCTCGTCATCCTTCGTGCCGTCGCCCTTCGTGTCGGCCGCCTTCGGCGTCACGTTCTTGGTCGTCAGCTTGCCCGTGGCGGTGCGGTAGCCGACCTCGACGTACTTCTGATCGTCGAGCCAGGCCTTCACGTCCGCTGTACGGCCGTAAGCCACGACCTGCTTCGCGCCGTCGGGGGCGCCCGTCACGGTCAGCGTCTGCTGGCCCGGGTGCGCGTTCAGCACCGACCCGTCGACGACCACATACCGAGGGTCGCCGGAGACGGAGGTGCCG
The DNA here is from genome assembly GCF_000383315.1 of Cryocola sp. 340MFSha3.1. NCBI lineage: Bacteria > Bacillati > Actinomycetota > Actinomycetes > Micrococcales > Microbacteriaceae > Cryocola > Cryocola sp. 340MFSha3.1. The sequence goes on from NZ_KB911087.1 coordinate 419,450, forward strand.
GCCTCGATGTGGGTCGGCGGAGCGAAGACGGTGCGTTGCGCGATGCCGGCCACGATCATGACCGCGGCGACGACGAACGCGACGATGGCGAGTACGAAACGCAAACAGGACTCCTCGTGTGCCGAAGTTCGGGGGCGGGCACAGTCACACGACGATACCGGACGTGCCTGAAAGGCAGCTAACCCTTGTCTGGACGCTCACGCAGCCCCCCGTGCGGGCGTAGACCCGCGAATTGTAGGATCGACCCGGCACGCGCGCAGCGGGTCGACCCGAATCCCTCAGGAGTAACAACAGTGGCCACCGACGAATCCAACTTCACACAGGTCTTCCGCGGCTACGACAAGGACGAGGTCGACAAGGCTCTGCAGGAGTTGCGGCGCGAGCTCATCAAGTCGAATACGCAGTCCGCGGAGTCGGCGAAGGAGATCAAGCGGCTCCAGGCGCGCATCGAAGACCTCAACGCCGAGATCGAAGAGGTCGGCAGCCCCACCTACTCGGGCCTCGGCACCAAGCTCGAGAACACGCTGCGCGTCGCGGAGGAGCAGTCCACCCGCCTGATCGCCCAGGCCGACATCGACGCCGAGAAGCTGCGCGCCGGCGTCGCCGCCGAGATCGAGAAGGTCAAGAAGGCGGCCGCCGCGCAGGCCGAGCGCATCCTGGCCGACGCGCAGGCGCGCGCCACCACGCTGCTGGAGGATGCGCAGATCGAGTCGGGCGAGCTGCTGGCCAAGACGCGCTCGGACAAGGAGACCCTGCTCAACGACGCCATGCGCGAGGCCGCGGCCATCCGCGGCGCCGTCGCGACGGAGGCCGCCGAGCTGCGCGCCACCAGCAAGCGCGAGGCGGCGGCCGTCCGGACCGAGGCCGACCGCGAGGCGGCGGAGCTCAAAGCGGTCGCGTCGCGCGAGGCCGAGGCTGCCCGCGCCGAGGCGGCCGAGCTCGACCGCACGATCGCCGCCCGGAAGGCGGAGCTCGAGAACGCCCTCGCCGACGACCGCGCCGCGTTCGAGCGCGAGGCCGCGCAGATCCGTCTCGACCTCGACAAGCGCGTGGCCGAGACCGCCGACCGGCTCGCGGCCGAGGAGGCCGAGACCCGCAACGCGCTGGCCGCCGAGGCCGCCCAGGCGCGCGCAGACCTCGCCGCAGAGGTCGAGGAGCAGCGCTCCTCCCTCGCCGCCGAGGCCGCACAGACCCGCGCGGACCTGGAGAACGAGGACAAGACGACCCGCCTCGCTCTGGCCACCGAAGTCGAGCAGACGAAGAAGGCGCTCGCCGCCGAGGTCGCGCAGACCAAAGCCGCCCTGGCCGCCGAGGTCGAGCAGACCCGCTCGGCCCTCGACGCCGAGGTGACCGGCGCCCGAAGCGCCCTGACCGATGAAGTCGACCGCACGAAGGCCGAGCTCGCCGACGAGGTCACCCGCACGCGTTCCGCCCTCACCGAGGAGGTCGAGCGCACCAAGTCGGAGCTGGAGACCGAGGTCACCACGACGCGCTCCGCGCTCGAGAACGAGGTGACCTCCGCCCGCGCCGCCCTCGAGAACGAGGTCACCACGACCCGATCCGCCCTCGCAGAAGAGGTCGAGCGGACTCGCAAGCAGCTCGCCGACGACACCCTCCAGACCCGCACCACCCTGGAGAAGGAGACGACGGAGACGCGAGCACGACTGGAAGCCGACCGCGCCGCGACCGCGGCCCAGCTCGCCGCCGACCGCGAGCAGACGGCGAGCGAACTGGCCGCCGAGGTCGACAGCACGCGCGCCCGCCTGGCCGCGGAGGCCGACCGTCAGCGCCGCGAGCTGGAGGCCGAGGCCGCCGAACTGCGTGCACAGCTCGCCTCCGAGGTGGATGCCGCCCGCACCTCGCTCGCCGACGAGATCGCTCGCGAGCGGAGCGCCGTCGAGGCCGAGCTCACCGCCGAGCGCGCCCGTCTGGCCGCGGAGGTCGAGTCGACGACCTCCGCCCTCGCCGCCGAGGTCGAGCAGACCAAGTCCGCCCTCGAGACCGAGGTCACCACGACCAAGGCCGCACTCGCCGCGGAGGTCGAGCAGACCACGTCCGCTCTGGAAACCGAGGTCACCACGACGAAGTCCGCTCTGACGGATGAGGTGGAGCGGACGCGGACCGAGCTGGCCGCGGAGGTCGACCAGACGAAGAAGGCGCTTGCCGCCGAGGTGGAGCAGACGAAGTCCGCTCTGGAGACCGAGGTCACCACCACGAAGTCCGCGCTTGCCGCCGAGGTCGAGCAGACCAAGAAGGCGCTCGCCGCCGAGGTGGAGCAGACGAAGTCGGCGCTCGCCGCCGAGTCCGAGGAGACGCGCAGCCGGCTCGCGGAGGACGTGCGCCGGACCACGGTCGAGCTCGCCGATCAGCGCGAGGCGACCGCGAACGAGCTCGCCGACCAGCGCGAGCAGCAGAGGCTGGAGCTCGACCGCGAGGCGGAGCGCACCCGCGTCGCGCTCGCCGACGAGGCCCAGCAGACGAGGGTCGCCCTCGAGAAGGAGACCGCGGAGGCCCGCGCCGAGGTCGCCCGTGAGACCGCCGAGGCCCGTACGGCGCTCGAGGCGGAGATCGCTCAGCGCACGGCCGAGTTCGAGCAGGAGGCGGCGAACGCCCGCGCCGCGCTCGACAACGAGCTCACGCAACTGCGCACCTCCACTCTCGAGGAACTGGATGCGCGCACGCGAGAGATCGCCCAGGCCCGCATCGACCTGGACGTCGAGCTGAAGGCCCGCCGCGACGAGGCCGAGAAGGAGTACCTCACGCGGCACCAGGAGGCGGTCGCCCAGACGCAGAAGTACCTCGACGAGGCCAACGTGCAGCTGGCGGACGCCGTCAAGCGCACCGCGCAGGCGCGTTCCGAAGCCGAGGCGTTCGAGGCGGAGGCCCGTCGCACGGTCACCGAGGCGAGGAAGAAGGCCGAAGAGACCGCCACGCAGGTCATCCACGACGCCGAGGAGCGGGCCGCGGCTCTGCTCGAGGAGACGGAGGAGCGTACACAACGCCTCGTGGCGGACGCGGAAGAGCGCCTCGCCCAGATTAGGATTGAGCGCGAGGCTGTGGCCGGGTACTTCGAGAACCTGCGCGGCGTCCTTCAGCAGGCCGAAAGTGTGACTGCCGACCGCGACTGACCCAGGGGGAACCATGAAGATCCAGAACCCGTTCCGCCTCGGCCTCATCGGCGCCCTCGGAGTCGGGCTCGGGATACTCATCCTCAGCGCGATCACCAGCCTCGCGACGATCATCACCTACATCGGTGCGGCGCTGTTCCTGGCGCTCGGAATCGAACCGCTGATCTCATTCCTCGAGCGCCGCAAGTTCCCGCGCTGGCTGGCCCTCGTCGTCGCGCTCGTGGTGATCATCGGCGCCTTCATCGGCCTGATCTGGGCGATCGTCCCGATCGCGATCAGCCAGGCAACCCAGCTCGTCCAGAACACCATCACCTGGGTGAACAACGGCGACGCCGAGAAGTGGTTCCTCAGTCTCCAGCATCAGTTCCCCGGCATCGTCAACCAGCAGAACATCGACGCGGTCACCGAATGGCTGCAGAAGAACCTGCCGGACATCACGTCCAAGGTGCTGCAGACCGGTGTCGGCATCGTCCAGGGCGTGTTCGGCGTCATCATCGTCGTCATCCTGACCATCTACTTCACGGCTTCGCTGCCGGCGATCAAGCGCTCCGCCTACCAGCTCGTGCCGGCTTCCCGCCGGGCGCGGTTCGCCGACCTGGGCGACCAGATCACGGACTCCGTCGGCAAGTACGTCATGGGGCAGGTCCTGCTGGCCCTCGTCAACGGCATCCTGAGCGCGATCTTCCTGACGGTGATCGGCGCGAAGTTCCCCATCCTGCTCGCGTCGATCGCGTTCTTCTTCTCGTTGATCCCGCTGGTCGGAACGATCACCGGCTCCGTGATCATCGTCGCGGTCTGTTTCCTGTCCGGAACGCCGACCGCAATCGCCGCGGCGATCTACTACCTGATCTACATGCAGGTGGAGGCGTACGTGCTCAGCCCGCGCATCATGAACCGCGCGGTCTCCGTTCCTGGCGCCCTCGTCGTCGTCGCCGCTCTCGCCGGCGGCACGCTGCTCGGTATCCTCGGGGCGCTCGTCGCGATCCCGTTCGCGGCGGCCATCCTGCTGATCGTCAAGCAGGTCGTCATCCCGCGCCAGAACGAGCTCTGACGACCTTCACGCTCTAAGACGCGGGCGGCGGCCACTCGGTCGGCAGCGGCAGAGCGGCGGGGTTGATCCGCTGAACGATCTCGCTGAGCACCCGGCGGGTCTGGTTCTCCCCCACCCACAGGTGCTTCCCGCCCTCCACATCGACGAGCTCGATCTGCGGAAGCGGGCGGAACCGCTCGGCCGCCTCCGCCGGACGCAGATAGTCGTCCAGTTCCGGGATCAGCGCGACGATCGGGCGGTGGTCCCCTGCCCACGCGGCCAGGTGCTCCGGCTTCGCCCGGTGCAGAGGCGGAGACAGCAGGATGACGCCGTCGACCGGGAACTCGCGCCCGTACATGAGAGCCAGCTCCGTGCCGAACGACCAGCCGAGGAGCCAGGGATGCGGGAGGCCGCGCTCGGCGACGAACGCCATCGCCGCCTCCACGTCGAACCGCTCGCCGACACCGTGGTCGAAGGACCCCTGGCTGCGTCCGCGCGGCGAGGTGGTGCCGCGTGTGTTGAATCGCAGCACCGCGATGTCCGCCAGTGCGGGAAGCCGGCCGGCCGCCTTGCGCAGGATGTGCGAGTCCATGAACCCGCCGCCGGTCGGGAGCGGGTGGAGCGTGACCAGGGTGGCGACCGGCTCGCGGTCGAGCGGGCTCGCCAGCTCACCGACCAGCGTGAGGCCGTCGGCGGTGTGCAGCTCGATGTCCTCACGGCGGGCGGGAAGCTCGACCCCGCCGCGGATCTCGACGGGCTCGTCGCTCGTGCTCTGCGTGCTCACGTTCTCGGTCGTCATGCGATCCTCCAGCAGGACTCGTGCCAGTGCCGTCGTGCGGCCAGGTCGGCCGCATCCCCCAGCACGCCGTCGGCGCGCCACGCGACCAGGTGCGCGATGCCCGGCGCGATGTCACGTCCGCAGCCGGGGCACCGATAGCTCTTCTGCGCCTGCGCGGCCGAGACCGGTTGGACGTTCCACTCCACACCGCGCCGCACCTCGGTGCGCCGCCAGCCGGAGAGCAGCCGCTCCAGGCCGTCCGGCTCGTCGTCCTTGCGACCGCCCTGACGGCCTCGGGGACGGTTGGAACGCGGCATACGACCAGTTTAGGCACGCGGATCGTGCGTGCCGGTCACGGGTGATCGCGGGTCAGCGCGACGCTCAGCTCGAGCCGAGGCTCAGTACCAGCCCTGGCTCTGCCACACGCCCCAGGCGCCGCACGGCGTGCCGTAACGCCCGGCGATGTAGCCGAGACCCCAGTTGATCTGCACCGACGCGTCGGTCTCCCAGCCTGGCCCCATCTTGCTGCCGGGGAGCGCCTGCGGGATGCCGTACGCGCCGCTCGGGTTCGACGCGTTGACGCGCCAACCGGATTCGTGGCTCCACAGGGTGTCGAGGCAGCCCCACTGGTCATCGCCCCACCCGCGCGCCTGCATCATCTGGTAGCCGATGTCCCGGGCGGTGCCGGCGGTCGGAATCGGTGCGCTCGGGGCGGCTCCTCCCCCGGACGACTTCTTGGCGGACGGCTTCGGCGTGGGTGTCGGAGTCGGAGTGGGCTTCGGCTTCTCCTTGACCGTGACCGCATCGCGCGTGATGGTCGGGCCGGCCGCATCCGGAGCCGTCAGGTTCTGGGTGGGAGCGCCGTCGTAGCGCTGCGTGGTGGGGATCTCCTGAAGCGACTCGGCATAGGCCGGCGTCGTGGTCGTGCCGGAGAACGGATCGACCACATTGACCAGTGCGAACCCCACGGCGGCGGTGAACGCGAAGCCCAGAAGGGTCGCTCGCGACCGGATGTGCGGTCGCCGGGATCGCTTGAACGCGACGCCGACCGGGTTGGCCGGAGTCAGCGGCACGATCTCTGCTGCTGCTGCTCGTCTACCCACGATCACAGAACGATAACGGACATCGGGCTCAGAACCAAGAATCGACGCCCGCACTCAGCGAACCGCCAGCATGACATCGGTGACGCTGTCGAGCAGCAGATCGACCTGGACCTCCCGGTATCCGCCCCGCTGCTCGCGGAACGTGACCGTCCGGACCTCCTCGACGCTCATCGGCCGGCCGTCCTGGAAATAGCGGACCAGACGGTTCGCGAACCGGTCGACGTCGTTGCGGTTGTAGCCGAGCGTGAGGAAGCTGACCCGGTCGAACCGGTGCCCGAGCGGACGGTCGAGGCGGTTCAGGACGACCTGCGCGGTCGTGCGCGCCTCCTCGAACCACGAGGCATCGCCCTGGCGGCTGCGGATGGCCTCGCGCTCCCGGGCCGCGAACGCGTCCTCCAGACGCTCCAGCGCGGCATCCACGTGCGTCGTGGAGTATCCGCCCTTGGCCATCGAGAACGCCGCGTGGCGGATGTCGGCGGCCGTCAGCGAGGGAGCGTCCTCGTCGGCGTCGTACGCCCGGCGCGCCAGCTTGAGGAACTCATCCACCTGTTCGACGTCATAGCCCGGCTTGGACTTGGGGCTGCGGGGGAAGGTGCTCACTCCCCCATTCTGTCATCGGAAGATGAGGAACAGGACGTAGGTGGCCGCCGCTGACGGCAGGATCGAGTCGAGCCGGTCGAGGAAACCGCCGTGGCCGGGCAGCCACGAGCTCATGTCCTTGATGCCCAGATCGCGCTTGATGAGCGACTCGGCGAGGTCGCCCGCTGTCGCGGTCAGCAGCAGGACGACGCCGAAGACGATGCCGAACCACCAGACCTCGCCCAGCATGAACACCGACAGCAGGACGCCCGCGATGATCGCCGCGGCGGCCGCTCCGGCGAACCCCTCCCACGTCTTCTTCGGGCTGATGGTCGGCGCCATCGGGTGCTTGCCCCACGACAGGCCGCTCACGTAGGCGCCGGTGTCGACCGAGACAACGAGGATGAGGAACGCGAGCACCCACCACTCGCCGCCCGGCTCCGCGAGGAGCAGGATGACGAAGCTGGCCAGCAGGGTCACGTACAGCTGGGCGAAGACCGACCACAGCAGGTCCCGGCCGAGGGCGCCGGGGCCGCGCCGGGAGGCGGGCACGAACAGCTCCTCGACCAGACGCCAGACGACGACGAGCAGGATGCCGGCGGTGAGCGCGACGAGCATGCCGCCCGCGTGCAGGAAGAACGTGGCCGGGACGATACCGACCGCGGCGATCACGGTCGGGATGCGGGGCACACGGCGTCCGGACCCGCGGAACGCCTGCGCCAGCTCGAAGCTGGCGAAGCCGGCCATCGCCATCCCGAACACGAGGAAGAGCTCCTTGATGAAGATCAGGCTCACGAGGACCAGCGCGCCGACGGCGAGGCCGATCACGATCGCAAGGATCAGGTTGCGGCCCGTGCGCTCGGCGATCCGCTCGTTCGTGGCATCGAGCTGCGCCTTGCGTGCCTGAACCTGCCGCTCGAAGTCGGCGCGGGTGGCCTGCACCTGGGCGCGGAACTCCTCCCGCGAGCGTGCCTTGCCCTTGCGACCGTGCAGTTCAGGCGCGTCGGGAGGCAGCGGTGCTCCCGGCGTCGGTGCTCCCGGCGTCGGCGCCCCCTGCGTCGGCGCCCCGGGGCTGCTCTCGTCGGTCATCGGCTAGACCTCGAGGAGTTCGGCTTCCTTGCGCTTCAGGGCGTCGTCGACCGCGTCGACGTGGGTGCGCGTGATCGCCTCGAGCTCCTTCTCGGCGCGGGCAAGCTCGTCGTCGCCGACCTCGCCCTTCAGCGCATCCAGGTCGTCCTTCGACCGGCGGCGGATGTTGCGCAGCGCGACCTTGGCGTCCTCGCCCTTGCCGCGGACGATCTTGACGAACTCCTTGCGACGGTCCTCGGTGAGCTCGGGCAGGGTGACCCGGACGATCTCGCCATCGTTGCCGACATTGGCCGAGAGGTTGGGCATGTTGACGATGGCCTTCTCGATGTCCTTCAGCGCCGACTTGTCGTAGGGCGTGACCAGCAGGACGCGGGCCTCGGGGTTCTGGAGGCCGGCCAGCTGGGCGAGCGGCGTCGGCGAACCGTAGTAGTCGACCAGCACCTTCTGGAACAGTGCCGGGTTGGCCCGGCCCGCGCTCACGGTGCCGAAGTCCTCCCTCGCCGCGTCCACGGTCTTGCTCATGCGCTGACGGGCATCGGAAATCACATCCGCGATCACGGTTTCTCCTTCAGATCGGTGGGTCGCTGTCTAGTCTATTGCGCGGTCACGCCGCCGCCGGTGCCGGACCGGCGGCGGCGCCCGAAGACCCGCACTGGCCGTTCAGCCGAGGAGAGTGCCGATCTCGGCGCCGAGCAGAGCAGCCGTGACATTGCCGGCCGGCTCGATCCCGAAGATGCGCATCGGCATCCCGTTGTCCATGCACAGGCTGAGGGCCGTCGAGTCGACCGCCTTCAGGTTCTGCTGCAGGGCCTCCTGGTGGCTGATCTGGTCGATCTTGCGCGCATCGGGGTTGGTGCGCGGGTCGTCGTCGTACATGCCGTCGACGCCGTTCTTGGCGACCAGCACGACGTCGGCGCTGATCTCGAGCGCCCGCTGCGCGGCGACCGTGTCGGTCGAGAAGTACGGGAGCCCTGCGCCGGCGCCGAAGATGACGACCCGGCCCTTCTCGAGGTGCCGCTCCGCCCGGCGCGGGATGTACGGCTCGGCGACCTGGGTCATCGAGATCGCCGACTGGACGCGGGTCTCGGCACCCGCCTGCTCCAGGAAGTCCTGCAGCGCGAGCGAGTTCATGACCGTGCCGAGCATGCCCATGTAGTCGGCGCGACCGCGGTCCATGCCGCGTTGCGAGAGCTCGGCCCCGCGGAAGAAGTTGCCGCCGCCGACGACGATGGCGATCTCCACATCCTGTGCCGCCTGCGCGATCTCACGCGCGATGCTGCTGACGATGTCCGGGTTGACGCCGAGCTGTCCGCCGCCGAACGCTTCGCCGGAGAGTTTGAGAAGGACCCTGCGTCGCTGTGAAGGATGTCTCTGGGTGGCTGCCGACATGCGTGAATAGCGTCCTTCCGTGCGTGGTTCTGGTTAAAGCTAGTGGGTGCTCGCGGGAGAGGGACATCCTCCCGCGCACAGAAAAGGAGTCCGGATCGTGTTCACGATCCGGACTCCTTCATGATCTGTTACGCGCCGACCTTGAACCGGGCGAAACCGGTGATGGTCAGGCCCGCATCCTTCACCACCTGGGCGATGGTCAGCTTGTTGTCGCGGGCGTACTCCTGCTCGAGCAGGGCGACCTGCTTGAAGTAGGCGCCGAGGCGGCCCTCGATGATCTTCGGGAGCGCGGCCTCCGGCTTGCCCTCGTTGCGCGAGATCTCCTCGACGATGCGACGCTCGTTCTCGACCTCGTCGGCCGGGACGTCCTCGCGGTTGAGGTAGGTCGGGTTCGCGAACGAGATGTGCTGCGCGATGCTGCGAGCGGTCTCCGCGTCGTCACCGGTGTAACCGAGGACGACACCGACCTGCGGCGGCAGGTCCTTGGAGGTCTTGTGCAGGTAGATCGCGAAGTTCTCGCCGTTCACGACGGCGATGCGGCGGAGTTCCACCTTCTCGCCGAGGATGGCGGCCTCGTCACCGATGAGCTCGGCGACGGTCTGGCTGCCGGCGGGGGCCGCGAGGGCCTCCTCGACGGTGGTGGCGCCGGCGGCCGCAGCCGCGTCGAGAACCTTCTCGGAGAGGGCGATGAACTTGTCGCCCTTCGCCACGAAGTCGGTCTCGCACGCGAGCTCGATCATGGTGGCGGTGCCGTTGCCGTTCTCCTTGGCGGCGACGAGACCCTCGCTGGTGGAGCGGTCGGCACGCTTCGCGTTGCCCTTCGCACCCTTCAGGCGCAGGATCTCGGTGGCCTTCTCGATGTCGCCACCGGCCTCCTCGAGGGCCTTCTTGGTGTCGACCATGCCGGTGCCGAGCTGCTCACGGAGAGCCTTGATGTCGGCGATGCTGATGTTTGCCATGTTCTGACTGGAACCTTCTTTTTCTCGAAGACTTCTGGTTGACGCGGGTTACTTGGACTCGGCGTCCGCAGGTGCGTCGGTCTCGACGGTCGACTCGGCCTCGGCGGCGTCGGCCTCGGCGGCCACGACGGCGTCAGCCTCGACAGCGTCCGCCTCGCCCTCGGCGACGACCTCGGCGGAGTCGGCCTTCGCGGCCGCCAGGTCCGCGTCAGCGGCCTTGGTGGTCTCGGCGCTCGACTGCACCTCGTCGGACGACTGCTGCAGGAGCTCCTGCTCCCACTCGGCGAGCGGCTCGGCCGGCTCGGCGCCCTCTTCGGGCTTCTGGTGACGCTGGATGAGGCCCTCGGCCGCAGCGTCGGCCACGATGCGAGTCAGCAGGGTGACGGAGCGGATCGCGTCGTCGTTGCCCGGGATCGGGTACTGGACCTCGTCCGGGTCGCAGTTCGTGTCGAGGATGCCGATGACCGGGATGCCCAGCTTCTTGGCCTCGTCGATCGCGAGGTGCTCCTTCTTGGTGTCGACAACCCAGAGCGCGCTCGGCGTCTTGCTGAGGTTGCGGATGCCGCCGAGCGACTTGTGGAGCTTGTCCAGCTCGCGCTTCTTGATCAGCAGCTCCTTCTTGGTGAAGCCGCTGGTGGTGCCCTCGAAGTCGAGCTCCTCGAGCTCCTTCATGCGGGCGAGGCGCTTGGACACGGTCGAGAAGTTGGTCAGCAGACCACCCAGCCAGCGCTGGTTCACGTAGGGCTGGCCCACGCGGGTCGCCTGCTCGGCGATCGCCTGCTGGGCCTGCTTCTTGGTGCCGACGAAGAGGATGGTGCCGCCGTGGGCGACGGTCTCGCGCACGAAGTCGTACGTCTTGTCGATGTACGCGAGCGACTGCTGCAGGTCGATGATGTAGCTGCCCGAGCGCTCGGTGAGGATGAAGCGCTTCATCTTCGGGTTCCAGCGACGGGTCTGGTGTCCGAAGTGGACGCCGCTGTCGAGCAGCTGGCGCATGGTGACGACGGCCATTGCCGTTTCTCCTTTGGTTGCGGTTGTCTGCGACGGCCGGCGGCCGCCACTCCTGGTGCCCCGCGCGCATCCGCATCCCACCGCCCGCACGGCGAGGCCGTCGAGTGGAGTGGGAGACCGGTGGATGCGCGCCCCGCCCGGTGAAAGGCGCCTCTTGCGAGGATCTACGGGCACGCGTAGTCACTCCGACGAGCGGAGTGCTTCAGACATCCTATCAGGAAGCGCGGGTCAGGCGGAGTCTCCGCTGGAGCGCACCTGGACACCCCGGCGCTTGCCGCCCGCCTCGCGGAAGAGGGTCTCGGCGTGCTCCAGCGCCATCCCGTTCGTCTCCGGGATCTTGAAGAAGACGAAGAAGAACGAGAGGGCGGCGAAGATCGCGTACATGCCGTACGTGAACGGCAGCGAGAAGTCGGCCATGGGCGGGAACGAGACCGTCACCAGGAAGTTGGCGATCCACTGCGCGGCCGCCGCGACGCCGAGCGCCTTTCCGCGGATCTTGGTCGGGAAGATCTCACCGAGGAGCACCCAGACCAGCGGTCCCCACGACGCGCCGAAGCAGATGACGAAGATGTTCGCGGCGATCAGGGCGATCGGGCCCCACGGGTTCGGCAGCGACACCGCGCCGTCGACCTTGACCGCGAAGGCGAAGGAAAGCGCCATGACGCCGAGCGACAGGGCCATGCCGACCGAGCCGGTCAGCAGGATGGGGCGACGGCCGACGCGGTCGACGAGCACGATGGCGACGATCGTCACGACGACGTTGGTGACCGACGTGATCACGGTGATGAGCAGCGAATTGCTCTCGGTGAATCCGACCGCCTTCCACAGCGTGGTCGAGTAGTAGAAGATCACGTTGATGCCGACGAACTGCTGGAAGACGGAGAGGATGATGCCGATCCAGACGATCGGCTTGAGGCCCAGCCGGCTGCCCGCGAGGGTGGCCTTCGCGCCCTCCTTGTCCTCCTGGATGGCGCGCTCGATGTCGCCGATCTGGCGGTCGATGTCCTCTTCGGGGACGAGCGTGGTGAAGATCTCCCGTGCCTCGTCGTGACGCCCGTTGGCGAGCAGGAAGCGGGGCGACTCGGGCAGTGTCAGGGCGAGGATGCCGTAGACGACCGACGGGATCACGCCGACCAGGAACATCCACCGCCACGCCTCGAGCCCGAACCAGAGCTGCTGGGATGCGGACCCGGCCACGCCGGCGAGGAGGGCGTCCGAGAGCAGGGCCACGAAGATACCGATGGTGATGGCCAGCTGCTGCAGGGAGGCCAGTCGGCCACGGGACTGCCGCGGCGAGATCTCGGCGATGTAGGCGGGCGCGACGACGGACGCGATGCCGATGCCGAGACCGCCGATGACGCGCCAGAACCCGAGGTCCCAGGCGGAGAACGCGAGGCCGGCTCCGATTGAGCTGGCGAGGAACAGCACCGCGCCGAGGAGCATCACCTTGAGGCGCCCCCAGCGGTCGGCGAGGCGACCGGCGATGAAGGCGCCGACGGCGCAGCCCAGCAGGGCGATGGCGACGATGAACCCGGTGACGAAGGCGTTCAGCGCGAAGCTCTTCTGGATCGAGTCGACCGCGCCGTTGATGACCGACGAGTCGAAACCGAACAGGAACCCGCCGACCGCCGCTGCGATCGCCAGTCCGGTGACTCTCCGCCGCATCGCCGCCGTGGGCCGTGGTGCGTTCTCGTCGCTCGTGGCGGCTGCGTTCCTGCTCTCTTCAGTCATGTCATCCCTTTTTCGGTTGTGCGGCCCACTGTTCGCGGCTCCCGGTCGGGGGGGCGGCGAGGGCGAATCTCACGGTACGCCGCGAACGGGCCGGGGAGAACCGTCGGCCACTGGCGTGTCCACAGACGGGTCCCGCGCGGACTTGTCCACTGGTTCGGGATGCGCCCGAGCGACCGGTGGCCGCGCCAGAGAGGGTGGTAAGGACGGCTCGACGGAAGGCGGACGGATGCGATTGCACGACGAGACTGGTGGCATGCGGCTCAACCGTGGTGCGCGCGGGCGACGAAGGCGATCGCGGGCGGCCCCGTCGCGTTGGCGTGTCGTGCTCTGCGTGCTCATCGCGTGCGTGCTGTCCCTGCCGGCCGGGGCCGCCGGTGCGACTGCGATGGGTGATTCCGTCAGTCCGCCGACGGACCTCGTGGCCGACCGGGCGGCTTCTGCACAGCGGCCGGCGGCGTCCGATCACGGGGCGCAGTGGATGTGGCCCGTCGCCGACCCCGCGGTTTCAGCGCCGTATGCGGCACCTCCGACGCGGTACGCCGCGGGTCATCGCGGCATCGACCTGACGGCGACGGCGGGCGCTCCCCTGATCGCGCCGGATGGCGCGACCGTACGCTTCGCCGGGATGGTCGTGGATCGCCCGGTGCTGACTCTCGACCACGGCGGCGGGGTCCTGTCGAGCTTCGAGCCGGCGTCGTCGGACTTCCCGGTGGGTTCGCGGGTCGCCCGAGGCGAGGTCGTCGGAGTCGTCGCGTCGGGCGGGCACTGCGGCACGGCGTGCGTCCACGTGGGTGTCCGCATGAACGGAGAGTACGTGTCGCCGATGCTGTTCTTCGGGCGGGTGCCGCCCGCCATCCTCCTGCCGCTCGGAGGCGGGTGAGTTCCGCCTGGCGGCAGCCGATGGAGCCAGGTCCGGGTGGGTCGGGGATGTGCTTGTGGGGCAGGCCTGTCAGCCCGGTCCGGGCGGGTCGGGGATGTGCTTGTGGGGCAGGCCTGTCAGCCCGGTCCGGGCAGGTCGGGGATGTGCTTGTGGGGCAGGCCTGTCAGCCCGGTCCGGGCAGGTCGGGGATGTGCTGGTGGGGCAGGCCCGCAAGCCCAGCCGGCCGAACGCGCGGGTGGGTGGAGGGGCCCGGGCGGGCAGAGCGGCCCGGTTCAGGCGCGCGGGTGGGCGATCCGGTACGCCTCTTTGAGCCGTTCGGTCGAGACGTGGGTGTAGATCTGGGTGGTGCCGAGGCTGGCGTGGCCGAGCAGCTCCTGCACCCCTCGGAGGTCTGCCCCGCCGTCGAGCAGGTGCGTGGCGGCGGTGTGGCGGAGGGCGTGGGGCCCGGACGGCCCTCGCCCCGGCACGTCGGCGAGAAGACCGGCGACCAGCTCGTAGACGGCGCGGCTCCCGAGCCGCGCCCCTCGCGCACCGAGGAACAGCGCGGGCCCTGACCCGGCAACGGCGAGCCGCGGACGGCCGCCCGACAGCCAGGCACGGATGGCCCGCAGTGCCGGCACCCCGAAGGGCACGACGCGTTCCTTCGACCCCTTGCCGATCACGCGGACGGTCAGTCGGCCGAGGTCCACATCGTCGACGTCGAGCCCAGTGAGCTCGGACACGCGGATCCCGGCCGCGTAGAGCAACTCGATCACCGCCACATCACGCAGCGAACCCGGGTCCCCATCCTCTGCCCGTGCGGCGAGCGCCGCGAGGATCTCGTCCATCTGCTCCCGCGTGATGACTCTCGGAAGCGTCTTGTCCGCTTTCGGGGACCGCAACCGCGCGGCCGGGTCCACGACCGCATGTTCGGCGGCGGTCCCAGCCGCTTCCGGATCCAGGGCCGCGCGACCTGGAGCCGACGCTGCCGGGGCCACGACCGCGTGATCCCGAGCCGTCCCCGCGGGCTCGCTGCCTGCCGCGGACGCACCCCCGATCCCGTCGCCTGCCCCGGCAGAACTGTCGGGTGCAACGCGTCCACCGAGCGCCCCACCGGTCGAGCCGGCCTTTCCGGGCGTCTCGGCTTGGCGCGTGACCCAAGCACTGAAGCCGCGGACCGACGCCGCCCGACGCGCCAGCGTCGACTTCGCGAGGCCCCGCTTGGAACCCTCCCAGAGCCAGTCACGGTAGAGGTCGAGAGTCAGTGCGTCCGCGGTCGCGACGCCCCGTTCCGCCGCAAAGGCGGCAAGCGCCCCCAGGTCCGACCGGTAGGCACGGATCGTCTGCGGCGAGTACCCGCGCTCCACCCGCAGGTGCCGCTCGTACTGCTCGATGGCCGCATCCAGACTCACCTCCCCAGCTTGACCCCGGACCGTCTCCGGGGTGGGCAGCGACGCGCGTTCTGCGAGACGCGACGGACCGGAGCCACTTTGCCTCTCGTCCACGGACGGGCTGTCACGCATGCCTCCGTTCGCTGAGCGACCAACCTCCGCGGCTCTCCCGGGCTCGGCCGGCGAGGTCGAGCCGGCCGAGGATCGCGGCCACAGTCGTGAAGGGCAGCGACGACCGCGCGGCGATCTCGTCTGCGCTGGCGCCCCGCGCGGATGCCAGAGCCGACAGAACGGCGCCCTCCGCATCTCCGCAGTCCGGCGGCACCTCCACGGTGTCGACGGCCGCCGCGCCCGGCTCGCCGCTCGGGCCGGTTCCCAGGGGGTCTGCGAGCTCCGCCATCTCGTCGGCCGACGTGACGCAGATGGCCGCGTATTCCCGGATGAGACGGTGGCACCCGGCCGACGCGGGCGAGAGGACGCTTCCCGGCACAGCGCCCAGCGGTCGCCCGAGCTGGGCGGCGTGACCTGCGGTGTTGAGGGATCCGGACCGTCGCCCCGCCTCGACCACCACCGTCGCACTCGCCGCTGCGGCGATCAGCCGATTGCGCATCAGGAACCGCCACCGGGTCGGCGCGTTTCCCGGAGGGAGTTCGGCCGCGAGCACACCCTCCCGGGAGACACGGCGGAGCAGATCGCTGTTGCCCGCCGGATACAGACGGTCGACTCCTCCGGCGAGGAACGCCACGGTCAGCCCGCCGCTCGCCAGCGTGGCGCGATGTGCTGCCGCGTCGATCCCGTATGCACCGCCGGACACGACGGCGAACCCCCGCCCGACCAGTCCGGCCGCCGCCTCCATCGCCACGTGCTCCCCGTAGTCGGTCGACGCGCGTGCCCCGACGAGAGCGACGGAACGGTCCAGCCGCGCCAAGCGCTCAGGATCGCCGCGGATCCACAGCGCGAGCGGTTCGCCGTCCTCAAGCGCCGCGAAACCCTCTGGCCAGACTTCCGTGTCGGGTGTCAGCAGGACCGCACCCAGCCGCGCCGCCCGCTCGAGGGCTCGGCACGACTCCTCCAGGGAGAGCCGCACCCGCCACCGTGCGAGGCACTCGGCGATCCGACGAACCGCCCGCGCATCGACCTGCGGCCGCTCCGGCGAGAGGCTCTCGAACGCCGACAGCAAACTGCCGCCCGCTCCCCCGCTGCCGTCGGTGTCGAACCGGTGCCCGAACTGCTCGCCTGCACCCTCCAGAGAGAGCGCCAAGTCCTCCCCAGGAGGGGGCGGCACCACGTCGGCGTGACGCGTGAGGCGCAGCACGTGCTCCGCATCATGCTCCTCCACGATCGCTCGAAGCAGGCCGACCGCGCCCAGCGCACCCACCAGGCGCCCCGCCTCCAGGTCTCCTGGTTCGATCGCCGTCGTCAACGCGGCTCTGGCGAACCGCTCGGCGCTCAACTCGGACGACTCCGCTCCCCTGTCGGGCGAACTGGACACCGCTGCAACCAGGCGCGCCACGTCGCCATCGGACAGGCCCGCGAAGACGGATCCGGAGCGACGTCCCCCGCAAGGTGGCGACGTCATACTCCTGCGTGCGCCCGCGACCGGCGGGTCATCCACCGCTCCCGGCACCTCCGCCCTTCTCTCGTCCGATGCGTTCGCCCCGTCGCACGCCGGCCCGTTCGTCGCGTCCGTATCATCCGGCAGCGCCCCGCTCCCGCTTCGCCCAGCAGTCGCAAGCCGGGAGACCGCGCACGCGCCGCACGCGGCGCTCATGCGCTGATCCCGCGCCGCAGGAACAGCGCCCGGCCGACGTGGTCCACATCCGGTGACCCCGCTCCGTCGAGGTCGGCGAGGGTCCACGCGAGGCGCAGGGTCCGGTCGTAGCCGCGCATCGTGATGCCGCCGCGCTCCAACGCCCGGTCGAGCGGCGCGATCGCGGACGGCCCGAGCCGGCGCTCGCCGGATCGCAGCCAGCTGCCGGCCACGTCGGCGTTGCGCACCCAGCCCGTCCCGCGGAGTCGTTCGAGCGCGCTGGCCCTGGCCGACTCGACGCGAGCTCGGAGTTCGCTGCTGGTCCAGCCCGGGGCGTGGACGTCCGAGGCCGCATGGAGGGCGGCCAGACCCAGTCGCCGTACGGTGAGACGGATGTCGACGCGATCCATCAGCGGCCCGGACATCCGGGCGAGGTAGCGTCTTCGGGCCATGGGCGAGCATGTGCACTCCGCATCCGCCGAACCGTAGTGGCCGCACGGACAGGGGTTCGATGCGAGCACCAGCTGGAACCGCGCCGGAAACGACGCGGCACCACGTGCACGATGGATGGTGATGCTGCCGTTCTCCAACGGTTGCCGGAGCGCATCGAGCACGGATGGCGGGAACTCCGCCGCTTCGTCGAGAAACAGCACCCCGTGCGTAGCCCGGACGATCGCGCCGGGGGTGATCCGCCCGCTGCCGCCGCCGACCAGCGAGACGGCCGATGCCGTGTGGTGAGGCGCTTCGAACGGCGGTCTCCGCACCAGTTCTGCGCCGACGCCCAAACCGGTGAGCGAACGGATGCACGTGGCTTCCAAGGCCTCGGCACCGGCCAGGTCCGGCAGCAGGGACGGAAGGCGCCGGGCGAGCATCGTCTTGCCCGCCCCCGGGGGACCGACCATCGCCAGATGATGACCGCCCGCCGCGGCGGCGACCAGCGCTTCGACGGCTTCGCCGTTGCCGGACACCTCGGCCATGTCCGGCTCCGGTGCTGCTCGTTGTTCCGACACCGCCGGGAGAACCGGTTCCTCATCCACCGGGTCGAGTTCGGCGCCGTGCACGATCGCCGCGGCGCGCAATCCCGTCACCCCCACCACCTCGATGCCCTCGACGAGACATGCCTCGTCGAGGTTGCCCGCGGGAACGAGGACCCGCTCGAACCCTGCTTCGCGTGCTGCGAGGACGGCCGGGAGCACGCCCGCCACCGGACGCAGCCGCCCGTCAAGTCCCAGTTCACCGAGGTGGACCGCTCGCCCCGCCGAGACCGGCGGCACGACGCCCGCCGCAGACAGCGAGGCGATCGCGATGGCGAGATCGAAGCCGGACCCCTGCTTCGGGAGCGCGGCCGGCGACAGATTGACCGTCAGCTTCTTCTGCGCCAGGGAGCAACCGGCATTCACCGCGGCCGCTCCGACCCGCTTCCGCGACTCGCCCAGCGCCGTGTCGGGCAGCCCGATGAGGACGAATGCCGGCAGTCCCGCCGAGATGTCGGCCTCCACTTCGACCACGTGGCCGCGCAACCCGTCGAGAGCGATGGCGAACGTGCGTGCGAGCGCCATCAGGCGATCCCGGTCAGGTGCTCGACGACCGGCCGGTCGCTCCATGCATCGGTCACGGCGACCGCATCGATGCGGACCGCGACAGCCCCGGGCTCCCGTTCGCGACACCACGCGGCCGCCAGTCGCCGCAGGCGGGCCGCCTTACGCGACGTGATCGCCTCGAACGGATGCCCGAACGTCAGCGACGACCGCGTCTTCACCTCCGCGAACACCATCGTGGTGCCGCGCCGCAGCACCAGATCGAGCTCACCCGACGGGCACCGCCAGTTGCGGTCGATGAGGGTGTACCCGTTCTCCTGCAGCCACTCCGCAGCGACCTGCTCGCCGCGACGGCCCAATTCGTCTTTCTCAGCCATGTCAACCTCCGCATCCAGCCTCGGCTGGTGGGCCGGTCGGCGGAGCGGGAAGGACAGATCTGTGGAAAGACCGCGAGGAGCAGGGGCTGTGAACAGGTGGAGCGTGAACGCTCAGTCGCTCACGAGAGCACGGCGATCACTCGTCGAGCGCGAGCTCCTTGGGCAGCTCGAACTCCTTGGAGGAGAGCTCCTCGATGTTGACGTCCTTGAAGGTCAGGACGCGCACGGACTTCACGAAGCGGTCGGCCCGGTACACGTCCCATACCCAGACGTCGTTCATCGTCAGCTCGAAGTAGAAGTCGTGCTCCGTATCGCGGCGCACGAACTCCACCTCGTTCGCCAGATAGAAACGTCGTTCCGTCTCGATCACATACTTGAACTGCGAGACGACGTCCCGGTACTCGCGATACAAAGCCAACTCGACCTCGCGGTCGTAGTCGTCGAACTCGTCTTCATCCATCGTCCGTCAAGTCTATGCCGCTCGGACGACTCGCGCGTCGGTCGCGGTCACGCTGTGGACGAACCGACGGACCAACCAGGCCGGATCACTCGGGGATGTCGATCAGCGCCGGCTGCTTCAGCCACGTCATCCGGTGCAGCGCGCTCGGGCCCAGCTCTGCGATGGCGGCGAAGTGCTCCGGGGTCGAGTACCCCTTGTTGCTCGCCCAGCCGTAGCCCGGATACTCCATGTCGTGCGCGATCATCATGCGGTCACGATGCACCTTGGCGATGACGGACGCGGCGGCGACGGAGGCGCAGTCCCGGTCGGCCTTGATGCGCGTGACGACCTTCGCCGGCCTCATCAGCGCCGGGTTCAGATAGTCGTAGTTGCCGTCGAGGATGAGCGTGCTGTCGTGCACGACGGCGCCCTGCTCCTCCAGCTGGGCGAGGGCGCGAGCTCCCGCCAAACCCAGGCAGCGCATGATCCCGAGCGAGTCGACCTCGGCGGCCGTCGCCAGACCGACCGCATGGTGCATGGCCCACTTGCGGCACAGCGGGTCGAGCGATTCCCGGACAGGCTCGGGCAGGAGCTTGGAGTCGCGCAGCCCCGGCGGGATGCGCTTCACGGCCGTGTCGATGACGACCATCCCGACCGCGACGGGGCCCGCGAGCGCTCCGCGGCCGACCTCGTCGACGGCGACGATGGAGGTCACGCCCTCTCGATAGAGGGCCTTCTCGAACCGCAGAGACGGCGACACCGGGGTCATCATGCGTTCCTCGTCCTCCGCCCTCTCGATCTGCGGGAAGCCTCGCGTTCCATTGTCACTCATCGGCGGGTGCCGTTCGTACACGACGCGGCCAGCAGCTCCGGAAACGACAGAACCCCCGGATCCATACAGGATTCGGGGGCTCTCGACGCTTGGGGGCGCGGAGATCAGTTCTCGCGCTTCTCCTTGATCTTCGCCTTCTTGCCGCGGAGCTCGCGCAGGTAGTAGAGCTTCGCGCGACGGACGTCACCGCGGGTGACGACCTCGATCTTGTCGATGACCGGGGAGTGGACCGGGAAGGTGCGCTCGACACCCACCTGGAAGCTGATCTTGCGGACCGTGAAGGTCTCGCGGACGCCCTCGCCGGAGCGGCCGATGACGACGCCCTGGAAGACCTGGACGCGAGAGCGGTTGCCCTCGATGATGTTCACGTGCACCTTGACGGTGTCGCCGGCGCGGAACTCGGGGATGTCCTGCTTGAGGGACGCGGCGTCGAGCTGGTCGAGGATGTGCATGGATGTTCGCTCTCTGTACCCGCCACAGGTCGGGAACGGACTCGGGGCCGGCTCCGATCAGGAGTGTCGGCCGTCTGGGTTCGGTAAGTGGGTGTCCGCGAGAAGTGCTGGCTCCCCCGTGGCAGAGCCTGGCCGCGGCACAAGGGTCAATTCTGCCATGCGTGGCACCTGTTTGCCAAAGCGCACGGAATCGGATGCCGAAACAGCACACCCGACGCGCGGGTCGTCACTCGCGGTCGCGGCGCTCCTCGATGACGATGTACTCGCCTCCGTCGACCGACTCGCCGGGTGGCGGCGGGACCTCGCGGGGCTGGGCGGCACGCTGGTAGGCCTCGAACGTCATGGCGACACGAGCGCGCGTCTCGGTCAGGAGCTCCCACAGCACCACCCAGAAGATGGCGATGAACAGCAGGATGCCCAGCACGGCCAGCCAGCCGGTCCACCCGGCCGGGAAGAACCCGAACGCGATGATCGCCAGATGCCAGGCGCCGAACAGGCCGACGTCGTACCAGGAGACCGCGCGACTCTCGCGTACGCTGCGCCGGGCCATCACGATGCCGCCCACGACCAGCATGGCGACGAACAGGATGGGGCAGAGCAGCAGGAGGCCGAGGAACGACCAGCCGCTCCCCTGGCTGAAGGCGGCCCAGCCGACCAGCAGCCACGCCGGGAGCACCACGGCGGACGGGAAGAGCCACCAGTAGAACGCCTTGCGGATGATCACGCGCCCAGCGTAGCCGGGGCCGGCTGTGCTGCGGCTGCGCGTTTGCCGGACGCCCACCTGCGAGACTGGTGGGGTACGACACCGAGAGGAGCCACCGTGATCGAGCTGAGGACGCCCGCCGAGATCGAGCAGATGCGGCCGGCCGGCCGCTTCGTCGCCGATGTGCTCGCGCAGACGGCTGCGGCTGCCCACGTCGGCGTGAATCTGCTGGAGCTGGATGCGCTCGCGCACGACATCATCCGTCGCCGCGGCGCCGAGTCCTGCTATATCGACTACCATCCGTCGTTCGGGGCGAGCCCGTTCGGCAAGGTGATCTGCACCTCCGTCAACGATGCCGTGCTGCACGGCCTCCCGCACGACTACCGGTTGCAGGACGGCGACCTGCTGACCCTGGACTTCGCCGCGAGCGTGGACGGCTGGGTCGCCGACTCGGCCGTGAGCCTGGTCGTCGGCACGCCGCGGGACGAGGACCTCCGTCTGATCGACACCACCCGCCGCGCGCTCACGGCGGGCATTGAAGCGGCGCAGCCCGGCGGCAGGATCGGCGACATCTCCGCCGCCATCGCCGCCGTCGCTCACGCGGAGGGCTACTCGATCAACACGCAGTTCGGCGGCCACGGCGTCGGCCGGACGATGCACGGCGACCCGCACATCTCGAACGACGGACGCGCCGGCCGCGGCTATCCCCTGCGCCCGGGCCTCGTCGTCGCGATCGAGCCGTGGTTCCTGGAGACGACCGACGAGATCTACACCGACCGAGACGGCTGGACGCTCCGCAGCGCCGACGGCTCCCGCGGCGCGCACTCCGAGCACACCGTCGCCATCACCGACGACGGCCCCCTCGTCCTCACCGCCCCCTGACCTCACCGTCGAGTACACGAAGACTGCACGCGAATCACGTTGCGAGCGTGCAATTTGTGCGTACTCGACGGGGGCGGAAGGGGTTACGGGAGGAGGTCGGGGCGGACGGCTCGCGTGCGCTCGAGCTGCTGCTCGCGACGCCACGCGTCGACGGCCCCGTGGTTGCCGGAGAGCAGCACGGGAGGCACCTCTCGGCCACGCCAGACGGCGGGCTTGGTGTAGCTGGGGTACTCGAGCAGGCCGTCCTCGTGCGACTCCTCGACGAGGCTCTCGGGGTTGCCGACGACGCCCGGGATGAGCCGGCCGACCGCCTCGATCATCGCCATCGTCGCGACCTCGCCGCCGTTGAGCACGTAGTCGCCGATGCTCATCAGCCGCACCCGGGCACGAGCAGCGGTGTCGTCGAAGACGCGCTGGTCGATCCCCTCGTAGCGTCCGCAGCCGAACACGATGTGCTGCTCCTGGGCCAGCTCGCGCGCGATCGACTGGGTGAAGACCTCGCCGGCGGGCGACGGGAAGATCACGACGGGATCGGACGCGCCGTCCAGGATGCCATCGAGCGCCTCGCCCCACGGCTCCGGCTTCATGACCATCCCGGCTCCCCCGCCGTACGGGGTGTCGTCGACCGTCCGGTGGCGGTCGTGCGTGTAGTCGCGCAGGTCGTGGACGCCGAGCTCGATGAGCCCGGACTGCCGGGCCTTGCCGAGCAGGGAGATGTCGAGCACATCGAAGAAGGTCGGGAAGATCGTGACGATGTCGATGCGCATGGGGAAAGTCTAGAAGGGCACCCGGCGCTAGGCCGGGACGACCGCCAGCTCGCGGTCTCGCGGGACGAGCGGGGTCGCCACCGCGGGACACAGCGCGACGACCGCGAACGCGACGGGATACCCGACCCAGCCGATCAGCGCCCCGACGGCCGGTCCGACGACCGACGCGGCGAGGAACTGGCCGGTGTTCTGCGCCCCGAGGGCACGCCCCGACCAGAAGGGCCCGGCGATCTCGGCGACCGACGTGTAGGCCAGGCCGTTGTCGGCGACCGTGACGATCGCCGCGACGATGAGGATGACGGCGGCCGCGACGGACCCGAGGGCGGACGCCGCCGCCATCAGCAGCATGATCGCCACGGCGCACACGCTGACCCACCGCAGCGGGCGCAGGTGGCTGCCGACCCGGTCGCTCAGCACGCCGACCCCGATGCGGCCGATGGCGCCGGCGAACTGGCTCACCCCGATGACGATGCCCGCGGGCAGCGACGAGAAGTGTAGCTGCGACACGAGCCAGACCAGCCCGAAGGTGGAGACCGTGAACTGCGGGACGACGAGCAGCATGGAGACGGCGTGGATGCGCCAGAGCAGCGACGTCTCGCGGTACGGCCGCCACCCGGCCTGAGGATGCGCGTCCTCCCCTTCGGCGGCCTTCCGCGGCGGTCGCGGCGGGTCGACGATCCCGATCGCGCAGAGCACCGCGGACACGCCACAGAGGACGGCCGGCACGATCAGCGCGGCGGCGATCCCGCCGTTGGCCGCGAGCAGCGGCACGCTGACCGCGGCGATCGCCACGCCGAGCGGCTGGCACATCTGCCGGATGCCCATCGCCAGCCCGCGCCGCTCTTTCGGGAACCAGCCGATGACCACGCGCCCGCTCGCCGCGTTGGGGCTGGCCGACGCCATCCCTCCGACCAGGAACAGCGCGCCGAGCGCGACGTACGAGTCGACGAACATCGCGGCGACGGCCGCGAGTGCCGTGAGGGCGAGCCCCGACGCGATGACCCAGCGCTCGCCGATCCGGTCGCTCAGCGCACCCCACGCGATCAGGGTGAGCACGAGGCCCAGAGTGGGAGCCGACGCGAGCAGACCCGCCTGTGCCAGGCTCAGCCCGCGCTCGGTGTGCAGTAGCGGGATGAGGAACGCCGGCGTGGAGACGAAGACGGTCGAGCTCGCCTGGGCGAGGACGCCGAAGGCCAGCATGAGCCACGGACGGGGACGGCGCACGGTTCGGGCGAACATGGGTATACCTTAGCGGTATACCAAGCCGGTATACCAAAGGAGCCCCATGTCCGAGCAGCTGCCCGTCGCCGAGGCCTCCCGCGTCTACGACCGTCTCCGCGCCGAGATCCTCGACCTCGACCGCGTGCCCGGCTCGCGCCTCACCGAGCGCGGACTCGAGGGGGAACTCGGCGCCTCCCGCACTCCCCTGCGGTCGGCGCTCATGCGGCTGGAGTCCGAAGGACTGGTGGGCCGGGATGGGCGCGGCTGGCAGGTCACGCCGATCGACCTCGGCGAGATCGCCCGCCTGAGCGAGTTCCGGGATGCGGTCGAGACCGCCGCCGTCCGGCTCAGCTGCGCGCGCGCAACGGACGCCGCGATCGCCACCCTGCGCGAGCACCTGGACGGGTGGGCGGAGGACCACTCCCCTGACGGCGCCGTGCGGACCGGCACCGAGTTCCACGTCCGGCTCGCCGCCCTCTCGGGCAACCCGTTCTTCGCGGATGCGGTCGCGGACGCCATGACCCGCCTGGCCCGCGCGCGGTGGCTGGTCGCCCGCGATGAGGACGCCGCGAGCGAGCACCGGGAGATCCTCGCCCTGGTCGCTGCGCGACGGGCGGACGAGGCTGCTGCACGCATCCATGAACACGTCGTCGGAACCCATGACCGCCTGGTGGCCGCTTTGGGCGCCGATGCGCGCTCGCTGCGCGGACGCGGACTCGCGATCGTCTCCTGACCGTCAGCCGACGAGGTCGGTGACTGGCACGAGCCGGACGAGTGCATCAGCGCCCGCATAGATCTGCGGCTCGCCGCTCACCAGGGCATCGCCGTGCAACCGGGTCAGCGCGACATACTCCGCGGCCTCCGTCTGCGCCCAGCCCAGCTCGTCCGCGACCAGCCAGGCGTTGCGCCGCAGCACGCGGTCACCGAGCAAGCGCACAGGAAGCCGGTCGACGGCCGTGAGCAGGGTTCGGGCTTCCGCCGGTTCACGCCGCCCTGAGCGCGCGTCCGCGTGCAGGAGCGACAAGGTCTGCGACCGCAGCAGCGTCGGAGCCAGCAGCGCCTCCGATCCACTCCACCCGGACTCGGCCAGCCGGACGGCAGCGGGAGCGTCGATCACGTACGCGGTCATGCCGCATTCTGTCCACGACCCGGCGGCAAAAGGAAGAGGGCGACCCGTTCGGGTCGCCCTCTTCGGGTCGTGGATCAGTCGTCGGACGCAGGCGCGGCGGGTTCGCCTTCCGAATCCGCCTCCGGCTCGGCGTCGCTCTCCGGCTCCGCCTCCGGCTCGTCGTCCGGCAGCTCCTCGAAGAGCCCGGCGGGCGGAGTCAACGTGACGGTCCCGGCGGCGATATCGACCTCCGGGACGATCGCCTTCACGAACGGCACGAGCACTTCGCCGCCGGCCGTCGCGATCGCCAGCAGGTCCTGCGCGGGCAGATGGTCGACGCGAGCCACGCGTCCGACCGTCACGCCGTCGCGCACCGCGTCGAGGCCGACCAGCTGGTGGTCGTACCAGGCGTCCTCCTCGTCGGGGAGCTGCGTGGCGTCCTGGCTGACCCAGAGGATCGCCTTGATCAGCGTCTCGGCCTCCGTGCGGTCGTCGACGCCGGCGAAGAACCCGACCGGGTGGCCGTTGTACCAGCGGAGTTCGCGGAGTTCGAGCGTCTTGCCGTGCCACTTGGACGCGGTGGGCACCTGCAGGGTGAACACCGCCCCCGGGACGAACCGCTTCTCCGGTTCGTCCGTGTAGAGCTCCAGCTTGATGGCGCCCTTGAGGCCGTGCGCCTTCGTGAGGCGCCCGACGCGCAGCTCGGTCTGACCGGGCCGGGGGGCGACCTCCTTGCGAGGCAGTTTGTGGTCCGCCACCTCAGTCGTCGACGACGTCGACACGGACGCGCCGGCCATCGGCCAGCGCGGCAACGAGCGTGCGGAGAGCCTTCGCCGTGCGGCCGGACCGGCCGATCACCCGGCCGAGGTCCTCGGGGTTCACACGAACCTCGAGGACCTCGCCACGCGGAGAGCTCTTGGCCACGACGTGGACGTCGTCAGGGTGATCGACGATCCCCTTGACCAGGTGCGTGAGCGCGGGTGCGAGCAAGACGTCAGGCCTTCTCGTCGGACGCGTCGTCAGCGATGGCCTCGGCCTCGGCGACGACGTTGGCCTCGTCGGCCTCCTCGCGCTCGACCTCGGCCTCGACGACGGCCTCCGCCTCGGCGGCGACCTCGGCCGGCTTCTCAGCCTTGGGCTTGAGGACCGGCTTCTTCTTCTCGTCGGCGACGAACTCGGCCTTGCCCTCGGCGACCTTGACGGTGCTCACGGCGTTCTTGTCGCCCTTGAAGCGACCCCAGTCGCCGGTGAGCTTGAGCAGCGCGGTGACCTGCTCGGTCGGCTGGGCGCCGACGCCGAGCCAGTACTGCGCACGCTCGGAGTCGACCTCGATGCGCGAGGGCTCCTCGGTCGGGTGGTACAGACCGATCTCCTCGATCACGCGACCATCGCGCTTGGTGCGCGAGTCGGCGACGACGATGCGGTAATACGGAGCGCGGATCTTGCCCAGGCGCTTCAGACGGATTTTGACAGCCACGATTCTCCTGTGTGAGTGGATGAGTTGTATCGAACTGACTGCCGTGGGCGTGGGGGCACACGCGGCAGGAGGTCTATGTTCGTCCGCCGCACCGGATAGAGGGTCGGGTACGTCGAACTCAACTAGCTATTCTGTCAGATACTGCGCTGCTTTGAACAATCGGACGGATGGAACGACCGCATGCAGATCGATTTCTCGGAGTCCGAGCGCTCCACCGTCGGCATCGAGTGGGAGATCGCCCTCGTCGACGGCTCGACGGGCGACCTGGTCCAGATCGCCGACGATGTGCTGCGCGAGCTGGGCACGCCCGACGGCCGGGAGCATCCCCAGATCACCCATGAGTTGCTGATGAACACGGTGGAGCTGGTCAGCCGGGTCCACCGCACGGTGCCTGCGGCGATCACCGACCTGCAGGAGCTCATCAGCCTGGTCCGGGGCGTCACCGACCCGCTCGGCGTCGAGCTGATGTGCGCGGGGACGCATCCCTTCGCCCAGTGGTTCGACCAGAAGGTGACGCCGAACGAACGGTACGACCGGCTGCTCGACCGCACCCAATGGTGGGGGCGGCAGATGATGATCTGGGGTGTGCACGTGCACGTCGGCATCGACTCGGTCGACAAAGCTCTGCCGATCGTCAACGGCCTGCTTACCTATTACCCGCATCTGCAGGCGCTCAGCGCGTCCAGCCCGTTCTGGGCGGGCGCCCGCACCGGCTATGCCTCCAACCGCGCGCTCATGTTCCAGCAGCTGCCCACCGCCGGGCTGCCCTGGCAGTTCGGCACCTGGGCAAACTACGAGGCCTACGTCCAGGACCTGGTCACGACGGGCGTCGTGGAGGACCACTCCGAGGTGCGCTGGGACATCCGCCCCTCGCCGAAGTGGGGCACGGTCGAGATGCGCGCCTGCGACGGGCTGTCCACGGCCGACGAGGTCGGCGCCGTCTCCGCGCTGATCCACTGTCTGACCGACCGGATGTCGGGACAGCTGGACGCGGGCGTCGAGCCGGTCACGCTGCAGCCCTGGTTCGTCCGTGAGAACAAATGGCGCGCCGCACGGTACGGCCTCGACGCCGAGATCATCCAGGCGCCGGACGGCAGCGAGCGGCTCGTCTCCGACGACCTCCGCGACCTGGTGGACGACCTCCAGCCGGAGGCCGAGCGACTGGGATGCGTCGACGAGCTGGCGACGGTCCTCACCATCCTCGACACGGGCGCCAGCTACCAGCGCCAGCTCGCCGTCGCGGAGCAGAACGGCGGCAGCCTGCAGGCAGTGGTCAGCTCGCTGACGCACGAGCTGCGCAACGGCCTCGCCCGCTGATCGATCAGCGAACGGGCCCCGAGCCGATCCACCGATCCGGCAAAGCCCATCCATAGCCTCCGGGCGTACGGTGTCTGTCATGCTCGCCCGACGCCCCCTCGCGGCAGCGGCCACCGCGATGACGGCCGCCCTGCTGGCGCTCACCGCCCTTTCGGGCTGCGCGTCGGCCAACGCGGCCTCGAACGCCGCTCTGGGGAAGCAGTCCGCCGCGACATCGTCCGCAGCCACGGCGGAGCACGTCGCGGTGATCGGCGACTCGATCGAGTCCGGGCTCGGGCTCGATCCCTCCGAGGCATGGCCGGCCCTGGTGGCCTCCGACCATGACTGGCGGCTCGACAACCTCAGCGTGCCCGGTGCCGGCTTCGTCGCCCAGGGGTCCGACGGTCACGACTTCTCCGCCCAGGTGGATGCGGCGATCGCCGCCCAGCCGGACCTCGTCCTCATCGGCGCGTCCGACAACGACCTCGGTACGGACCCCGACCAGCTGAGCACGGCCATCCGCTCGACGGTCGACCGTCTCGCGGCAGCCCTGCCGGATGCGCGGATCGCCGGGTTCAACGCCCTCAGCGGTCAGGCGAGCGACGAGGAGCTCGCCGGCGGCGACGCGGCGCTGCGACAGGCGGTCCTCGACGCCGGTGGCACGTGGCTCGACCTCGGGCAGCCCTATCGCGGCAAGGCCGGACTGGTGCAGGACGACGACGAGCATCCCACCCTGCCCGGCCAGCAGGCGATCGCGGCGGTCGTCGCCGCGAAACTGAGCCGGTGAGAGCCTTCCAAGCCCGCCTGTTTATCCTGTAACCCGTGACGGCCCGACGTTCTCTCCTCACTCTCCTTGCCGCCGCCCTCGTGGCCGCATCGCTGGTCGGCTGCATAGCACCGGCGCAGCCCGCCTCTCGAACGGCGAGTCCGACAGCCTCCCCCACGTCCACTCCGGCGCAGGTCACAGCCGTGGCCATCGGCGACTCGATCGCGATCGGCAACGGCGTGCCGGCCGAGGACGCCTGGCCGCTCCTGGTGGCCGATCGTCTGGGATGGAGGCTCACCGACTTCGGAGAGAGCGCCGCCGGTTTCACCGTCAAGGGGCTCAACACGCACACGTTCGACGACCAGGTCAGCGCGACGATCCGGCTGCGACCGGACGTGGTGATCGTCGCGGCGACCCGCAACGACCTGTTCGCCTCGACCGCCTCCCTGCGCACGGCCGCGACCGCCGCACTGGAGCGCCTGCGCAGCGCCCTCCCCGAGGCGCGCATCATCGGTGTCGGGGCCATCTGGGGATCGGACGCGGCCCCTGCTCAAATCGCGCTGATCTCCTCCACCGTGAAGGCCGCCGTTCTCGGGGTCGGCGGGTCGTGGATCGAAGTGGGCCAGCCGTTCGCCGGGCGCCCCGACCTCGTGCTGGCGGACCATGTCCACCCCACCGTGGAGGGTCAGCGGCTGCTGGCGTCGACCATCTCGGCGGCCATCTCTCGCCGCCTCGTGATCGGGTGACCCGGCGTCGGATACCACCGGCCCGACACGCCGAGAAGTGAGACACAGCGTTCTCGCAGGTTGGACCGTTTAGCCTCGCACCCGTGCGCACCCTCACCCGACGCCGCTCGCGCCCGCTGAGCACCCGGCTCCCCCTGCTCGCGCCCGCGGCCCTGACGGTGGCACTTCTCGCCCTCGCCGGCTGCGCACCCGCGCCGGCCGCACACCCCGTCGCCGCTCAGGCGACCGCCGTCGCCGCCCCGGACGCCGGCAGCGCCGGACGGGATGCCTCCGGCATCGTCGACGCCGTCGCGATCGGCGACTCGATCGCCTTCGGCAAGGGCGTGACGGCCGATCAGGCGTGGCCCGCTCTCGTCTCGGAGGCGCACGGCTGGCAGCTGACGGACCTCGCGGTGTCCGGCTCCGGCTTCGTCAAGCCGGGCTGGAACGGCACGACCTACCGCCAGCAGGTGGATGCGGCGCTCCGCCTCCACCCGCAGGTGATCCTCCTCGCCGCCACGCGCAACGACCGCGAGCAGGACCCGGCCACGGTGACCGCAAACGCCGACCGGATGCTGCGAGAGCTGCGCGTGCGCTTCCCGGACGCCACGATCGTCGGCATCACCGGCATCTGGGGCTCCGACCAGCCGCCCGCGACCATGACCCGCGTCGACGACATCGTCGGGGACGCGGTGCGCGGCGTCGACGGCACCTGGCTCGACATCGGCTTCCCGCTCGTGGGGCACCCGGAGCTGCTCCAGGCGGACGGCATCCACCCGAACGCGGCCGGTCAGAAGGTCGTGGCGCAGACCATCGAGTCGAAGCTCCAGCCGCTCAACCTGGCGCTGTAGCGCAACGAGTCCCGGGTCAGCGACCCAGGAACTTCTGCAGAGCGGCCAGCTCCTCCTCGGACGGCCCGCCCGCGGGCGCCCCCTGAGGTGCTGCAGCGCCACCACCGAGCCCGAACCCGCTTCCGCTCGGCGCACCGGCCGTCTTGACGCCGGTGGCCAGCGCGGCGTTCTCCGCCGCGCGCTTGGCCGGGTTGCCCGAACGCGAGCCCTTCTTCTTGTTCTTCTGCTGCTTGCGGCCGGCGTACGAGGCACCGGGGATGGGACCCATGCCGGGGACGTTCGGTACGCCGCCCTTCGCGACGGTCTTCATCATCTTGGCGGCCTGCTCGAAGCGGCTGACCAGCTGATTGACCTCGGTGACCGTCGTGCCCGAGCCCTTCGCGATGCGCAGGCGGCGGGACCCGTTGAGCAGCTTCGGGTTCGTGCGCTCGGCCGTCGTCATCGACTGGATGATGGCCTCCGTCCGGACGATCTCGCGCTCGTCGAACTGGTCGAGCTGCTGCTTCATCTGGCCGGCGCCGGGCAGCATCCCCATCATCTTCTTGATCGACCCCATGTTGCGCAGCTGCTGCATCTGCTTGAGGAAGTCGTCGAGGGTGAAGCTGTCAGTCGCGAACTTCTCGGCGACCTTGCGCGCCTCCTCCTCGTCGAAGGCCTGCTGGGCCTGCTCGATGAGGGTGAGGATGTCGCCGAGGTCGAGGATGCGCGACGCCATGCGGTCCGGGTGGAACGGCTCGAAGTCGTCGAGGTTCTCACCGGTCGAGGCGAAGATGATCGGACGGCCGGTGACCGAGGCGACCGAGAGCGCGGCACCGCCTCGGGCGTCGCCGTCGAGCTTGGAGAGCACGACGCCGGTGAAGTCGACGCCGTCCTGGAACGCCTTCGCTGTCGCGACGGCGTCCTGACCGATCATCGCGTCGATGACGAACAGCACCTCGTCGGGGTCGGTCGCCTTGCGGATGTCGGCCGCCTGCTTCATCAGCTCGGCGTCGACGCCGAGACGGCCGGCGGTGTCGATGACCACCGTGTCGTACTGCTTGGTCTCCGCGAACTTGAGGGCGTCCTTGGCGACCTTCACCGGGTTGCCGACGCCGTTGCCGGGCTCTGGCGCGAACACCGGGACACCCGCCTGCTCGCCGACGATCTGGAGCTGGGTCACGGCGTTCGGGCGCTGGAGGTCGGCGGCGACCAGGAGCGGCGTGTGCCCGTCCTTCACCAGCCACTTGCCGAGCTTGCCCGCGAGCGTCGTCTTACCGGCGCCCTGGAGGCCGGCGAGCATGATGACCGTCGGGGGCCGCTTCGCGAACTGCAGCCGGCGCTGCTGGCCGCCCAGGATGGCGACGAGCTCCTCGTTGACGATCTGCACGACCTGCTGGGCCGGGTTGAGAGCCTTGTTGACCTCGTCGCTCAACGCGCGCTCGCGCACCTTCGCGGTGAAGTCCTTGACCACCGGGAGCGCCACGTCGGCGTCGAGCAGGGCGCGACGGATCTCGCGCACGGTGCCGTCGACATCCGCCGGCGACAGCTTGCCCTTGGTGCGCAGGTTCTTGAAGGTGTCCGCAAGACGGTCGGACAGCGTGCCGAAAGTAGCCATGATCCGTATATCTTATCGGGCGACGTCGGCTAAGCGCCGTGAGGGTCAGTCAGTCGCCCGACGTCTCCACCGAGACCACGTCGCCCCGCACGTCGAAGGCGACGGTGAGCAGCGCATCCGACTCGTCCGGGGCGATGGAGTAGTCGAACGTCGCGAACACCTCGTCCTCGTCTGAGTGGTCGGCCTGGATGATCACACTCATCAGCTGCAGGGAGCGCAGCACGTCGATGGCGATGTCACCCGAGTTGTAGACCAGCAGGTCGACCAGGCTGTCTCCCAGCTTGTCGACGTGCTCGTCGATGTAGCTGGAGGTCGCGGACTGCCGCGAGCTCAGCTCGGCGACCAGCGCATCCCTGGCCCGCGCGTCGAAGCCCTCGAGCGCCTGGATGAGCGCAGCAGCAGAGTCGAGGGCGAACTCGGGGACGCCGCTCTCGTCGTCGGCCAGGAGCTCGACGTCGACGGTCTGGTCGCCCAGCTCGACGGTGTCGTCCCAGGCGAGTCCACCGCTCGCCGTCTCGTCGATGAGGCCGAAGAAATCATGCTCGATCGCCATGACGGGCCTCCCTATCCGACCAGCTGCTGTGCGAAGACGTGCGGTGTGAAGCCGGTCAGGTCGTTGATCCCCTCGCCCTGCCCCACGAGCTTGATCGGGATGCCGGTGCGCTCCTGCACGGCGAGTACGAATCCGCCCTTCGCGGAGCCGTCGAGCTTCGTGAGCACCAGCCCGGTCACGCCGGCGTGCTCGAGGAACGCCTCCGCCTGCGCCAGGCCGTTCTGCCCGGTCGTCGCGTCGAGGACGAGGAGCACCTCGGCGATGGGCGCCTGCTTCTCGACGACGCGCTTGATCTTGGAGAGCTCGTCCATGAGGCCGCCCTTGGTCTGGAGGCGCCCCGCGGTGTCGATGATGACGATCTCCGTGCCGTCGCGCTTGGCCTTCTCGACGGTCTGGAAGGCGACGGAGGCCGGATCCTGCCCCTGCTGCTGCGGCCGGACGATCTCGGCGCCCGCGCGCTCGGCCCAGGTCGCCAGCTGCTCGACGGCGGCGGCGCGGAAGGTGTCGGCCGCGCCGACGACCACCGAGCGGTCGTAGGTGCGCAGGAACTTCGCGAACTTGCCGATGGTGGTCGTCTTGCCGACGCCGTTGACGCCGACGACCAGCACGATCGCCGGGCGGTCGCTCAGCTTCAGCGTGGTGTCGAGCTTCGAGAGCCGCTCCTCCATCGTCTCGCGCAGCATCCGCTGCAGGTCGGCCGGATCGGTCGTGTGATACCGCTCCACCTTCGCGCGCAGGTCGTCGATGACCGCCTCTGTCACGCCCGGACCGAAGTCCGCCGTGATGAGCGCCGTCTCGAGGTCGTCCCAGGTGTCGTCGTCGATGGTCTTCTTGGCGAACAGCCCGCGGAGGGCGCCCGACAGAGACCAGGGGGTGCGGTCAGCCATGACACTCAGACTAGCCGCGGTTGTACGGTGTGCTCATGTACGCGCTCGTGGGGGTCTCGGCGGAGCTGGCCGAGCAGCTGGTGGCGATCGAGACCGGCGGAGAGGATGCGGTGCACCAGGCGCGCACGCGCGTGCGGCGGCTGCGCAGCATCCTGAGCGTGTACCGTTCGGCGTTCGACCGGGAGCAGCAGCGGGCGATGCGTGCCCGCCTGAAGCGGCTCGGAGAGCGGCTCGGCCGGGTGCGCGACGCCGAGGTGCGGGCGCGCGACCTCGACGGACTGCTGGGCGCCGAGTCGACGCCCGAGCTGGTGGATGCGGTGGAGGCGCTGGCAGCGGAGGCCCGCGCCGAGCACGATCGGGCGCTGGAGGGGCTGCTGGAGCACCTGCACGGTCGGGCCCACCGGACCCTCCTGGCCGACCTGCAGGCGTTCGCCGCCGATCCCCCGCTGGCGAAGCCGGGACGGAAGCACCCGCGGCGGGTGGTCAGGAAGGGGCTCGCGAAAGCCGCGCGGCGCGTGAGGAAGCGCTCCGGCCAGACGCTGGAGCAGCGGCACGAGACGCGCAAGGCGGCGCGGCGGCTGCGCTACGCGGCCGAGGCCGTCGTCGACGACCTCGGCCGGGAGGCGGTGCGGATCGCCGCGGCAGCGGAGGCGGTCCAGGACGCGCTCGGCGACCATCGCGATCTGGTGCTCCTGGCACGCCACCTGCGCGACAAGGCCGACGAGCAGCAGCTCAGTGCGTCGGCCGTCGCCGGGATCGCGCTCCTCGCCGCCGAGTGCGACGTGAGGGCGGAGGAGCTCCTGGCCGGGCTCGACGACAAGCTCGCCGCGATCGAGCCCTGAGCGCGCCTGCTCGCTCCCTAGCTCGCCTTCTCCTGCGCCACGCGCTGGCCGACCACCGCCGAGACGCCGTCCTGGCGCATCGAGACGCCGTACAGGGCGTCCGCGATCTCCATGGTGCGCTTCTGGTGCGTGATGACGATCAGCTGGCTGCTCTCGCGGAGGTCTTCGAAGATCGTGAGCAGGCGGCCGAGGTTGGCGTCGTCGAGCGCCGCCTCCACCTCGTCCATGATGTAGAACGGGCTCGGTCGCGCCTTGAAGATCGCGATCAGCAGCGCGACCGCCGCCAGCGACCGCTCGCCGCCGGAGAGCAGCGAGAGCCGCTCGATCTTCTTGCCTGCCGGCTTCACCGAGACCTCGATGCCGGTCGTCAGAAGATCGTCCGGATTGGTCAGGCTGATGCTGCCCTGGCCGCCCGGGAAGAGGATCGGGAAGACCTTCGTGAAGGCCTCTTCGGTGTCGGCGAACGCGGACTCGAAGATGGTCTGCATCCGCTCGTCGATGTCCTCGATGATCGTCAGCAGGTCCTTGCGGGTGTTCGTGAGGTCGGTCAGCTGCTCGGTGAGGAACTTGTGGCGCTGCTCCAGCGCGGCGAACTCCTCCAGCGCGAGCGGATTGACGCGACCCAGCTGCGACAGCTTGCGCTCCGCCGCGGCCAGCCGCTTCTGCTGCTGCTCGCGCGAGAACGGAACGGTCTCGACCTCGGCGTCGGGCTCGCGTTCCTCGTCGCGCGCACGGTCGACCGGTACCGGCACCTCCGGCCCGTACTCGGCGACCAGCACATCCTCGACAAGGCCCAGCTCGCTGCCCGCCCGCTCCAGCAGGCTCGACAGGTGCAGCTTCTTCTCGTAGATCTGCAGCTCCAGGCCGTGCACCGACTCCGTGATGGCCTGCAGGCGCTCGCGCACCGCGTTCTCGTCGCGACGCAGGGTCGCGAGCTCGTCGTTGCGGCTCGCGCGCTCCGCCTCAGCGGTGGCGAGCTCCAGCCGCGCCTGCGCCACGGACCGGTCGACGGATGCCAGGACGGCCGGGAGGGCGCCGATGACGCTCTGGGCCGCATCCAGCTGGCGACGACGGATCACAGCGCGCCGAGCGGCCTCCTCGGCGGCGGCGCGCTCGGCCTCCATCCGCCGGGCGAGCGCCTCGCCGCGCGCCTGCTCGGCCCGGACGCGCTCCTTCGCGGTCTCCACCGCCAGGCGTGCCTCGACCTCGGCCTCGCGTGCGGCGTCGAGCTCGGTCGACAGCGCGTCGCGGGCGCTGACGTCGAGGATGGGACGGGGACGCGAACGCGCCGCCTCCAGCTCCGCCTTCGCCTTCTCCGCCGCCTGCTCCGCCTCGGCGACCCGCTCTCCCGCCTGCTCGAGCGCCCGGCTGAGCCGGTCGAACTCGGCCTGGGAGGCCTCCAGCTGGACCTTGAGCCGGTTGACCTGCTCGGTCTGGGCCGCGAGCTTGGCGTCGAACTCGCGGAGGGTCGCGAGCGCGGCCTGCGACTGCTCCTTGGCGACCTGCAGCACACCGCGCTGCTCGGCCAGGGCGAACTTCGCCCGGTCGATCAGCGAGGTGACCTCGGTGAGCCGCTCCTGCGCGGCGTCGCGGTCGGCGATCAACTCGATGCGGCTCTGCTTCGCGCCGGACCCGCCGCGCAGCACATGCTCGGTGAGCACGTCGCCGGTGGTCGTGATGATCGTGATCGGGCCGCCGGTCCCCCGGCCGCCGAACGCCTCGAAGGCACGCCGCGCGGAGTCCAGGTCGTCGGCGATGGCCGTGAACGCGAGGATGCCGCGGACACCGTCGGGCGCATCCACCACGCCTGTGGCCGGAACGACGCCGGCGACGCCGCTGAGGTCGACGTCGGCGGCGGGCGCGTCGGCGATGACCACCTCGACCCGGCCGAGGTCGTCGGCGGCCGCGTGCGTCACCGCGGCGACGGCGGCGTCCCGATCGTCGGCGAGCACGGCATCGGCGAGGGTTCCGAGAGCCGCAGCGATGGCCGCCTCATACCCGGGATGCACGCGGATGTGCTCCGCCACGAGCCCGCGTACGCCGGGCAGGCGCGCGGCAACGAGAGCCGACGATCCGTCCTTCTGGTCCAGTGCGAGCGAAAGGGCGCTGACCCGGGCAGCAAGCGCGTCGCGCTCGCGCTCCAGGGTGTGCAGCTCCTCGCGGAGCCGCTCGATCTCGCCCTCCGCCTCGAACACCGTCGCCTGCGCCAGCTCGTACGCCTCGTCGAGGTCGCTCTCTCCGACGTCGGCCGTCGCGGCCTCGGCCTCCCGGGCGGCGAACTCGGCACGGGCGCGCTCGCGGCGCTCGGTTGCAGCATCCAGCGCGTTCTGCTGACGAAGCACTTCGCCGCGCACCGCCGCCAGCCGCTGCGCGGCCGCGTCGGCCTGGCCGTTCAGCTTCGAGATCTCCAGGTCGTGGCGTGAGACCAGGGCGCTCTGCGCTGCGATCTCCTCGTCCACCGCGTCCAGACGCGACCGTGCGCTGCGGGTCGCCGCCTGGGCGGCCGTCCACGCGGCCTCGGCCTCGACGACCACACCGCGCAGACGCTCGACCTCGTCGCGGGCGTCCTGCACGTTCTGCGGGGTCACGCTCGGGTTCGCGTCCGGCGCGTCACCCTGGCTGCCGAGCAACGCGACCCGCTGGTTGGCGAGGGTGAACAGCCCGCGCAGGCGCTCCTGCACCGACTCCAGCGCGAAGGCGGTGCTGCGGGCCGCATCCACTGCATCCCCCACCAGCGCCTGCTCGAGGCGCGTGCGGCGCAGCTGCTTCTGCTCGAGCTGCTCCTGCAGCACGATCTGCTCGCTGTGGCGCTCGGACTCGGTGCGACCGTGGTCGTCGAGGGTACGGCGCAGCGTGACGACCTCGTCGGCGAGCAGACGCGCCCGCGCATCCCGCACGACGGCCGCGATGGACTGCGCCTCGCGCGCGATCTCCGCCTGGTGTCCGAGCGGCTTCAACTGGCGGCGCACCTCGCCCGCCAGGTCGCTCAGACGGGTCAGGTTGGTCTGCATCGCCTCCAGCTTGCGGAGCGTCTTCTCCTTGCGGCGACGGTGCTTCAGGATGCCGGCAGCCTCCTCGATGAAGCCGCGGCGATCCTCGGGGCTGGCGTGCAGGACGGCGTCGAGCTGACCCTGGCCGACGATGACGTGCATCTCGCGGCCGAGACCCGAGTCGCTCAACAGCTCCTGCACATCCAGCAGCCGGCAGGACTGCCCGTTGATCGCGTACTCGCTGCCGCCGTTGCGGAACAGCGTGCGCGAGATCGTCACCTCGGAGTACTCGATCGGCAGCGCGCCGTCGGCGTTGTCGATGGTGAGCTGCACCTCGGCACGGCCGAGCGGACCGCGCGTCGCCGTTCCGGCGAAGATGACGTCCTCCATCTTGCCGCCGCGAAGCGTCTTGGCGCCCTGCTCGCCCATCACCCAGGCGAGCGCGTCGACCACGTTCGACTTTCCGGACCCGTTGGGGCCGACGACGCAGGTGACGCCCGGCTCGAAGGCGAACGTCGTCGGCTGAGCGAACGACTTGAAGCCCTTGAGCGTCAGACTCTTCAAGTACACGCAGGCGAATTTACCGGACGTTCACGCCGCCGCCGCGCCGGAGCGCCGCACGACTCCCCCGTCGAGTACACGAAAACTGCACGCCATCGAAGTGGATGGCGTGCAGTTTTCGCGTACTCGACGGGGGTGGTGGGAGGCGGTGGGAGGCGTGGGTCAGGCGACGCCCAGGTAGGCCTCCTTGATCGCGGGGTCGGCGAGGAGCTCCTTGCCGGTGCCCGCACGGGTGATCACGCCGGTCTCCAGGACGAAGCCGCGATGCGCGCGGGCCAGCGCCTGATTCGCGTTCTGCTCCACCAGCAGGACCGTCGTGCCCTGCTTGTTGATCTCCGTCACGATCGAGAAGATCTGCCGGATGAACTGCGGCGCCAGACCCATCGACGGCTCGTCCAGGAGCAGGAGCCGCGGGTTCGACATCAACGCGCGGCCGATGGCGAGCATCTGCTGCTCGCCGCCCGACATCGTGCCGCCCACCTGCGTCTTCCGCTCGGCGAGTCGCGGGAACAGCGCGAACACCCGGTCGAAGTCCTCGCCCATCTTCGAGCGGTCCTTGCGGCCGAACGCGCCCATGTCGAGGTTCTCCATGACCGTCATTCCCGGGAAGATGCCCCGGCCCTCCGGCGCCTGCGAGATGCCCCGGACGACGCGGATGTGCGCCTTCATCTTGGTGATGTCCTCGCCGTCGAACAGGATGGACCCCTTCGACGGGTTCAGGATGCCCGAGATCGTCTTCATGGTCGTCGACTTGCCTGCGCCGTTCGCACCGATCAGGCTGACGATCTCGCCCTCATCGACCGAGAAGGACATGTCGTGGATGGCCTCGATCCGGCCGTACGAAACGCTGATGTTCTTCAGCTCAAGCAACGTCATCTTCGGGCTCCCCGAGGTAGGCGGCGATCACGCGAGGGTCGTTCCGGATGGCCTCCGGAGTGTCGTCGGCGATCTTGCGTCCGAATTCCAGCACGACGATCCGGTCGGTCACTCCCATGACCAGCTTCATGTCGTGTTCGATCAGCAGAACGGTGTACCCGTCGGCCCGAATGGTGCGGATGAGCTCCATGAGCTCCTCCTTCTCCGCCGGGTTGAAGCCGGCGGCCGGCTCGTCGAGGCACAGCACCTTCGGGTCGGTCGCGAGCGCGCGGGCGATCTCCAGACGACGCTGGTAGCCGTACGGGAGCGACCGCGACAGCGAACCCGCCTGGTCGGCGATGCCGACGAACTCGAGCAGGGCCATGCCGCGCTCGATCGACGACTTCTCCTCGCGCGTGTGCCGCGGGAGGCGGAGCAGCGCGCCGGGGACCGACGTGCGGTGCCGCGCATCCAGTCCGACCACGACGTTCTCGAGCGCCGTCATCTCACCGAACAGCCGGATGTTCTGGAACGTCCGCGAGAGACCGAGCCGGGTGATCTGGTGCTGCTTGCGGCCCTTGATCGTCTGGCCCTCCAGCAGCACGTCGCCGCTGGTCGGCTTGTAGACGCCCGTCATGGCGTTGAAGCAGGTCGTCTTGCCTGCGCCGTTCGGGCCGATCAGACCGAGGATCTCGCCGCGGCGGATGTCGAAGGTGACATCGTCGAGGGCCGTCAGGCCGCCGAACTTCACCGTGAGGTTGCGCACCTCGACGATGTTCTCGCCGACCTCGACCGCGATCTCGCGGTCGGGCGCTGCAGCCTCGGCGACCTCCAGGTCGATGCCCGCGGCCTCCAGTTCGTCCTCGTTCACGCCGAGGGCCGGCTCCTCCTCCGGAACCGTGTTCTGTGCATCCGTCATCGTGCGCCTCCCTTCGCGCTGCCATCCGCATCCAATGCCCCGCTGTCGACGACCGGAGTGGCCCCGGTCCGCGGGCCCGGACGTCCCTTCGCCGCGTCCGCCACCCGGCGATACGCATGCCTGCCATACGCCAGCAGCTTCTGCCGCGCCGGGAACAGTCCCTGCGAGCGGAAGATCATGATGAGCACGAGGGCGATACCGAAGATCAGGTACTTGTAGTCGGCGATGACGGTGAACCGCAGCGGGATGTACGCCACGATCGCGCCGCCGAGCATGGCGCCGACCTTGTTGCCCGCGCCGCCGAGGACGACGGCCGCGAGGAACAGGATCGAGGTCTGCACGTCGAACTTCTGGTTGTTCACGAAGCCGACCTGACCGGCGAACAGCGCACCGGAGAGGCCGCCGACGCCGGCGCCGATCGCGAACGCCCACACCTTGTACTTGAAGGTCGGGACGCCCATGATCTCCGCCGCGTCCTCATCCTCGCGGATCGCGACCCAGGCGCGGCCGACGCGGCTGCGCTCCAGGTTGCCGACCAGCAGCAGGATCACGATGATGACGGTGATCGTCAGCCAGTACCACGGCACGCCGTTGGAGTTGGAGAAGATCGGGATGCCGTCGGCGTTCTCCCCCGGCGGGTGGCCGACGTTCTGGAAGCCGACCTGGCCCTTCATCGCCGGGATGATCGTGGCGAGGATGCGCACGATCTCACCGAAGCCGAGCGTCACGATCGCCAGGTAGTCGCCACGGAGGCGGAGCGTCGGGACACCCAGGATGATGCCGAACGTCATCGTCACCGCGATGGCGACCGGGATCGTCCACAGGTACGGGATCTTCACGAACGGCGAGTCGGGGCTGGTCAGCATCGCCGCCGTGTACGACCCGACCGCGAAGAACGCGACGTAGCCGAGGTCGAGCAGGCCGGCGTATCCGACCACCACGTTCAGGCCGATCGCGATGAGCGCGTAGACCGCCATCGAGAAGCAGGCCAGCGCCCAGTCGTTGCCGGGAGCGGTGGAGAGCGGGAAGAAGTTCAGATACGGCAGGGCGTAGGCGAGGGCCACCACGATGAGCAGCCAGGCCCACTGCACGGCGCGCGGGAGGTTGTTCCAGCGGTCGCGGAGCTGACCGAACGGGCCGGTGCTGCGCTTGCCGCGGGACGCCTCGAGGGCGTCGACCGCCTGCTCTTCGCGAGCATCGGGCAGGACCCTGGGTCCTTCTGACATGCTCATGCGCGGCTCCTTCCGAGCGAGGTGCCGAGAATGCCGCTCGGCTTGATCAGCAGCACCAGGACGAGGACCACGAAGGCCACGACGTCCGTCCACTGCGAGTCACCGAGGAGGATCTGGCCGTAGTTGCCGATGACGCCGAGCAGCAGACCGCCGAGCAGCGCTCCGCGGACGTTGCCGATGCCGCCGAGGACGGCCGCGGCGAATGCCTTGACGCCGAGGATGAATCCGCCGTTGTAGATCACGCCGGAGGGGACCAGCATCACGTAGAACAGCGCCGCGGCGCCGGCGAGGATACCGCCGGTGATGAAGGTGATCTGGATGATCCGCTCCTTGTTGACGCCCATCAGCGTCGCGGTGTCCGGGTCCTGCGCGACCGCGCGGATGCCGCGGCCGGTGCGGGTGCGTCGGATGAACCAGTCGGTCGCGATCATGAGGATCACCGACGCGATGACGATGATCAGCTGCTGGCTGTTCACGATCGTCCCGAACACATCGAAGATCGGCTGCGGGATGAACATGGTCACCGAGGGCTCGGCGTTCGCGCCACGGATCAGGAAGATCCCGTACTGGATCGCGAACGAGGCGCCGATGGCCGTGATGAGGAACACCAGGCGTGGCGCGTTGCGTTTTCGCAGCGGCCGGTAAGCGACGCGTTCCAGGAGCCATGCCGTCACGGCGGAGGCCAGCACGCCGACGATGAGGGCCAGGATGAGGTCCCCGACGATGGCGCCGGCGCTCAGATTCGGCGCGCTCGGACCGAAACCGAGCGTCGTGAGGGTCACGACGACGCCGTAGGCGCCGACGATGAAGACCTCGGAGTGGGCGAAGTTGATCAGGTTCAGCACACCGTAGACCAGCGTGTAGCCGACGGCGATGAGGCCGTAGACAGCGCCGAAGGTGAGCCCGTCGAACGTTGCGCTCCAGAAGTTCTGGACCAGCGCGTTGACGTCGAAATTGATCCAGGAGCTGTCGAGGGCGGGATGAAGGAGGAGGGTTTCGAGCATTCGAGCATCCAGGGTTCAGTGTCGGATCTTCGTTGATCCGGCGAGCAAAGCGAGCGTAGTCGAAAAACGAGGGTGCCGCGGGCCGTCGTGTCCCGCGGCACCCTTCAGGTGTCGCCTCAGCCGATGGTGCCGATCGGCACGATCTTGCCGTTCTCGACCTTGTAGCCGTAGACGGCCGGCGCCTGGAGCTCACCGGTGGAGTCCCACTTGTAGTGCTTGCTCAGGCCGTCGGCGTCGTAGTCCTTGACCCACGACAGCAGGTCGGCGCGGGACGTCTTGCCCTTGTCGATGCCGGCGAGGAGGACGGTGGCGGCGTCGTAACCCTCGATCGAGTAGGTGCCCGGCTCGGCGTTCGCGAGCTTCTTGTAGGCGGACTCGAAGTCGGGGATCAGCTCGCCCGGGATGCAGGGGCAGGTGAAGTACGCGTTGCCGGACGCGTCACCGGCCAGCTTGATGAACTGGTCGTCCTTCACGCCGTCCGGGCCGACGAACGTGCCCTTGTAGCCCTTGTTGACCAGCTGCTGGTCGAACGGAGCACCCTCGGCGTAGTAGCCGGCGTAGTAGACCGCGTCGGGCTTCGCGTTGATGATCTTCGAGATCACCGCGGAGAAGTCCTTCTGGCCGGTGGTCACCTTGTCGGTGCCGACGAGCGCGTCGCCGAGAGCCTTGGAGGTCTGGGTGCCGAGGCCGATGCCGTAGTCGGAGTCGTCCTGGACCAGGTAGACCTTCTTGGCCTCGAGCTTGTCCGTGAGGAACTTCGCGGCGGCAGGACCCTGCACGGCGTCGTTGCCGAGGCCGCGGAAGAAGGTCTTCCATCCGTTCTGCGTCAGGCCCGGGTTGGTGGCCGACGGGGTGATGTGGACGAGGCCCTGCTGCTCGAAGATGTTGCCGGTGGCCTTCGACTCACCCGAGAACGGGAGGCCGACGACGCCGACGATGTCCGACTCGTTCACGGCCTGGGTCACCGGACCGGTGGCCTTGTTCGGGTCGCCCTCGGTGTCGAACTTCTTGAAGCCGACCTGGCACCCCTTGTTGGACTCGTTGTGCTGGTCGATGGCCAGCTGGATGCCGTTGTAGATGTTGATACCGAGCTGGGCGTTCGGGCCCGTCTCCGCGCCCACGTAGCCGATGGTCAGGCCAGCAGGACAGGTGGCCTTTCCGTCGCCCGCGGGGAGCACCGCGTCCTTGGGTACATCGACCGACGTGATCGCCGGGATGTCGACCTTCGACGAATTGCCGTTGGTGGATCCTCCCGTGGACGG
This sequence comes from Cryocola sp. 340MFSha3.1, assembly GCF_000383315.1. Lineage (NCBI taxonomy): Bacteria > Bacillati > Actinomycetota > Actinomycetes > Micrococcales > Microbacteriaceae > Cryocola > Cryocola sp. 340MFSha3.1. The sequence continues at coordinate 462,380 of NZ_KB911087.1, forward strand.
CTGGTTCGCACATCCCGCGAGGAACAGTGCGACTGACGCTGCAACAGCCGCACCGATGGTGACTTTCTTCCGTAGCATCTCTTGCCTCTCGACGTTAATCCGTCACGAACTCGCCGTTTTCGCCGGTTCGTGCCACGAATATGTGTGCTGAGAATACAGGGCTCGCAACGTTTTGCAACCACGATCGGAACGCAGATTTACACGATCGAAACCAAACCGTGCGGGATCCTTCACACGGTGCTCCGCGCCTGGGTAGGCTGATCCTTCGGCGTGGAACGGCTCGAGGAGGTGTCCGATCGGATGCGTGTGACCCGGCTGGAGATCCCCGACGAGCTCGGCACCCCCGGGTCCGCCGCCTTCGAGGAGCTGGTCGGCGTCCTCAACGGCATCGTGGTCGATATGTGGGGGGACGACGACTTCGTCGAGACCGCCGAGCAGGCGCTGGCTGCCCATCGTGAGCAGGACTATGTCGACCGGATCGTCTTCGTGGCGATCGAGGACGGCGTGATCGTCGGCCGTGTCGAGGCGATCTTCCCCCTGGACGAGGACTCCGAGACGGTGTCGCTGCTGGTCGACGTCGTCCCGGCGCTGCGCGGTCGCGGGATCGGCTCCGCGCTGCTCGAGAAGGGCGAGGAGCTCGCCGCGGAGGGCGGCCGCCGGATCATCTCGACCTACACCGAGCACCCCATCCGGACTCTGGAGGGCGCCGACCGCCTGGTGCGGGCTCCCGCGGGCACGGCCGGCCTGCCGGCGACGTCACGGGATGTGCGCTTCGCGCTGCGCCACGGCTACCAGCTGGGCCAGATCGAGCGGTCGAGCGAGCTGCACCTTCCGCTCCCGCCGGAGCGCGAGGCCGGGCTGACCATGACGCTGAACGGCTTCCGCCTCGTGTCCTGGTGGGGTGCCGCCCCCGAGGACCTGCTGGAGCGGTTCGCCGCGATGAAGGCCCGGATGTCGACCGACATCCCGCAGAGCGGCATCGCCGTGGACCCGGAGGACTGGGACGGCGAACGGGTGCGCTCGCAGGAGCGGACGCTCGTCGCCCGCGGCGAGCCGCTGCTCGTGACGGCTGCGGTGCACGAGACGACCGGCGAGATCGCGGCGTACACCGAGCTGGCGGTCCCCGCCGACGGCACGAAGGCGGAGCAGTACGACACCCTCGTGGCCCGCGCCCACCGCGGTCACCGGCTGGGCACCGCGGTCAAGCTGCGGAACATCCAGGAGCTCGGCCGGCGCGCCCCGCACATCCGCCGCATCCTCACCTGGAACGCCGACGAGAACGACCCGATGCTGGCGATCAACCGCGCGTTCGGCTTCCGCCCGCACGCTCTGACAGGGCACTGGCAGAAGACCCTCGGCTGATCGACCGAGGGATGGGCGCGGACGCTCCGGCGGTCAGCTCGCGGCAGGCAGGGAGGGTGACCGCCGCAGCCGCTGGCAGTGCGGGCAGAAGTGCGAGCCGCGGTTCATGAACTGCTCGCGCACGATCGGTGTGCCGCAGCGCGGGCACGGCTGGCCCTGACGACCGTAGGCGTTGAGGCTGTGCGAGAAGTAGCCGGAGGCGCCGTTCACATTCACGTACTGCGCGTCGAAGCTGGTGCCGCCCTCGGCGAGGGCCTTCTCGAGCACGTGGCGCACCTCCGCGAGCAGTGTCCGCACCTTCGTGCGGCTGAGCGAGTTCGCCGGTTGGGCGTAGTGGATGCGCGCGGCCCAGAGCGCCTCGTCGGCGTAGATGTTGCCTATACCGCTCACCAGGGTCTGATCGAGCAGGGCGCGTTTGATGCCGGTGTTCTTTCGGGCGAGCGCGGCGGCGAAGCCGGCGTCGTCGAAGGCGGGATCCAGCGGATCGCGGGCGATGTGGGTCACCTGTGTCGGCACGAACGGCTCGTCGGTTCCGAGGCCACCCGGCGCGCCGTCTGCCGTGGGGACGAGCGCGTCGACCGCCATGGACCCGAAGATCCGCTGGTCGACGAAGTGCACCCACAGCTCGCCATGCAGTGGATGCTCGATGTGCAGCCGGATGCGGAGCAGGCCGGCTTCTTCGGTGCCGGGTTCGCGCAGGAGGATCTGCCCGCTCATCCCGAGGTGGGCCACGATGGCGCGTCGCGGGACGCCTGCGAGCGGGATCCACAGGAACTTGCCGCGCCGGACCGGCTGCTCCATCACCCGTCCGGTGAGTAACGTCTCGAACGCCCCGGCGACCGGATCGTGGCGCTTCAGCGACCGCGGCTCGAAGACCTCGACGCCGAGGATGGTCGCACCGGTGACTGCGGGTGCGAGACCCGCACGGACGACCTCAACCTCGGGAAGCTCGGGCACGTCGTCTCGTCAGTTCCGTCCAGGCGCTCAGCGCCGCGGCCATCTCGGCCTGCTTCTTGCTCGTCCCCTCGCCGGTGGCGGTGACGAGGCTGCCGACCTCGACGGTGGCGTGGAACGTCTTGGAGTGGTCGGGGCCGCTGTTGGTCACCGTGTAGACCGGCAGGCCGGCACCGCGGTGGGCGGCGACCTCCTGCAGGCTGGTCTTCGGGTCCATGGCGGCGCCGAAGCGGTCCGGGTCGTCGAGCAGCGGCTCGATCAATCGCAGCACGAGCGCCGTCGCAGCGTCGCCCCCGGCATCCAGGTAGGTGGCGCCGATGAGCGCCTCGACCGTGTCGGCGAGGATGGATGCCTTCTCTCGACCGCCGCTCTGGTTCTCGCCGCGGCCGAGCCGGAGGTACTCCCCCAGGCCGATGCCGCGCGCGACCTCGGCCAGTGCGACCGAGCTCACCAGACTGGCCCGCCGCTTGGCGAGCTCGCCCTCGTCGAGGTCCGGGTTCTCGCGGAACAGTTTGACCGTCACCGCCTGCCCCAGGATGGAGTCGCCGAGGAACTCGAGACGCTCGTTATTGGGGATGCCGCCGTGCTCGTACGCGTACGAGCGATGAGTCAGCGCAAGCTCGAGAAGCTCGGGGTCGATGACGACCCCGAGCTTCTCCAGAAGTGCTGTGCGGTCAGCGTTCTCTCCGACCACAGCGTTCACCGATCGTCAGCGACGATCAGACGTCGGCGACCTTGCGGCCCTTGTACTCGAGGAAGAGGGCGGTGCCCGCAGAGTCCTCGACGACCTTCGCGCGGTGCGGGAGGCTGTAGGTGACCTTGCCGTTCTCGATCGTCTTGACGAGCGTGGGGACCTCAGCCTTCCACTGCGAACGACGGGCGTGGGTGTTGGCGCGCGACTGCTTCCGCTTCGGGACGGCCATGACTATCTCTTCTCTGTGTTCGGTCGGGGTTCATCGGTGTCGGAAGCCTGGAAGGCCGCAAGCGCAGACCAGCGCGGATCGACGATCTGCGACGGCTCGCGGTCCGGTACATCCGCCAGCCTCTCCCCGGTCTCGGGGTCGAGACCTGGGCAGTCCGGCCGGCACACCGGCTGGAACGGCAGTGCCAGCACTACCGCATCCCTGATCAGAGGTTCAAGATCCACGTGGTCGTCGTGAACCTCATGATCGAAAGCTTCGTCAGAAGAATACGCGAAAAGTTCCTGGAAATCGACTTGGACAGGCTGCTCGATGTCGATCAGGCAGCGGCCGCACACGCCGATGGCGGTCGTCTGAGCGTCGCCCGTCGCGAGAATCCCCTCGTGCATCGACTCCAGCCGGAGGTCGAGATCGATGGTCTCGCCCTCCGGGACGCTGATCAGGCCCTCGCCGAGTTTCTCCGCAACAGGGATGGTGACGCGCTGTTCGCGCATCGTGCCTGGGCGGCGGATGAGGTCGTACACATTGACGGTGTACGGCGAGTTCTTGGTGGTCACGAGCGACTATTTTACGCCGCTCCACGGGGACGGACGGCGGAAGGCCAGCCCGCTGGCAGCAAGGACACAGGAATGAGCAGCGCTTTCGTCCGCAGCACCGGGCCCGCCTGCGCCTCCAGGGCCGACAGCACCGTCTCGAGGTCGTCCGAGAGGCCGCCCGCCCAGCGGCGGGTCGGCGGGCCGTATGCGTCGCGTTCGAGTTCGCCGAGGAGGCGGAGGACAGCATCCTCCGCCGGCGTGCCGGCGACCGCGGTGGCCACCCGGCCGGCGAACACGCGCGGGGTCTCCGTCGGCGGCGCCGTCCAGCCGAGATCGCGGACGGTGTCGCGCAGCTCGTCCCAGACGAGCGACGCCCCTCCCCACTCGTCGGTCAGCTCGCGCAGCCGTCTACGCCGTCGCATCCTGCGCCACACCGCGGGGATGAGCAGGACGCCGATGACGAGGAGGGCGACGCCGATGCCGGTCGCGAGCGGCTGGGCTCCCGATGTCGGTGTGAAGGTGGCCGAGCCGGCCGGGTTGGCGGGGTCGGTCGGAACGAGCGCCCGCGGTGCGGAGCTGGAGGTGGCGGCCGAGCTCGGGGGCGCCGCGGCGGGGTCGGTCTGCGGCCGGGTGTAGTCCGGGACCGTCCCTCGGCCGACCGTGGGCTCGAACGGCACCCAGCCCACTCCGGCGAAGTACAACTCGGGCCAGGCGTGCAGGTCGTCGCTCGTCACCGTGTACTCGCCCGGGTTGGTCGCCGTCCCCCCACTGGTCGCGCCGGGCAGGTAGCCCTCCGCGACGCGCGACGGGATGCCCAGGGTGCGCGCCATCAGCGCCATCGCCGAGGCGAAGTGGACGCAGTATCCGCTCTTGACCTCGAGGAACTTCGCGATCACTCGCGCACCGTCGCCGTCGTATCCCTGCTTCAGCGGTGTCTGCGTGGAGTACACGAAGCTGTTGTCGCGGAAGTAGTCCTGCAGCGCGACCGCCTTGTCGTACTCGGTGATCGCATCCTTCGTCGCCGTGAGCGCCGTGTCCTCGATGATCGACGGCAGATTGGGCGGCAGGAACAGGTCGCGCTGCACCTCCACCGGGACGAAGCCGCCCGCGGCCTTCAGCTGGTCGGCCGTCGGCTGGAGCAGGAGGCTGGTCGCCGTGTACTTCTGCCCCTGCGTCGTCGAGTTGATGCCGCCGATCGTGAGGTCGTCCGGATCCCACGACCACGTGCCGTTCAGTCCCTTCACCGACTGGACGGGCGCCGGGGCCGGCAGCCACCGGCTCGTCATGTTGTCGATCGCGACCGTCGTCGTGATCTTCGTCGTCTTCACGGTGTCGGAGAGTCCGGCGACCGGCCCGATCTTGGCGCCGTCGCTCAGCCGGTTCGTGTCGCGCTCCCGGTGCTTCCAGACGGAGCCGGTGAACTGGTCGAGCGACGCGAGCTTGAGGTACTGCCCGTTCGCCGCGCTCGTCGTGTACGTGAGCGCGCGCACCGCGGCGGGGCGGCGGAGATCCTTTCCGAGGTCGACAAGCGGCGTGACCGTGCCGCCGATGGAGATCCCCCCGGCGGTGAAGGAGGTCGCACCGCCCTGGTCGAAGCCCGGCGCGGTCCCGGCGAGGACGACCGCGATGGTCACGGCCGAGGCGCCGACCGACAGGGCGGCTCCCGGACGCGGTGTGCCCGGGCGTCTGCTGCGCACATCGCAGCGCAGCAGCCACAGGTACGCAGCCGCCGACGCTGCCAGAGCCAGGGGGTCGAGCCCGTCGCCGAGCAGCGCGCCCGGCACGACGAGCACCGCGGCGATGCCCACGGCGGTGAATGCCGGCGTCCGGATAGCCACCGCGAACGTGTCGAGGATGAGCGCGAGCAGGCATCCGCCGCCCACGACGAGGAACAGGAACTCGGGGAGCGCCTCCGCCGGAGTGCCCTGCTGATAGATGGAGAGCATCGCCTGCTGGAGGTACTGCAGCCAGTTCGTCACGGTCGTCGGCGTGGGGATGACGCCGAGCAGCCCCGAGCCTCGGCCGAACGCCGCCGTCATGATGGCCGCGGACTCCACCAGCAGCAGCACCGGCACGACGCCCTTCGGGACGCCGAGGCTGCGGAGCCCCGCGCCGGTGACGAGCACCAGCGAGGCGGTCGCCACGAGCGCGAACCACCAGCCGATGCCCTGGATGAGCCCGGAGAGCGCATAGCTCAGCGCCACCACCTGCAGCACGAGAGCGCCGGTGATGCGCCAATAGCCGACCCGGCGCCGCACGCCGACGCGAGCGACGGGGAACGCGACGGACTCAGTCGCCACGCGCCACCACCCCCGCCCGCTGTCGCCGCAGGGCGCGCTGCCAACATTCCGCGGGGTCGTCGCCCGCGGCGAAGGTCACGCAGAGCCATCCGGCGTCCGCGAGCACCTCGGCCGTCTCGGTCGGCAGGGAGGCGCCGACGAACGCGACGGCGGGGTCGCCCATCGAACGCAGTGCGGCGAGGGCGCCGAGCTCCGCGGGCGGCGCACCGGCCAGCACGGCGAACACGGGGACCGCGCGACCGGCCCGGCGCAGACCGGCGCCGAGCTCGGCGACAGCGTCGTCACGGGCCGTGACACTGGTCTCGACCGCCGCCAGGTCTGCGAGGAGCATGCGGTCGGCACTCCCGACGTCGTAGGTCGCCGTCGTCGCGCCCATCGTCCCTGTCCGTCCGGCGCCGCTGCGCCCCGACAGCTGACGGTCGCCGGTCTCGACGACGCTCACCGCGAATCCCTCGTCCAGCAGGTGCACGCCGATCGAGGCGACCAGGTCGACCAGCGTCTCGAACTCCTCGGCCGCCTCTTCCGCGTGCGCGGGCAGCGGGCGGGTGTCCATCAGAATCCACGCTTCGGGGTTGCTGCGCTGCTCCTCCTGCCGCACCATCAGCTGGTCGTGCCGCGCGGTGGCCCGCCAGTGCACGCGCCGCAGCGGGTCGCCCGGCCGGTACTCGCGGGCGATCAGCTCGTCGGCGCTTGGGATGCTGTGGCGCAGCAGTTCGTGCTCGGTGCCCTCGCTGTGGGCGACATCCAGCTCGCCGCGCGACAACGGCACGACGCGCGGCGTCACCAGCAGTTGCCGTGGCTGGCCGATCGCGTACTCGGCGTACGCGATCGCGAACGGGTCCGTGCGGCTCACCACCAGCGGCCCGATGGGATGCGCACCGCGGCGCTCGGGGACGACATCCTGCCGGAGGACGACCGTGTCGCGGCCCAGCATGCCGTCGGGCTGGTGCGCACCGAGCCGTGGGAACGGCGCGGAGTCCTGCACGCCGACCGCGGCGGGAGCGGACTCGCGCCATCGAGCTGCGGGGCTGGGGCGCGGCGCCTGATTGCGCGCCGTCGTGACGATGGTGGCCTTCTCCCCCGCCGCCACGACATCCGGATGGAAGCTGCGGGTGACGGTCAGCCGGGGGCGGTCCACCGTCACGGAGATCATGGCGGCGAGCGGGAGCACGGTCAGGAACACCCCGACGAACAGCACGTCCGTGCGCCCGAACACGGCCGACGCGACGAGCGCCACCACTCCGACGGCGCCGAGCGTCCAACCGCGGGCGGTCGGGCGCGGCCGCTTCAGCGGCGACGAGGAACGGCCGCCCGGGGGCATGTCAGCGTCCCGTGGCGCCCGCTGCGCCGGCGCCGACCGAAGAACCGGAGCCGACGGGCACCGGCGTCGACGCGACGATCCGCCGGACGATGTCGGCGATCACCGGCGCACTCTCGTGGTGGTGCCCGAGCGCCCGGCTGGTCGGCAGCAGCCGGTGGCCGAGCACCGGCACGGCCAGCGCATCCACGTCGTCCGGGAGCACGAAGTCGCGGCCGGCGAGAGCCGCCATCGCCTTCGCCGCACGGATCAGCTGGAGCGTGGCACGTGGACTCGCGCCGAGCCGCAGGTCGCGGTCCTCGCGCGTGGCCCGCACCAGGTCGACCGCGTACTGCTTGACCGGCGTCGAGGCGAACACGGCACGAGCGGTCACCATCATGGCCCGCAGCTCGTCGGAGCTGACCACCGGGCGGATGCGCGACAGCGGACTGGACGTATCCCGCGTCGTCAGCATCGCGAGCTCGGAACCCTCGTCCGGGTAGCCCATGGCGATCCGGGCCATGAAGCGGTCGCGCTGCGCCTCCGGCAGGGCGTACGTCCCCTCCATCTCGACCGGGTTCTGCGTCGCGACCACGATGAAGGGGGCGGCGAGTGGATAGGTCGAGCCGTCGACCGTGACCTGGCGCTCCTCCATGCACTCCAGCAGGGCGGACTGCGTCTTCGGGCTCGCGCGGTTGATCTCGTCGCCGATGACGATGTTCGCGAAGATGGCGCCCGGCTTGAACTCGAACCGGCGCTCCGCCTGGTTGTAGACCGAGACGCCCGTGACGTCGGACGGCAGGAGGTCCGGGGTGAACTGGATGCGGCTGACCGTGCAGTCGACCGACTTCGCCAGAGACTTCGCCAGCATGGTCTTGCCGACACCGGGAACATCCTCGATCAGCAGATGCCCCTCGGCCAGCAGCACCACCAGCGCGGTCTGCACGGCCTCATGCTTTCCGTCGATGACGGACTCCACGTTGGCGGTGATCTGCTCCGCGGCGCGCCTCAGCTCGTCGAGGTCCATGCGGGTGACATCCCCCGCCTCCTCCTCGGGCGCGACGGAGGATTCGGTGGGCTGGCGCGTCGCGTAACTGTTCATGACTCCCCCGGCTAGGTCTCTTGGAGGTACTCGTGCACGGCCGGCGGCACGTACGGGCTCACGTCGCCGCCGAGCGCGGACACCTGACGCACCAGCGAGCTGGAGACGTGGGCGTTCGCCGGGTTCGGCAGCAGGAAGACGGTCTCGACATCGGCCAGGTGGCGGTTCACGATGGCCATCGGCGTCTCGTAGGCGACGTCGACCGACGAGCGGATGCCTTTCACCAGCACGTGGGCGCCGACGTCGGTGCAGTAGTCGACGAGCAGCCCGACCGACCAGGAGGCGATGACGATATTGCCGACGATGCCGGCATCCTCGATCGACCGCTCCAGCAGGGCCACCCGCTGCGCGATGGGCAGCAGGGCCGACTTGTCCGGATTGTGGACCACCACGACGTGGACCTCGTCCCACAGACCGGCAGCACGCTCGATCACATCGAGGTGCCCGAGGGTGACCGGGTCGAACGATCCAGGGACAACGGCGATCCTGTTCATAGACCCCCAGACTATCCCGCGGTTCCCGGCATTTCGTTGTGAATCCGTTACCAACGCGTTTCGTCCGTGCGACTCAGGACTTGCCGAGGAACGCCCGCTCGCTCTCGTCGAGCCGGCGGGCCAGCGCCGCTGCGAGAGCAGGATGCGCCGCGAGCGACGGGTCCGCCTCCAGCGTCTCCTCGGCGGCGACCCGCGCCTCCGAGATCAGCTCGCCGTCCGTGGCCACGCGCAGCAGCCGAAGCGACGACCGGCCGCCCGACTGACGGCTTCCGAGCACATCGCCCTCGCGGCGCAGCTCCAGGTCGATGTTCGCCAGCTCGAAGCCGTCGAGCGTCGCCGCGACGGCCTCCACCCGCTCGCGCGCCAGGCTCCCCTGCTCCGCGGCTGTGACCAGCAGGCAGAGACCCGGGATGTCGCCCCGGCCGACGCGGCCGCGCAGCTGATGGAGCTGCGAGACCCCGAAGCGGTCCGCATCCAGCACCACCATCGCTGATGCGTTCGGCACGTTGACGCCGACCTCGATGACCGTCGTCGCGATCAGCAGGTCGATGTCGCCGCCGGCGAACGCGCGCATGACCTCGTCCTTCTCGTCCGACGGAAGACGGCCGTGCAGCACGCCGATCCGTGAGCCGGCGAAAAGCGGATCGGCGCGCACCTGCGCGGCGACGGACTCGACGTTGGCAATCGGCCGAGGCGGAGCGCCATCACCCTCTGGTTCGTCGGGCTCCGGCTCCTCGCCGTCGTCCTCCGCATCCTTCCCCGAGATCGCCGGGCAGACGACGAACACCTGACGGCCCTTCGCGATCTCCTCCGACGCGCGCTCCCAGATCCGGCGCTCCCATCCGGGCCGGTCGGCGAGCGGCACCACGAAGCTCTCGATGCCCTGCCGGCCGGCGGGCAGCTGCGCGATGGTCGACACATCCAGGTCGCCGAAGACGGTCATGGCGACCGTGCGCGGGATGGGCGTCGCCGTCAGCACCAGCACGTGCGGCGGGGTGCCGCCCTTCGCGCGGAGGGCCTCCCGCTGCTCCACGCCGAAGCGGTGCTGCTCGTCGACGACGACGAGTCCGAGGTCGAAGAAGGTCACCGCGTCGCCGAGGAGCGCGTGGGTTCCCACCACGATGCGCGCCTGCCCGGACACCGTCCGCAGCAGTGCGCGCTTCCGCTCGGCGGCGGAGAGCTGGCCGGTGAGGAGCGTCGGCATGAGCTGGGCCGAGAGGTCGGGGCCGAGCATCGCGGCGATCGACCGCACGTGCTGCGCGGCGAGCACCTCGGTCGGGGCGAGCAGGGCCGACTGGCCGCCGGAGTCGGCCACGGCGAGCATGGCACGGAGGGCGACGAGGGTCTTGCCCGAGCCGACCTCACCCTGCACCAGACGGTGCATCGCCGCAGTATCGGCCAGATCGCGCGCGATCTCGCCTCCCACCACATCCTGGTCGCCGGTGAGGGCGAAGGGCAGCGCCGCGTCGAACCGTTCGAGCAGCCCACCGGGGACGGCTACGCGGGGCGTCGCCGCCGCCTCCCGCGATGCTGCACGCTGCTGCAGCAGCGCGGCCTGGAGGACGAAGGCCTCCTGGAACCGCAGCGTGTCGCGAGCGCGCTGCCACTGCGCATCCTTCTGAGGTCGGTGGATGCTCTCCAGCGCGTCCCGATACGGCACCAGCCCGCGCTCGACGACGATCGCATCCGGCACCGGATCGGGCACCGGCCCGAGCGCGTCGAGGGCGAGCCCGACGGCCTTCTGCACCTGCCAGCTGGCCACGGTCCCCGTCGCCGGATAGATCGGGATGGGCGTCTGCGCCCAGTCCTTCGCGGCCGCGCTGCCCGGGCTCACGGCGTTCTCCGCATCCGGCTCGAACAGCTCGTAGTCGGGATGCGCGAGCTGCAGGGCGCCGCGGTACGCCGACACCTTGCCGGCGAAGATGCCGCGAACGCCGGGCAGGAGCTCGCGGGAGCGCCACGCCTGGTTGAAGAAGGTGAGAGTGAGGATGCCCTCGCCGTCCGAGATCTTCACCTCGAGGATGCTGCCGCGCCGCGCCCGCATCGGGCGCTCCTGCACTCGCAGCACCTCGGCGATGATCGTCACGTTCTCGTCCAGCGGGAGGTTCGCCAGTGCCGTCAGCTCGCCGCGCTTCGCGTAGCGCCGCGGGAAGTGGCTGAGCAGGTCGGCGACCGTGCGCATCCCGAACGCCTTCTCGAACGCGGACGCGGTGCGGCCGCCGAGGACGCCGCTCAGCCGGGTATCGAGGCCGACGGTGCCGGCGTCAGCGGACCCGGAGCCGGCCGGGGCGGGGACGGAGGTCATGACTCGATCGTATGCTTCCCCTCCGGCATTCCGTCGTCGGGTGCGCGCGCCTCGGGTGCGTCGTCGTCGGGTGCGTCGGACAGCGCCTCCAGCTCGGCCAGGACGGCCGGCTCGTCCGGGCGCTCCGACGCTAGCCGCCGCTGGATCTCGCGCGCCTCGGCGGTCCGGCCCGCTTCACGGAGGCCACGCGCGAACGCCCACTGCGCGGCGAACTGCTGATCCAGGGTGCCGTACGCCTCGGCGTGCTCCACCGCGTTCTCGAACGACACCAGAGCGGCCGCCGCATCCCCCTCGCGCAGCAGTGCCCACCCGCGCAGCTCGTGCAGCACGACACCCCAGCGGAGGGTGCGCGGGTCGCCGGTGGCCGACAGGTCGGAGAGGCCTTCGTCGATCCACTGCAAGGTGTGCGGGCGGTCCGCATCGGCGAGCGCCAGCGCCGACTCGACGGCCAGCGCCACGTCACCGTCCCGGCGGGCCGTGCGCAGGGCGGCCTCCAGCACCGGCACCGCCTCCCCGGCGAGGCCGGCGGCCGATCGGAGCCGTCCCCGTTCGAGCAGGACGCGCACCTCCAGCACGCCACTCGCCGGCTCCAACGACTCCAGGAGGGCCTCCGCCTCGTCGAACCGCCCCTGCAGTCCGAGCGCGCGGGCGCGCTGGGTCTGCAGCTCGGCCCGGACGACCTCCGACCGGTCCGGTTCTGCGGCAGCCGCGGCCAGCCGTTCTGCGGAGGCGATCGGGTCACCGGGGAGCCACAGGGCGTCGAGCTCTGGCTGCTCCAGGCGTTCCTCCATCCCCATATCTTGGCGGCACTCCGGGTGCCGACGCTAGGCTCGGGGGGCCATGACCCGCATCGTCTCCGGATTCGCCGGCTCGCTCAGCCTCCAGGTGCCGAAGAGCGGCACCCGCCCCACCAGCGACCGGGTGCGCGAGGCCATCTTCTCGGCCTTGGATGCGCGCGACGCGCTGCACGGAGCCCGGGTGCTCGACCTCTACGCCGGATCGGGTGCCCTGGGCCTGGAAGCCGCCAGCCGTGGCGCCGTCTCCGTCGTTCTCGTCGAGAAGGGCGCGGCGGCGGCGCAGGTCTGCAAACGGAACGCCGCGGCGGTCGTCTCGGCAGCGCGGGCTGCGCGGGTCCCCGTTCCGGAGATCGATGTGCGGTCGTCCACGGTGCAGTCCTACCCCTCCGGAGCGCGCGGGCCGTTCGACGTCGTGTTCATAGACCCGCCCTACGACGTGCCGGACGCCGAACTGCTCGCCGTGCTCACGGCCCTGGAGCCGTTGCTCTCCGACGACGCCGAGGTCTGCGTCGAGCGGAGCGCCCGCACGCCGGATCCGAGCCTCCCCGCCGGTCTCACCCTCGTGCGCCGCAAGTCCTACGGCGAGACCGCCATCCACTGGCTCGCCCCCCTCCGTCCCTAGCCCCTCTTCTCGCGGCTCCGCCCACCGTCGAGTCCGCAAACTTTGCACGCTCTCGGGATGGATCGTGTGCAAAGTTTGTGGACTCGACGGTGGGGGTGTGGGGGTTCAGCGGGAGGCGGAGGGGGTCAGCCGCGGCGGCCGTCCCATTCGAGGTAGGGGTCCCAGCCTCCGCGCTCGTCGAAGGGGGCGCCTGCGACGAGGAGGCCCCGGCCGTCGCGGACGGTGCCGATCGGGCGGAAGCCTCCGGGGAGGGCGGTGCCGGGCGGGAAGGTCGCGAGGAGGCCGTGGTCCTCTCCCCCGGTCAGCGCCGTCCGAGGGTCCGGGCCGAGGGCGGCGGGGTGGAGGTCGATCGCCACGCCGCTCGCCTCGGCGACGCGACGGGCGTCCAGCGCGAGACCGTCGCTCAGGTCGAGCATCGCCGTCGCGCCGGCGTCGGCCGCGAGCGGTCCGTCGGCGATCGGCGGACGCGGCCGCAGCTGTGCGGAGACGGTGTCGGGATGCGCGGCCACGACGGCCGCGAGACGGGCGGCATCCGGCTCTCCCGCCGCATCCACCGCCTCCGTGAACAGCGTGCGCAGGCCGGCGGCCGCCTGCCCGAGAGCGCCTGAGACGGCCACGACGTCTCCCGGACGTGCGCCGCTCCGGAGCACGGGGCGACGTCCGCCGAGATCGCCGAACGCCGTCACCGCGATGGTCAGCGTCTGCGACACCGACAGGTCGCCACCGACCACGCCGCACCCGGGAGCCAGCTCAGTGCACGCCAGCCGGAAGCCGTCGGCGACGCCCTCCAGCCACGCGACCGGGGTCTCGGGCGGCGCCGCGATCGCGACGACGAGGGCGGTCGGGACGGCGCCCATCGCCGCCACGTCGGACAGGTTCGTCGCCGCGGCCTTCCAGCCGAGATCCACGGGGCCCGACCACGCCAGCCGGAAATCCGGGCCGTGGACCATCATGTCCGTCGTGACGACGAAACGTCCATCGGGGGCCGCGAGCACCGCCGCGTCGTCACCCGGTCCGACGAGCGTGGCGTCCGACTCCGGGAGCCGCGGGAAGATGCGCTTGAGCGCCTCCCGCTCCGACGCCTCCCCGATGGTGATGCCGGCCGCGTCGCTCCCAGAGATTCCCATGATCTGAAACGGTAGCCTGAAACCGATGAAGTCCCGTCGCCGCGCCGTCCCGGCCGTCCTGCTCGCGGGCGCCGCCCTGCTCCTCGCGGGCTGTGCGCCCACCGTCTCCCTCGACCCCGCGGCGAACAGCAACGCGCCCGGCTGTGCCGAGATCAGTGTGCGCCTGCCCGACTCGGTCGCCGACAAGGCGAAACGCGAGACGGATGCGCAGGCGACCGGTGCATGGGGCGATCCGGCGGTCGTTCTCCTGCGCTGTGGCGTCCCGCCGATCGGGCCGACCACCAAGCCGTGCGTGAACGTCAACGGCGTCGACTGGGTGCTCATGACGGACCCGGCCGCCAAGACGATCGTTTACCAGACCTTCGGCCGCGTGCCGGCAACGGAGGTCATCATCGACCACGTGTCGGGAGTGTCCGACTCGTCGGTGCTGCCAGAATTCGCAAGCGCCGTCTCCACCGTCAAGCAGACGCAGAAGTGCCTGTCGACGCTCGACACCGACCCGACGGCGACGCCGAGCCCCTGACGCTGGACCCTTACCCCTGACGGCTGACCCGCGTCAGGCCGCGCGGGCGATGGCGACCTGGATGAGCTCGTCGATCAGTGCCGGATAGCTCAGCCCGGACTCCTGCCAGCAACGCGGGAACATCGAGATCGGGGTGAAGCCGGGCATGGTGTTGATCTCGTTGATGACGAAGCCGTCGGCCGTCAGGAAGAAGTCGACGCGCGCGAGACCCTCCCCGCCGATGGCGTCGAAGCCCCGGATGGCGAGCTCGCGCATCTCCGCCAGCTGCGCGTCCGTGAGATCGGCCGGGCACACCAGGTCGATGCCGGGCGCATCCAGGTACTTCGCCGCGAAGTCGTAGAAGTCGCGTCCGCTGACGACGATCTCACCGGCGACCGACGCCCGGGCGGGCTCACCGGGCCGGCCGCCCAGGACGGCGATCTCGACCTCGCGGCCGGTGACCATCGACTCGATGAGCACGCGGTCGTCCTCCGCCAGCGCGATCTCCATCGCGGCGTCGAGCTCCGACCAGTCCTTCACCTTCGTCACGCCGACGCTCGAACCCGCGCGGGCGGGCTTCACGAAGGCCGGGAGCCCCAGCCCCCGCGTGGCATCGCGCACGGCGCCCGCATCGGTGTTCCACTCGTAGGCGCTGACCGTCACCCACGGCGCCACGGGGATGTCGGCCTGCTGCAGCACGGTCTTGGTGAAATGCTTGTCCATCCCCAGGGCGCTGGCGAGCACGCCGCTGCCGACGTACGGAAGGCCGACGAGCTCCAGCATCCCCTGCAGGGTGCCGTCCTCGCCCCACGGGCCGTGCAGGATCGGGAACACGATGTCCACGTCGCCGAGGGACGAGCGGACGCCGTCGCGGTCGACGACCGTCAGCTCCCGGGTGGCAACGCTGTCCGGCCACAGGATGCGCGAGCCGTTGTCTTCGACCTCGGGCAGCTTCTCGGCGTTCAGCGCGAAAAGCGTTGCGTCGTCCGGCTGCAGCGTGAAAGCTCCGTCATGCGTGATCCCGATCGGGATGACGTCGTACCTGTCGCGGTCGATCGCCTCAAGGACGCCGGCCGCCGTCGCGCAGCTGATCGAATGCTCGCTTGAGCGACCCCCAAACAGAAGTGCGACCGCGACCTTGTCCGTCATCCGTTGTCCTTTCGCCTTGCGGCTCGTCCGAATCCGTCGTGAGATGCGGTGCGATGTCTTTCGGATCGAGCGTACCGGCGAGCACCTGGCTCACCTGTCGCACGATCGGCATTTCCACCCCGCGGGCCTCGGCGAGGTGCAGGATGGGCGCGACGGAGGCGAGACCCTCCGCCGTCTGGTTCATCTGCTTCACGACGTCGTGGAAGCCGTAGCCCTGGCCCAGCAGCCGGCCGGCGGTGTTGTTGCGGCTCAGCGGCGACTCGCACGTCGCGATGAGGTCGCCGAGGCCGGCGAGGCCGGACAGCGTCTCGGCCTTCGCGCCGTACGCCACGGCGAAGTCGGTCATCTCGACCAGGCCGCGCGTGATGATCGAGGCCTTGGTGTTCTCGCCGTAGCCGACGCCGTCGACGATGCCGATCGCCACGGCGATCAGGTTCTTCAGGACGCCCCCGAACTCCGTGCCGATGACGTCGGTGTTCACGAAGCTCCGGAAGTAGCGGTTGGTCGCCGCGATGGCGACCGCCTGCGCGGTCTCGAGGCTCGCGGACGAGACGACGGCCGCTGTGGGCTGTTCGCGCGCGATCTCCAGCGCCAGGTTCGGGCCGGAGGCCACCGCGATCCGTTCCAGCTCGATCGGAAGGCCCTGCGCGATGACCTCGCTCATCCGCAGCCCGGTGCCCTTCTCGACGCCCTTCATCAGGCTGACGACGACCGTCTCCGGTCCGAGGAACGGGATCATCGCCTCGAGGTTGGAGCGGAGGGTCTGGCTCGGGATGGAGACGAACACCTGCTCCGCTCCGCTCATCGCCTCGCCGAGCCGGCTGGTGGCGCGGAGGTTGCGCGGGAGGTTGATGCCCTCGAGGTAGTCGCTGTTGCGCTTCACCTCGTTGATCTCACGGGCGAGCTCCGGCCGTCGCGCCCACAGCACGACATCGGATCCGCCGTCGGCGAGGATCTTCGCGAACGTGGTGCCCCAGCTGCCGGCGCCGAGGACGGCGATGCGGCGGGGACGCGCGATGGGAGCCTTCACTGCTTTAGCCATCGAAGCGGCCGGTCTCCTTCTGGTTGTGCTGCGACGGGTCCCAGCGTTCGGCGGGAGCCTTCTCGCCGCGCAGGTCTTCGAGCAGAGCGGTGATCGCATCCATGATGACCGCTGTCGCCTCGGTGAGGGTGGAGTTGTCGAGGGGTCTGCCGCGGAACGCCGACAGGTCCACCGGGTCGCCCACCTTGACGTCGATCGTCTTGCGCGGGAACCAGCTGATCTTCTTCGCGTAGCGCGCCATCACCTGCTGGGTTCCCCAGTGCGCGATCGGGATGACCGGGAGGTCATGCTCGAGAGCCATGCGGGCAGCCCCGGTCTTGCCGCGCATCGGCCACATGTCCGGGTCGCGGCTGAGCGAGCCCTCGGGATAGATGACGACGATCCTGCCCTCGTCGGCGATCTTCTGCGCCGCCTCGAGCGGAGCCGAGCCGCGTGCGCTGCCTCCGCGCGACACCGGGACCTGGCCCGACCGCCGCAGGAACCAGCCCAGGACCGGAACGTGGAACAGGCTCTCCTTCGCGAGGAACCGCGGCAAGCGCCCCAGTTTCCAGGCGACCATGCCGATCATGACCGGGTCGATCTCGCTGTAGTGGTTGGGCGTCAGGATGAACGCCCCCGTGCGCGGGAACTTGTCGCCGTCGACGATCCGGAAGCGGGCGAGCAGGCTCCCGATCGGCACGATGAGGCCGGCGAGCACCCAGAACACCGACGGTCTGCTCTTCTCCGAGCGCTGCTTCTTCACGGGCATAGCGGTTTCTGGCACCGTCCCATTATCGGTGACCGGGCATCCCGCACCGAGCATGCCGCACGGCGCCCCGTCATGCCGACACGGGCACGGGCCGGACGTCGAGCGCCGGGATCCCCACGAAATCGGCCGGATTGCAGGTGTGGAGCGGAAGTTCGCGCGAGATCGCCGTGGCGGCGATGAGCGCGTCGAAGGCGCGGGCCGACGGCTTGCGCCCCGCTTCCCGGAACGACTGCGCCACGCGGGCGAACGCCCGCGCCGCCGCCGCATCGAAGGGGATCGGGTCGAAGTCGGCCTCCGCCAGCTGCAGATGCGCCTGCCGAGCCGCCCGCTCCTCCTCCGAGCGTGCGACGAGCGGCCCGACGGAGAGCTCGGCCAGGGTCACCGCGCTGATCGAGGGGATGTCGGGCAGCGCCTCCGGATCCGCTCGCGCCAGCAGGATCAGGGTGGACGTGTCGAGGAGCCCCGGACGCATCACCATCGCTGGTCGACCATCTCGTCGATGTCGGCCCGGAGCGCGGCCGGGTCGATGGCGGGAAGGCTGCGCCGGCTCTCGACGAGCACCGACAGCGCCCTGCGGGGCACGGCCAGGGGCGACAGCTCGGCGACGGGCGCGCCGTCTCGTGTAATGGTCACGTGCTCGCCGCGGGCGACTCGGTCGAGGATGTCCCCGCCGTGGTTTCGTAGATCTCTCACGCTGACAGTCTCCATGAGGGGACTGTATCACGGGTGATACAGGAGGGGATCTGTGGATAACCTCGCGGGATCAGCCTTCGAGGACGAAGTCGGCGCCGAGGAGTTGGAGCTTCGTGATGAAGTTCTCGTATCCGCGGCTGATGATGCCGACGTTGCTCACGGTCGAGCGGCCCTCGGCGGTCAGAGCTGCAATCAGGTGGCTGAATCCACCGCGAAGGTCCGGGACCTCGATGTCGGCGCCCTTCAGCTCCACCGGGCCCATGATGACGGCCGAGTGGTTGAAGTTGCGCTGACCGAAGCGGCACGGGTGGCCGCCGAGGCACTCCTTGTGGACCTGGATCTTCGCGCCCATGTCGATGAGCGCGTCGACGAAGCCGAAACGCTGCTCGTACACGGTCTCGTGGACGATCGACACGCCGGACGCCTTGGTGAGCGCCACGACGAGCGGCTGCTGCCAGTCCGTCATGAAGCCGGGGTGCACGTCCGTCTCGATGACGACCGGCTTGAGCTCGCCGCCCGGGTGGTAGAAGCGGATGCCGTCGTCGTGGATCTCGAAGGCGCCGCCGACCTTGCGGAAGACGTTGAGGAAGGTGAGCATCTCGGGCTGGCGTGCGCCGCCGACGAAGATGTCGCCGCCGGTCGCGAGCGCGGCCGCAGCCCAGCTCGCGGCCTCGTTGCGGTCGAACAGCGAGGTGTGGGTGTAACCGGAGAGCGAGTCGACGCCCTCGATGCGGATGACGCGGTCGGTGTCGACCGAGATCACGGCGCCCATCTTCTGGAGCACGTTGATGAGATCCATGATCTCCGGCTCGATGGCCGCGCCCTTGAGCTCGGTGATGCCGTCGGCCCGCACGGCGGTGAGGAGCACCTGCTCCGTCGCGCCGACGCTCGGGTACGGGAGCTCCAGCTTGGCGCCGTGAAGGCCGTTCGGGGCCGTCATGCGGATGCCGCTGGGAAGCTTGTCGACGACCGCGCCGAACTTCCGCAGCACCTCCAGGTGGTAGTCGATCGGCCGGTCGCCGATGCGGCAGCCGCCGAGGTCGGGGATGAACGCTTCGCCCAGGCGGTGCAGCAGCGGGCCGCAGAACAGGATCGGGATGCGGCTGGAGCCGGCGTGCGCGTCGATGTCGGCCATGTGCGCCGACTCGACCGCGCTGGGGTCGAGCAGCAGCTCGCCCTCTTCGGCGCCGTCGGTCACCTTCACGCCGTGCACCTCGAGCAGCCCGCGGACGACGCGGACATCGGAGATGTCCGGGACGTTGCGGAGGACGCTCGGGCTCTCGCCGAGGATCGCCGCGACCATGGCCTTCGTGACGAAGTTCTTGGCGCCGCGCACCTCGATGCGGCCCTCGAGGGGCCGGCCGCCGTTGATCGTGATGCGATCGCCCTTGAGGCCCACGCGTGCTCCTGCTGCCTGTGCGTCCTGAAGAAGAGATGTCAAAGTTTCACCGGGAGGGTCGTGGGCCGCCAGCTTGCGCGGCCCGATTCGTATTCGGAGATTCGCGCCTCGTCGCGCAGGGTGAGGGCGATGTCGTCCAGCCCTTCGAGCAAACGCCAGCGAGTGTAGTCGTCGATGTCGAAAGACACCTGGACCTCACCGACGGTCGCAGTCTTGGCAACCAGATCAACCGTCGCCGCTATTCCCGGCTGGGCCTCGATCGCCTCCCACAGCCGCTCGGCGTCCTCCTCCGTGATGATGCCGGTGAGAAGCCCCTGCTTGCCCGCGTTCCCGCGGAAGATGTCGGCGAACCGCGGGCTCAGCACGACCCGGAAACCGAAGTCGCGAAGCGCCCAGACGGCATGTTCGCGTGACGAACCCGTGCCGAAATCGGGCCCGGCGACGAGCACGGTCGCGCCCTGGTACTCCGGTCGGTTGAGGATGAAGTCCGGGTCCTGGCGCCAGGCGTAGAACAGGGCGTCCTCGAAGCCGGTCTTGGTGACGCGCTTGAGGAACACCGCCGGGATGATCTGGTCGGTGTCGACGTCGGAGCGCCGGAACGGGACGGCCGTTCCGGTGACGGTCTCGAACTTCTCCATCAGGCGCCCACCTTCTCTCCGATTCGCGTGCTGGTGCCGCCATCGCGCGGCGTGTCGCCGCCTTCGGCCTCGAGGTCCCAGGGGCTCGAAAGTGTTCCGCGGATCGCCGTGGCCGCCGCGACGAGCGGCGAGACCAGATGCGTGCGGCCGCCCTTGCCCTGCCGGCCCTCGAAGTTGCGGTTGGAGGTGGACGCGCAGCGCTCCCCCGGAGCCAGCTGGTCCGGGTTCATGCCGAGGCACATGGAGCAGCCCGCGAAACGCCACTCGCCGCCGAACTCCTCGACGATCTTGTCGATCCCCTCGGCCTCGGCCTCGATGCGCACGCGCGCCGAGCCGGGGACGACCATGACGCGCACGCCGTCCGCCTTCTTCCTGCCCTTGATGATGGAGGCGAAGGCGCGGAGGTCCTCGATCCGGCTGTTCGTGCAGGAGCCCATGAACACCGCATCCACCGGGATGCTCTTCATCGGAGTGCCCGGCTGCAGGTCCATGTACTCCAGCGCGCGCTCGGCAGCGGCCCGCGCGTTGGGGTCGGCGATCGCGGCCGGGTCCGGGACGGCCTGGCTGAGCGAGACGCCCTGGCCCGGGTTGGTGCCCCAGGTGACGAACGGCTCGATCTCGTCGGCGTCGAGGTACACCTCGGCATCGAAGACCGCGTCGTCGTCGGTCTGGAGCGTCTTCCAGTAGGCGACGGCCTCATCCCAGTCGGCACCCTCCGGAGCGTGAGGACGCCCCTTCAGGTAGGCGAACGTGGTCTCGTCGGGGGCGACCATGCCGGCGCGCGCACCCGCCTCGATGGACATGTTGCAGATCGTCATCCGCCCCTCCATGGAGAGCGAACGGATGGCGCTGCCGCGGTACTCGAGCACGTAACCCTGGCCGCCGCCGGTGCCGATCTTGGCGATGACGGCGAGGATGACGTCCTTCGCGGTCACGCCGGGGCGCAGCTCGCCCTCGACGGTGATGGCCATGGTCTTGAACGGCTTCAGCGGGAGCGTCTGAGTGGCGAGCACGTGCTCGACCTCGCTCGTGCCGATGCCGAACGCCATGGCGCCGAACGCACCGTGGGTGGAGGTGTGCGAGTCGCCGCAGACGACGGTGATGCCCGGCATGGTGAGGCCGAGCTGCGGGCCGACGACGTGCACGATGCCCTGCTCGACGTCGCCCAGCGAGTGGAGGCGGATGCCGAACTCCTCGGCGTTGCGGCGCAGCGTCTCGATCTGGGTGCGGCTGGTCAGGTCGGCGATGGGCTTGTCGATGCCGATCGTCGGGGTGTTGTGGTCTTCGGTCGCGATGGTGAGGTCGGGGCGGCGGACCGGCCGGCCGGCCATGCGCAGGCCGTCGAAAGCCTGCGGGCTGGTGACTTCGTGCACCAGGTGCAGGTCGATGTAGATGAGGTCGGGCGAGCCCTCCTCGCCTTTGGCGACCAGGTGGTCGTTCCAGACCTTCTCGGCCAGTGTCAGTGGCCCGGTGGGGTTGCTCATGCTCTTACGAACTCCTTAGCGTGTGAACGGATCAGCCGTCGACGGACTCCGCGGCGAGAGTGGCCTGAGACTAGGACTCGCCGCGGCGGCTAAGGAGGAGAAGACCCGCGTACACGTTTGACAGGGTATCACCCGATCGCGGGCGGGCCTCTGTCAGGCGAGCTCCGCGCGGATGCTGAGGTCGCCGAGAAGCAGCTCCGCCCCGTCGGGCACGGCGGCGGGCTCTCCTGGCTCGGCGCGGGTTCCGTCGACGACGACTCCGTTGGTCGAATAGAGGTCGGTGACGGTCAGCGTGTCGCCGTCGACGACGAGCAGCGCGTGCGTCTTGGAGACCGTCGATGTGGGGTCGTCGAGGGCGATCGGCTCGGCGTCGCCGGCGTGCGCGCCTCGGGACGGATTGCGGCCCAGGAGCACGGCCCGGGTCAGCGGGACGGCGCGGCCACCGGGCAGGAGGAGCCGCCAGACGGGGCGCGCGGGCGCCGTGGGCCCGTTCGGCCCGGTCGGCGGGGTGAAGGCCGGAAGTGCCCGGCCGGGAGCGACCGCCTCGATCCGTTCGGCGGCGGGCGCGGGCGTCGGCTCAGATGGACGTGACGGGATGAGGCCCGGTGGCGGAACGATGAACCCGCGGTCGTCCATGCCGCCCACTATACGGAAACCGGGCGGCCGGTCGAGGGGTCTGCGGCGCGCGCCCGCCTCACGCGCGGCGGGCGCGCCGGTAGCGGAACGCCGCGAGCCGCGAGCGGAGCGGGCCGGCCGCCTTCGTGGCACGGGTCAGGGCCTCGTCGGCTGTCGTCCATGCGTGCTGGACGCGCTCTTCCGCGACGACGCTGCCGTCGAACACCGCGGCGTCGACGTGCCGGGCGAGGTCGCGCAGGCCGCCGTCGGGAACGGGGAGGTCTTGGGCTGCGGACTGCTCCTCCAGTGCTGCGGCCGCCTGGAGCCGGGTCGCGCGGTCCGGGACGGCGAGCCCGAGCTCGGCGTATCCGTCGGTCAGCTCATCCCAGGCGCCGGCCGCGCGCCGGTCGGGAGGTCCGGCGCCCTCGCGCTTCCGCCGTCGCCGGCGTTTGAGGCCGGCGATGATCAGCAGGGGGATGAAGTACGCCAGAAGCGGGATACCGATGACACCGAGCACCACCCACGCCCAGACGGGCAGGCGGAACGCTGACGCCTTATCCTTCGGGTCGTTGTCTTTCGTCTTGACGGGCGTCAAGAGGTCTTCGGCGCGCGGGTCGGCGGGCGGCGGCTGCCGGACCTGGGGTTGCGGCTCGAGCTTCGGCTTCGTGGTCTGGTTCTTCGGCGCATCCGTCTTGGTCGGCGTCGGGAAGAACGGGACCCATCCGACGCCCTCGAAGGCGACCTCGTCCCAGGCGGTCACATCGTCGCCGGTGACCGTGGTGGTGCTGCCGGAGACCTTCGGTGCGAAGCCCATCACGACGCGGGTCGGATAGCCCAGCCGACGGGCCATGAGCGCGAAGGCGCTGGCGTACTGCTCCTGGTCGCCGACCATCGGCGATTTGGACAGCAGGTCGGTCATGCGGTCGGCGCCCTGTCCGGCGCGCGACGGCACCGGGTCGGACGCGCGCCCGTGGCTGAGGTAGCCGAGCGACTTGAGCGACCGCTCGATGTTGCGCAGCTTCTGGATGGCCGTGTCGGCCGATCCCGCGTACTCCTCGGCCTTGGCGGACACGACGTCGGGCACGTTGGTGACCGACGGAAGCGTGAGTTTCGCCGGCGGGACCTTCGCGAGAGCGCGATCGTTCGGGATCTTCTGCGCCGTCGCCCGGACCGTGTAGTCGAGGCCGTTGCGCACGCCGCTCGTGACGGCCGCCGTTCCCGTCGCGGTGTTGACGCGCACCGTGGACGTCGGATCTTGCCCGGTGTGCGCGTCGAACGTGAGCGTGTTCGTGTAACCGAGAGTCGGCAGCCACACGTCCGAGTAGCCGAGCACGTCGATGGCAGCCGTCGACGAGGCGCCGGGCGTGAACAGCGGTGGTCGCGGGATGGTGCTGCCGAGCAGTTCGAATGCTCCGGACGCGTCGCTGTCGCTCCCCGGCGACGCGACGGACCAGACGATGCCGTCGTAGCTGTCCATGGTGGCGAGCCGGATCACCTGGCCCTGTTTGAGTCCGGTCACCGTGAAGAGCTTGGTCTTCTGCAGCTCCTTCGTGTACTTCCGGAAGCCGGCGAGCGGGCTCGGGTAGTCGAGCGGGTCGAACGGCGGCGTGATCTCGTCGCGCACGACGAACCGCGACGCGGCGGGTGGTGCGAGAACCGACCCGGCCAGCGCACCGACGAGCACCGCACCGAGCACCACCGCGGCTCCGCCGAGCAGGCGGCTGCGTCGGACTCCCGAGTCGGTCTCCACCCGGTCGCGGGCGAAGCGCGCCCGGCGCCAGGCCAGCCAGACGAGGGCGACCCCGGCGAACAGGACGCCGCGCACCCCGGCGAAGAACGCATCCCGCGTACCGAGCAGGATGGCCGCGAGCAGGAGGAGGGCCGGCCCGGCGAGCAGCACGGCCGCCCGCCCCGCCGACGGACGCCGCGCGCGCGGCAGCCAGCGCACGGCGAGGGTCACGGAGACCAGGGAGACCAGCCACCCGGCGACGTAGGGAACCACCGCGACGTAGGGAGGCGCTTCGAGCGGCGCCTGGAGGGTCACCGCGTCGGACCAGCCGAACACGGCGCCGATGACCAGCCCGGACAGACTGTCGAGCGATGGCAGCACCCCGTACAGCGCCTCGCCGGGAAGCGCGAGCGGTGTGCCGAACAGGAAGTAGGCGGCCAGTGCGATAACGGTCGTCAGCGGCCACGACAGTCGCAGCAGCCGGCCGAGCAGCGCGACTCCCCCGCCGACCACGATGCCGCCGATGGCGGCCTGAGCGAAGGCGTAGTGCCCGAACGCCGGCTCGAATCCGGCGACAGCGAGCAGGCTGAGGCCGGTGAGGACGGCGACGTCTATCCATGTCGTCCGGGGCAGCGAGTCGAACAGCGGGGTCGTCGCGGGTGCCGGTCGCGCGTCCCGCCGACGGCCCGAGCCGGTGCCCGTCGCCGCGCTCATCGGCCGGCCCGCTTCAGCAGGGACGGCAACTCGGGCAGAGCGGAGACGGTGATCAGCATCGAGCGCCCGAGCCGGGTGAGGCGCGGCTCGGCGGACTCGTCGACGCGGATCACGATGGTCTCGGTGTCGGCCGACCACAGGGCGGACGCGCCGCGCAGTTCCGCTGCGTCGACCTGCGAGCCGACCACCGTGACCGCCAGGCTCGGCGCGGGCAGCCTCAGGGTCGCCTGGCGCAGGAACTCGCGCAGGGTCGGGTGCACCCCATCCACCGATTGGATGCGGCAGGAGTCGTCGAGCAGAGCCGTCGGCGTCTCGACGCGCATCGGCCCGCGTTGCCACAGCGCGCGGATCTCGGTCTCCTCGCGGATGACCTGGCAGCCGACCGAGGCGAGGACGGAGACGCCCAGTTCGAACTCATCGTCGGAGGCGAAGTGCGAGCGTTCAGCATCGAACGCCAGAAGCAGCTGCGAGCGGCGGGTCTCCTGATACTGGCGGACCATCAGCTGCCCCGTGCGGGCAGAGGTACGCCAGTGCACGTTGCGGATGTCGTCGCCCGGCTCGTACGTCCGCAGCGCGTGGAACGCGAGGTCGCTGTCGGTGATGACCTTGGTGGTCTGCCCCTCGAGGTCACGGACGAGGCCGCGGGCGGTCGCGGCGAGCCGCACCGTCTTCGGATGGACGAACAGCTCGATCTGCTCGGTCCACTGGTTCGTTCGTCGCAGCAGACCCAGTTGGTCGCCACGCACGGACAGCGCTGGACCGGCCAGGATGAGCGCGCGCCGCTCGGTGGGGACGGCGAAGAGCTCCTCCGTCTCGGCCCCGGGGGCGAGTCGCGGGATCGTGAAGTCGGCCTGTCCCTCCCCGACGGGCAGCTCCATCCGTGTCGGCAGCACTGGCCGGGTTCCGCTGTTGGCGACGGTCAGCCGCCCGAGGGCGCGCCCGCCGGCGACGACACGCCGCGGGTTCAACTCGATTCCGACGCGGTACGTCGAGCGGCCGAAGACGAAGGCGGCCGCGATCACGAAGGCGGCGAGCAGCGTTGCGGCGATGTAGACGAACTCAGCCCACCCGAGCCAGACGGCCAGGGCGATCGACACCGCGGCGCTGGCGAGAACGATCCAGCCGAGGGTGCTGACCACGCCGACCACCGGCGCGATTCGACGACCGACGGCGCGCCCGAACGGTGCGACCCGCGAGGTCACCGCTCCGGCCGCGCGCGCGACCGCTCCCCCGACGAGCTCCGCCGCGATGCGCGCCTGGTCGGCGCCGGGCGCGCGACGACGCCGTCCGCGAGCGGGGCTGTCGGTGGTCATGGCTGCAGGATCCTGTCGGGTCGGCGTCAGAAGGGAGCGGCGGCAGCTCAGGCCGCGCGGTAGGCGGGCGGGGTGGCCGAGGCGACGGCCCGCTCGACGATGTCGGCCGCGCGCACCCCGGCGAACTCGGACTCGGGGTCGACGATGACGCGGTGCGCGAGCACCGGCTGGGCGAGATCGCGGATGTCGTCCGGTGTCACGAACGTGCGGCCGGCCGAGATCGCCCACGTCTTCGCCGCACGCGCCAGCGCCAGGGCGCCGCGGATGCTCACGCCGAGCGCAGCATCCTTATCGTCGCGCGTAGCGGTGACGATCTCGCTGAGGTATCCCATGACGCTGGCGTCGGTGTGCACTTCGGACGCCAGCTGGGCGAGCGTGGTGACGGAATCGGACGCGATGATCGGACGCACGGCCGACGCGCGCGACCGGTTGGAGGAGTCGAGCAGCAGGTCGACGGTCGTCGCGTGGTCCGGGTAGCCGAGCGAGGTCTTGATCAGGAAGCGGTCGAGCTGCGCCTCGGGGAGCGAGTACGTTCCGGCCTGCTCCACCGGGTTCTGCGTCGCGATCACGATGAACGGCGCGCCGACCGAATGGCCGACGCCGTCCACCGTCACGACGCCCTCTTCCATCACCTCGAGCAGTGCGGACTGCGTCTTGGGGCTCGCCCGGTTGATCTCATCCGCGAGCACCACCGACGCGAAGATCGGGCCGGGATGGAACTCGAACCGGCCGCTGGACTGGTCGTAGATCGTGACGCCTGTGACGTCGGACGGCAGCAGGTCCGGAGTGAACTGGATGCGCGACTGCGTGCCCTCGACCGTGTTGGCGAGCGCCTTGGCGAGCACCGTCTTGCCGGTGCCCGGCACGTCTTCAAGCAGCACGTGGCCGCCGGAGAGCATGGCCGTGATCACCAGGCGGATGCTGTGCTCCTTGCCGAGGATCGCCTTGTCGACGTTCGCCACCAATTGCGCGAACGCCCCGGCGAACCAGTCCGCCTGCTCCTGTGTCACTGCCACTGCTGCATCTCCTTACTTGGACCAGTCCTGAACACTGCTCTGCACGCCGTTCACGACCACATATGCGCCCGGGTAGCCGCACCACGGGTCGAGGTCGCTCCCCGGGTTGCCCCGGTAGTGGCCGTACCCGTTGCCATCGGTCGAGATGGACTTGTTGGACAACGTCCCTCCATTGCAGTGCACCTGCATGGAGAACGATCGATTCGCCGGGAAATTGTGGAGAGTCACGTCGTACGTGTAGCTGTGGACGAAACCGGGCTTCAGGTCGCCCTTGCTCAGATCGATCGACGGCGAGGGCGGCGGCGGATCCTTGACCTCGACGCTGTTGGAGGTCGCGTGCGGTCCATCCTTGCCGCCCGCGTTCGACGCGTAGATCTCGAAGGAGTACGTTCCCGCGCCCTTGTTGTTCGCCTTCGCGCTCGTGCCCGTCGTGGTCTGCCACGAGCCGCCATTGAGTCGATAGTGGTAGGTCGCCTGGCCACCACCCGTGCCATTCGGGTCCGAGAGCGCGTTCCAGCTCATGGTCAGGTCGCTCGGGGCGTTCCCGCTGCTCTTGATCGAGACGCCGCCCACCTTCGTCGGCGTGCCGTACGGGGTGACCGGCGTGCTCCCGGCGGACCGTTCGCTCCATCCGTCCGCGTTCTGCGCCCGCACGGTGAACGAGTACGACTTGCCGTTCGTCAGCCCGCCGATGGTCACGTCCCCGACAGACGCCGTGTTCACCGTGTGCCCATTGCCGTCCGTCACCTCGTACTGCGTGATCGGCTTCCCGTTGTCCGCCGGCGCCTTGATCGAGACGGTCACCTTGCCGTCGCTCGCGCGCGGGTTGGATGGCGCGCTCGGCTTCGACGGGACGTCGTGGATGGTCACGCGCAGCTGCCCGATGGCCGACGCGGTGCGCTTCGGGTCCTTCGTCGCATCCTCGACGTGGTAGACCACGTTCACCGCACCGATCGCGGCCCCCGAGGACGCGCTGACGCTGATCGACGACCCCGTGTGCGTGACCGTCACCCCGGCCGGGGCGCTCTGCGCGGTCGCGTCAGTGATGGTCAGCGGCTGCCCGGGGAACGGGTTCACCCACTGGGCGTCGCTCGACGCGCCGTCGACCGTCGCGGTCTGTCCGCGCTTGACCTCAGCCGTCTGCGGCGGGTTCTTCTGCGTGGCGACCGGCCTGCTCGAGCTCACCACCTGCACGTTGACGGTTCCCGAGATCGTGTGCGTCCCCGAGCTGATCGTCACCGCGATCGTCGCCGTCTCCCCCGCCTGCACGCCCAGTGGCGCGGAGAGGGTCAGCGTGGACCCGCTCAGGCCCGACTGGATCTTCGGGTTGGACGACGTGCCGCCCGAGTACGTCAGCTTGTTGAGGATCTCGGGATTGGGGTGGAAGCTCGACGCCCGCAGGTCGACCGAGAGCGGTGCCTCCCCCGGCTCGATCTTCTCGCTGGGCGACGTGAACGTCGGCGCGACGTCGGACTGGTCCGGCTCGCCGACCGTGATCGGTAGGACCACCGTGGTGACGCGGTCCGAGCTCTGTCCGGCCTCTCGACCGTCGCTGACCTTGAAGGTGATGGCCGCGGGCCCCCGATACCCCTTGGCCGCCGTGAACGTGAGCGTCTGCTCGTCGCCGTATGACGATCCACCCGAACTGTTGGTGGCGCTGACGCCCGAAGCGCCCGTGAGCTTGTAGTCGCGCCCGGAGGGGACGGTGAGGATGTCGGACAGCTTCCAGCTCTTCGACCCGTCGGCCTGCACGATCTGCTGCGGCAGGCCGTCCTTGAGCCGCGGCGGTGCCGTGGCGTCGCCCTTCGGCGGAACCACGATGAACGCGGTCCCCTTCAGCCCGGTGACGGTATCGGTCAGCGTGTAGGCGATCGCGATCCGCTGCTCGCCGGGCTTCACCGTGATGGAGCCGTCCTGGCCCACCTCGGCAGCGGAGGCGTTCGGCCCGGTGACCTCGACCTTCAGGTCGTCGACCAGTCCTGACGGGTTGGTCGCGCCCTCGAGCGCGTTCACTTTGACGTTCTGCTTGTTCGCCACCTCGTCCGGCTCCAGGACGTGGTCCACGGCGGACGGCGGCACATCCTTCGCGTTCGGGGTCACCGTCACCTGGATGAACGCGCTGGCGACGCCGCCCTGCCCGTTGGTGATCTGGTAGCGGACGACGAACGAGCCCTCCTCCTTGGGCGCCGTGACGAGCACGATCTTGCCGTGCACGGATGCCTTGAGACCCTCGTCCACCTGCAGCAGCTTCTTCTGCAGGGCGATCGCGTACCCGTTCGGGTCGGAGTCGTTGTCGAGCACGGGAACGGCGATCGTCCGGCCGGGCTTCACCTGCACCGGATCGTTGACCGCGATCGGCGGCCGCACCTGGTCCGGGCGCGGGATGACGGCGATCGACACCGTGCCGGTGGCCGTCTTCCCGTAGGTGTCCTTCACCTGGTACGTGAAGGTGTCGGTGCCCGCGGAGTCCGGGTACGCCTGGTATGTGAACGAGCGGCTGGTGGAGTCGGAGATCCGCCCGAGGGTGGGCTGCGTCGCGAGCCCCGAGAGCGAGACGGAGTCGCCGTCCGGGTCGATGCCGTCGAGCGGCACCTCCACCGGCACCGACGAGCCCGCGAAGGCGCGGACGGTGAGCGGCTGCGGCTGCGGCGCACGGTCGGAGCCCTTGTCGGGGGCGCCGACGACGAAGGTGACGGTCGCCTGCGCCTTCTGGCCGTACTTGTCAGTGATCCCGTAGACCACGTTGTACTGGCCCGGCGTCGTCGGCGCCTGGTAGCGGACGGTCTCGCCGCTGACGAACGCGGTCGCGCCCTGACCGGCGCCGCTCGCGTCGCGCAGCTGCGTGTCGAGGGTGAACGGTGCGTTGTCCGGCGAGTAGTCGTTGTCCATGACGGGAACGGTCGCGACGTCGCCGGCGCGGACCGGCACCTGATCGTCGACGGCCACCGGCGGCTGGTGCTGCACGAGCGGCGGGACGGGCACGACGGTGATGCCGGCGGTCGCCTCGTTGATCCCATCCGAGACGACGTAGGACAGTTGCACCTGCTGGGTGAGGACGGTCGGCGCCGTGATCTTGACCACGGCGTTGTCGAGCACCTCCACGTTGAGGTCCTCCGCGCCCTTGCCGACCGACACCGAGCGCACGGCGAGCACCCGGCCGGACGGTGACACGTCGTTCTCGAGGACGGCGACGGACGTCGGTTCGCCGGGCCGGACGTACGCCTTGTCGGTGACGGCGATCGGCGGAGCCTCGCTCGCACCCTGCGGCGCGATGTCGACGCGCGCGAGTCCTGTCGTCGTCTTCGGCCCCGCCCCGAGCGTGTAGACGAGGTAGTACTCCCCCGGCGCGTTGCTGCGGACCGTGATCGTGCCGCGGGTGCTGTCCGCGGTGACCTGGGCGCCGCTGCCGCCATCGAGGCCGGCGCCGACCAGCGACAGGGGCTCACCCGACGGCGACTGGTCGTTGTCGAGGGGATGCAGCACGACCGGACGGCCGGTGAACCCATCGGCGAAGTCCGTCACGGCGACCGGGTCGAGCGTTCCGGCGGGCTTCACCGTCACGATCAGGCTGCCCGTGGCCGACGCGCGCCCGTCGGAGATGGTGACGCGCACCTCCTTGGAGCCCGCCTGACCCGTCTTGCTGGTGAAGGTGACGTCGCCGTTGGGCTTGAACCGCACGTCGTCCTCGGTGGTCGCGGACGCGGCGACCAGGCTCAGGTCGTCGCCGTCCGGGTCCGCCCAGTCGTTGAGTACGTTGTAAGTGGCCGACTGGCCGACCTCGGTCTGGGCGGTGCTCGACCGGGTGGAGGCGGGAGCCTCGTTCACGGCGGGCTGCTTGAGCGTGGCATCCACCTGGGCGGATGACGTTCCGCCGCGGCCGTCGTCGACCGAGTAGCGGAACGAGATCGTGCCGCTCAGCCCGTCCTTCGGCGTGAACTGGATGGCGCGGCCGCCCTCGACGAGCTGAAGCACGCCCTGATCCACAGGGATCGCCGAGACGTCCGAGATCGTCAGGACGTCGCCGTCCGGATCGGTGTCGTTCGTGAGCACGTGCAGCACCGTCGACCGCCCGGGGCGCACGCCGTAGGTGTCGTTCACGGCGATGGGCGGCCGGTTCTGGTCGGTCCGCTGCGCCAGAGTATCGGCGAAGGACTGCACGACCGGCTTCTCCTCGCCGGTCTCGCCCTGCACGGTGGTGTCGTTCGGCTTCAGCTGCGCCCAGTTCTGCACCAACCGCATGTTGGAGGAGACGACCCACGCGTTGCCGTCGCGCAGGTTGTTCAGCGCGATGACGCCGTGGTTGACCCGGAACTCGAGGTCGTCGCCCGCGACCGGCTGGTCGATGTCGATGCCGACCGGTTTCTTGCCGTCGCACGCGTAGAGGTAGCGGCCGGAGCCGGACCATGCGCCGTACGAGCAGGTCCCGAGACGCACGGGGGCCGACACCGCGTCGGCGCCGCCCTTGGAGGTCGCGCCGGCGGGGCTCGCGGTGACGGTCCCGCCGCCGAGCGGGACGCTGAGGAGGCTGTTCGCGGTCGCCACGACGGCGGCGTGGTCGTCTGGCCCGGGCTGCTGGAGCCTGAGACCCTTCGCGGGGAGGTCGACCGTGGTTCCGCCGCCGGTGATCATCCGGTTGCGCTGTGTGTCGAGCACGACCGCCTGGTCGCCGACGGCGCTCACCTGGAACGCGCCAGGCACCGCGAAGTCGCGGGTCTGCGGCTTCGCGCCCGGCCCGTCCACCGTGATCAGCCGCTTGCCCTTCGGCGCGACCACGAACGTCGTGCCCGACTTCGCGACGGCGAGCTTCGCGCCGGCTCCCGCCTTCACGACCGGCTTGGTCTTGGACTTGTCGAAGTCGAGACGGCCGGATGCATCCAGCACCCAGAGGTTGCCGTTCGGCGCCAGCACGGAGAGCGTCGTGCCGCCGTAGCCGACCTGCGAGTCCTCCGGAACCTGGATGCGCCCACCGAGCGAGACGAAGGCCGGGTCGATCTTGTCCACCGTGCCGTGCGGAAGGTCGGTGAGGAAGTACGCGGAGCCGTCCTGCAGGACGTCGAGGTCGGCGCTCGCGCCGGTGACGGCGGCATCCAGCTCGTCGATCTGATGGTTGAGCCGGCCGCCGAGCAGCTTCTCGCCGTTGGTGACCCAGACGTCGCGGGTGTCGAGCTCGACCGCGTTGACGGGGAAGCCCTTGTGGAGGACGGCGATCGTCAGCGGGACCCCGGCGACCACGGCGACTGCGGTGATGACGGCGGCGGTCTTCCGCTGCCGGAACCACGCACTCACTGAAACCAAGACTCTGCAATCCCTCGGGCCGGAAAACGCGTCTACGCTAACACGACCCCCCGACGCGTCCGGAATGGGGAGCACTCCCCATGCACACCGGGCCGATCCCGCCGGGCCACGCGGGAAGCGCCTCAGTCGTCGGTGCCACGGTCCTCCCCGGATGCCGTCCGGTCAAGTGCGGCCTGGGCATCGGTGTCGTCGTGCTGGTCGAGCAGCGGGAGGTCTTCGACGCCGACCAGACGCGTCGTCACCGCGTACTCGACGAGCCGCGCCCGGCGGTTCGTCGCGAGCTTGCCGCGGCCGCCGCGCAGCCCGGCGACGCCGAGTTTGTCGAGCTTGTCGCAGACGTTGTCGAGCTTGCGGTTGAAGGTCGTCATGCTCCAGCCCAGGCGCTCGGCCGCCTCGGCGGAGGTCGGGATGGTGCCGCGGCCGGGAACGGTCTGCGTCAGGACTCCCTCGGCGAGAGCGACGATCAGTTGGCGCTGGCTGGTGGTCAGCGTCACCGGGAGGACGGTGGTGGAGCCGGCCGCCGCATCCACCTGGACCGCCGTGTTGAAGTAGTCCTCGTCGCTCGAGATGGTGAAGTCGTACGTCGTCGCACCCGCGCTGAACATCACGTGCATCGTCTGGAAGACGATCGGCAGCTTCGCTCCCGGTGCGAGCCAGGCCTGCATCGTTCCCGTCGCATCGGTGACCGTCGCGGTCAGCAGCGTGCCGACGTTGCTCAGCCACCACATCCCGTAATCGTGCCCGACGGTGAGGAAGCGGCGGTGCAGGTACGGGTTGTCGTCGATGGTGAGCTCGGCCTCGCGGCCGATCCCGAACTCTGTACCCGGCTCGACGCTGTAGAGCTCGCCGCAGAACTCGACCGTGAGCGGCTTCGCGGCGGTCACGGCGTGCACGCCTTCAGCTGCTCGGAGGTGCGGCCGGCGCGGACCGTCGCGACATCGATGCACACCGGGACGCCTGGCGTCAGATTCGTGAGGGTGACCTTCCGCTCCGCCGTGACGGACGGCCCGTTGGTCGTGCCCTCCTGCTGCCAGGTGAATTGGTCGTCCTTCTGCGCGTCCGCCGTCTTCCAGGTGAAGGTGGCGCTGGCGCCGTCCGGGGCGCGGACGGCCGAGACCAGCACTGGCGGCGGCACGACGGTGACAGCGATGCTGCCGCCGTCGCTCGGCTGCGCTCCGGGGCCGGTGGATGCGGAGGGAGCGGCGACGAGGTTGGCCACGACGGCCGCCGCGACCGCCAGGACGACGACCGCTGCGGCGCCGACGCCGATCCACGTGAGGAGGCGTCGACGCGGGTCGCGCGGACCAGTTGATGCGTCCTGGCCGGATGCGTCCTCCGCCCCGGACCGCGCCGTCCCGTCGCCCTCTTCGGCGGCCGGGCGCGATCGGAGGATGGTGTGCTCCTGCACGGGCTCGGCCGACGGGTTGTCGTCGGTCGTGGCGGAGCGCGCGGGCGGCTGCGCCGAGATGGGAACGACCCCGCGGATGCGGGTGGGCTCGGGCTCGGGCGCCGCGGGCGCGGCAGGGGCGGGCGGGCGCTCGGCAGAGGGCGCGTCGACCGTATTCGGCGCGGGCGCCGGCTGCTGCGCCCGGATCGTGGCCACCGACCGCGCGCGGGTCTCCTGCTCCCCGCCGTCCGCGGACGGTCCCGGCCGAGCATCGCCCACGCTGAGGTTCGGCACGTCGATGCTGGTCGGCGCGAGGCCGAGCTCCAGCTCGACGCGCTGCAGTGCCCGGGCGAAGTCGACGGCCGTCTGGTAGCGGTCCTCCCGGCGGGTCGCCATGCCCCGCCGCAGGACGGAGGCGAGCGACGCCGGCACATCCGGCCGGTCGAGCGGCGTGATCATCCCGCGCTCGATGCGCCCCATCAGGTCGAGGGTGCCGTTGGAGCGCCCGGGGACCTCGAACGGCGTCCGCCCGGCGAGGAGGGTGTGCACGGTCGCGGCGAGCGAGAAGATGTCGCTGCGCACATCCGGATCCGGGTCGTCCGAGAACATCTCCGGCGGCGACCACGGCACACTGAGACCGACGCTGCGGCTGCCGGAGGTCGCGGTGTCCGACGGCGAACTCCGCAGTTCGGACAGCGTCGTGGTGTGCACCGGCAGCTCCTCCAGCGCGGAGGCGATGCCGAAGTCGGTGAGCGCCGGCCAGCCGAGCGCGTTGGTGAGCACGTTCGCGGGCTTGATGTCGCGATGCAGGATGCCCGCCGCGTGGGCGGTCGCGACCGCGCTGGACAGCCGGACGCCGGTGCGCAGGGCGTCCTCGACGCCGATCCGCTCCCGCTTCAGCCGGTCGGCCAGCGACGGCCCCGAGCAGTACTCCATGACCAGGAAGGGGCGGTCGTCTCCGGCCACGCCCGCGTGGAAGATCGTGACGATGTAGGGATGCGCGGAGAGCCGGGCCATGACGTTCGCCTCGGCGACGAAGCGCGCGCGCGCCGACTCGTCCACGCCATCCGTCAGCAGCACCTTCACGGCGACGCTGCGCTTCGGCAGCTGCTGCTCGTAGAGGAAGACGTCCGAGAAGCCACCGGATCCGAGCAGGCGGATGAAGTGGAAGCCGTCGAGCTCGGGCGGCTGCGAGGCCATGCGCCTCATCCGGCTGCCTCGACGGTCAGCGTCGCCCCGCTGCCCAGGTCGATCACGGTCCCGAGGACGACCGTTGTCGGCTCGCCGCTGCGAAGCTTCTGCGGCGTCTTGCCGGGCAGGACGATCATGGTGCCGTTGCGCGAGTGCAGGTCGGTGACGACGACACTGTCGCCCTCGACCGCGACGGCGACATGGGAGCGCGAGATGTCGTCCTCGGCGGTGGTCAGCGTGACGGGACGTGCGCCGCGGAGTGCTGGCACGGCCGACACGCTCGGTGCGCGGCCGACGACGACCGGCGCCGACAGCGGCTCCCGGCGGCCGTCGGACAGCAGCACCGCGAACGTCTGCGGCGCGGGCTCGCGCGCAGGCTCCTGCTCGGTCTCCGTGGGTCGCGCACGCTGCGGCAGGTCGCCGCTCATGACGGTTAGCCCGTCGTGATCGCCCGCGAGGCGGCCGGCGGCCGGCGGGAAGGAGTCGGTGATGAAGCCGGGGAGGTCGATCTTCGGCGGGGCCGCGTCCTCCTCCTCCGGGCGGACGGCCGCGTCCTCGACGCTCCGCACCATCGTCGCCCCGAAGAGGTGGTCGTAGCCGGGCGCCTCGGACGGCTGCGCGGGCGCCGGGGCTGCGTCGGCGGACGGGACGTCGGTGAAGGTCGCCTCGGGGACGCGTGTATGCGGGTCGGGCTCGGCCGGCGCTTGCTCCGCGGGCGCGGGCTCGAACGCCTCGACGGCCGGTCCGGCGATCACCGGCTCAGGATCGACCTGCTCGGTGGATGCCGATTCGGAGCCGGCCGCGCCAGTGTCCACAGCCAGCGCGTCCACCGGTCCGGTCTCGCGCTCGCGACGCGGCGGGGCCGCGACGGTCGCGCCGACATCCTCCGTCTGCTCCGCGGCGGACCAGACCACACCGCCGGACCGCACGACGCCCTCCACGAGCGGGAGCGTCTCCCCCGCGGCGGCGCCCAGCGTCACGGCGGTCGCGTCGGTCAGCTGCGTCTCGACCCACGACGACACCCCGGAGGCCCGCACGGTGCGCTCGGGTCCGCCGTCCGCGATGGTCGCGCTGGCCGTACCCCGCACCGCCAGCAGCACCGGACCGGTGGATGCGTCCAGCAACGCGAAGGACGGCGTGCGGCTCAGCCCACCGGCGACCAGCGCATCCAGTGTCTCGGCGAAGCCCGCTCGGACCGCCTCGAAGAGCGCCCGCAGCCGCGCAGGGTCGGACTCGGCCACCAGCAGTGCCCGCGCACCCCCCGCGACGACCGCCCACTCCCCGGCTGCCGCCTGCTGCACTTCGAACACGGACGACCTACTCCCTCGGCTGCGTGTCTTCGAACTCCCGACCGCTGCCGTCGGCGCGTTCGCGCGTGTCGACGGGGGCCGGGGCGTCTTCCCCGGTCACCGATTCAACCACGATCACGGTGATGTTGTCGTGGCCACCGGCCTCGTTCGCCGCATCCACCAATGCGGACGCCGGGTCGGACGGCCCCTGCGCGAGGATCTCGGCGATCCGCTGATCGCTGAGCTCGCGCGTCAGTCCGTCGGAGCAGATCAGGAAGATCTGGCGGCCGGTCTCGGCGACGAGCCCGCTGTCCGTGTCCACGAAATCCTCGGCCCCGAGCGCGCGGGTGATGACGTTGCGCTCCGGGTGCACCGCCGCCTGCGCCTCGGTGATGAGGCCGGCATCCACCAGCTCCTGGACGGCGGAGTGGTCGACGGTCAGCTGCCGCAGCTGCCTGCCGTCCCACGCGTAGACGCGCGAGTCGCCGACGTTGACGACCATCCACTGCTCGGCCGCCAGCTCGGGCACGCGGACGCGGACGATCCCGGCGAGCGTGGTGCCCGCCACCGCAGCACCCGACTCATCGGCGCCCGAGAGCGACCGAACGGCGGCGTTCGCCTCGTCGATGGCGCGGATCACCTCGTCCGGTGTCGGCCGAGAGCCCGGCTGCAGCGTGCGCGCGAGGCTCTCCACGGCCGTCCGGCTGGCCAGGTCGCCGCGCGCGTGACCGCCCATGCCGTCGGCCACGACGAACACCGGATCCTGCGCCAGAGCGCTGTCCTCGTTGACGTGCCGGACCGCACCCGTGTCGCTGCGGACGGTCACGCCGACGAGAGAGCTCATGTGCGGGGGTCCTCCTGCGTGCCGTCGGCGACCGTTTCCTCGGCCTCGTCCTCGTCGGATTCGTCACCGTGAATGGCCTCGGCGACGCTGGTGCCGCTCATCCGCAGCTTCACCAGACTTGCAATCGTAGCGACAACCATGGCGCCGACGATCACCAGCAGCGAGGTCCAGGTGCTGATGTCGGGCGCCCACTCGATGTGCTCGCCGCCGTTGATGAACGGCAGCTCGTTCTCGTGCATGGCGTGGAACACCAGCTTCACACCGATGAAGGCGAGGATGAACGCGATCCCGTACTTGAGGTACACCAGCTTGTCGAGCAGGTGCCCGAGCAGGAAGTACAGCTGCCGGAGGCCCATCAGCGCGAACACGTTCGCCGTGAACACGATGAACGGGCTCTGGGTGATGCCGAAGATGGCGGGGATGGAGTCGAGGGCGAACAGCAGGTCGGTGGTGCCCAGGGCGATGAACACGATGATCAGCGGCGTGAACATCCGTCTGCCGTCCACCACCGTGCGCAGCTTGTTGCCGTTGTACTGGGTCGACACCTTCAGGTGCTTGCGGGCGAACTTGATGAACCAGGAGTCCTCCGCGCCCTCGTCGTCGTGCTTGCCGAAGGCCTGGTTGAACGCCGTCCACAGCAGGAACGCGCCGAACAGGTAGAAGATCGCGCTGAAGCTGGCGATCAGACCGGCCCCGAGCAGGATGAACACCCCGCGGAAGATCAGCGCCAGGATGATGCCCACCATCAGCACTTCCTGCTGATACTTCCTCGGCACCGCGAACCGGCCCATGATGATCACGAACACGAACAGGTTGTCGATGCTGAGGCTGTACTCCGTCAACCACCCGGCGAGGAACTGCCCGGCGTGCTCCGCATCCCCCACCACCAGCATCAGCAGGGCGAAGATCAGCGCCAGCGCCACGTAGAAGGCGACCCAGAGGGCGGACTCGCGCGGGCTCGGGATGTGCGGCCTCTTGAAGATGATCAGGAGGTCGAAGGCGAGGATCAGCAGGAGGACGACGAAGGAGCCGATCTCGAACCAGAGGGGAAGCGCGGTGTGCAACGGGGGACCTTTCGGAGGGCGCGGAAAAACACCGAAAGTCTCTCCTGCACCTCGTGGGTGCCGCTGTGCCCGGGTCCGCTGCCTCGCAGACCGTGTTGACGTGCACAGCGCCGACCGGGCACAGGTTCTCACCTGCCGCCGAGCCGTCCGGGATACTCCCCTTCGCTTCGGACATCCTAGTGCCGTCGGAGGTCCGGCGTAGGGTGCGGACGTGGAGCGGGTGGCATTCGACAGCACGGTGATCGCGACGGCGGGCTACGACCCGTCCGTGCGGACGCTCGAGGTCGAGTTCGTGTCCGGCGAGGTGTACCGCTACTTCCTCGTGCCCGCGCGGGTGTGGCGTGAGCTGCGCGGCGCCGAGTCGGCGGGCTCCTACTTCAACGCCGCAGTGCGCGACCACTACCCGGAGGAGTGGATGCCGGGCGGCGCGAAGGACTGACCGGCACGGCTCCCGGTCCCCTGCGAACCCGGATAGGCTCGGGATGCGGAGACGGCCCAGTGACGCCGGAGAGGGGCCGTTCCTCACACCGAGATGGGACCCGGGATGCTGCAACCGACCGAAGCTGTCGACGTCCGACGTCGCAACAGCGTTCGCGAGTCCGGTGATCCGTCCGGCCGCCCGATCGTCTTCGCGCACGGCTTCGGCTGCAGCCAGGAGATGTGGCGGCGGGTGGTCCCGCATTTCGAGTCCGACTTCCGGGTGATCGTCTTCGACCACGTCGGCGCGGGCGACTCCGATGTGAGCGCCTACGACCGGGCCAAGTACGACTCGCTTCACGGCTACGCCGACGACGTGCTCGAGATCTTCGAGGCCCTCGACCTCCGCGACGCCGTCTTCGTCGGCCACTCCGTCAGCGCGATGATCGGCGTGCTGGCCGCCAACCGCTCCCCCGAACGTTTCGGGCGCCTGGTGCTCGTCGGTCCGTCGCCGCGCTACATCGACGAGGGCGACTATGTGGGCGGTTTCACGCGTTCCGACATCGATGGCCTGCTCGACACCCTCGACGACAACTATCTGGGGTGGTCGGAGGCGATCGCGCCCGTCATCGCCGGCAACCCCGACCGACCGGAGCTCGGCGCGGAACTGACCGCGAGCTTCTGCCGGACCGATCCGGCGATCGCCGGCCACTTCGCCCGCGTCACCTTCCTCTCCGACAACCGCGCCGACCTCCCCGACGTGACCGTGCCGACCGTCGTGCTCCAGTGCGCGGAGGACGCGATCGCCCCCGGCCCGGTCGGGCGCTACGTTCACGAGCGAATCCCCGGCAGCGTGTTCGTCCAGCTGAACGCCACCGGCCACTGCCCGAACCTGTCCGGTCCCGATGAGCTGGCCGCGGCCATCCGGAGCTCGCTGGCATGACGGCGGAGGAGATCACGTCCGAGGGACCCGCCGCGGATGCGCTCTACGACCGCGCGCCCTGCGGTCTCGTCACGCTGACCGAGGGCGGCCGCATCCTGCGCGTCAACGCCACCTTCGCCGCGTGGACCGGTCGCCCGGCCGACGAACTCGTCGGGGCGCCTCTCACCGATCTGCTCGAGCCGGGAGCGCGGATCTTCTACGAGACCCGCTTCCTCCCCGTCCTCCATCTCCAGGGTGAGGTGCGTGAGGTCGCCCTGTCGTTGCGCACGACCCACGACGACGCCCTGCCCGTACTCGTCAACGCAGTGGTCGACGAGGCCGAGGCCGGCCCGCTCATCCATGTCGCCGTCTTCGACGCCAGTCGCCGCCAGGACTACGAGCGCCAGCTGCTCGCCGCCCGCCGCATCGCGGAGGGGTCGGAGGCGCGCACCCGCGTGCTCCAGAACGCGACCACCGCCTTCGGCGAGAGCGACACCGTGGAGATGCTGGCGCAGGCTCTGGCGGAGAGCGCGCAGCAGGGTCTGGGCGCGATGGCGGCCGCCGTCTTCCTCGACGACCACGAACCGCATCTGGTCGGAGGGACGGTCCCGCTGGATGCCGCTCTGCTGCCCGGCGGACTGCCTGCGCTCGGCGCGGTCGGACCCGCGCTCGCGACCTGGTCCGTGCGGGATGAGCTGGCGCACCCGGACGTGGCGACCGCCCTCCGCGCAGCGCGCCTCGACTCCATGCTGACCGCTCCCCTCGTGCACGCGGGCGCGGCGATCGGGACGCTGGCCTGCTACTTCTCGCGGCCGCCGGAGCTCGACGAGCATGCGGTCGAGCTGCTCGGCTCGCTGTGCCGTCAGGCGGCGCAGACCGTCGCCCGCCTGACGCTGCAGGCGCAGCTGGCCGCGATCGCCCTGCACGACCCGCTGACCGGGCTCGCCAACCGGGTGCTGCTCCGCAGCCACATCACGGCGAGTGTCGCCTCGGCGATGGAACGGCAGGAGCCGCTCGCCCTGATCTTCGTGGACCTGGACGACTTCAAGTCCGTCAACGACGAACTCGACCACACCGCCGGCGACACCGTCCTCAAGCTGATCGCCGCGCGCCTCGTCTCCGCGGTCCGCGGCGACGACCTGGTGTGCCGGTACGGCGGCGACGAATTCATCATCGTCTGCCAGAACACGGACCACGAGCGCGCCTCCGCGATCGCCGAGCGCATCCGCGTCGCGGTCAAGCAGCCCCTCCACGACGACGGCTGGCAGCGCGTCATCACCGCCAGCGTCGGCGTGACCGTGCATGCGGCGGGACCCGCTCGCGTCCTGAGCGGCCCGGAGCTGCTGCGCGTCGCCGACAAGGCGATGTACCGGTCGAAGGATCGCGGCAAGGACCAGGTCAGCGTCATCACGCTGTAGGTCACCGGCTGTTACACTTATCGGAAACGATAAGGAGGCCGGATGTCGATCGCAGAGATCGCCGGATCGGTGCGGCGCGCGCGGAGGATCCCGCAGACAGTCGTCGCATCGCGAACCGGTGAGGCCGCCTCCAACCTGTCGGTCATCGAGAACGGCCGCCGCTCCCCGCGCGCCGACAAGCTCGACAGCATCCTGCGCGCGTCGGATGCTCGGCTGGCCGCTATCCCGACCATCCGTCCCGGTGCGCTCGAGTCGAGTGCAGCCATCCGCCGCGAACTGCTGGGGTCGGACGCTTCCGCCGCGTTCCGCGCCTGGCTCACCTACAACGACGCTCTCGCTGCCGAGGATGCCGTCAATCGCGTCGTTCTCGCCGCGTTTCCTCCCGAACCGACCGGCAGCAGCCTGTTCGACGCGGCCCTTGCCGCGATAACCGAGTATCGCCTGTCAGAGACGCGGTCACCGATCCCGCCCTGGGTCGCAGAGGCGCCCACGCTCGATGAGCCGACCATCTTCGCCGGCTCGCGCTACGTGACTCACGTAGCTGCGGAAGAGGTTCCCGACGCATTCCTGCGCCGAGGCGTGTTGATTCCCGAAGCCACCCTGCGGAGCGTGTGACGTGAACTCTCTCGGTCGCGAGGACATCATCGTCGGGTTGCGCCAGGTCGTTCATGAGCTCCACGCCCGAGGAGCGCGCGCGACGATCAGGATCGTCGGCGGAGCTGCGATCATGTTGCGCTACTTCGAGGACCGTCGGATCACCCCCGATGTGGACGCGTCGATCAGCACGGACATCGATCTCGAAGAGATCGTCCGCACGATCGGAAACGCCCACGGCTGGCCGCTCGACTGGCTGAACACCGCTGCGGCAGGATTCATCCCTTTCGCCGGCGAGAATCACTGGGAGGCCATCCACGATGACGACACGGTCTCCGTGTGGGTGGCCACACCTCCGTGCCTGCTCGCGATGAAGCTGAAGGCGGCGTGACGAGGTCGTGACGACGATGATGTGGCGGTGCTCCTCGCGTACCTCGACATCGACACGATCGACGAAGCGGAGGCGGTGTTCGAGTCGCAGTACCCCGGTGAGCTTCCGCCGCAGCGCGCGTACGACATGCTCGCCGATATCCTCCGGATCGGGGTCCCCGAGATTCAGAGGCCTCCGGCGGTCGACCTGCGGTAGCCGTCGAGTCACCGGTCCATGCGTGGGAAGCTCCCGACGGCCCGGTTTGACCCAAGAAAAAAGCCCGGACGCCAGTCAGTGACTGGCATCCGGGCTGTTGGTGACCCCAGCGGGATTTGAACCCGCGTTACCGCCGTGAGAGGGCGACGTCCTAGGCCGCTAGACGATGGGGCCGTCTGGCAACTAGAAGATCATGCCACAGATGGGCGTGCTGTGCCAAAACGGGGACGGCGTCCCGGGCGCGTCGCTCAGGCGAGCACGCGGAGCGCGCCGGCGGCGACCGAGACCTCGATGGGGAGGGGTCCGATCCGCTCGCCGTCCGCGTAGGCGACGACGCCCTCCGCCTCGATCCGGACGGACGAGACGCGCAGGATGCTGACCTCCGGAAGGCCGGTGTGCTCGCCGCGGAAGACCTTCGGAAACATGCGGAGGAAGCGCACGCGCGACATCGGCCCGACGACGAAGAGGTCGAGGAGGCCGTCGGAGAGGTCCGCGTCCGGGACGATGCGCATCCCGCCGCCGAGCGACCGGTTGTTGGCGACCGAGACGAGCATGGCATCCACGTCGATCGTCCGGCCGTCGGCGTGGATGCGGTACGGCCGGGGTGTCAGCGTCGCCAGTTCGCGCAGCAGCGCGATGATGTACCGGCTGCGACCCCGCGGTCGCGACATCAGGTTGGCCCGCTCGTTGACGGTCGCATCGAAACCGGCGGAGACGACGCAGCCGAACCACGTGGTCAGTTCGCCGTGACGGATCGTCCCCGCGTCGATCGTCCGCGGCTCGCGCTGCAGCGCATCCAGCAGCCGGTCGATGGCCGCCTCGGTGTCGTCGATCGGGATGCCGAGGCCGTCGGCGAGGTCGTTGCCGGTGCCGCTGGGGACGATGCCGAGCGGAGTGCCCGTGTTCGCGACGAGGTCGATGCCGAGGTTGGCCATCCCGTCGCCGCCGACCACGACGAGCGCGTCGGCGCCGTCCGCCAGCGATCGGGCGGTCTCGCGACGGAGCAGCTCGATGTTCGCCTCCCCCATCGCGACGACGCGGTGACCGGCGTCGCGCAGGCGCTCGATGACACGCGGGCCGACCTCGCGGCGATGGCCGAAGGACGCCATGGGGTTGACCGCGACGACCACGGCCCGCGGGAGTGCGGTCACGGTCCCGATGATGGCACAGGCGGCGC
Source organism: Cryocola sp. 340MFSha3.1 (assembly GCF_000383315.1). Taxonomy (NCBI): domain Bacteria; kingdom Bacillati; phylum Actinomycetota; class Actinomycetes; order Micrococcales; family Microbacteriaceae; genus Cryocola; species Cryocola sp. 340MFSha3.1. The sequence continues at coordinate 505,422 of NZ_KB911087.1, forward strand.
CCCGCCTGCCGAAGGCGGGGCGCCGGTGCGTCGGAGCAGACGGCCGGCCGTCAGAGGCGGACGCGGCGCAGCAACTGGGCGTTGATCGCGACGACGATCGTCGAGAGCGACATGAGCACCGCGCCGAACGCCGGCGACACCACGATGCCGACCCCGATCGCGACACCGGCCGCCAGCGGGAGGGCGATGACGTTGTAGCCGGTCGCCCAGGCGAGGTTCTGCAGCATCTTCCGGTAGGTCGCGGCGGAGAGTGTGATCACCTTCGCGACGCCGCGCGGGTCGCTGGAGGCGAGGACGACGCCGGCCGACTCGATGGCCACGTCCGTCCCGGCGCCGATCGCGATCCCGACGTCCGCCTGCGCGAGGGCCGGGGCGTCGTTGACGCCGTCGCCGACCATCGCCACGCGGGAGCCGTCCGCCTGGAGGCGGGCCACCGTGCCGGACTTGTCCCCAGGCAGGACCTCGGCGAACACCTCGTCGATGCCCAGCTGGGCGGCGACCGCGTCGGCGACGGCCTGCGCGTCGCCGGTCAGCATGGCGACGCGGACACCGCGATCCCGCAGCGACCGGACGGCCTCCCGCGATTCCGGTCGGACGACATCGGCGAGAGCGATCATGCCGGCGACGTGGTCGCCGCGCAGAACGTAGACGACGGTCTGCCCCTCGGTGGAGGCTCGATCGGCGGCCGTGCGCACGGCATCTCCTGGGGTCAGGCCGCCCTCGGTCAGCAGCCGGGGCGCGCCGACGGCGACCCGCTCGCCGTCGACGGTCGCGGCGGCTCCGCGGCCCCCCAGAGCCTCGAACCCGGACACCGGTGCGATCGTCAGGCCGCGCCGGCGCGCCTCGCGGACGATGGCAGCGCCGATCGGGTGCTCCGCCGGCGCCTCCACGGACGCGGCGAGCGCCAGCAAGGCGTCGGCGTCGCCGTCGTCGGCGACCACCGCGGCCACGCCCTGGCGGCCCTCGGTGAGCGTCCCGGTCTTGTCGAACAGCACGACGTCGACGCGGCGGGCGTCCTCCATGGCATGCCGGTCGCGGATCAGCAGCCCGTTGCGAGCACCGATGGCGGTGGAGATCTGGGCGACCAGGGGGATGGCGAGGCCGAGCGCGTGGGGGCACGCGATGATCAGCACGGTCACGACCCGCTCGAGAATGAATGCGGGGTCGCCCGGCCGGAGCAGTGTCCACACGATCAGGGTGACGGTGGCGACGGCGAGCGCGACGTAGAACAGCCACGCCGCCGCGCGGTCTGCGAGAACCTGGGTTCCGGACTTGCTTGCCTGCGCATCCGCGACGAGCTTCATGATGCCGGCGAGCGCGGTGTCGCCGCCGGTGCGACCGACCCGGACGACGAGCGAACCGCTCCCGGAGATGCTTCCGGCGACGACCTGCTCCCCCGGCCCGCGTGTCACCGGCTTCGACTCCCCAGTGAGGAGGGACTCATCCAGATCGCTCCGGCCGTCGACGATCTCGCCGTCGGCAGGCACAGCCGCACCGGGGCGCACGCGCACCAGCTCGCCCACGCGCAGCTCGGAGACCGGCACGGAGACGGGCTCGGCGTGGATGTCGGACACCCGCTCGGCCGTGTCGGGCAGGAGCTTGGCGAGCTCGCCGAGCGCGTCCTGCGCGCCCATGACAGCGGACATCTCGATCCAGTGACCGAGCAGCATGATCAGGATGAGGGTGGCGAGCTCCCACCAGAAGTCCATGCCCGGGAGGCCCAGGGTCACGGCGACGCTGTAGCCGAACGCGACCACGATGGCCAGCGAGATGAGGGTCATCATGCCCGGCTGCTTGGCTCTCAGCTCATCCACGGCGCCCCGCAGGAAGACGAGCCCGCCGTAAAAGAAGATGATGACGCCGAAGACCGCGGGGATGTACTGGCTGCCGGGGAATCTCGGCCCGTCGAGCCCGAGGATCTCCTGCAGCCCCTGCGAGAAGACGAGGGTCGGGATGGTGAAGACCAGCGTCAACCAGAACTTGCGCTTGAAGATCGCGGGGTCGTGGCCCGCGTGACCGGAGTGGTCGTGCCCGGAGTGGTCGTGCGCCGCGTGATCGTGCTCCGCGTGACCGGAGTGGTCATGCGCAGCGTGATCGTGCCCGGCGTCGTCGTGGACCGTCGTGTGCTCGTTCTTCTCGTCCATGTCATCCGCAACAGTACCCCCTAGGGGTATATTCCTCAATCGTGTCGTCCTTGCATGCGCATCCCATCCGGTATTTCCTGGGAACCATGAGACTCACCAAGTTCGAGCACGCCGGCCTCCTCCTCGAGCAGGACGGACAGAAGCTGTTCGTCGACCCGGGCAGCTTCACCTCTCCCCTCACCGACACCGCGAACGCCGTCGCCGTGGTCATCACCCACGAGCACCCCGACCACTGGACCCCGGAGCAGTTGAATCGCGTTCTCGACCTCTCCCCCGACGTGAAGATCTTCGGCCCGGAAGGCGTGGCCGCCGCAGCCTCAGACTTCGACATCACCGTGGTCCACCCGGGCGACACAGTGGAGGCCGGCCCGTTCACCCTCCGCTTCTTCGGCGGGCGCCACGCCGTCATCCACGAGAGCATCCCGGTGGTCGACAACGTCGGCGTGCTCGTCAACGACGTGCTCTACTACGCCGGCGACTCGTTCTCGGTACCGGAGGGCGTCGAGGTGGATGTGCTCGCTGCCCCCGCGGGCGCACCCTGGATGAAGATCGCCGAGACCATGGACTACGTGCTCGCGGTGAAGCCGAAGCGGGCCTTCCCCATCCACGAGATGGTGCTTTCGCGCGCCGGCAAGGACATGTCGAACGGACGCCTGACCTGGGCGACCGAGCAGAACGGCGGCACCTTCTACCCGCTGGAGCCCGGCGACTCCCTCGACCTGTGAGCGAACGCCCCGCGGTCGTCTGGTTCCGCGACGACCTGCGGGTCGCGGACAACCCTGCCCTGCACGCAGCCGTCCAGACGGGCAGCCCGGTGCTCTGCGTCTTCGTCTGGGACGACGAGACGCCGGAGCTCCGCGCTCCCGGCGCCGCCAGCCGGTGGTGGTTGCATCATAGCCTGGCGTCGCTGACCGAGTCGCTGGAGCGCCTGGGCGCCGGGCTCGTCCTGCTGCGCGGGCGGAGCGAGACCGTCATCGAGACGGTGCTGCGGGAGACCGACGCATCGGCGATCTTCTGGAACAGGCGGTACGGCGGCGCGGAGCGACGCATCGACGAGGCGGTGAAGACCGCGGCGCGTGCCTCCGGCGTCGAGGCGGCGAGCTTCGCCGCCACCCTCCTCTTCGAGCCGTGGACGATCCGGACCGGCCAGGACACCCCGTTCTCGGTCTACACGCCGTTCTGGCGGGCCTGTCTCGCGGCCCCTGCGCCGCGGAAGCCGGGGCCGGCGCCGCGGGGAGTGCATGGCGGAAGCCTGCCCCGGTCGCTCGAGACCGTGACGCTCGACGAACTCGGGCTGCTTCCGACGCATCCCGACTGGGCCGGCGGCCTGCGCGAGACGTGGGAGCCGGGCGAGAAGGCGGCGCAAGCCCAGCTGAAGCGCTTTCTCGCCGACGATCTGGGCGACTACCGCGAAGAGCGCGACGTACCCGGTGTCGACGCGACCTCGCGGCTCTCTCCCCGGCTCCGCTGGGGAGAGCTCAGCCCCCACCAGGTGTGGCACGCGACGATCGAGAAGCGCCAGGGCGCGACGGCGCAGAGCGCGTCGACCTTCCTCTCGGAGATCGGCTGGCGCGAGTTCGCCTACAACACACTCTTCGAGCACCCGGATCTGGCGACCGTGAACATCCATCGCGAGTACGACTCCTTCCCGTGGCCGCGGCTGCATCCGTCTGCGCTGCGGGCCTGGGAACAGGGTCGCACCGGCGTGCCTTTGGTGGACGCGGGGATGCGCGAACTGTGGAGAACCGGAGTCATGCACAACCGGGTGCGCATGGTGACCGCATCGTTCCTGATCAAGAACCTGCTCATCGACTGGCGCCACGGCGAGCAGTGGTTCTGGGACACCCTGGTCGACGCCGACCCCGCCAACAACGCCTTCAACTGGCAGTGGGTCGCCGGCAGCGGCGCGGACGCGGCGCCGTACTTCCGCATCTTCAACCCGGAGCTGCAGCGGCAGAAGTTCGACCCGCAGGGCGACTACGTGCGCCGCTGGGTTCCCGAATGGGACACCCCCGACTACCCGGAGCCGATCGTCGACCTCGCGGAGACGCGTCGCGCGGCCCTCGCCGCCTACGACGTGGTCAAGCGCTCACGCTGACGCGAGCGGGAGCTCAGCGCCCGTGCTCGGCGAGGATCTGGTCCACATCGATGCTGCGCAGCAGCGCCTCCCAGTCGATCGCGCGCGCCTCGTCGGCGACCTCCTCGTCGGCGAGCACGCGTCCGGAGCGCTCGACGACGACCCCGCGCGGCAGCATCCGGTTGAGCTCGGCCAGGATGGCGTCGTCCACCGCCTCCGTGTCGAAGTCGGCGCCGACGCGCGCGTAGTAGTCGCCGGACAGCGTGTAGGAGACGATCCCGGTTTCAATGCGGCTCATGTGCCGCATGCTAGCCCGTCCCGGCTGCGAATCGTCAACCGGCTCCCCGATCCGGGCGCGGGCGCGGGCCAGGGCGGCGGGCGTGGGCCGGTGCGACCGACGCGGGTACAGTGCGCCGCATGACCGATCGATCGGATGACACCGCAGCACCCCGCGACGCCGACGAGCTCACCGATGCCGTCAGCGACCTCGGCAAGACCGACACCGACCGCCTGGAGACGGTGCAGGAACGGAACGACTCGCTGGAGGAACGCCTCCCGGACAAGAGGGACCTCCCCCGCACCCACGGCACCCCCGGGCAGGGGTAGCCGCGTCGATCCGTCCCCGACCGGGGACTGGGGCACCGCCCGCCGGCTCGATACCGTGGCCGGATGAGTACACAGCGGATGCGCGACCGCGCCCCCGGGACGGCCGTGATGGAGCAGGTTGTGCGGCTGCAGGAGGCGTCTCCGCCGCGCTCACCGCTGGCCCGCGCGTTCGGGATGGACCCGCTGCCGGCCGACGCCCAGCCGTGGTTCGCCGGTGCGCTCGGAGAGCGTCAGGTCGGCGCGACGCTCGCACGGCTCCCCAAGGGATGGAGCGCATTCCACGCCGTCCCGGTCGGCTCCGGCGAGGCGGACGTCGACCATCTCGTCGTCGGCCCGGGCGGCGTGTTCGTCGTCAACACCAAGCACCACCGCGGCGCGCGCCTGGCGGTGTACGACCGGTCGGTGCTGGTCAACGGCGTCAAGCAGCCGTACCTGCGCAACTCCGACCTCGAGGCCTCGCGCGTCCGCGGGCTTCTGCTGCGTGCCGGGATCGAGGCGCCCGTCCACGCGGTGATCGTGGTCGTCGGGGCGAAGGAGGTGCGCCTCCATCGCAAGCCGGTCCGCACCGCCGTGGTGCGCTCGGAGTCGCTCGTGCGCTGGCTCACCCGCCGGCCGGCGGCTCTGGATGACGAGACCGTCGCGCGGGCGGCTCGCCTGTTCGACGACCCGGCCAGCTGGCGGGCCGTCGAGTCGCCGGGCGACACCGCGGAGCGCTTCGGCGCGATCGAGCGCGAGGTGCGCAGCGCGCAGCTGGTGCGCGCCGGCTGGGGACTCGCGGCCGGCCTGGGCCTCCTCGCCGTCGCCCTCCCGTTCCTCCCGTTCCTCCCGTTCCTCCCCCACTGACGGTCCCACGCCGACAGCTCCTGAGTTTTTCCGCGTTTTCGACGAAGAAAGGCCGAAAAACTCAGGAGCCGTTGGTGTGAGAGGCGCCGCGGGGGTCAGGCGAGGTGCGCGGTCGTGCGCATCGTCAGCGTGACGGCTCCCTCCGCCTCGGCGAGGTCGAGCTGGATGTCGGCGCCGGTGAGCTCGGTGAGCGAGCGCAGGTGGGTGCCGCCGCACGGGATCTCGACAACGCCCTCCGGCAGCTCGGCCCGCCAGCGGCGCCGGTCGCCGAGACCCTGGCGAGCGCCCTCCCGCACGATGGAGATGGCGGCGCCGCTCGCGATCCAGTCGGCGAGGGTGCGATTCGCCGCGGCGGTCACCTCGTCCAGCTGCGCGGGGAGGTCGGCGGCCGCGAAGCCCTTCTTCCGCAGGCTCTTGCCGATGCGGTACTCGTCGAGCGAGCCGCCTTCGAGGATGCGCGAGCTGGTGATCGCGAGCTGGTCGAAGTTGGGGCGGCCACGACCGTCGACGGCGACCTCCTTCGTCCACAGGCCGGCGAGCGCGTCGTTCAGGGCGAGGGACGCCAGATGGCAGGCGGTGTGCCCGGCGGAGAGGGCTCGGCGTCGGGACGGGTCGACGCTGACGGCGACGGCCGCTCCCGGCTCGATGCCCGCGGCGTCCTCGACCAGGTGGCACACGACGAAGGCCCAGCCCTCGGTCCCGGTGCGGACCGGCGCGTCACCGACGTGCAGAGTGGTGCCGTCGGTCGCGCCGACCACCCCATCCACCACCTCGTAGGCACGCCCGTCGACGGTCAGAGTCCCGGCGTCGGCGGGCTGATCCGGCCACACCGGGTCGACGGGATGGAACGCGGTCCGGTCCACCACGACCGCCGAGCGGCCGTCGGGCAGAGGCTGGACGAGGACGACGGTTCCGGTGGAGGTCAGGTCGCCGTCGGGATAGGTGACGGCGGTGTCGATGGAGGGCAGGCTCATCCCTCCAGCCTAGGTCGGCGCAGACGGCACGCCCGCGCGTCCGCCCGAGTGGCGACGCGACGCCCCGATACGGCAGCATGGCGGCATGGCGAACACCGGCGACCAGCCCTGGCAGCGCGTCCCCATCGATCCGCAGAGCGTCGACGCACCGCTGTCGCGCGCCGCCGTCTTCCTCGTGGTGACGGTCAACGACACGCCGGAGGCGCTCGCCACCGTGAAGGACGTGCTCGGCGGCATCACCGATCAGGTGAAGACGGTCGGATTCCGCGACCTCGGTGCCCGGCTCTCGTGCAACGTCGGCATCGGCGCCGCCCTCTGGCCGCGCCTCACCGACACGCCCCTCCCGCGCGAGCTGCACCCCTTCCGCGAGATCGCCGGATCGGTCCACACGGCCGTCTCGACGCCGGGCGACCTGCTGTTCCACATCCGCGCCGAGCGGAGCGACTTCACGTTCGAGCTGGAGCGTCAGCTCCTCGACTCCCTCGCCGGCGCCGTCGAGGTGGTGGATGAGGTGGTCGGGTTCCGCTACTTCGACGCCCGCGACCTGCTCGGCTTCGTCGACGGCACCGCCAACCCGGCGGGCGGCGACATGACGGAGGCGACCGTCGTCGGCGACGAGGACCCGGAGCACGCGGGCGGCAGCTACGTCGTCGTGCAGAAGTACCTGCACGACCTGGGCGCCTGGAACCGGCTGCCCGTGCCGTCGCAGGAGGGCGTGATCGGCCGCACCAAGGTCGAGAACATCGAGCTGCACGACGCCGAGCACGGCCAGAAGTCGCACAAGACCCTCGCGACGATCGTCGACGAGGCGGGGGTCGAGCACGACATCCTGCGCGACAACATGCCGTTCGGACGCCCCGGACACGGCGAGTTCGGCACCTACTTCATCGGGTACTCCCGCGCGCTCTGGGTGATCGAGCGGATGCTGGAGCGGATGTTCGTTGGCGACCCGGAGGGCAGCTACGACCGCATCCTCGACTTCTCGACCGCGGCGACCGGCTCGACGTTCTTCGCGCCGACCCGCAGCTTCCTGGAGTCCCTCGGCAGCTGAGGGCAACGTCACGTCAGAATCAGCGCGGCAAACGTCAACCACGCTGCAGCACCGACGAAACACGCCATCGCGTGCCTCGGTTTACCTCGGCTCGCCTGTTCCACGCCCATCAGGACGCACAGAAGTGAGAACAGGGCGTACACCGCAGCGTCCAATGGGCTGTTGAGAAACCCAGGGAGAGTGCCTGTCATCGACAGGATGACGCGGAGCGCCAGGAAGCTGCCCATGGCCGCCGCCACAACAGTCTCCGCGACTCGCAAACGTCTCCCTCTGGCGGCTTCCTGTGTCGGTCCCATGGGTTATCCCGCACAGGATTTCAGGCCGTAAACCGACGTCCCCAGCCCCAACCAGGCGACGGCACCTTTCGCAGTGAGCACCACAGCGCCCCCGATTCCGTAGACGCCGAGCAGCGCAACCGCCCTCATCGCAGGAGCTTTCCGCATGGATTCCCTCTCGTTCGTCGTCGAACGCGTGGACTCGTTGCTCCTCACCCGCTGAGGGGAAGGGGCTTCGTCCACGACCGGACGGGATATCCCGTCGTATGAATACGACGAGGGAGTCGGCGGATCGTGATGCGGGTTCTCGATGAGATTCACGAACGCCGCCGCCGAGCAGGTGGGCGACCCGGAGGGCAGCTACGACCGCATCCTCGACTTCTCGACCGCGGCGACCGGCTCGACGTTCTTCGCGCCGACCCGCAGCTTCCTGGAGTCCCTCGGCAGCTGACCGGCCTTCGGCAGCCGGCCGAGGGCGATCCCGGAAAGCACGATCGCGAGTCCGAGCAGCTGCCGCCCGCTCAGCGCCTCCCCCGCGACCACTGCACCGAGCACCACGCCGGTGACGGGGTTGAGCAGCCCGATCAGTCCGACCGTTCCGGCCGGCAGGTGCCGCAGACCCGCGAACCACGCGACGAACGCCAGCGCGGTCGCCACGACCGTGACGTAGGCGAATCCGGCGATTGCCGCGTCGTCCAGGGCCGGAGGCGCGCCTTCGACGATCACAGCGACCGGCAGCACGAGCAGTCCGCCGGCCAGCAGCTGCCAGGCGGTGGATGCGACCAGATCGGTCGATCCCCAGCGCGTCGCGAGCGCATAACCGATCGCCGAGCCGACCAGGGCGGTCACCGCGAGGACGACACCGAGTCCGTCGACGGCGTCCGCTCCCCCGAACAGCATGAGCGCGACGCCCACGATGCCCGCGGCACCTCCCGCGAGTGCCAGCGCGCGCGGCCGCTGCCCGAGGATCACCCGTCCGGCCGCCATCATCACGAGCGGCGACGCCGCCATGACCGTCGAGGCCACACCGGAGGGCAGCCGCTGTGCGACCGCGTAGACGAGCGCGAAGAAGCCGCCGGTGTTCAGCACGCCCAGCACGGCGGACCGCCACCACCAGGCGCCGTGCGGTCGGCGTCGGCTGATCGCCAGCAGGATCACCCCGGCCGGGAGCGCGCGGATGACGGCTCCCCAGAGCGCCTCGTCGGGCAGCACGGCCCGCGTGACGACGTAGGTGGAGCCCCACGCGACGGGCGCGATGGCGGTGACGAGCATCCATCGCCAGGTCGCGGCGAACCGATTATCTTCCATGGAAGCTACTTTAGCTTCCAAGGAAGGTATTGTGAAGGGATGGAGCAGGAAACCGGAGAGCAGACCGACGCCGTCGCGCGCATCCAGGCCGAGTGGCGCCGTGAGCGTCCCGACCTCGACCCGTCGCCGCAGGGCATCATCGGCCGACTGCACCGTGTCGCCGCCCGGCTCACCGACGAGCTGGTGGCCGTCTACGAGGCGCACGGACTCGCCGAGGGCGACTTCGATGTGCTCGCCACCCTGCGCCGCGCGGGCGCGCCCTACGAGCGGACCCCCGGCGACCTTGCCGACCACACCATGATCACGACCGGCGGCATGACGAAACGCATCGACAGGCTGGAGCGTGCCGGCCTCGTCACCCGCCGCGTCTCGGAGACTGACGGCCGCGGCCGGGTCGTCGCGCTCACCCCGCGCGGACGCGAGGCGATCGACGCGGCGTTCACGGATCATCTCGCCAACGAGCACCGCCTGGTCGACGAGCTGAGCCCGCGGGATGCCGCCGAGCTCGAGCGCATCCTCACCGTCTGGCTCTCCCGGCTGGAGCCCTGACCAGTACCGGAAGCACCCGCGGAAGACGCCCCGACACACCTCCCGCGTAACGCGACGCAGGTTTTCGCAACAGGTCGTCATCTTCATGGCGGCGGCGCGCGGCCACGCGGTACAAACGGTCGATCATGTCGCGCATCTTCACGAGCAAGTTCAGTCCGGGACGGGCCCGCTGGGAGCTGGTCGTCAGCCCGCAGGGCGACGTGTACGCCTTCCCGCTCACCCTGCCGCTCGCGCAGCGGCAGGTGCTGGGCGGCCATCGCCGCTACCTCGTGGGACGCGTCACGCGGGGCGCCCAGGCGTGGACGGCCGCAGGTCCCTCGGGGCTCGTCTACGGCACGACGTTCCCGTCGCTGCCGTCAGCGCTGGAGGCGATCGCCGACGAGGTGGACCTGGCACCGGTGCCGTGACGGCGACCGCTCCGATCAGGCGGACTTGAGCAGCGCGTCCTCGAGGGCCACCCACGGCAGCATCGCGCACTTCACCCGCGTGACGTACTTGGAGACGCCGGCGAGGGCGACCGCGTCGCCGAGCAGTTCCTCGTCGCCCTCCAGTGCGCCCTTCGAGTGCATGAGCTCGCGGAAGGCGGCGATGGATGCGGACAGCCGCTCGCGGTCCACCTCCTCGACCAGGTCGCTCAGCAGCGACGCGGAGGCCGTCGAGATCGAGCAGCCGTGCCCCTCCCAGCCGATCGAGAGGATGCGCCCGTCGGCCGCAGTGCGCACGCCGACGGTCACCTCGTCGCCGCAGGTGGGGTTGAACTGGTGCGAGGTCGCGGCCTCGTCGCCCGCGATCCCGTAGCCGTGCTTCTCGCGGGCGTGATCGAGGATGACCTGCTGGTACAGGTTCTGCAGGTCGCTCATCGGACTCCTCCGCTCGTGACGCCGAAGAAGACGCGGGCGTCCGCGATCGCCTCGACGGCCGCATCCACCTCGTCGGCGGTGTTGTAGAGATAAGTGCTGATTCGCGTGCTGGCGGTCGCGCCGAACCGGCGGTGCACGGGCTGCGCGCAGTGGTGGCCGACCCGCACCGCGATGCCGCGGTCGTCGAGGAACTGGCCGACGTCGTGCGCGTGGATGCCATCCACCACGACGCTCGCGAGGCCGACCCGCGGCACACCGGCACCCGGGCCGAGCACGCGCACGCCCTCGACCTCGTCGAGGCGCGCGAGCAGCCGCTCCCCCAGCGCCTCCTCGTGCGCTTCGATCGCGGGCATCCCGACCGCATCGAGGTAGTCGACGGCGGCGGCGAGGGCGACGGCCTGCGACACGCGCTGGGTCCCGGCCTCGAACCGCTGCGGTGCCGGGAGGTACTCGGCGCCCTCCAGCGTCACCTGCGTGATCATGGAACCGCCGGTGAGGAAGGGCGGGAGGGCGTTCAGCAGCTCGCTGCGGCCGTAGAGGGCGCCGACGCCGGTCGGACCGAGCATCTTGTGGCCCGAGAACACGGCGAAGTCGACGTCCAGAGCGGGCAGGTCGACAGCCAGATGCGGGACGGACTGGCAGGCGTCCAGCACGACGAGCGCGCCGTGTTCGTGGGCCAGCGCGACGAGCTCGGCGACGGGGTTGATGCCGCCGAGCACGTTGGAGACGTGCGCGAACGCGACGACCCGCGTGCGCGGGCCGATGATCTCGGCCGCCTGATCGAGCCGCAGCATCCCGTCGTCGGTCAGGCCGATCACGCGCAGGGTCGCGCCGGTGCGCGCGGCGAGCTCCTGCCAGGGAATGAGGTTGGCGTGGTGCTCCGCCTCCGTCACGACGAGCTCGTCGCCGGGGCCGAGACGGAAGCGCTCGGCCGCCGCGCCACCGCGTCCGAGCGAGGCGTTCGACATCCCGTACGCCAGCAGGTTGATGCCCTCGGTCGCGTTGGAGGTCCAGACCAGTTCCTCCGGCCGTGCGCCGACGAAGCCGGCGACGCGCGCCCTGGCGTCCTCGAACAGCTCGGTCGCCTCGCCCGCCACCGTGTGCGCCCCGCGGTGCACGGCAGAGGTGAAGCGCTCGGCGAACTCGCGTTCGGCGTCGAGCACCTGGCGCGGCTTCTGCGACGTGGCGCCGGAGTCGAGGTAGACGAAGGGGTGCCCGTTCACCTCTCGCGAGAGGATCGGGAAGTCCGCACGGAGGGCGGCCGTGTCGAGAGTGTCGGTGCTCATACGGGCGTCAACGTTACCGGCGCCGACTTCAATCCCGCTGAGTGTGTCGTTCGGTTCGCGACCGCCGGCGACGTCCCTTCGCTTCCGCTCGCGTCGACCCTTCGCTAGGCTGCTCCCGGCCCCCGAACGGGGGCAGACATCCAGGCCACACGACGGCCGCCCGATGGCGAAGGTGCGATCATGTCCGACTCCCTCCACTCCCCCTCCCGGTTCCGCCGCGTGTTCGTCGGCGCTGCGAGCGCTCTCGTCCTCGCGCTCGGCGTCGGCCTGGCGGACGCCCCCGCAGCGCTCGCCTGGGATCCGGGGCCCGGAAATGGGCACGGCCACGGCGACACGGCTCTCACGCCGCGCACCTCGTTCACCATGGCGCCCGACGGCTCGAGCGGAGCGACCCAGGGCGGCGAAGGCATCCCGAACATCGACTCCGACAAGAAGACGATCGCCACCTACTACGGCGACCCCGGCACCGGCATCGCGAACAAGACCGACTCGCCGTACATCCGCGAGCTCGGCGGCATCCTCGCCCGCGAGAAGGCGGAGCTCAAGGCCGAGTACGACCGCGCCGTGCAGCAGGGCCAGAAGCCCGCGATCGTCTTCGACGCGGACGACACGACGCTCTGGACGTACGACATGGAGGTCGCGGACATGCACTTCCAGTTCAACCCGGCCGAGCAGGATGTGTGGGTCCAGGGCCAGCGCTTCCCCGCCACTCCCGGAATGGTCGACTTCGTGAACCAGGCCGCCGCGCTCGGGTACACGGTGTTCGGGCTGACCGGGCGAAACGACAACCAGAAGGCCGCCACCCTGGGCAACCTCGACAAGGTCGGCTACACCGCGTTCACCTCCGACCGCTTCTACACGAAGTGGACGGGCACCGGCGCCTCCCAGCAGCCCTCGTACATCACGTGCGCGGCGGCCAGCTGCACGACCGTCGAGTACAAGGCGCTGACGCGGAAGCACATCCAGGACCTCGGCTACACGATCACACTCAACGTCGGAGACCAGTGGTCGGACCTTCAGGGCGGCTACGCGGAAGAGGCGCTCAAACTCCCCAACCCGACCTACTACCTGCCGTCTCCGGACCTGCCCGGCGTCTCCGAGCCGCAGCTCGCCCCGCGCACCCACTTCACCATGGCACCTGACGGGTCGAGCGGAGCCACCGAGGGCGGCGAGGGCATCCCGAACATCGACTCCGTCAAGAAGAGCATCGCCACCTACTACGGCGACCCGGGCACGGGCATCGCGAACAAGACCGACTCGCCCTACATCCGTGAGCTCCGCTCCATCGTGCTCCGCCAGGCGCCGGTGCTGGCCGCGACCTGCTTCGTCGAGAAGAAACTGCACAAGAACCCGGCGATCGTGCTCGACACGGACGACACCACGCTCTGGACATACGACATGGAGGTCGCGGACATGCACTTCCAGTTCAACCCGGCCGAGCAGGATGTGTGGGTGCAGCAGCAGCGCTTCCCGGCCACGCCGCACATGACGACCCTGGCGGCCGTCGCCCAGAAGGCCGGCTGCACGCTGATCGGCCTCACCGGGCGCAACGACGACCAGAAGGCGGCGACGCTCGGCAACCTCGCGAAGGTCGGCTACACCGGCTTCACCGCGCAGAACTTCTACACGAAGTGGACGGGCGTCGGCGCCTCGCAGCAGCCGTCGTACATCACGTGCGCGACGGCCAAGTGCACGACCATCGAGTACAAGTCGCAGACGCGGGCGCACATCGAGTCGCCCTCCGGCGGCCGCTATGACATCGTCGCCAACTTCGGCGACCAGTTCAGCGACCTGATCGGCGGTTACGCCGACCGGACCGTGAAGCTGCCGAACCCGACGTACTACCTGCCGTAACCCGCCGTCCGCTCGGCCGTGACCGAACCATCCCGCCCGGATAGGCTCGAAGCATGGTCGAGCGGACGAACGGTTCCCCCTGGTTCTTCATCCTGGGAGTCGCACTCGTCGTCATCGGGCTCGCGGGTCCGCTGCTGGTGGATGCGCTGGCCGGAGAGACGCAGTGGCTCGTGCGCGGCGCCGGTGTGCTCGTGGCGATCGGCGGCGCGGTGCTGATCGGATTCGGCGTGAGGCGGCGGCAAGGGCGCTGAGGTCCTCGTCGGCGCCTGCTCCGCTGGTGCTAGACGCGGCCTGAGGCCAACGGCTAGCCTCGCCGGGTGAGCCGTCCGACGCGCACCACCGCCCGATCCGCCCTCGCCGGCACCGTGGCCGCCGGCCTCGTCGCCGCGTCGGTCCTCCTGACCTCCCCCGCCTCCGCGGCCACTGCCGCCCAGTGGGCGTCCTGGTCCACGACCGGACCGGGGTCGTACACGATGCAGGTCGCGAACACCCCGCGCCTCAGCGCGACCGTCAGCACCGACTCCCGGAGCGGGCAGATCGGCGTGATCTCCGGAACCAGCACCTGGCTCGCCGCCGGCACCCCGGTCGGCCAGAAGTACGGCTCCAGCCAGAACCAGCCGTACCTGAACCTGCGGCCTAAGGCGGACACCCCGACCGCGCCATCCACGACGACCTACGCGTTCGCGGCAGCGACGCCGACCAGCGGTTGGGCCTTCGTGCTGGGTGACATCGACGCCGACGCCGTCCAGGTACACGCGATCGGGCCGGATGGGATCGCGCTGGCGGCCGCGCAGCTGGGCTTCCGCGGCGGCTTCAACTACTGCGCTCCCGGACTCGCCGGCAAGCCGTCCTGCACCGGGTCGGCCACCGACGTGCCCGTCTGGGACACCGCGACGACGACTCTGACCGGCAACGCAGCCGCGATCGACACCAGTGGTGCCGCCGCGTGGTTCGAGCCGAGCGCGCCGATCAGCGCTCTCACCTTCGTGTACCGACAGCGCTCCGGATTCCCGGTGTTCCAGACCTGGTTCACGGCACTGACGCGCGACATCACCGGAACCGTCACCGCCTCCACGGGGTCGATCACCGGCACCGTGCTCACCCTCCGCGACGCGGACGGCGAGGTGGTCGCAACCACGACGCCGCTCGCCGATGGCACGTATGCCTTCACGGGCGTGCAGGCGAGTGCGGGCTACACGGTCTCGGTCACCCCGCCCGCCGGGTCGATCGCCGACGGCGCGGTCACCCTGCCCGCCGACCTGTCGACACAGGATGCGGTGGCCGACTTCGGCATCCACGTGATCATCCCGGTCGGCGTCAGCGGCACCGTGCGCGACACGGCCGGAGATCCGATCGCCGGAGTCACCGTGCAGCTCGACACCGGCGAGACGACCACCACCGGCCCCGACGGCGTGTACCGGTTCGAGGAGGTGCCGACCGGTCCGCACACGGCGACCGTGACGGTCCCGGCCGGGTACACGCTGGCCGTGCCGCCTCCGCCGTTCGCCGTGCCCATCGGCAGTGAGGACCCGATCGACGGCGTGGATGCGGTGCTCCAGGAGAACCCGGACGTCACCGGTCGCGTCACCGACGCGGGAGGCGGGGTGGCCGGTGCGGTGATCACCGCAGTGCTCGCCGGCGGCGGCACCGTGAGCGTCGTGACGGGCGCCGACGGCAGCTACACGCTCCCGCGCGTGACGCCGGGCTCGTACACGATCAGCGTCACGCCCCCGCCCGGGACGACGGTGGTCGGCCCTGGGTCGCAGAGCGTGACGGTCGCATCCACCGACATCGGCGGCGTGGACTTCGCCCTCGCACGCGCGGGTGCGGTCGAGGGTGTGGTGAGCGCCGGCGGCACTCCCGTGGCCGGCGCCGCGGTGCAACTGACCGGCCCGGTCAGCGCTGCGTTCACCACGGGCGCCGACGGAGCCTTCGCGCTCGGCGGTCTGCCGGCGGGGACCTACACCCTCACGGTGACGCCTCCCGCGGGCTACACCGTCACGGGTGCGGCGACGCGCACGTTCACGATCACCGCAGCGGGCGAAGCGGTCGGCGACCAGGACTTCGCGCTCGTCGCACCGGTCACCCCGCCGCCGACGAGCGTCGGGCCCGCGGGTCCCGGGGCGGGGACGAGCTCGTCGGAGACGGTCGAGCTCGCCGAGAGCGGTTCGGATGCAGCGACGGGCGTTCCGGCCGGGCTGCTTGCGGTCGTGGCGCTGACGCTCGGGCTCGTCTCGCTCGTCGGCTCGCGCCGGCGTCGGCACTCCTGAGGACAGGGCTACGCTGCACACCATGAGCACCCTCGCCTCCGCCGACGGCAGCACGATCGCATACGAGATCGACGGGACAGGTCCCGCCGTGATTCTCGTCGACGGCGCGATGTGCTTCCGGGATGCCGGGCCGATGCGCCCGATCGCCGCCGCCCTCCGCGACCGGCTCACGGTCGTCCTCTACGACCGCCGCGGTCGCGGCGAGAGCGAGGATCGGCTCGCGGATCCGACCGCACGCGCGGATGCGGTCGCGCGCGAGATCGAGGACATCGCCGCGCTCGTGGATGCGGCGGGCGGTTCGGCGACGCTCTTCGGCATGTCCTCGGGCGGCGCCCTCGCCCTGGCCGCCACCGCAGCCCTCGGCCCGGACCGCATCCCGCGCGTCGCCGTCTACGAGCCGCCGTACCTGCCCGACCCGATGCTCTCCTCGGCGACCGCCTACACGAGCGAACTTGCGGCGGCGCTCGCGGCGGACGACCGCGCCGGCGCCGTCGAACTGTTCCTCCGCCGCGTCGGTGTGCCCGACGCCGGGATCGAGGGGATGCGCCGCTCGCCCGGGTGGGACAGCACGCTCGCCCTCGCGCCGACCCTCGCCTACGACGACGCCGCGATGGGCGACAGCCGCATCCCGGACGACCTGCTGCAGGCGATCAGCGTGCCGGTGCTCAGCCTCGCGGGCGAGCAGAGCCCCGGCTTCCTGCGCTTCGGCGCGGAGGGCGTGGCCGCTGCCGCCCAGGACGGCGAGTTCGCGATCGTGGCGGGCCAGACGCATGACGTGTCGGGCGAGGCCGTGGCGCCCCACCTCATCCACTTCGTCGCGGGCTGACCCCTCGACATTCGTGCCGAATGTGCGCTTTCAGCGCGCCATTCCGCACATTCGGCACGAATCTCAGCCCTCCCGGGACACCCCCGCGTCACGATTTGGCGCAAATCTCGGTTTTGGGACGCACATAACCGAGATTTGGCGCAAATCTCAGGCCCGATGGGCGAGACGAGGTGGCGCGTCAGTTGCGCACGGGCTCAGGCGCCTCGGCGCGGCGGCCGACGCCGCGGATCGGGCTGGCCGCCTGCTCCGCCTCGTGGTCGGGGCCGAGCGGGATGCCCGTGCGGTCGCGCAGCAGCAGGGTCGCGATGAGACCGAGCACCGTCATCCCGGCGAGGTACCACGTGACCGAGAGGGTGCTCCCGGTGGCCTGCACCAGCGCCGTCGCGATGGTCGGGGCGAACGCACCGCCGAGGATGGCGCCGATCGCGTACGAGATCGAGACACCCGAGAAGCGGATGGATGCCGGGAACAGCTCCGAGTACAGCGCCGCCTGCGGTCCGTACGTGAAGCCGAGTCCGATGGTGAGGATGGCGAGGCCGAGGAACAGCAGGCCGATATTCCCGCTATTCACCAGCGGGAACAGGGCGAACACGCCGACCAGCTGCAGGATCCACCCGATGATGTAGGCGGTGCGGCGGCCGATGCGGTCGCTCAGCCAGCCTGCGAACCAGGTGGCGGCCAGCCAGGTCACGGCGGAGGCCGCGACCGCCCACAGCACCGGTCCGCGGTCGAGCTTCAGCGGCCCCTCCGGGTTGGTCGCGTAGTTCTGGATGTATCCCCCGGTCGTCATGTAGCCCACCGCATTGTTGCCGGCGAAGACCAGGGCGGCGACGATCACGAGCAGCGCGTGCTTGCGGAACACCTGCACGATCGGCATGCGGGTGCGCTGGCGCCGCTCCGCGATCTCGGTGAAGACCGGGCTCTCCTCGACGCGACGTCGCACCCAGTATCCGATCGCGATGAGCACCACGGAGAACAGGAACGGCACCCGCCAGCCCCAGGCGAGGAAGGCGTCGCCGGGGGCGATGACCGTCATCAGGGCCATCGCGCCAGAGGCGAGCAGCAGGCCGAGGGGAACGCCGATCTGGGGCGAAGCCCCGAACAGCCCGCGCCGCGCGGTCGGCGCGTGCTCGACCGCCATGAGCACGGCGCCGCCCCACTCGCCGCCGGCCGAGATGCCCTGGAGCACACGAAGCAGGACCAGGAGGATGGGCGCCGCGATGCCGATCGCCTCGTACGTCGGCAGCAGGCCGACGAGGGCGGTGGCGAGTCCCATCAGGATCAGCGTGACGACGAGCACCTGGCGCCGCCCGTAGCGGTCGCCGAAGTGTCCGGCGAGGAATGCCCCCAGCGGACGGAACAGGAAGCTCACGCCGACCGTCAGGAACGACAGGACCGTGGCGAACTGCGGCCCGGCCGGCGCGAAGAACAGCTGGCCGAAGACGAGGCCGGCCGCGGAGGCGTAGATGAAGAAGTCGTACCATTCGACCGTCGTTCCGATGACGGTGGCGAAGACGACCCGGCGGCGATCCGTCTGCGAGCGGATGCTGCCCGTTGGCGTGAAGGGGGATGTGCTCATCGTTGTGTACTCCCAGTGCTGCGACATCGTTGTCCCGGAGCGGCGCTCCGATCCGCCAATGATATACGATTTCGCATTCGAAGCAATGGGGTCCGTGAGATCGAGCGAGCACATCCCCCCAGGGGTCAGCCGACCGCGTCCAATTCGGCGATCGCGTCCTCCGGCAGCTGGAGCCCGGCGCCCGCGATGTTGTCGCGCAAGTGCGCCACCGACGAGGTGCCCGGGATCAGCAGGATGTTCGGCGAGCGGTGAAGCAGCCACGCCAGGGCCACGGCGAGCGGCGTCGCACCGAGCCGCTCGGCGACCGACGCGAGCGTGCCCGACTGCAGCGGCGTGAAGCCGCCGAGCGGGAAGTACGGCACGTACGCGATCCCCTCGCGCGCGGTCCGGTCGACCAGCGCGTCGTCCTCCCGGTTGGCGATGTTGTAGAAGTTCTGCACGGTGACGACCGGGGCGATGGCCTGTGCCTCGGCCAGTTGCTCCGCACTGACGGTGCTCAGCCCCAGGTGCCGGATGAGCCCCTCCCGCTGCAGGTCGGCGAGGGTGCCGAACTGCTCGGCGATCGAGCCGGGCTCCGGGCGGTCGAAGCCGCCGACGCGCAGGTTGACCACATCCAGCGCGTCGACCCCGAGCGAGCGCAGGTTCTGGTGCACCTGGTCGCGCAGCTGCTGCGGTGAGCGCGCGTGCGGCCAGTTGCCCTCCGCATCCCGCTCCGCCCCGACCTTCGTGACGATGTGGAGCGTGTCGGGATACGGCGCGAGCGCCTCGCGGATGAGCTCGTTGGTCACGTGCGGGCCGTAGAACTCGGCCGTGTCGATGTGGGTGATGCCCGCCTCCACTGCGGCTCGGAGCACCGCGATGGCCCCGTCGCGGTCGGCCGGCGGGCCGAAGACACCCGGACCGGCGAGCTGCATGGCGCCGTATCCGAAGCGGGTGAGGTCGAGGTAGCCGGTGCGATAGCTGCCGCCGGGGAGGGCGGCGCGAGTAGCGTCGATGTCTGTCATGGCATCCACTCTCCGGCCTCGCCCGCGCGCCAGGCAGTACCGCGACGATCCTGGGGATGGGAGGACCTGGATGCGCTCACCGCGCGCTCCTAGACTCGCGCTGTGGCCACCTCCCGCTCCGAACCGAACTCCCTCGGCGAGTATCTCCGCGCCCGGCGCGAGCTCGTCGATCCGGCGTCCGTCGGCCTCCGGGTCACGGGTGTCCGACGCACACCCGGGCTCCGCCGCGAGGAGGTCGCGACGCTCGCCGGTATCAGCGCCGACTACTACCTGCGGCTCGAGCAGGGCCGCGACCGCCACCCGTCCGCGCAGGTGCTGACCGCGCTCGCGCGCGTCTTCGCGCTCGACGCGGCGGCCACCGAGTACCTCCTGAGTCTCGGCGAGCCGCAGCCCGCGCGCGTCCGCCGCCCTGCTCGTCGCACGGTGCCGAAGGGCATCCTCCAGTTGCTGGAGGTGATCGAGCTTCCCGCGTTCGTGGAGGACCGCATGTTCGACGTGCTGGCCGCGAACCCGCTCGCGACCGCCCTCTCCCCCAGCATCCGCCCGGGCGAGAACCGCCTGCGCTCCCTCTTCCTCGACGAGGACGAGCGGGCGCTGTATCCGGACTGGGAGCAGGCGACCGCCGGGCTGATCGCGTCGTTCCGCGCCTCGATCGGCAGCGACGTCGACGACCCGCGCATCGCCCAGCTCGTCGGCGAGCTCTCGCTGGGCAGCGAGCACTTCCGCAAGCTCTGGGCGCGGCACGATGTGCGGGGGCTCGGCGGTGGCGCCGCCCGGCTCGACCATCCCCGGGTCGGGATGCTGGAGCTCACCCGGCAGAAGCTGCCCATCGGCGACTCGGGCGGGCAGCTGCTGGTGATCTATCACGCCGAGGCGGGCTCGGCGTCCGCCGCAGCGCTGCGCGAGCTGGGTGCGTCGGCGTCCGCCCTCGAAGCGACCACGCAGTCGGAGCCCGCGCCCGTCCGCTCGTCCCACCGCTCGCGCTGAGTCCGACCTGTCGGGGCCGTCCGCACAGACCTCTGGTGCACCCCGGGGTGCGTGCAACAGAATGCGTGCATGAACGGCGTCCCGCGGGTGATCCGCACGCCGGACCAGCGGCTGCGCGTCTTCGTCAGTTCGACCCTCAAAGAGCTCGCCCCGGAACGCCGGGCCGCGCGAGCCGCCATCGAGCGCCTGCATCTCGCTCCGGTCATGTTCGAGCTCGGCGCCCGGCCGCATCCCCCGCGGGAGCTGTACCGCGCCTACCTCGACCAGAGCGACGTGTTCGTCGGGCTCTACTGGGAGCGGTACGGCTGGGTCGCGCCGGACGAACAGGTCTCGGGCCTGGAGGACGAGTACAACCTGTGCCCGCCGCAGCTGCCGCGCCTGATCTACATCAAGGATCCGGCCCCCGCCCGCGAGGCGCGGCTGACCGAGCTGCTCGACCGCATCCGTGCCGACGACCGCGCCTCCTTCAAGTACGTCGAGTCGGCCCAGGAGCTGCAGGTGCTGCTGGAGGCGGACCTCGCCACCCTCCTCGCCGAACGTTTCGAGCTGAGCAGGCTCGCGACCTCGCCGCCGCATCCCGTCGCCTCGACCGCGCCCGTCACGACGCCGGCCCTTCCGTCGCCGCTGACCCGCCTGATCGGGCGCGAGGCCGACGTCGAGGCGGTCCGCGCGATGCTCGGCGGCGGCGCCCGGCTGGTCACGATCACGGGTCCCGGCGGGATGGGCAAGAGCCGGCTGGCCATAGCGACCGCCTCCGACCCGGGCGACCGCTTCCCGGACGGCGCGGTGTTCGTCGACATCTCCCCCGCGCACGATGCCGCCGGTGTGGTCGGCGCGCTCGCGCAGGCTCTCGGGGTCCGCGACACCGGCGACGCACCGCTCGCGGACAAGGTCACCACCGCGCTGCGCGATCGCCGCGTGCTGCTCGTGCTCGACAACTTCGAGCAGGCGCTCCCCGCGGCACCGGTCATCACCTCGCTGCTGGCTGCCGCGCCCGGCGTGTCGGCGATCGTCACCAGCCGGTCGCTGCTCCGCGTCGGCGGCGAGCGGCGGTACGAGCTCGAGCCCCTCCCGCCTGACGAGGCGATGTCGCTGTTCGTGGAACGCGCCCACGCCGTCCGGCCGGATTTCGAGCTCACGTCGTCGAACCGTGGCGACGTCGGCCGTGTCTGCACGGCACTGGACGGCGTCCCTCTGGCGCTCGAACTCGCCGCGGCGCGCGTGCGGGTGCTGCCGCCGTCCGAACTCGCGCGGCGGCTCGACCACCGCCTCCCGTTGCTCGTCGGAGGCGCCCGCGACCTCCCGGAGCGCCAGCGGACCCTCCGCGCCACGATCGACTGGAGCGCCCAGCTCCTCGACCCGCCCGAGCGCGCCCTCCTCGCCCAGCTCGGCGTCTTCGCGGGCAGCTTCTCGTTGGAGGCGGCGGAGTCCGTCGCCGGGGCGGTGGCCGCCGACGGCGAGGCACCCGACGTGCTCTCCGCCCTGGCCGTCCTCGTCGACAACAGCCTGGTGAGCCAGCACGAGGACACCGCCGCCGCGCGCTTCTCCCTGCTCGCCGTCGTGCGCGAGTACGGGATCGAGCAGCTGGAGCGGGAGGGCACGCTCCCCGCCGTCCGCGACGCGCACGCCGCCTTCTTCCTCGCGCTCGCCGACCGGGCCGACGCGGGGCTCGAAGGCGCCGCGCAGCACGACTGGGTGGTGCGGCTGGGCGCCGACACCGGCAACCTCCGTGCCGCCGTCCGGCACCTCCTCGACCGGAGGGACTGGTCACGGGCCGCGCATCTGGCCTGGGCCCTCTACGTGTACTGGTGGGTCGCGGGCCTGCTCGGCGAGGTGCGCGGATGGATGGACGAGGTCCTCGCCGCCGACGAACCGCTGGACGACCGCACGCGCGCCATCGCCCTCTACTTCACCCAGGCGATCACGTTCTGGCAGGATCCGGGCGGCACCGTCGCCGCGGGCCTCACCGAGAGCGCCGAGCTCTTCGGGCGTTCCGACGACCCGGACGGCGAAGCGCTCGCCCTCATCTCGTTCGCACTGGCCGTGCTCGCCTCGCCGCAACCGGATCCGTCCGCCGCGGACGACGCGATGGACACCAGCCTGCGGCTCTTCCGCGTCCGCGGCGACCGCTGGGGCCAGGCGATGGCGCTCGTCATGCTCGGGAGGGTCGCCCTGCTGCGCGAACGCGTGGATGCGGCCCTTGGGCACTTCGAGGAGAGCCTGGCACTCGCCCACGACAACGGCGACGAGCTGGGCGTGACGATCGCCCAGCACCACCGCGGCTGGGCTCGGCTGCTCCTCGGCGATGCGGCCGGGGCGACATCCGACTTCTCTGCCTGCCTGGCGCTCTCCACCAGGCTGGGCCACGTCGAGGGCATCGCCTACGGTCTGGAGGGGATGGTCGCGGTCGCCGCGCTCTCCGGTGACGTCCGCCGGGCCGGCCGCCTGCTCGGGGCGTCGCGTTCGCTGCGGGAGCGCACCGGGCTGTACAACGTGCCCGTGTTCTCCTTCCATCAGCTGTTCGTCGACCGGATGCTGGCTGCCGCCTCCCCCGCAGATGCCGTCGCCTTCGAGTCCGCCATCGGGGAGGGCCGGTCCCTGCCCGCCGATCGCGCCGTCGCCGAGGCGGAGGGACACGACGCATGAGCGACCGCGTGCACCCGTACACGCGCGTCGTCGGCGCGATCATCATCCCGTTCCTGGTCGCCGCCTTCGTGCTGCTCTATCCGCTGGCCGACACCACCGACCGGCTGTTCGCCTGGACCATCCGCCCGCCGATCACCGCGATGCTGCTGGGCAGCGCCTATGCGGGAGGCATCGTGTTCTTCGTCCACGTGGTTCGGCCGAACCGCTGGCACGCCGTCCGCCACGGCTTCCCCGCCGTCCTGCTGTTCGCCACCCTGCTCGCGGTCGCGACGTTCCTGCACTGGGACCGCTTCCATTTCGGGCACCTGTCGTTCATCGTCTGGGTGACGCTGTACGTGACCACGCCGTTCCTGGTGCTGGCCGCGATGATCGTGAACCGCGGGGAGGACTCCGGCGCGGTCGACCGGCAGGATGCCGTCCTGCCCGGCTGGGTGCGCATCCTGCTCGCCCTCATCGGGCTCTGCTCGCTGGTCGTCGGGCTGGTGCTGTTCGTGGCTCCGCAGCTGGCCATCTCGATCTGGGCCTGGCCGCTGACGCCGCTCACGGCGCGGGTGTGCGGTGCCATCCTGACCCTGCCCGGCATGGTCAATCTGTGGATGCTGGGCGACTCCCGGTGGAGCGCGTTCCGGCAGATCTTCCAGGCGCAGCTGGTGGCGCTCGCGCTGATGCTGCTCGCCCTCCTGCTCCGCGGCGGCGAGCTGCTGTGGTCTCGGCCGTCCGCCGCTCTGCTCGTCTGGGGACTCGTCGGTTCGTTCGTCGTCTACGCGGCGCTCTACGTGTGGGCGGAGCGCAGGCGGCTGCGCACCTGACGCACGCACGACGAAGCGCGGCGCGGACCGCCCGAGGTCCGCGCCGCGCCACTCCTGGCCCGTGGGGCGGGTTACTTCCGGAGGAAGGTCAGGAGCGCCTCGGTGACCTCGGCCGCGTGGGTCCACAGCAGGCCGTGCGGCGCACCCTCGACCTCCACGTAGTCCGCCTGCGGCAGGAGCTTGTGGAAGGGACGGGCGGTCGCGTCGATCGGGAGGATGTTGTCGGCGGTGCCGTGGAGGATGAGCGCAGGGACGTCGATCTTCGCGATGTCGGCACGGAAGTCGGTGAACCAGGTGAGCGGAGCCGCGGCCGAAGCCACCGCCCCGCTGCCGGCGGCGACGTTCCAGCTGTTGCGCACGGCCTCCTCGCTGATGCGGGTGCCGAGGTTCTCGTCGAGGTTGTAGAAGTCCTTGTAGAACTGCGTGAAGTACGCGTAGCGGTCGGCCTTCACCGCATCCACGATGCCCTCGAAGAACTCGCGCGGCGCGGCGCCGTCGGGGTTGTCGTCGGTCTTGAGCAGGTACGGCTCGAGAGAGGCGAGGAAGGCGACCTTGGCGACGCGCTCGGAGCCGTAGAGCCCGAGGTAGCGGCCGACCTCGCCGGTGCCCATCGAGAAGCCGACGAGCACCGCGTCCCGCAGGTCGAGGGTGTCGAGCACGACCTTGAGGTCGGCGGCGAACGTGTCGTAGTCGTAGCCGGTAGTGGCCTGGCTGGAGCGGCCGAATCCGCGGCGGTCGTACGTGATCACGCGGTAGCCGGCGTCGAGCAGTGCGGCTGTCTGCTTCTCCCACGAGTGGCCGTCGAGCGGGAATCCGTGGATCAGCACGACCGGCTGGCCGGAGCCGTGGTCTTCGTAGAAGAG
Organism: Cryocola sp. 340MFSha3.1; assembly: GCF_000383315.1. Taxonomy (NCBI): domain Bacteria; kingdom Bacillati; phylum Actinomycetota; class Actinomycetes; order Micrococcales; family Microbacteriaceae; genus Cryocola; species Cryocola sp. 340MFSha3.1. The sequence continues at coordinate 530,233 of NZ_KB911087.1, forward strand.
CTCGATGGGAGTGCTGTTCTCGGTCCCGACGGTGATGTACGACATCGTGTCGCATCCTTTCTTCGACTGGGCGAGAACGATCGTTCTCGCCGGTGATCCGACTCTAGCGAGAACTATCGTTCTCAGTCAAGCTACAATCGGAGAATGGCGGATGAAGAGATGTGGACCCGGATCGTGGACGCTGCCGACGCGCTCTACTACGCGCGCGGTTTCCACGCCGTCGGCATGGATCAGGTACGGGATGCGGCGGGCGTGTCGCTGCGACGGCTGTACCAGCTGTTCCCCTCGAAGGACGACCTCGTGCTCGCGGTGCTCGCGAAGCGTCACGATCTCTGGACCGACGGCGTCGCCGCGAGGGTCGCGACCGTCGACGGCGCCGAGGCGCGCCTGCTCGCGATCTACGACTACCTGGCGGACTGGTTCATCGAGGACACCTTCCGCGGGTGCGGCTTCATCAACGCGTTCGGCGAGCTCGGCGCGGCCGACCCGCGCGTGGCGGAGGCCGCCCGGCGGCACAAGGAGTCGTTCCAGACGTTCGTCGCCGAGCTCGCCGCCGAGGCGGGGGCGTCGCCCTCGCTCGCGCCGCAGCTGGCGATCCTCGCCGAGGGCGCGCAGACCACGGCCGCGATCGCCGGGACGCCCGACGCCGCGGCCGACGCGCGCGCGGCCGCCCAGGTCCTCATCCGCGCGGCGCTCCCAGCCCCCACGGCCTGACCGCCTTCCCTGCCTCCCGGCCGGAGCGCATTCACAGGCGGGGCGCCTGGCCGCGGTGTACAGGAAGATATACGATCCACTCGGGGCATCGCGCCCCTCCTCCGACGTCGAAGGGACTCCGAGTGCTCGATCGCCCGACCATCCAGGCCATCGCCGACGAACTCGCGACCGCCGAACGCGACCGCACGACGGTCCCGCTGCTCACCGCCCGCCATCCGGACATGACGGTCGAGGATTCGTATGCGGTCCAGCGTCTGTGGGTCGAACGCGGACTCGCCGAGGGACGCAGGCTCGTCGGCCGCAAGATCGGCCTCACCTCCAAGGTCATGCAGCAGGCGACCGGCATCACCGAGCCCGACTACGGCGCGATCTTCGCCGACATGGTCTACGAGACGGGCTCCGTCATCCCGTTCGACCAGTTCTCGAACGTGCGCATCGAGGTCGAGCTCGCGTTCGTCCTCGGCGAGCCGCTCGAAGGCCCCGACGTCACCCTGTTCGACGTGCTCAGCGCCACCCGGTACGTCGTGCCCGCCCTCGAGATCCTGTCGTCGCGCATCGAGATGCAGGGCCGCACGATCGTCGACACCATCTCCGACAACGCGGCGATGGGCGGCATGGTCGTCGGAGGCCGGCCGGTGGCGGCGGATGAGGTGGACCTGCGCTGGGTCTCCGCCCTGCTGTACCGCAACGAGACCATCGAGGAGTCCGGCGTCGCCGCGGCGGTGCTCGACCATCCCGCCACGGGCGTCGCCTGGCTCGCGAACAAACTCGCCCAGCATGGCGGCCGACTCGAGGCCGGCGACATCGTGCTCGCCGGTTCGTTCACCCGCCCGATGTGGGTCGAACGCGGCGACACCGTCCACGCCGACTACGGAACCCTGGGAGCCGTCACATGCCGATTCGTCTAGATGCCGCGCCGACGTTCGCCGACCGTCTGCGCGACGCCGACCGCACGCTGTTCGGGATGTGGTCCTGCGCGGGCAGCCCGCTGGTCGCCGAGATCTGCGCGGGCAGCGGGCTCGACATCGTGCTGATCGACGGGGAGCACTCCCCCGTGAACCTCGAGTCGATCCTCGCCCAGCTGCAGGCGGTCGCGCCGTACCCGGCGGTTCCGGTGGTGCGCGCCCCGATCGGCGACCCGGTCGTGATCAAGCAGCTGCTCGACCTGGGCGCCCAGAACATCCTCGTCCCGATGGTCGACAGCGTCGCCCACGCCGAGGCCATGGTGCGCGCGGTGCGCTACCCGCCGCACGGCGTCCGCGGCGTCGGCAGCGCACTCGCACGATCTTCGCGCTGGAGCCGCATCCCCGACTACCTCGCCCGCGCGAGCGACCTCGTCTCGCTTACCGTGCAGATCGAGACGACCGAAGGGCTCGAGCAGGCGGCGGCGATCGCGGCGGTCGACGGCGTGGATGCGCTGCTCGTCGGCCCCGCCGACCTCGCGGCCTCGATGGGCCTGCTCGGACAGCAGAACCATCCCGACGTCGTCGCAGCCGTCGAGTCCGTGATCGCCGCCGGCCGCGCGGCGGGCACCCCCGTCGGCGTGAACGCCTTCGACCCGGCGACGGCCGACCGCTATGCGGCCGCCGGTGCCGCGTATGTGCTCGTCGGCGCCGACGTCACCTTGCTCGCGCGGGCGTCGGAGGCACTTGCGGACCGTTTCATCGGCGCGACGCCCGACTCTCCCGCTCCGGCCGCGTACTAGCTTGAAGAGGCTCCAGCGATTGTATATGATCTCGAATACGGTCCCAGACCGTCCCCGACGATGAGGAGGCACCACCCGTGACGGACATCCCCCGCCCCGGCAAGATCATCGCGGTACACCTGAACTACCGCTCGCGCGCCGCACAGCGCGGACGCACCCCCGCGCAGCCCTCCTACTTCTTCAAGCCCTCCTCCTCCATCGCCGAATCGGGCGGCGAGCTGGAGCGCCCCGCCGGCACCGAGCTCCTCGCCTTTGAGGGCGAGATCGCGCTGATCATCGGCCGCCCGACCCGCCGGGTCTCCCCCGAGGACGGCTGGGCTGCCGTCTCCGGCGTCACCGCCGCGAACGACTTCGGCCTCTACGACCTCCGCGCCGCTGACAAGGGCTCCAACGTCCGCTCGAAGGGCGGCGACGGCTTCACGCCCCTCGGCCCCGCGGTCCTCCCGGCCGCCGACCTCGACCCGGACGCCCTCCGCGTCCGCACCTGGCTCAACGGCGACCTGGTGCAGGAGGGCACGACCGACGACCTGCTCTTCCCGTTCGGCCGCCTTGTCGCCGACCTCTCCCAGCTGATGACCCTGGAGCCCGGCGACGTCATCCTGACCGGCACCCCGGCGGGCTCGTCGGTGACGACCCCCGGCGACACGGTCGAGGTCGAAGTGGATGCGCCCACAGCGCCGGGCGCGCCGACCACCGGCCGCCTGGTCACCCGCATCACCGAGGGCAGCATCCCGTTCGGCGACTTCGGAACCACACCCAGCGTCGACGACCATCAGCGCTCCGAGGCGTACGGCACACCCCCGGAGCCGTCGTTCACCCTGACGGACGAGCTGCGAGCGAAGCTCGCGAGCGTCGCCACCGCCACCCTCAGCTCCCAGCTCCGCAAGCGCGGTCTCGACAACGTCTCCATCGACGGCCTGACCTCCACCCGGCCCGGCACCCGGGTCGTCGGCACCGCTCGCACGCTCCGTTACATCCCGAACCGGGAGGACCTCTTCGCCTCGCATGGCGGCGGGTACAACGCGCAGAAGCGCGCGTTCGACTCGGTCGGGCCGGGTGAGGTGCTGGTGATCGAGGCCCGCGGCGAGCGCGGAAGCGGAACCGTCGGCGACGTCCTCGCCCTGCGCGCGCAGGTCAACGGCGCGGCCGGCATCGTCACCGACGGCGGCGTGCGCGACCTCGCGGTGGTCGCCTCCCTCGACATCCCGACCTACCACAACGGCCCGCATCCGGCCGTGCTCGGCCGCAAGCACGTGCCGTGGGACACCGACGTGACCATCGCCTGCGGCGGCGCGGCCGTGCAGCCGGGCGACGTGATCGTGGGCGACGCGGACGGGCTGCTGGTCATCCCGCCCGCCCTGGTCGAGGAGGTCGTCACTGACGCGATCGAGCAGGAGCGCGAAGAGGAGTTCATCGCCGAGCAGGTGGCGGCCGGCCACCCCGTCGACGGGCTGTTCCCGATGAACGCCGAGTGGAGAGAGAGGTACCGCGCATGGCAGACGCAGCGCTGAAGGCCGCGGCCCCGAGCAAGTCGCAGCTCGCGTACGAGTTCATCCGGGCCCGCATCGACGACGGCCGGTACGTCTCCGGATTCCGGCTCGTGCTCGGGCAGATCGCTGGCGAGTTGGACATCAGCGTCGTCCCCGTGCGGGAGGCCATCCGCCGGCTGGAGGCGGAGGGGCTGGTGACGTTCGAGAAGAACGTGGGCGCCCAGGTCGCCCTGCTGCACGAGGCCGAGTACACGTACACGATGGAGACGCTCGCCCTCGTCGAGGGCGCCGCGACCCAGATGTCCGCTCCCCTGCTGACCACCGACCACCTGGAGCGGGCCAGGGCGATCAACCGCGAGATGATCGCGTGCCTCGACGACTTCATCCCGCACCGGTTCACCGAGCTCAACCAGCAGTTCCACGCGGTGCTCTTCGAGGAGTGCCCGAACCCGCACATCCTCGACCTGGTGCACCGCGGCTGGAACCGCCTGACCGTGCTGCGCGACTCGACGTTCAGCTTCGTTCCCGGCCGTGCCCGCGAGTCCGTCGACGAGCACGAGCACATCGTCGAGCTGATCGAATCCGGCGCCGAGCCGCTCGAGATCGAGCTCGCCGCCCGGCGCCACCGGCTCGCCACCCTGGACGCCCTCCACCGCCGCCAGGAGCAGGCGGCCGCGAGCGAACAGCAGCAGCCGTGACCGTTACGACCGACAGGAGGCCGCGCATGGCGCAGCACCACATCCCCGAGAACCTCCCGGACACCATCCGGCACTTCATCGACGGCCGCTTCGTCGACAGCGTCTCGGGCGCGACGTTCGACGTGCTCGACCCGGTGTCGAACGAGACGTACGCGCAGGCTGCAGCCGGTCAGAAGGAGGACATCGACCTGGCCGTGGCCGCCGCCCGCCGCGCCTTCCGCGAGGGTCCGTGGCCGCGGATGAAGCCGCGCGAGCGGGCGCGGGTGCTTAACCGCATCGCCGACGCGGTCGAAGAGCAGGATGCGCGCCTCGCCGAGCTCGAGACCTTCGACACCGGCCTCCCGATCACCCAGGCGCTCGGTCAGGCGCAGCGTGCCGCGGAGAACTTCCGCTTCTTCGCCGACCTGATCGTGGCGCAGGCCGACGACGCCTACAAGGTCCCCGGCAGCCAACTGAACTACGTCAACCGCAAGCCGATCGGCGTCGCCGGACTCATCACCCCCTGGAACACGCCGTTCATGCTGGAGAGCTGGAAGCTCGCCCCGGCGCTCGCCACCGGAAACACGGTCGTGCTGAAGCCGGCCGAGTTCACGCCGTTGTCGGCGAGCCTGTGGGCGGAGATCTTCCGTGAGGCCGGCGTGCCGGACGGCGTGTTCAACCTCGTCAACGGTCTCGGCGAGGAGGCGGGTGACGCGCTGGTGAAGCATCCCGACGTCCCGCTCATCTCGTTCACCGGCGAGAGCCGGACCGGGCAGCTGATCTTCGCGAACGCCGCGCCGTTCCTCAAGGGCCTGTCGATGGAGCTGGGCGGCAAGTCGCCCGCTGTCGTGTTCGCCGACGCGGACCTGGATGCGGCGATCGACTCGACGCTGTTCGGCGTGTTCTCGCTCAATGGCGAGCGCTGCACGGCCGGCTCCCGCATCCTGGTCGAGCGTCCGATCTACGACGAGTTCCTGGAGCATTACGCCGAGCGGGCGAGGAACATCGTCGTCGGCGACCCGCACGACCCGAAGACCGAGGTCGGCGCGCTCGTGCACCCGGAGCACTTCGAGAAGGTCATGTCGTACGTCGAGCTCGGCAAGCAGGAGGGACGTCTGCTCGCGGGCGGCGGACGCCCGGAGGGTCTCGAGCACGGCAACTACGTCGCGCCGACCGTTTTCGCCGACGTCGCGCCTGACGCGCGGATCTTCCAGGAGGAGATCTTCGGCCCGGTCGTCGCGATCACCCCGTTCGACTCGGACGAGGAGGCGCTGGATCTCGCCAACGGCGTGAAGTACGGCCTCGCCGCCTACATCTGGACCAGCGACCTGGAGCGCGCGCACACCTTCGCCCAGAACGTCGAGGCCGGGATGGTGTGGCTCAACTCGCACAACGTCCGCGACCTGCGCACGCCGTTCGGCGGCGTGAAGGCCTCCGGACTGGGGCACGAGGGCGGATACCGCTCCATCGACTTCTACACGGATCAGCAGGCCGTGCACATCACGCTGGGCCCCGTCCACACCGCCCGCTTCGGTGCGAGTGCGCACCAGCCGGAGGAAGCGGCGGAAGCGGCCGAAGACGCCGGCGACGCCTGACCCCGCATCCATCACAAACCCGCACAGACTCAACGCAGAGGACGCACCACCATGACCATCACCCCCGACTCGCCGGAGCCCACCGTGACCGGCAGCGACCCCATCCCGGCGCCGACCGACCGCATCCCGACGCCGAAGGCCACCCCGCCGGACGTCGTGCGGTGCGCCTACATGGAGCTCGTCGTCACCGACCTCGCCGCCAGCCGCGAGTTCTACGTCGATGTGCTCGACCTCGTCGTCACCGAGGAGGACGAGAACGCCGTGTACCTGCGGTCGTTCGAGGAGTTCATCCACCACAACCTCGTGCTGCGCAAGGGACCGGTGGCGGCCGTCGCCGCATTCGCGTACCGGGTGCGGACGCCGGAGGACCTGGACCGCGCTGTCGCGTTCTACACCGAGCTGGGCTGCCGCGTGGAGCGTCGCGCCGAGGGCTTCACGAAGGGCGTCGGCGACTCGGTGCGCGTTGAAGACCCGCTCGGCTTCCCGTACGAGTTCTTCTACGAGGTGGAGCACGTGGAGCGCCTCGCCTGGCGCTACGACCTGTACACGCCCGGCACGCTCGTCCGGATCGACCACTTCAACCAGGTCACCCCCGACGTGCCGCGCGCCGTGAAGTACATGGAGGACCTCGGCTTCCGCGTCACCGAGGACATCCAGGACGAGCACGGCACCACCTACGCCGCGTGGATGCGCCGCAAGCCGACCGTGCACGACACCGCGATGACCGGCGGCGACGGCCCGCGCATGCACCACGTCGCATTCGCCACCCACGAGAAGCACAACATCATCGCGATCTGCGACAAGCTGGGCGCCCTCCGCCGCAGCGACTGCATCGAGCGCGGACCGGGCCGTCACGGGGTCTCCAACGCGTTCTACCTGTACCTGCGCGACCCCGACGGCCACCGCGTCGAGATCTACACGCAGGACTACTACACCGGCGACCCGGACAACCCGGTCGTCACGTGGGACGTGCACGACAACCAGCGCCGCGACTGGTGGGGCAACCCCGTCGTGCCGTCCTGGTACACGGAGGCGTCGACCGTCCTCGACCTCGACGGCAACCCGCAGCCGCTGACGAGCCGCACCGACGACTCCGAGATGGAGGTCACCATCGGCGCGGACGGCTTCTCGTACACCCGCAAGGGCGAAGAGGCGCAGGGCTTCAAGCTCGGCGCACAGGTGTAGTCCGGTGCGCGTGCCGCTGGTTCTACGTGGGCCAGCGGCGTGCGCTAGGGTCGAGCCATGATTCATCGGGGGGTGGGTCGCGGCGCCGCGGCTCTGTTCATCGTGGCGGTCACCGCGGTCGTCTCGGGATGCTCGTTGCTCGCGCCGGCCGCATCCCGCCCGACGTCGACGCCGACCGAGACGCCGGATCCCGTCCCCATCGCGCAGCAGCTCCCTGACCTGCGCGTGGCCGGGCAGACCATCGCGACGGGTCAGCTGCAGGCCGTGGAGCACGACCCCGGCGACGGGATGCCTGCAGAGCCACCGCTGACCGGCGCGGTGCGAGTGGTCGTCAACTCGTGGCTCCGGGTCGAGGTGCACGTGCGGCCCGACGCCCCGCTTCCGGCGGGGAGCGCCGACGCCTCCCGACTGCACGGCTACTCCCTCCTCGTGACGAACGCCCGCCACGATGGCAAGCCGGATCCGGTGCAGCCCATGGTGTTCGGCCTGGACTCGGACCTCGTCAGCGTCACGCCCGACGGCGAGCTCGTGCTGCCCATCCCGCCGGGCTTCACGTCCGAAGGCGATCCGTCGTACCTGCACTCCATCGAGGAGACGGTCGGCGGCTCCGGCGTCATCGCGGCCGCGCCGTTGACGTGGACCCTGCCCTCCCCGTTCCCGGAGCTCCAGGCCGCCGACCACGGCCCCGTGTCCTTTGCCCGGGGGAAGGCGATCGTGAAGGACGGCGTGCTGACCGGTTACGTCCCCAACCCCTACGACACCCTCTTCGCCGTATCGCGTCGCTTCGGCCTCACCGAGGTCGAGCTCGTCTGGCTGAACCCCGCCCTCCTGTTCGGTTCCCCGGAACCGCAGCTGAAGTACGACGTCGAGATCACCCTCGACCCGGCGAACCGCTGACGCGACGACGGCCGTCGTTCAGCCCGATGCCCCCGGCGCATCCCGATGCACGACGTAGACGTGGAGCAGTCGCCCCTCCGAGCTGAAACCGTGCCGCTCGTACACGGGCACCGCCCGCGGGCTGGAGTGCACCGTCACGCGCTCGAGCCCCCGCTCGCGAGCGCTGTCCACGACGGCGTCGATCAGCCGGCCGCCGATCCCGCGGTTGCGATGTCCGGGGGCGACGTACGCGCACTGCAGGTCGCCGGACGCGCGGTCGAACGCGCGCGCGCTCGGGACCCGCGGGATGACGGCCAGCCACGTCATCCCGATCACCGCGCCGTCCGCGACGGCGACGAAGCACTCGTGCGTGTCCTGATGGTCGCTCGCCCACTCGGCGAACTGCTCCGCGAACACCTCGCGTGGATCGAGGGCCTCACCCCCGAACTCGAACACCGAGTCCCAGCGCAGCCCGCCGACCGCCGCCCACTCCGTCGGCCGCGCCGGCCGCACGTCGATATCGCCCATCCCGCCAGCCTATGACGGGCCCGTGAGCGCGGGCGTAGTGTCGCCGCATGAATCCGCGTCGGCCTCGCAGCCAGTTCGTGGCGCTTGTCGTCATCGGTCTGGTGGTCGCCGTCGGCGAGACGCTGTCGTTGCTCTTCCTCACCGGATCGGGAGGAGTGGATGCGGTGGGCGTCCTCATCGTCGCCGCGGCCCTCGCCATGGCGATCGTGGGCGTGATCGGGCTGCGACGGCGGTCCGCCGAGCAGGATCGGAAGCGCTGATGGTCTTCCTCCATCGGGCTGTCGAGCTGTGGTTCCGGATCATCTCGCCTCTCGGCGGTCTGCTGTTCGGCGTCGTCTTCCTCCTGTGGGGCTTAGGGGTGCTGCCGGGTCAAGATGGGCGTGTGGACGGGCGTCTGGAGTTCGCGATTCTGGGCGCCGTCCTGATGCTTCTGGCGCTGACCGGCTTCGTCCTGGCCAACACCAAACGTGCTCGGCGCGCCTGGAGGACGAGTCTCGGCGTGGTGCCGGAGGACGACTCGGTGGAGAGGGTGCCGTAGCGTTCTCGGTATGCCGATCAGCATCTCCGCCCTGCCCGAACTCTCCTGGACCCACACTCCCGGCGACGCCGACGTCGACCCCTCGACCGAGGTGCTCACTCTGACGGCCGCCGCCGGGGTCGACTGGTCGAACGACGCGCTCGGCGCGCACTCGCAGCACGCCGCGACCGCGCTCACGCTCGAGGCGCCCGCGGGCGACTTCGCCCTGTCCGCCCGGGTTCGCGTCGCGGAGCCCCGCACGACCTTCGACGCCGGCGCCCTCGTGCTGTGGAGCGACGACGACCACTGGGCGAAGCTGTGCTTCGAGTTCTCGCCGCAGGGTCAGCCGATGGTGGTGAGCGTCGTCACCGACCGTTACTCGGACGACTGCAACAGCACCCACGTCACCAGCGGCGAGGTCTTCCTGCGCGTCGCGCGCGTCGGGGAGGCGTGGGCGTTCCACTCGTCGACGGACGGCGTCCAGTGGGACTTCGTCCGCCTGTTCCGGCTGGACGCCGGCGCGGACGCCTGGAGAGTCGGCTTCCTGTCGCAGGCACCGATGGGCGACACCTGCACCGCGACCTTCGACCGGATCGCGCTCCGCCACGACGGGCTCGCTGACCTCCGCAACGGGGAGTGAGCGGGCCTCAGACGCGCTCGACCACCTCGAACCGGTTGCCGTCGGGGTCGTGCGCCGCGAACATCGCCGGGACGTCCGGCCAACGGAGCACCTCTCCCACGTCGGCGCCGGCTCGAACCAGGGTCTCGTGGGTGCGCTCCGCGTCGAGCGTCTCGAAGCGGATGCCCGTCTCGACGCCCGCGGGAGCATCCGGCTGGGCCGGCACCAGGGACACCGACACCGCGGAGCCGGGTGGCGCGAGCATGATCCAGCGGCTCCCGAGTTGCGGGAGCGGCGCGTCGACCCGCACCTCGAACCCGAGGACATCGCGGTAGAACGCGAGCGCGCGATCCTGGTCGGAGACCGGGATGCCGATGGTGCTGACGCCGACGATGCCGGCGCCTTCCGTGTCCGTCATAGGCGACATCCTCCACCATCGAGCGCTCGGCGGGGAGGGTCGCCGCCGCGACGAGCGGACGATGCGGCTATGCGTCGGGAGGGGCGACCGCCACACGGAAGCGCGGTGCGGCGGGCTCGCCGTGCAGCGCCAGACGGGCGAGCACATCGCCGAGCGCAGGACCGAACTTGAATCCGTGACCCGAGAACCCGGTTGCGATGACGACCTTCCCGACGCGGTCGAGCACGAAGTCCTCCTGCTCGGTGCTGTCGTAGAGGCAGCTGATGCCCTCGGGATGCGTCGCATCGACACCCGGCACCCACTCGGCCACGTACTGCTTCAACTGTTCCAGTCTGTCGGGATCGATGCGCCGATCGCGACCGTCCGGGTCCACCTCCGGGCCGACGCCGTGGAACCCGACCTTGACGCCCTCCCCCGGTGTCAGCAGTCCGTAGGCACTGGCCACGCCGTCACGGGTGGGGTGGTGCACGAAGCTCGGCCACGCCGTCTCCGTGTCCGCCAGGCCAGGAAGTACCGGGAAGTGCGCCGGTTGTTCCTCCGTCACGCGTACCTCGGGAAGCTCCACATTGTGAGCCGAAAGCCAGGGACGCAGGAGTGACGGCGTCCACGAGCCTGCCGTGACGACCACCAGGTCGGCTGTATGGGCGCCGCCGTCGATCACCACCGTCACACTGTCGCCGGAGTCCTCCACTCCCATCGCACGGACGCCGAAGCGCAGCTCCGCTCCCGCGCCTTCGGCTGCATCGAGAAGGGCGTCCAGAGCGTCGGCCGCCCGCAACCGGCCGCCGCCCGGGCTGAACAGCACATGGTCCTCGAACCGGAGGCCCGGCCAGCGCGTCTCGGCCGCGGCACCTGTCAGCCACTCGTAGGGCAGCCCCGCCGCATCCTGCGCCTCGGCGATCGCCTTCAGCACCACCGGATCGCCGTGGTCGACCGCTCCCGTCGCGTCGAGCAGCGTCCGGCCGCTGATCCGCTCCAGCTGCTTCCACCCGGTGAGCGCGCGGACGGACAGATCCACATAGTCCTGCTCCGCGTAGCCGTGGCGGAAGATCCTGGTCGCACCGTGCGACGACCCGCGATCGTGGCCGCGTTCGAACGCCTCCAGCAGCAGCACCGACGCTCCTTCGCGCGCCAGCGACAAGGCCGTCGCCGCGCCGACGACACCCGCGCCGATGACGATCACGCTCGTTGCCATGCCGCCACCCTATCGAGCGGCGGACGACGATCCCGCCGTGCCTCTGCGCATTCGCAGCGGGTGGCCCTTGAGGGATCCGGCATCCGGACATTGGATGGAGTCCCACGATGAAAGGACGGCAGGCGATGTCGACTGATCAGTACCACGAGCCGCCAAGCGAGCTCAGCGAGGAGACGCGGACGTTCGCGCGGATGTGCGCGAGCCTGTCCGAGGAGGCGGAGGCGATCGGCTGGTACGAGCAGCGCATCGCCGTCGAGAAGGACGAGGTCGCGAAGGCGATCATGCTCGACTCGCTCGCAGAGGAGTACAAGCACTTCAGCATGGAGCTCGAGTTTCTGCTGCGGGCGAAGCCGCAGTGGCGGGAGACGGCGAAGGGCATCCTCTTCCAGCACGGCGACATCGTCCAACACGGCGAGGAGGCCGAAGAAGCCGCCTCCTCCTAAGCCTCCCTCCTTTCCTCCGTCGAGGTGCACGTTGTTGCGGTCGACACGCCGCGCGAGACCGCAACAACGTGCACCTCGGCGAGCCTTGCCCGACCGACTCACGCGTCGACGTGGATGAGGAACACCCAGGCGCTGAGCACCCCACCGACGAAGGCCACGAACACCGCCGGGACGAGCACATACACGCCGGCCTCCCCGACGACGACCATGAGGATGCCTGCCGCGAGCAGAGTCACGGAAGTCACCACGTTCGGGTTGATCCGTTGAATCGCGCGCCCGAGCGGGGTCGGCGACGGCGCAGTCGCCCGCCGGTCCAGCACGAGCAGCGTGACAGCCGTCAGCACCGCGAGGACGATCACCTCGATGCCGAGAACCCTCGCAGGCTGACCGGGCACGGCGAGGAGCACCGCCACCAGCAGCATCGCGGTGAAGAGGCTCAGCGTCTGAGCCGCCCGGAGGCGCAGTTCGGTGGACCTGGCGATGGCCTGGATTCGGATGGACACGGCCACGAAGAGCAGGCCGAGGAGCGCCGCCGCCGCGCCGCCGACGATGGTGGCGAACACACCCCAGTCAGCCATCGTCACTCGCCGAAGTCCGAACCGCGGCCGGGGATGAGGAGGCCCGTCGCAAGGAGAGCCGCCACCCACGCGACGACCGGTCCGAGGACCGGCGCGAGTGCCAGCGCGGCCGTCGCGCACACCGCGCCGACCGGCAGAGCGAGCACCGAGAGCACCCGGACGCCCTGGCCGTGGGCGGTGCGCAGCGCAAGGTCCTGCATCGTGGTGGTCAGCGTTCCCGTGACGTAGGTGGTGGTCACGCCATCCACATCGGAGAGCTTCTTCGCCGCCACGGTCTGCAGTGCCAGCGCAGCCGCGGAGAGAGCGATCACCACGCAACGCTCCACCGTGCTGTCGGCGCCGGGCAGCACCATCCAGATCACGACGACGACGGTCTGCACGGCCGCAGACGGCAGCACCAGGCGACGGAACGCCCGTCGTGCCGTCGCTGAGACGGTCGTCGGGGCGCGCGTGAGCCGGAAAGCGGTGTAGAGCACGCCGACGAACGAGACGATGGCCACCCCGGCCGTCAGAAGGGTCAGCGCGAACTGGGGCCGGGTGAACATACCGCTCAGGATGAGGTTCCCGGTCATGTTCGCCGTGAAGATCCCCCCGAGGGCGAGGAAGGCGAAGGCGTCGGCCGCTCCCGCCGAGAAGGACAGCAGGACCAGGGCCAGATGGATGCGGCGCACCCGTCCGGGATGCGTCGACGGGACGAGTTCCGGCGTACCGGTCACATCGGGCCGATCGGAGACGGTTCGTCGGTCATGGGTCGCTCTCCCCTGGGGCGATGGTGCCGGAGCGGTGCTCGTTCGGGTGGCCGTCAAAGTAGCAGGTTCGGCCCGCGCCCCGCCAGATCCGTCACGATCTGCTCCTGTTGTCGCAGCGATCCTCCCTGCTACCGTGCTGCCACGCTCCACCCGCTCGGCTGAAAGAGGTCGGAATGCCTGAAGCTGCCACCAACGTCGTTCTCGTCCACGGCGCCTACGCCGACGGATCGTCCTGGTCGAAGGTGATCCCCCGCCTGCAGGCCGCCGGTCTCGGGGTGACGGCGGTGCAACATCCCCTCACCACGCTCCAGGACGGCGTCGAGATCACCCGACGCGCCATCGCCCTGAACCCCGGCCCGACCGTGCTCGTCGGGCACTCGTTCGCCGGGATGATCGTCACAGAGGCCGGGGTCGACCCGGCCGTGTCAGCGCTCGTCTACGTCGCGGCTCGCGCCCCCGACGCCGGCGAAGACTACGGCGCGCTCGCCAAGACCTACCCTCTGCCGCCCGCGTCCGCCGGGGTGGTGTGGTCGGAGGGGTGGGGCCGCCTCAGCGAGGAGGCGTTCCTGCGCGACTTCGCCGGCGACCTCCCGCCGGAGGAGGCGCGGGTGCTGTGTGCGGTGCAGGGACCGATCTCCGACACGCTTTTCTCCGGCAGGACGACGCACGCCGCCTGGCGCGACAAGCCCAGCTGGTACGCGGTCTCGACGGAGGACCGGACGATCAACCCCGACCTCGAGCGCTTCATGGCGAAACGGATGGGCGCCACCACCATCGAACTCGCCGCCAGCCACGTCTCGCTCGTCTCGCACCCAGCGGAGGTCTCTGACCTCATCCTCGCTGCGGCTGGACGGGCGGCCTGACCCCTCACGAGGGCAACAAAAAAGCCCCGGAGAACCGGGGCGCTTCTTGCTGGGGTACCTGGACTCGAACCAAGAACAACTGAACCAGAATCAGCCGTGTTGCCAATTACACCATACCCCACCGGCCTGAACCGTAGTCCGGGCACGAGAAACAACTCTAGCCTACCGGCAGGCCGGACTACAAAACGGGGGCGTCCTCCAGGGAGAGCCCGATGAGGTCGCGGTTGACAGCCGCCGCGACCACCGCACCGGAGCCCGCGGCGACGATCAGCTGCTGCGGTCCGGGCGCCGTCGTCTCCCCCGCCGCGTACACGCCGGGCAGTGACGTGCGGCCGTCAGCGTCGGTCAGCAGGTAGCCGTCGGCGTCGCGATCGAGGTCGAGCGAATCCACGAATGACAGGGAGGGCGACCACACCGGGCGCAGGAACCCGCCGGCCCGCTCGACGAGGGTGCCGTCCGCGAGACGGACGCCGGTCATGACGCCCTTCTCGCCGACCACGTCGTCGATCGGGCGGCGTTCGACCCGCACACCGAGGCGGGCGAGCGTGCGCTCCTCGTCGTCGCCGATGGGAGCGACGCCGTTGGTGAAGACGATCAGATCGTCCGTCCACTGGGTGAGCAGCAGAGCCCGCTCGGCCAGGTCGTCGGTCTCGCCGATCAGGGCGAGCGGCTGACCGGCCGACTCGAAACCGTCGCATTCGATGCAGCTGTGCAGCTGGGTGCCGTAGAACGCGCGGATGCTCGGGATGGCCGGCATCGTCTCCGTCACACCGGTCGCGATGAGCACCGTGTCGGCGCGTACGTCGACGTCAGAGCCGCCGCGCACCCCGCGGGCCGTGACCCGGAAGCCGTCGTCCTCCACCGAGACCGCGCCCACCTGGGCGAAGACGACGGTCGCGTTGTCGTACGCGTCCACTTCCTCCCGGCCCATGCGGCGCAGCTCCAGCGGGCTGACGCCGTCGCGGGTGAGGAACCCGTGGGCGAGCAGTGTCGCAGCGTGGCGCGGGCGGTTGCCGTCCACCACGAGCACACGGCGCCGGGCGCGGGCCAGGTTGAGTGCCGCGGACAGGCCCGCGGGGCCTCCGCCGATGACGACGACCTCGTAGGACGGCTCGAGAGCCGGCGGCGCGGTCACACCGGTCATCGCGCTAGCCCAGGTCCGCCGACAGCCGGTCGAGCCGGGCGATGGTCTCCGCCTTGCCCAGGATCTCCATCGACTCGAACAGTGGCGGCGACACGCGGCGGCCCGAGAGCGCCACCCGCAGCGGGCCGAACGCGACGCGCGGCTTCAGCGCCATCCCCTCGACCAGGGCGTCGCGCAGCGCGGACTCGATGGCCTCGTGGTTCCACTCCGCCTCGGGCACCAGCTCCAGCGCGCCGAGGGATGCGGCAAGCACCTCGCCCGCGTTGTCCGGCAGCGAGGCGCGCGCGTCGGGCTCGACCACGAGCGAGGCGGCGTCGGTGAAGAGGAAGCCGAGCATCCCGGGCGTCTCGCCCAGCAGCTGCACGCGCTCCTGAACCAGCGGCGCCGCCTTCGCGAGCACCTCGCGCTGAGCAGGCGTCAGCGGCTCCTCCACCACACCGGCCGCGGCCAGGTACGGGATGGTGCGCTCGGCGAAGTCGGCCACATCCAGGAGTCGGATGTGGTCGCCGTTGATCGACTCCGCCTTCTTCAGGTCGAAGCGGGCCGGGTTCGGGTTGACGTCCTTCACGTCGAACGCCGCCACCATCTCCTCCAGCGAGAAGACGTCGCGGTCGTGCGTCAGCGACCAGCCGAGCAGCGCCAGGTAGTTGACCAGGCCCTCGTGGATGAAGCCACGGTCGCGGTGGTGGAACAGGTTCGACTCGGGGTCGCGCTTGGAGAGCTTCTTGTTGCCCTCCCCCATCACGTACGGGAGGTGGCCGAAGCGCGGGACGAACGTGGTCACTCCCGCGTCGATCAGCGCGTGGTACAGCGCGATCTGGCGCGGGGTCGACGACAGCAGGTCCTCGCCGCGGAGCACGTGCGTGATGCCCATGAGTGCGTCGTCCACCGGGTTCACGAACGTGTACAGCGGGTGACCGTTCGGGCGCACCACGACGAAGTCGCTGAACGAGCCGGCCTTGAAGGTGATCTCGCCGCGCACCAGGTCGTCGAAGCTGAGGTCGTCGTCCGGCACGCGCAGGCGCAGGGCGGGCTCCCGGCCCTCGGCACGGTAGGCGGCCTTCTGCTCGTCGGTGAGGTCGCGCTCGAAGTTGTCGTAGCCGAGCTTCGGGTCACGGCCGAGCGACACGTTGCGCGCCTCGATCTCTTCCGCCGTCGCGAAGCTCTCGTAGATGTGACCGGAATCGCGCAGCTTCTGGATGAGGTCGCGGTAGATGCCGTACCGCTGCGACTGCCGGTAGGGTCCGTCAGGGCCTCCGACGTCGATGCCCTCGTCCCAGTCGAGGCGCAGCCAGCGCAGCGCATCCAGGATCTGCTGGTAGCTCTCCTCGCTGTCGCGGGCGGCGTCGGTGTCCTCGATGCGGAACACCATCTTCCCGCCCGTGTGGCGCGCGTACGCCCAGTTGAACAGGGCGGTGCGGATCAGGCCGACGTGCGGAGTACCGGTCGGCGACGGGCAGAAGCGCACGCGCACATCGGCGCCGGTGGCCTCGGAGAACGGGTGAGCGATCGAGTCAGACATACGTCTTCGATCCTACCGGGGAGGCTACTTCGGGGCGCGCACCGGATTCACCAGCGACCCGACGCCCTCGACCTCCACCTCGACGGTGTCGCCGGGCTTCATCGGGCCGATCCCGGACGGCGTCCCGGTGAGGATGACGTCGCCCGGCAGCAGCGTGAACACGCTCGACGCGTACGCGATGATCGACGGGATGTCGTGGACCATGTCCGAGATCGGCGCCTCCTGCTTGAGCTCGCCGTTGAGGCGGGTCCGGAGCACGGCGTCGGGCGCGAGCTCGGTCTCGATCACCGGGCCGAGCGGGCAGAAGGTGTCGAAGCCCTTCGCGCGCGTCCACTGGCCGTCCTTCTCCTGCAGGTCGCGGGCGGTGACGTCGTTCGCGACGGTGTAGCCGAAGATGTGGCCGGTGGCGTCCTCCGCACGGACGTTGCGGGCGATCTTGCCGATCACCACGGCCAGCTCGCCCTCATAGTCGACGCGCTCGGACTGCGGCGGCACCACGATCGCGTCGCCGAGGCCGATCACGGCCGTGTTCGGCTTCAGGAACAGCAGCGGCTCTCCCGGCGCCTCCCCGCCCATCTCGGCGGCGTGCTCGTGGTAGTTCTTGCCGACCGCGACGACCTTCGAGCGCGGGATGACCGGGGCGAGCAGCGAGCCGACTTTGCCCAGCGGGACGCGCTCCCCTGTGGTCTCGAATCCCACGAACATCGGGTCGCCGGCGAGCACGACCAGGGCGTCCTCGTCGACGATGCCGTAGTCGATGGCGGGCGTCGACGAGCCTTCGCGGGTGTGGCTGAAACGTGCGATCTTCACGCGTTCGAGCCTAGCGCCGACAGGATGCGAGCAAGGGAGGGAGTCGCGATGCCGTGCCGCTCGCCGATGCGGAGGAGCGCTCCGCCGATGGCATCGAGCTCGCTGGGGGCGTCGGCGGCGAGGTCCTCCTGGAGGGAGGTGCGCATCCCGCCGGGCACGCTGCGGAGAGCGCGGACCAGGTCGAGCTCGGACGCGGGGACTCCGTCTGCGGCCGAGCAGGCGACCACCTCACGGACGACCCCTTCGGTCAGCTCGGGGTCCTCGCTGAGGGCGGGGCCGGCCGGCTGCCGCCAATACGAGGTGAGAAGGGCGAGCGAGGCCAGCAGGCGGAATTTCGCCCAGAGGACCTCCGCCTCGCTCCCGCCGACGCGGACGCTCGGCCCGGCGTCGGTGAGCGCGAGAACCGAGGCGAAGCCGGCCGCCGCCTGCGGCGCCTCGATGCGGACGAAAGGGCTCCGGTGGTCGATGACGGTGGTGGATGCGCGCAGCGCCGACACCGCGATGGATGCGCCCGCGACCGGCACACCCGGAAGCGCAGAACGCAGCGGCTCCATGTGCTCGACGCCGTTGAGGAAGGAGATCACCTCGGCGGGTCGCGCCGCCACGACGCCGGGGAGCACGTCATCCAGTCCGTAGGCCTTCGTCGCGAGCAGGACGCTCGCGCCGGCGGGCACCTCCGTCGCGGCCGGGATGCGCTCGACCCCGTCGCCGAACAGCTCGCTCCGCACTTCGATGCCGTCGCGCCGGATCGCCTCGACCGTGGCCGGGCGGCCCACCGCGACCACGTCGTGTCCGGCCCGGTGCAACAACCACGCGAGGAGGCCGCCCACCGCACCCGGTCCGACGACGGCGAACACGGTCCCGTTACCCATGCCTCGATGCTAGCCAGGGTTCGGCCCGAGGGCATCGCGTTCCCGCGGTATGCGAAAGGGAGGAGCCTGCGGGCGAACCGGCCGCAGACTCCTCCCTCTCACGCGAAACACCGACGGACGGACCGCGACCTCCTCCGTCCGCACAACTGCGAACTACGCGTCGAGGCGGTACATCCAGTTGTGGCGGTCGCGCTCGCGGCCGTACTGGATGTCCGTCAGCTCCTGGCGCAGCGACATGGTCAGCTCTCCGGGAGGCGCGGTGATGTCGCCGACGGTGAACGTGTCCGACTTGAGCTCGCCGATCGGGGTGATCACCGCGGCCGTGCCGCACGCGAACACCTCGACGATCTCGCCCGACTCCACGCCGTCGCGCCACTCGTCGAGCGTCACCTTGCGGCGCTCGACGGCGTGACCGCGGTCGCGGGCGAGCTGCAGCACCGAGTCGAGGGTGATGCCCTCGAGGATGCTGTCGGACTCGGGCGTGACCAGCGTGCCGTCCTTGCGCACGAGCACCACGTTCATCCCGCCGAGCTCTTCGAGGTACTTGCCCTCGACCGAGTCGAGGAAGAGCACCTGGGCGCAACCGTGCTCG
Source organism: Cryocola sp. 340MFSha3.1 (assembly GCF_000383315.1). Lineage (NCBI taxonomy): Bacteria > Bacillati > Actinomycetota > Actinomycetes > Micrococcales > Microbacteriaceae > Cryocola > Cryocola sp. 340MFSha3.1. Next base: position 549,325 of record NZ_KB911087.1, read on the forward strand.
TACGCCTCCGACTGCGGGAGCAGGCTCGAAGCGTAGTTGCCGCCGGTCTTCGCCGCACCAGTTCCGCCCTTGCCGGCGCGCGACCAGCGGTCGGACAGCCAGATGGACACCGGGGCGACGCCGCTCGGGAAGTACGCGCCCGCCGGGCTCGCGATCAGGTAGTACGCGACCTTGTTGGCCGGGCGCACACCGAGGAACGCCTCCTTGGCGAACATGAACGGCCGGAGGTACAGGCTCGTCTCCGGGGCGTCCGGCACCCAGTCGCCGTCGACGGCGATCAGCTGCTTGATCGAGTCGAGGAAGTGCTCCACCGGCAGCTCGGGGAGCGCGAGGCGGTAGGCCGAGCGCTGCATGCGGGCGGCGTTCGCCTCCGGGCGGAAGCCCCAGATCGAGCCGTCCTCGTGGCGGTACGCCTTCAGACCCTCGAAGATCTCCTGCGCGTAGTGGAACACCGCGGCCGACGGCTCCAGCTGGATGGGGCCGTAGGGCGAGACACGCGGACGGTGCCAGCCGCCCTTGGCCGACCAGCAGATGTCGACCATGTGGTCGGTGAAGTGGTTGCCGAAGCCGGGGTCCGCGAGGATCTCGGCCCGGGTCGCCGCGTCTGGGGCGGCCTCGTTGCGGGTGACGTTCCAGAGCAGGCCCGAGGTCTCGGTGGGTCCGCTGGTGAGGGAGATGCTGGTCGAAGTCATGACAGGTCCTTTATGCGACGGTGAATCAATTCTGCGCCACTCGCGCGGCGATCGCTGCGCCGATCTCGGAGGTCGTTCGCGCAGCGCCCGTGCGGGCGGCGAGGTCGGCGGTCACCGCCTGCTCCACGCGTTCGGCCAGCTCCTTCTCGCCGAGGTGGCGGAGCAGGAGCGCCGTGGAGAGGATGGCGGCGGTGGGGTCGGCCTTCTGCTGGCCGGCGATGTCGGGGGCCGATCCGTGAACCGGCTCGAACATGCTCGGAAAGGCCCCGGCCGGGTTGATGTTGCCCGAGGCCGCCAGCCCGATGCCGCCGCTGATCGCGGCCGCGAGGTCGGTGAGGATGTCGCCGAAGAGGTTGTCCGTGACGATCACATCGAATCTAGCAGGATCCGTGACGAGGAAGATCGTCGCGGCGTCGACGTGGAGGTAGTCGACCGTGACGTCCGGATGCTCGGCGGCCACCGCATCCACGATCCGCTTCCACAGCGAGCCCGCGAAGGTGAGCACGTTGGTCTTGTGCACGAGCGTCAGCTTCCGCCTCCGCTGCGCGGCCTGCTCGAACGCGTAGCGCGCGACGCGCTCGACGCCGTACGCGGTGTTCACCGAGACCTCGTTGGCGATCTCGTGGGGCGTGCCCTGCCGGATCGCGCCTCCGTTGCCGACGTACGGACCCTCTGTACCCTCGCGCACGACGACGAAGTCGACATCGCCGGGGTTCGCGAGCGGGCTGGCGATGCCCGGGAAGAGCGTCGTCGGGCGCAGGTTCACGTAGTGGTCGAGGGAGAACCGCAGCTTCAGCAGGAGCCCCCGCTCGATGTTCGCGCCCGCCAGGCGGGGGTCGCCCGGCACGCCGCCGACCGCTCCGAGCAGGATGGCGTCGTGGGCCGTGATGGACTCCAGGTCGGCATCCGTCAGGACGTCGCCCGTCTCCAGGTAGCGGTCCGCGCCGAGCGAGAAGTGCGTCTTCTCGAACGAGAGCCCGCTCCCCTCCGTCACCGCGTCGAGCACCGTGACGGCCTCGGCGATGACCTCCGGACCGATTCCGTCCCCGGGGATGACGGCGAGCTTGACGGTACGGGACATGGCACTCCTGCGCTGGTCGATGGGCGGAATCAGTAGTGCCACCCTATCGCCGCGCCACGACATCCACCCGCGCTCAGGAGCGCACGTGACGCAGGGTGATGAGGGCGACCAACGCGGCGCTCGCCACCAGGACGATGCCGATCACCGCGGTGACCCCGACGCCGCTGTCGAACGCGGCGCGCGCCGACGCCAGCAGCTGCTCGCCCAGCGGGCCTGGCAGGCCGGCCGCGACGGTGACCGCCCCGCCCAGGGTCTCCCCTGCGGCGTCGGCCTGCGCGGCGGTCAGCCCCTCCGGGACGACGAGCGTAGCCCGGTACGAGGCCGTGATCAGGGTGCCGAGCGTCGCCGTGCCGAGCACGGCGCCCAGCTCGTACGCCGTCTCCGACACCGCCGACGCGGCGCCGGCCTTGGCTGCGGGAGCGGTCGAGATGACGAGCTCGTTCGAGACGGTCTCGGCCCCGCCGATGCCCGCGCCCAGGAGGACGAAGGCGGCCAGCAGGATGCCCCACGGCGCTCCCCCGCCGGTCAGCGCGACCAGCAGGTAGCCCGCGGCGGAGAGCGTCAGCCCGCCCGCGATCACGACACCCGGCCGGATGCGGCGCGCGATCGGGACGACGACGAGGCCGGCGACGATCATCGTGAGGAGGCCCGGCACCAGCACGAGCCCCGACTGCAGCGGCATCAGCCCGATCACGAGCTGCAGGTGCTGCGAGACGAAGAACAGGAAGCCGACCAGCGACACCACGCTCAGCAGGTTGACCACGACGGCTCCGCTGAAGGCGGGTCGCGTGAACAGCCGCATGTCGAGCATCGGAACAGGGCGCCGCAACTGCCGCCGCACGAACAGGAAGCCGCAGCCGGCGCCGAGCGCGATCGCCACCACCGCGACCGGCGAGAAGCCGTCGACCGCCAGCGCCTTGATGCCGTAGACCATGGGCGCCATGGTCAGGAGCGAGAGGACGATGCCGGGCACATCCACCGGTCCCGGCGCCGGGTCGCGCGACTCGCGCACCAGCAGGGGTGCGAGCACGAGCAGCGGGATGAGGACGGGCACCGCCAGCAGGAACACCGAGCCCCACCAGAAGTGCTCGAGGAGCACCCCTCCGACGATCGGGCCGAGCGCGGAGCCGGCCGCGAAGCCCGACGCCCAGATCGCGATCGCGAGGCGGCGCTGCTCGCGGTCGAGGAAGACGCTCCGTAGCAGCGACAGGGTGGACGGCATCAGCATGGCGCCGAAGACGCCGAGCGCGGCGCGGGCGGCGATGAGCAGTTCGGCGGTCGGGGCGAAGGCGGCGACGGCCGACACGGCGGCGAAGCCGGTGGCGCCGATGAGCAGCAGCCGTCGGCGGCCGATGCGGTCGCCGAGGCTGCCCATCGCCACGAGCAGGCCGGCGAGGACCAGCGGGTAGATGTCGACGATCCACAGCATCCCGGTCGCCGACGGGCGCAGCGCCTCGGAGATCGCGGGCAGGGCGAAGCTGAGCACGGTGTTGTCGACGGAGACGAGCAGCGTCGGCAGCATGAGGACGCCGAGCGCCGCCCAGCCGCGCACGCCCGCACGCGTGATCGCCGGGGCCGGGAGGGTCGGTGTCGTGGTCATGCGGATTACTGTACCGTCTGGACGGTACAGTATCAAGGCGGTGCGGCTACCATGGGGTCATGCCGCCTGCCGCAGCGCCCTCCTCCCCCGCTCCGCGCGAGTCCGCCGCACCCGCCGCGGCCACGGCCGCCTCAGCTGCTGCGATCACGCCGTCGGGCGCTCCGGTCTCCGCCCGTGACCGCGTGCTCGACGCCTTCGAGGAGCTGCTCGCCGAACAGAGCGAGCGCGCCGCGACCCTCGACGCCGTCGCTGCCCGCGCCGGGGTCTCCAAGGGCGGGCTGCTCTACCACTTCGCCTCCAAGGAAGCCCTGGCGGCGGGCGTGCTCGACCGCTTCGCGGCGCTCATCGACGAGGACGTCGCCGCGATGCGCGCGGCGCCGGACGGCCCGGTGGACTACTTCCTCCGGACGTCGATCCCGACGGATTCGCGCTTCGAGCGCGCGATCGTGGCGATCGCCCGGCTCGCGCAGGCGGCCGACCCTCAGGCCCGGGATGCGCTCGCCCGCGCACAGCGGCGCTGGCTGGAGGTGCTGCAGGAGGCCGTCGGCGATCCGCTGGTCGCACGCACCATCATGCTGATCGGCGACGGGATGTACTACAACACGGCGCTGCTCCCCGCAGCGAACAACGTGCTGCGCGACGAGACGGACATCGACGACCTGGTCGCCCTGATCCGCCGGTTCGCCGGCGACGTCTGAGCGCACGCGGCGCTCAGCCCGGCTGACGCGTGGCGGGCCTCCGACCGTAGTGGGCCGGAGACCCGCGACACCGGTCAGGACTCGGTGATGTCGATCTCCTGCATCAGGTCGGCGTCGATCGCGAGCCGCACCTTCTCGAGCAGGCCGTCCGGCACGCGTGAGTCGACGGTGAGGACGCTGAGCGCCTTGCCGCCGGCCGACGTCCGCGCGACCTGCATGCCCGCGATGTTGATCGCGGCCTCGCCGAACTCGCGGCCGTAGACCGCGACGATGCCCGGGCGGTCGTCGTAGACCATGACCACGAGGTGCTCGGCGACCGGGACCTCGACGTCGTAGCCGTTGATGCCGACGATCTTCTCGATCTGCTTCGGCCCGGTCAGGGTGCCCGACACGGAGATCTGCGAGCCGTCGCTGAGCGCGCCGCGCAGGGTGATCAGGTTGCGGTACTCCTCGCTCACCGAGTCGGTGATGAGGCGCACCTCGATGCCGCGCTGGTCGGCGAGCAACGGTGCGTTCACGTACGACACCGTCTCGCTGACGATGTTGGTGAAGATGCCCTTGAGCGCAGCGAGCTTCAGCACGCTGACGTCGTAGTCGGCGAGCTCGCCGCGCACCTCGACGTCGACGCTCGTCACCGGGCTGCTGGCGAGCCCGGAGAACACCTGGCCGAGCTTCTCGACCAGCGGGATGCCGGGACGCACGTACGGGTCGATGACGCCGCCAGCGACGTTCACGGCGTCGGGCACGAGTTCGCCCGAGAGCGCCAGCCGCACGGAGCGCGCGACCGAGACGCCCGCCTTCTCCTGCGCCTCGTCGGTGGAGGCGCCCAGGTGCGGTGTCACGACGACGTTCTCGAGCGCGAGCAGCGGCGAGTCCTGCGGCGGCTCCGAGACGAACACGTCGAGGCCGGCGCCGGCGATCGTGCCGGTGGTCAGGGCGCGGTAGAGCGCATCCTCGTCGATCAGGCCGCCGCGGGCGACGTTGACGATGAACGCCGTCTTCTTCATCAGCGCCAGCTGGTCGTCGGAGATCATGCCGGTCGTCTCGGGCGTCTTCGGCATGTGGATCGTGATGAAGTCGGACTGCGCGAGCAGCTCGTCGAGGGTGACCAGCTGGACGCCGAGCTGCTGCGCCCGCGCGCTCGTGACATAGGGGTCGTACGCGATGACGTTGGTGCCGAACGACTGCAGGCGTGCGGTGATGAGCGCGCCGATCCGGCCGAGGCCGATGATGCCGATCGTCTTCTCGTACAGCTCGACGCCGGTGTACTTCGAGCGCTTCCACTGCCCCTGAGCGAGCGCGTTGTGCGCGGCCGGGATGTGGCGCGCGAGGCTCAGGATGTGGCCGACCGTCAATTCCGCGGCCGAGATGATGTTCGAGGTGGGCGCGTTGACGACCATCACGCCGGCATTGGTCGCCGTCTTGATGTCGACGTTGTCGAGCCCGACGCCCGCGCGGGCGATGACCTTCAGCACCGGTGCGGCCGCGATGACCTCGGCATCCACCTTGGTCGCGGAGCGCACCAGGATGGCGTCGGCGTCGGCGACCGCCGAGAGGAGCGCCGGCCGGTCGGTCCCGTCCACCGAGCGGATCTCGAAGTCGGGCCCGAGGGCGTCGACGGTGGCGGGCGAGAGTTCTTCGGCGATCAGGACGACCGGCTTTGTCACGTGGCAGTTCCTTACAGAGTGCGAGGGCTGGCTTGGGAGGACTGCGCCACGGTCGGTGGGGCGCGGAACGGCTTAACTCTAGCGGGACGCCACCCCCGCCTTTCGCCGCGTTACGCCCGCCTGTGGACAACCGCAGGAGAGGATGGCATGGTGACACTTCTCGAGATCGCACAGCTCATCGTCCGCATCCTGCTCGCGGTGGTGTTCGTCGCGATGGGGACGCTGCACTTCGTCCCGGCGCCGGCTCGCGGCATGGCTGCGATGGTCCCGCCGGCCCTGCGGGTGGTGCGTCCGAGCCTCCTGGTGGCGTTCACCGGTGTCTGCGAGATCCTCGGCGGCATCGGGCTCCTGATCCCGGCCACGCGCGTCCCCGCCGCCCTCTGCCTGGCGGTCTTCCTGGTGGCGGTCTTCCCGGCGAACGCCTACGCCGCAGGCAAGACCGAGCGGTTCGGCGTCTTCGCGACGCCTCTCGTCCCCCGACTCATCCTGCAGATCGTGCTGATCGCGCTCTGCGTGTTCTGCGCGCTCTAGCCGCATGTTCAGCGGAGCGCCTCAGCGCCGACGCTTCGCCGTCTCCACCGCCGCACGGACGATCCGGGCATCCGTGATGTCGTAGGTCGCCGCGCCTCCGCCCGGGCCGCTGGGCGACCCGTGCACCGCGTCGCGCGCAGACAGGTGCACCGCATCCGCCCCGGTCGCCACGATCTCGGGGATGTCGTCGACGCGCACTCCCCCGCCCGCCATCACCTGCACCCGGCCGCCAACGCGGTCCGTCAGCTGCCGCAGCATCCCGACGCCGTCGATGCTGCGCTCCGCGCCGCCGGAGGTGAGGATGCGCGCGACGCCGAGCTCCGCCAGCCGCTCCGCCGCACGCACCGGGTCCGGCGCGACGTCGATCGCGCGATGGAACGTCACGCTGAGCGGACCGGCCGCGTCGACGATGGCCGCGACGGCCTCCGCATCGACGGCCCCGCTGTCGTTCAGCGCGCCGACGACCACGCCCGCAGCGCCGGCCTCGCGGGCGAACCGCACATCGGCGACGGTCAGCGCCACCTCGTCGGCGTCGTAGACGAACCCGCCGCCGCGCGGGCGGACCAGCACGTGGACGAATCCGTCACGACCCGTGTCGCGCGCCTCGGCGACCGCGCCGGCGATCAGGGCCGCGGAGGGCGTGAGCCCGCCCATCCCGAGCGCGCTGCACAGCTCGACCCGGTCGGCTCCCCCCGCCAGCGCGACGCGGACGCCGACGACGTCCTGCACGGCGATCTCGACGGCGATGCCCATGTGGCTCCTGACGCAGAAGGGTGCCGCACGCGTCGCGTGCGGCACCCTGAGACTACTGCGCAGTGCGGGAGGTGCGTGCTGCGGTCAGCGCGCGACCTCGCCGTCGACGTAGTCGTCGTCGTTCGACGCGTTCCACGCGAAGAGCTTGCGCAGCTCGCGGCCGGTGGCCTCGATGGGGTGCTGCTCGCCCTTCTTGCGGAGGGCCAGGAACTCCGGCGCGCCGGCGTCCTGGTCGGCGATGAAGCGCTTGGCGAAGGTGCCGTCCTGGATGTCGGAGAGCACCGCCTTCATGTTCTCCTTCACGTGCGGGTCGATGACGCGCGGGCCGGAGACGTAGTCGCCGTACTCGGCCGTGTCGGAGACGCTCCAGCGCTGCTTGGCGATGCCGCCCTCCCACATGAGGTCGACGATGAGCTTGAGCTCGTGCAGCACCTCGAAGTAGGCGACCTGCGGCTGGTAGCCGGCCTCGGTCAGGGTCTCGAAGCCGTACTGGACGAGCTGCGAGACGCCGCCGCAGAGCACGGCCTGCTCGCCGAAGAGGTCCGTCTCGGTCTCCTCGGTGAACGTGGTCTTGATGCCGCCGGCGCGGAGGCCGCCGATCGCCTTCGCATACGAGAGCACGAGCGGCCAGGCATTGCCCGACGCGTCCTTCTCGACGGCGACGATGACGGGGACGCCACGGCCGGCCTCGTACTCGCGGCGCACCGTGTGGCCCGGACCCTTCGGGGCGACCATGATCACGTCGACGCCCTCGGGCGCCTCGATGTAGCCGAAGCGGATGTTGAAGCCGTGCCCGAAGACGAGGGCGTTGCCCTCCTGCAGGTTGTCCTTGATGTCGTCGGCGTACAGGTGACGCTGCACCTGGTCCGGCGCGAGGATGACGATGACGTCGGCCCAGGCCGCGGCGTCGGAGGCGCTGAGGACGCGGAAGCCCGCCTCCTCGGCCTTCGGCTTCGACTTCGAGCCCTCCTTCAGGCCGATGACGACCTCGACGCCCGAGTCGCGGAGGTTCTGCGCGTGCGCGTGGCCCTGTGAGCCGTAACCGATGACGGCGACCTTCTTGCCCTGGATGATCGAGAGGTCCGCGTCGTTGTCGTAGTAGATCTCAGCCACTGCTGCTTCTCCTTGCTGGTTGGTTCGTGCGTGAAATGGTCGGCTCGCCGTGCGGCGGGCTCAGTTCCGGAAGACGCGCTCGGTGATGGACTTGCCGCCGCGGCCGATCGCGAGGAGGCCCGACTGGGCCATCTCCTTGATGCCGTACGGCTCGAGCACCTTGAGCAGCGCCTGCGTCTTGCCGCTGTCGCCGGTGACCTCGATCACCAGCGCATCCGTCGCGACGTCGACGACGCGGGCGCGGAAGAGGTTCACGGCCTCGAGCACCTGCGAACGCGTGGAGTTGTCCACCCGCACCTTGATGAGCAGGTGCTCGCGCTGCACCGACTGCGCAGGGTCGAGCTCCACGATCTTGATGACGTTGATCAGCTTGTTGAGCTGCTTGGTCACCTGCTCGAGCGGGAGGTCCTCGACGTCCACCACGACGGTGATGCGCGAGAGGCCGTCGACCTCACTCGTGCCCACCGCGAGCGAGTGGATGTTGAAGCCGCGACGGGCGAACAGCCCGGCCACGCGGGTCAGCAGACCCGGCTTGTCCTCCACGAGGAGGCTCAGAACGTGCGTGCTCATGGTCACTCCCCTCCGAACGACGGGCTGTGGTCGCGGGCGTACTGGACGTAGCTGTTGCTGACGCCCTGCGGGACCATCGGCCACACCATGGCGTCGGCGCTGACCACGAAGTCGATCACGACGGGGCGGTCGTTGGTCTCCAGCGCCAGCTTGATGGCGGCGTCGACCTCCTCCTCCTTGGTGACGCGGATGCCGAGGGCGCCGTACGCCTCGGCCAGCTTCACGAAGTCGGGGACGCGCACGGTGTCGTGGCCCGTGTTCAGGTCGGTGTTGGAGTAGCGCCCGTCGTAGAACAGGGTCTGCCACTGCCGCACCATCCCGAGCGACGAGTTGTTGATGATCGCCACCTTGATGGGGATGTTGTTGATCGTGCAGGTGGCGAGCTCCTGATTGGTCATCTGGAAGCAGCCGTCGCCGTCGATCGACCACACCACGCGGTCCGGCTGCGCGACCTTCGCACCCATGGCAGCGGGGACCGAGTAGCCCATGGTCCCGGCTCCGCCCGAGTTCAACCACGAGTTGGGGCGCTCGTACTTGATGAACTGGGCGGCCCACATCTGGTGCTGGCCGACACCCGCCGTGTAGATGCCCTCGGGCCCGGTGAGCTCACCGATCCGCTGGATGACGTACTGCGGTGCCAGCAGGCCGTCGCTGGTGGCCGAGTACCCGAGCGGGAACTCCTCGCGGAGTCCGTTCAGGTAGGTCCACCACTCGACGAGGTCGGGCTTGGCGGAGCGGGTCGCGTCCTGGAACGCGGCGGTCAGATCGACGATGACGTCCTTGGCATCGCCGACGATGGGGACGTCGGCGACACGGATCTTGGAGATCTCGGCAGGGTCGACGTCGACGTGCACGATCTTCGCGTTGGGCGCGAACAGGGAGGTGTTGCCGGTGACGCGGTCGTCGAACCGCGCGCCGAGCGACACGATGAGGTCGGACTCCTGGAGCGAGAGCACGGCGGGCACCGTCCCGTGCATGCCGGGCATGCCGAGGTGCTGCTTGTGCGTGTCCGGGAAGGCGCCGCGCGCGGTCAGCGTGGTGACCACGGGGGCGCCCGTCGCCTCGGCGAGTTCGAACAGCTCCTGCGACGCGCGGGCGCGGATCACTCCGCCGCCCACGTAGAGCACGGGCTTCTTGGCCTCGGCGAGCAGCTGGGCCGCTGCGAGCACCTGCTTGCCGTGGGCCTTCGTGATCGGCCGGTAACCCGGGAGGTCGACCTTCGGCGGCCACACGAACGGGGCGGTGTTCTGCTGCGCGTCCTTGGTGATGTCGACGAGGACGGGGCCCGGACGACCGGTGCCGGCGATGTGGTACGCCGCCGCGATCGTCGCGGGGATGTCCTCGACGTCCTTCACCAGGAAGGAGTGCTTGGTGATCGGCATCGTGATGCCCACGATGTCGGCCTCCTGGAACGCGTCCGTGCCCATCAGCGTGGAGAAGACCTGGCCGGTGATGAACACGACGGGGACGGAGTCCATGTGCGCGTCCATGATCGCCGTGACGAGGTTGGTGGCGCCGGGGCCGGAGGTCGCCATGGCGACACCGACCTTGTTGGACGCCACCGCGTAGCCCTCGGCGGCGTGGCCGCCGCCCTGCTCGTGACGGACGAGGATGTGACGGATCCGGGTGGAGTCCATGATCGCGTCGTAGATGGGGAGGATGGCACCCCCGGGGAGCCCGAAGACGTCGGTGACGCCGAGGAGCTCGAGGGTGCGGACGACCGACTGCGAGCCGGTCAGGATCTCGGGCGACGCCTTGGACGGCGTCGCGGACGGCAACACACTGCTGGGGGTTGCATCCGTGGACATGCCTGTCATCAGTCCTTACATACTGCGGTGGTGGGTGGTGGTGCGAACGGCCCCTACCCGGTGACGGCTCCTTCAGCTGCGGAGCGCACTAGCTTGGAGAACTTCGCGAGAACGCCACGGGTATAGCGCGGGGGAAGAGGCGCCCAGCCTTCACGGCGGGCGGTCAGCTCAGACTCGTCGACAAGTAGGTCGAGGGAGCGAGCCGCGATATCGACCCGTATCAGATCACCATCGCGCACGAAGGCGATGGGACCTGCGTCCACCGCTTCGGGTGCTATGTGGCCGATGCACAGGCCGGTTGTGCCGCCTGAGAATCGTCCGTCCGTCAATAGTAGTACATCCTTGCCGAGGCCTGCGCCCTTGATGGCGGCGGTGATGGCGAGCATCTCGCGCATGCCCGGGCCGCCCTTCGGGCCCTCGTAGCGGATGATCACGACATCGCCTGCCTTGATGCTGCCCTCGGTGAGGGCGTCCATGGCGGCACGCTCGCGCTCGAAGACCCGTGCGGGGCCCTCGAACACCTCGGCGTCGAAGCCGGCGGTCTTGACGACGGCGCCCTCGGGGGCCAGCGAGCCCTTGAGGATGGTGATGCCGCCGGTGGGGTGGATGGGGTTGTCGAGCGAGCGCATGACCTCGCCGTCCGGTGCGGGCGGGTTGATCTCGGCGAGGTTCTCGGCGACGGTCTTGCCGGTGACGGTGAGGCAGTCGCCGTGCAGGAGGCCCGCGTCCAGCAGCGCCTTCATGACGACCGGGACGCCGCCGTGACGGTCGACGTCGTTCATGACGTACTTGCCGAACGGCTTCAGGTCGCCGATGTGCGGCACCTTGTCGCCGATGCGGTTGAAGTCGTCGATGGTGAGGTCGACCTCGGCCTCGTGCGCGATCGCGAGCAGGTGGAGGACGACGTTGGTCGAGCCGCCGAACGCCATGGCGACGGCGATGGCGTTCTCGAACGCCTCCTTTGTCAGGATGTCCCGCGCGGTGATGCCCTTCTTGAGAAGGTTCACGACGGCCTCGCCCGAACGGTGCGCGTAGTAGTCGCGGCGGCGGTCGGCCGAGGGCGGCGCGGCCGAGCCCGGCAGGCTCATCCCGAGCGCCTCGGCGACGGAGGCCATGGTGTTGGCGGTGTACATACCGCCGCACGCGCCTTCGCCCGGGGCGATGGCGCACTCGATGCGCTTGAGGTCCTCTTCGCTCATCTTGCCGGCCTTGCACGCGCCGACCGCCTCGAAGGAGTCGATGATCGTGACGTCCTTCTCCGTGCCGTCGGAGAGCTTCACCCAGCCGGGAGCGATCGAGCCGGCGTAGAGGAACACCGCGGAGAGGTCGAGGCGGGCGGCCGCCATCAGCATCCCGGGGAGCGACTTGTCGCATCCCGCGAGCAGGACGGTGCCGTCGAGGCGCTCGGCCATCATGACGGTCTCGACCGAGTCGGCGATGACCTCGCGCGACACGAGCGAGAAGTGCATGCCCTCGTGACCCATCGAGATGCCGTCGGAGACGGAGATGGTGCCGAACTGGAGCGGATACCCGCCGCCCGCGTGGACGCCTTCCTTGGCGCCCTGCGCGAGTCGGTCGAGGGAGAGGTTGCAGGGGGTGATCTCGTTCCAGGAGCTGGCGATGCCGATCTGCGGCTTCTCCCAGTCTTCATCACCCATACCGACGGCGCGGAGCATCCCGCGGCTGGTGGTGGCTTCGATCCCGTCCGTGACGACGCGCGAACGCGGCTTCCAATCGACTTCTGGCATGGAACAACTCTAGGACGTCTCGAATGCCGCTCCGACCATGCGTCCCGTGCCTGGGGAGAGCTCGCGAAGGCGTCAGTCTGTGGACGAGTTCGTGTGCGCCTCGCGCGCCTGCGCCAGCAGGCCCAGCAGGGTGGCGATCGCGCGCTCGTCCGCGACCCGGTACTGCGCGGCCGTCTCGCCCGTCCCGACCTTGATGCCCACGTCGCCGCGCTCGGGGTGCAGCACCGCGAAGCCGTCCTCGTCGGTCACGTCGTCGCCGGCGAACAGCACCGCGGTCGCGTGCGTGTACTCGCGCAGTCGCTCGACCCCGTCGCCTTTGTTCGCGCCGCGCACGGAGAACTCGATGATGTCCTTGCCGTCGCGGATGGTGAGGCCGTCGCTGACCGCAGCAGCGGCCTCGCGGGCGCGGGCGCCGACCTCCGGTCCGCGCTCGGCGGCCACGAGGCGGTAGTGCACGCCGAAGCCGACCGGCTTGATCTCGAGCTTGGTGCCGGGGATGGCGTCCACGAGCGCCTGCAGCGCCTCGCCGAGCCGCCCCAGGGTCTCCTGCTCCTCCGGGCTCAGGTCGAGGGAAACGCCGTCGCGGCCGAAGCGGATCTCCACGCCGTGCGAGCCGATCAACAGCGCGTCCTCGTCCGCCTCCGTGACGGTCTCGAGGCTCGACAGCGGGCGGCCGGAGACGTACGCGACCCAGGTGTCCGGCAGGTGCTCGAGGCGGTCGAGCGCAGCCTTCGACTCGGGCAGCGCTCGGGCGCCCCGCGGCACGTCCACGAAGGGGGCCAGCGTCCCGTCGAAGTCGAGGGCGAGCAGCAGTCGGTCGGCACGCGCCAGCTCCTGCAGTGCCGACGCGAGGGCGATGGCGGAGGCGGGCGGGCGGTGCGAAGCGGTGTCGGTCATGCGTCTTTCCTGCAGGGAGTGGGGCGAGGGATGCGGCTCAGCGCCGGCCGGTTCAGCGCCGGTTGACCGGCGGGTTCTGCAGCGGGTGGTCGCCGTGCGCGCTGCGGGTCAGCGCGTCGAGGAAGGACGCGGACCAGCGGGCGACGTCGTTCGTCAGAACTTTCTTGCGCAGTGCGCGCATCCGCCGCGTGCGGTCTCGCCGCGGCATCGCGAGCGCCTGCAGCACGGTCTCCTTGAGGCCCTCGATGTCGTGCGGGTTGATGAGGAGCGCCTGCCGGAGCTCGTCGGAGGCGCCGGCGAACTCGCTCAGCACGAGCACGCCGTCCTCGTCCACCCGGGTCGCCACGTACTCCTTCGCGACGAGGTTCATGCCGTCGCGGAGCGCCGTGACGAGCATGACGTCGGCGGCGAGGTACAGCGCCACCATCTCCTCGCGCGGGTAACCGTGGTGGAGGTACGCGATCGCGGTGTGGCCGAGGGTGGAGTAGTCGCCGTTGATGCGGCCGACGGTCAGCTCGATCTCGTCACGCAGCTGCCGGTAGGTCTCGACGCGCTCCCGGCTGGGGCTGGCGACCTGGACGAGCGTGACGTCCTCCGCGTTCAGCCGGCCCTCTTCGAGCAGCTCGCCGAAGGCCTTGAGCCGGTGACCGATCCCCTTCGTGTAGTCGAGGCGGTCGACGCCGAGCATGATCTTCTCGGGGTTGCCGAGCTCCTCGCGGATCTCACGGGCGCGGGCCTGGATCTCCGGCTTCCTCGCGAGCTCCTGGTACTGGTCGGCGTCGATGGAGATCGGGAACGCGCGGGCGAGCACCGTGCGCACCAGGCCGCCGCGGCGGTCGGTGGTGACGTGTCGGTGCGAGCCGGCCTCCGGGTCGTCCGTGTCGATCGGCACCTCGATGATGGGGCCGCGCGTCTCGAAGCCCTTCAGGCGGCGGACCGCGCGTGAGAAGTTGCCGGCGTCGGCGACGCGCTGGAAGCCGATCACGTCGGCTCCGAGCAGGCCGTCGATGATCTGGCGGCGCCAGGGCAGCTGCGAGTAGATGCCGTACGGCGGGAACGGGATGTGGTTGAAGAAGCCGATCACGAGGTCCGGCCGCAGCTCGCGCAGCATCGCGGGGACGAGCTGCAGCTGATAGTCGTGCACCCAGACGACGGCGCCGGGCGCCGAGACGGAGGCGGCGGCCTGGGCGAACCGGCGGTTGACCTTCACGTAGGTCTCCCACCACTCGCGGTGGTAGCTCGGCTGCGCGATCACGTCGTGATACAGCGGCCAGAGGGTGTCGTTGGAGAAGCCCTCGTAGTACTCCTGCAGGTCCTGATCGGACAGCGGGACGGGCAGGATGTTGATGCCGCCGGCCTCGAAGGGCTCGATCTCCTCCCCCGCGACGCCGGCCCAGCCGATCCAGATGCCATCCTGCGACCGCATCACCGGCTCGAGCGCCGCCACCAGCCCGCCGGGCGATGGCCGCCAGTCGGCGTTCCCGCTCTCGTCGATCACCCGGTCGACGGGCAGTCGGTTGGACACGATGACCAGGTCGTACGTGTCGTCGTTCTCGGTGGTGCTCGCGGCGGTCGTCGTCGATTCAGGCGTTGCGGTGATGGTGGGTCAACTCCCTCGAGGGGTCGGGACGTGGACACCAGCCAGGGTACCAGCGTCCTCCGAGCCCCCTCACGGGGCGTTCGCGGCTAGTGCGCCTTCCCGAGCAGCTGGATGAGCCGGCTCGCGTATTCGGCGTATCCGGCGCCGGTGGGGTGGAAGACGTCCGGGCCGGTCGTGTTGAGCCACGGCTTCCGGTCGCCGATCGCGTGCCCGGCGAAGTCGACGGGAAGGTAGGTCATCGCCTTGCCGGCCGCCCTCTGCTCGTCGACCGCCTGGCGGATCACCTCGTTCAGCCCGAGCGTCGCGGCATTGATCGCCGCCGCCGTGCCGAAGTCGGGTGCGTTCGGGTCGGACGCGTCGTACAGGAGGGTGTAGCCGGTCACGACGATGCGCGCGTTGGGCGCGGACTGCGCGATCGCGCTGTAGACCGTGTCGAGCCGGTCGGGCAGCACGTTCAGCAGCGAGAGGGCGGCCGTGACCTCGTTGCGGCACGCCGTGGCCTTGCCCGCCGCGCAATCCCCCGCGATCGCGGCGACGCCGAGGTCGTTGCCGCCGATGCTGACGGTCACGAGGTCC
Organism: Cryocola sp. 340MFSha3.1; assembly: GCF_000383315.1. Lineage (NCBI taxonomy): Bacteria > Bacillati > Actinomycetota > Actinomycetes > Micrococcales > Microbacteriaceae > Cryocola > Cryocola sp. 340MFSha3.1. The sequence continues at coordinate 564,659 of NZ_KB911087.1, forward strand.
GTACGGTCATCGAGCGCGATCAGCTGGTGCTTCAGGAGGTCGGAGGTGGTCGCTCCGGCGCAGGCCGCGTTGACGACGAGGTCGATGCCGGCGTCGCGCGCGAAGACGGTGGGATAGGCGCGCGGGCTCAGCCGGCACTTCCCCTTCTCGTCGCCGCCGCCCATGCCTGCGGCGAACGAATCGCCGAGGGCGACGTACCGGGTGGATGCGGTGAGCGGCTCCTTGGGGAACGGGTCGGGAGTCGCCGTCGGCGTCGGGACGGCGGTCGACTCGGCATGCGGCGTGTCGGCGCTGGTCGGCGCGGACGAGCACGCTGTCAGGACTGCGAGGACGGCCGCCGTGGCGAGCAGTGCGACCGAGCGGAGCACACGCGAGGAGCGCGGCGCGCGCAGGAGCGCACGGGAGGTCCGGGATGCTTCGGGTCGCATCCCATCGAGGGTAGTCGCCGACGCTTGGCGAACGCTCAAACGCGCTCGGTCAGCGCCAGCAGGATCGCGGGAACCGACTCCGACAGCCGCTCGGTGAACGTCCGCTCGTCCCCGGCGAGCACCGCGCGGGCCTCGCCGCTCGCGCAGAGCTCGGCGATCACGCGGACGGCCTCCTCCGGGGCGATCGTGAAGCGGCGCCGGGCGCTCGCGAGCGCTTCGACGACGATCTCGGTGAGGTCGGCGAAGAACTCGTCGTGATAGCGGAGGTAGTCGGCGGCGATGGCGTGGTCGCGGAGCGCCATGAGCTGGAACTCGGCCTGCACGAGCCACCATCGCCGGTCGTCGGACTGCAGCTCGAGGATGTGCGTGATGGTCTGCAGCACATCCTCGTCGGAGAGCCCGGCTCCCCCGGCACCGACGAGCGGTGCCAGGAACTGCGCGACGCCGGTGTTCAGCTGTTCGAGCCGCATGGTCTTCTCGCGCTCCATCAGCGCGAAGAACAGCTCCTCCTTGCTGGAGAAGTTGGAGTAGAACGCGCCGCGGGTGAAGCCGGCCGCCTCGGCGATCGTCTCGACGCTGGCGGCGCGGACGCCCTGCTCCGCGAACACGTCGAAGGCCGCGTCGAGCAGGCGCGCGCGGGTGCGTTGACGCCGCGCCGACTCGGCCGGGATGTCCTCGGGAACGCCGGTGGTGACGCCCTCGCTGAGAGTCGTGCTGTCCAAGCTGAAACCTTCCTGAAGGAGCTATCGATACAGGAGTGTATCCGATACGGTCGTGTACGGATACAAAGGTGTATCGAACCGCTCCTCACCCCTTTTCGGTACTCATCCACTGGAGAACGCGTGTCCTCGCTCCTGTATTCGGTCGGCCGGTGGGCCTACCGCGCCCGCGCCCTCGTCGTCATCGTCTGGATCGGCCTGCTGGCCCTCCTCGGCGGCGGCGCTCTCCTCTTCAATCAGGGTACGGACAACAGCTTCAGCATTCCGGGCACCGAGTCGCAAGAGGCACTCGACACGCTGAGCCGCACCTTCCCGCAGGTCAGCGGCACCACCGCCCAGATCGTCGTGGTCGCGCCGGACGGCCAGACGGTGGACGACGGCGACATCAAGCAACCGATCGAGGACACGGTCGACCAGCTGAAGGACGTCAATGGCGTCTCCGGCGTCAGCTCGCCCTACTCCACCCAGGTGAAGAACCTGATCTCCGACGACCGCTCGGCGGCCATCATCACGGTCCAGTTGAAGGGCCAGATGACCACGGTCACCGACGCGACCAAGACGGCCGTCAAGGATGCGGGGGCCGATCTCGCGAAGCAGCTGCCGGACGGCTCGAAATCGGCCGTCGGCGGTCAGCTGTTCTCGCAGAACCTGCCGACGCTCTCGGTCATCGAACTCGTCGGCGTGCTCATCGCGCTCGTCGTGCTCATCCTGACGTTCGGCTCGTTCCTCGCGGCCGGGATGCCACTGCTCACCGCGATCCTGGGCGTCGCCATCTCGATGTGCCTGATCTTCATCGCGACGCTGTTCGGCTCCATCTCGTCAACGACGCCGATGCTCGCCCTGATGCTCGGCCTCGCCGTCGGCATCGACTACTCGCTCTTCATCATCTCGCGGCACCAGGCGCAGCTGAAGTCGGGGGTGCCGCCGGAGGAGTCCGCCGCGCGCGCGGTCGCGACGGCCGGATCCGCCGTGCTGTTCGCCGGCATCACGGTCATCATCGCCCTGGCCGGCCTCGCCGTCGCCAACATCCCGTTCTTGACCACGATGGGCATCGCGGCGTCCGTCGGCGTGGCGGTCGCCGTGCTCGTCGCACTGACCATGACGCCCGCGCTGCTCGGCTTCGCCGGGGCGCGCCTCACGCCTGGTCGCCGGAAGGCGGCGCGCGCCGCGAAGCGCGGGGCGACGGCGGCTGCGGTCGAGGGGGCGACGGAGGCCGAAACGGCACAGGCCGCTCCTTCCGCCACGGACTCCCCCCAACCCGTGGATGCGTCCGCCCCGTCGTTCGCCCACGCCGCGAAGGCCGACATCCCGCCCGGGTTCTTCCGCGGCTGGGTGCGTGCCGTCATCCGCTTCCCGATCGTCACCGTGGTCGCCGTCATCGTCGCCCTCGGGATCGCCGCCCTGCCCGCCCTGCAGCTGCGGCTCGCCCTTCCGGACGCCGGCTCGCAGCCCGAGGGCGCCCCGGCCCGCGTCGCCTACGACCTCGTCTCCGACCACTTCGGCCCCGGCTACAACGGTCCCCTGATCGTGACCGGCTCGATCATCTCCAGCACCGACCCTGTCGGTCTGATGACGAAGATTGGAGATGAGATCGCCGACCTCCCCGGCGTCGCCTCCGTCCCGCTCGCCACGCCGAACGCGACCGCCGACACCGGCATCGTGCAGGTCGTCCCGACCACCGGGCCGAACGACCAGAAGACCGCCGACCTGGTCGCCGAGATCCGCGCGAAGCACCAGCACTTCCTCGACGAGTACGGCGTCGACCTCAAGGTCACCGGCAACACCGCCGCTCAGATCGACGTGTCGTCGCGGCTGGCCGGCGCGCTCCTGCCCTTCGGCATCCTCGTGGTCGGGCTCTCCCTCATCCTGCTGACGATGGTGTTCCGCTCGATCGCGGTCCCGATCAAGGCCGCACTCGGCTACCTGCTCTCGGTCGGCGCCGCGTTCGGAGCGGTCACGGTCGTGTTCGAGTGGGGCTGGCTGGCCGACCTCCTGCACGTCGACAAGACCGGGCCGATCATCTCGTTCATGCCGATCATCCTGATGGGCGTGCTCTTCGGGCTCGCGATGGACTACGAGGTGTTCCTGGTCAGCCGCATGCGCGAGGACTACGTGCACGGCGGCGACGCCAGGCGCGCCATCCAGAGCGGGTTCGTCAGCTCCGCCAAGGTCGTCACCGCGGCCGCGATCATCATGATCTCGGTGTTCGCCGCCTTCGTCCCGGAGGGCGACGCGTCCATCAAACCCATCGCGCTCGGCCTCGCCGTCGGCGTGTTCGTCGATGCGTTCATCGTCCGGATGACGCTCGTCCCGGCGGTGCTGCAGCTGCTCGGCGAGAAGGCGTGGTGGATGCCGCGCTGGCTCGACCGCATCCTCCCCTCGTTCGACGTGGAGGGTGACGGCCTGCAGAAGGAGCTGGAGCTCGCGAACTGGCCCGAGGGCGGGGAGAACCTCGTCGCCGCTGCGGACGGGCTGACGGTCAGCACGCGCAAGCGGCGCCTGGTGGGCGACGTGTCGTTCCGTCTCGCCGACGGCGAGGTGCTCGTCGTGCACGGCGACGACCGGACGGCAGCCGTCGCACTGCTCATGGCGATCACCGGCCGCACGCCGGTCGACGGCGGAACCGTCAAGGTCGCGGGCCTGGTGCTGCCCGTCCGGGGCGCCGCCGTCCGCTCGCGCACCGCCATCGTGCGGCTGGATGCGGCCGAGACGCCGGTGGAGGACCTCCGCCACGCGCTCGCCGGCCGCCCGCAGCTGCTGGCCCTCGACGCCGTCGACTCCGTCACCGACCCGATCGAACGCCGCCGCATCCGGGCAGAACTGACCGCGGCGCTGAGCCGTGCCCGGGTCGAGGAGCGCCCGTTCGCGCTCGTCGTCAGCTGCGTCGAGCCCGCAGGCCTCGACGATCTGCTGCCCGAGAGCGCCGAGCCGACCGAGGTCGACCTCTCCGCCGGCCCCGGCCCGCGCGCCGTCACGGCTCCCGACCTCACCGACCCCGACCGCGCCGAGCACGGCGCCCACCTCGAGAAGACGAACGCCTGATGACCACCCCCTCCTCCCGCCTCCGCCGCCCGCGCTCGCTGTTCTCGCTGGAGCGCATGCGCTCCGACAAGCGCGTCACCTGGCTGACGATCGTCGGCCTCCTGCTCGTCCCCATCACCATCGGCGGGCTGCTCGTCTGGGCGCTGTGGAACCCGACCGAGCGCCTGCACGACGTCAAGGCGGCCGTGGTGAACCTCGACCAGCCCGTCAAGGTGAACGGGCAGACGGTGCCGCTCGGGCGTCAGCTCTCCGCCGGCCTCCTCGACTCCAAGAACGACAACTTCACCTGGGTGCTGACGGACAAGAAGGATGCCGACAAGGGCATCGACAGCGGCGAGTACGTGTCGGTGGTCACCATCCCGGAGAACTTCTCGAAGGCGGCGACCTCGACGGCGGGAGCCGCGGCCGACGCCACGCAGGCCACCATCGACGTCCGCACCAGCCCGGACTCGAAGCTGGTCGACCCGGCCATCAGCCAGGCGGTCACGACGACGGCGACCTCCGTGCTCAACAAGCAGCTGACCTCCACGTACATCGAGAACGTCTACGTCGGCTTCAACACCCTCGGCGAGCAGCTCGGCAAAGCGGCGACGGGCGCCGACCAGCTCGCCGGCGGGCTGACGCAGCTGGCGAGCGGCACGCACCAGCTCGCGGACGGCGCAGCGCAGCTCTCGACAGGCGCGTCGTCGCTCGCCGACGGAATCTCGCAGCTGTCCGACGGAACATCGGGGCTCGCCGACGGGCTGCAGCAGCTGTCCGGCGGCGCGTCCTCTCTCGCCGGAGGGCTGACCACGCTCCAGCAGAGCACGGAAGGCTTACCGACGCAGACCCAACAGCTCGCCGCGGGCGCCGCCGGGGTCTCCTCCGGTGTCCAGAAGACCGCCGACGGACTCGGCGGCCTCTACACCCAATGCGTCGCTGCCCACACTGCACTGGATGCCACCTGCCAGGGCATCGCCCAGGCACGCGCCGGTTTGACCACACCTCAGGGCGGCAACCCGAGCCTGACCGGCCTCGCCTCGACAATCGCGGGTGGCACGGCGAGCCTGGCATCCGGCATGCCCGCCCTCACGAACGGCATCGCCCAGTCCGCGTCAGGCGCGCAGCAGCTCTCCGGCGGGGTATCGCAGTCGGCGTCCGGCGCGCAGCAGCTGGCGAGCGGCGCATCCCAGTCTGCCGACGGCGCGCAGCAGTTCGCGACCGGCGTGAAGCAGCTCAGCGACGGCATCCCGGCCCTCGCCTCCGGCGCCGACCAGTCCGCCTCCGGCGCGTCGTCGCTCGCCTCCGGTCTGCACACGGCGGTCAAGCAGCTCCCGAGCTACGACAGCGGAGAGCGGACCAGCCTCGCGAAGGTCGCGGCCGAGCCGGTCACGCAGAAGGCCTCCGGCGAGACCGCGTTCGGCACGGCGAGCATCCCGCTGTTCGTCTCCGTCGCACTGTGGCTCGGTGCGCTCGCCACATTCCTCGTGCTCCAGGCGCTCTCGCGCCGCGCGCTGCTGACCTCGCGTGCGGCCGGACGCATCGCGCTCGACGGATTCGTCCCCGCCGCAGCACTCGGCGTCGTGCAGGGCGTGCTGGTCGCTGCCGTGCTGGCACCGGCGCTCGCGGTCGACGCGGGCCACTGGTTCGGCTTCGCCGGACTCGCGGCCGCCGCCGGCATCGCGTTCGCCGCGGTCAACCACGGCCTGGTCGCCCTCCTCGGCGGTGTCGGACGGTTCCTGTCGATGCTGGTCGTCGTGGTGACCCTCGCCTCGGGCATCGTGTCGACCGCTCCCGGTTTCTTCGACGCCGCTCTTCCGTGGCTTCCGACCGCGCCGGCCATCACCGCGCTGCAGGGGGCGATCGACGGCTCGGCGGACGCCTGGCGTGGCCTGGGCGGGCTCCTGCTGTGGGCCGCATTCGGGTTCGCCCTCGCGCTGATCGCCGTCGCCCGACGCCGGGTCGTGCGCGCCGCGCAGCTGCTGCCGGCCGAGTAGCCGCATCCGTGGGGCGCGACACGCCGTTATCGCGGGGCGATAACGGCGTGTTGCGGCCCACAGACCGTCGGGGCCGGGGCTAGACGGTCAGCGAGAGCGCCAGGGTCGCGAGGACGACCGTGACCGGCGCAACGATCAGGCCGAGGAGCATGTACCGGCTCCAGCGGATCTCCACGTCGAACGACGTCAGCCGCTGGTGCCAGAGCAGGGTCGCGAGCGACGCCCACGGCGTGATCAGCGGACCGGCGTTGACGCCGATCAGCAGCGCCGCCAGCCGCGCAGGGGTGTCGGCCACCGGCTCCAGCGCCAGGTACGCGGGCAGGTTGTCGATGGCGTTCGCGCCGACCAGCCCGGTCAGCGACAGGCGCAGCAGGGCCAGCGGCGACTCCCCCGTGCCCGAGACCGTCGCCATGAGCGTGGCGAGGCCGGCCGCGTGGAGCGCCTCGATGAACAGGAAGAGGCCGGAGGCGAGCAGCACCAGCTGCCACGGCACCAGGCCGAACCGCAGCACGCTGCGGCGCCGGACCAGGAACACCACCGCGAGGACGACAGCGGCGATGCTCGTCGGCAGCCACACCGGCAGACCCGAGACGAGAAGCGGGACGAGCGCGACGACCACGGCGCCGGAGATCCAGAACAGCACCGGGTCCTCGATGCCGTCCTCCTCGCCCGTCTCGTAACGGACCAGCAGCGACTTCCGCGCGATCACGAACACGACGACCATCGGCACGATCATCGCCACCAGCGCGGGGGCCAGCATGAGGGCCGCGAAGGCCGCAGGGGTGGGGTCGCCCATGGCGTGCTGGGCCAGCAGGTTGGTGAGGTTGGAGACCGGGAGCAGCAGGGATCCGGCGTTCGCCATCCACACGGTCGTCAACGCGAACGGCAGCGGGTTGAGCCCGGCGTGCCGCGCCATGACGATGACCACGGGCGTGAGCAGCACCGCGGTGGTGTCGAGCGACAGGAAGATCGTGCTGAGCGCGGCGACCACGACGACCAGCAGCCAGAGCACCCAGGCCCGTCCCCGCCCCCAGCGCGCCGTCTGCTGCGCGAGGACGGTGAAGACGCCGGCTTCCGCCGCGAGTTCCGTCACGACCGTGATGGCGACGACGAACAGCAGGATGGGCCACACGCGGTCCCACAGTTCGACGGCCTCGGGGACGGGCAGCAGCCCGGTGGCCACGGCGATTCCGCCGAGCACGAGGAGCACGGCGCCCACGATCGCGGTGCGCATCCTCCTCCTCCCGGTCCCGACTTTGGAAGCGTACGCTACGGGACGACCCCGAAAGGACCGGCATGCGCAAGTACCTCTTCAACGGAGCCGTGATCAGTGCGGCGATCGGCCTGTGGACCACCATCCAGTCGTCCAAGAGCGGACCGCGCGACTGGCGCATCCCGCTGATGTGGATCAACGCGGCGATCTCGCTGACGCTGGCGATCGGAGCGGTGCTGCAGGAGTCGAAGGAGGCGTCCGAGCGCGAATCCACCCCCCTCGGTTCGCGAAAAGGGCGTTGACCCGCTGATTTCCGCCGAAATCCCCGGCGTGTTGCGCCGTGTCGCAACACATGTGTCCAGGACACTTGTATACAACGGTGAACCTGGAAGGGGTGCGCGATGTTTGGTCGGAGGCGACACGCTGCGGCAGTGCCGGCGGCTCCTGTTCCGCAGCTGACGGACGCCCAGATCCTCGAGCTCGTGCACACCAAGGTGGCGGAGCTCATCGGCGAGAAGGGCGAGTGGACCGTGGTCCGCCGCGCTCACGACGACACCGACACCATCTTCCACTCGATCCTCGCCCAGTCGGTCTCGGTCGGCATCGCCGCCGCGATCGCAGAGGCCCGTCGTCGTCTCGAGGCCGGTGAGAGCCTGACCGAGCCGCAGCACCTGGCAGCGGCCGTCGCCGACGAGCCCGTCGTCGTCACGGCCGAGGTCGTCGAGACCGCGCCCGCCGCACCTGTCGTCGAAGCCGCAGCTGCGGAGGGTGCGACGCCGGAGGCCGAGCCCGCCGCCTTCGGCTGGGAGCCCGCGCCGATCACGCAGTGGACGGACCTCCGCAAGCCGGTCACCGGCGAGTTCCCGGTCGTCTCGCACCGCTCCGCGGCCTGAGCCGGCCGGCTCAGCCCACTCCCGGATCCGCCCACTCCCGGCTCAGCCCACTCCCGGATCAACCCAGCGGCGCCCAGTCCTCCGGACCCTCGGACCCCGCCGGATACTCCTCGAGCGGCACGCGATCGTCGTGCCACGCGGTCAGCACCGGCTCCACGATCCGCCAGCACTCCACGGCCGTATCCGCGCGCACCGACAGCGACGGGTCCCCGTCGAGGATGCCCTCCAGCACCTCGCCGTAGGCCAGCAGCGCGCCGGGACCGAAGTCGGCGGTCAGACTGGCACGTTCCAGCTCGTACGGGTTGTCGGTGCCGTTGATGTTGATGTCGAGCGACATCGAGTCCGGGGCGAACATCAGCCGCAGCTGGGCCGGCTCGGTCGCGCCCTTCAGCCCGGTCGGCACGTGCTGGGCCGGCACGAAGGTGATGACCATCTCGCGTCGGCGGCTGCCGAGGGCCTTACCCGACCGGAGGGTGAACGGCACGCCCTTCCACCGCCACGTGTCCACCTGCAGCGTGACCTCGGCCAGGGTCTCCGTCTCCCGCTTGGGGTCGACGCCGCTCTCGTCGGCGTAGGCCGGCAGGGTCTTGCCGTCGATCTCCCCCGCCGCGTAGCGGGCGCGCCTGCTCGCTGTGACCGGGTCGCCGCCCCACACCTTCGTCGCACGCAGCACCAGCTGCTTGGCGTCGCGCAGGTCCGCCTCGCCCAGCGTCGACGGCGGCTCCATGGCCAGGACCGCCATGACCTGCAGCAGGTGGCTCTGGATCATGTCGATGAGGGCGCCGGCACCGTCGTAGTAGCGCGCGCGTCCCTCCAGGGCCAGCGTCTCGTCGTAGACGACGTCGACGCGCTCGATGTGCAGACCGTCCCAGAGCGGCTCCAGGATGCTGTTCGCGAACCGCACGCCGAGGATGTTGAGCACGCTGGAACGCCCGAGGAAATGGTCGACGCGGTGGATCTGGTCCTCCGGGACGAGCTTCGCGAGCTGCGCGTTCAGGCGGATGGCGCTCTCGCGGTCCGTGCCGAACGGCTTCTCGAGCGCCAGCGTGAGACCCTTGGGCAGGTCGAACATGCCGAGCGCGTCGCACGCCTTCGCCGTCACGGCCGGCGGAAGGGCGAAGTACAGCGCCGGGACGCCGTCCACACTCGCGAGAAGCGACTTCAGGTCGTCCGCGCTTGTGGCGTCGCCCTTCACATAGCGGGTGCCGGCGAGCAGGCGTTCCACCGCATCCCCCTTCGCGTCGACCGTCGCGAACGACGTCGTGACGATCTTCCGCCACGCGTCGTCGTCGAGGTCGTCACTGCTCGAACCCACCAGGGCGAACGCGCGATCCGGCTGATCGGTGAGCAACTGTCCGATGGCGGGGAGCAGGAGCCGTGACGTGAGGTCGCCGGATGCTCCGAGAATCACAAGAGTGTCCACGGACTGCGTCATGCCGTTCACAGTACGTCCATACTGGGAATATGTCGCTCCCCATCGAGGATTACGCCCTGATCAGTGACTGCTTCACCGGGGCCCTTGTCGGGAAAGACGGAAGCATCGACTGGCTGTGCCTCCCCCGCTACGACTCGCAGTCCATGTTCGGCGCCCTCCTCGGCACCGAGGACCACGGCCGCTGGCTCGTCGCGCCGGAGGACGCCGCGGCAACCAGCACGCGTCAGTACGAGAAGGACACGATGATCCTCGTCACGCGGTGGCGCACCGCGGACGGCGAGGTCGAGGTCGTTGATGCGATGCCGATGGGCGATCACCGCGCCGACATCATCCGCCGCGTCCGCGGCGTCAGCGGTACGGTGCGTATGCGCCAGGACCTGCGCATCCGGTTCGGGTATGCGACGGCCATCCCCTGGGTCCGCCAGGACAAGTCCGAGCGGCCGCACGCCCTCATCGCGGTCGCCGGGCCTGACGCGATCGTCGTGCGCGGCTCCGAGCTGCACGCGGCGAACCACTCGCATGAAGGGTCGTTCACGGTTCGCGCCGGCCAGACCGTCGACCTCGTGCTCACCTGGTTCCCCTCGCACCGCGACGCCCCGCCCGCGCTCGACGTCGAGAAGGCGCTGCAGCACACCCGAGAGTGGTGGACGGACTGGGCCAGCGGCTGCGCGCACGATGGGCCGTACCGCGACGAGGTCGTGCGGTCGCTGCTCCTCCTCCGCGCGCTCTCGCACCTGGAGACCGGCGGCATCGTCGCCGCTGCCACGACATCCCTCCCCGAGGCGTTCGGCGGTCAGCGCAACTGGGACTACCGCTACGTGTGGCTGCGGGACGCCTCGCTCACCATCGGCGTGCTCCTCGATCACGGCTACAACGACTACGTCGACCACTGGCGCGACTGGCTGCTCCGCGCGATCGCCGGCGACCCGGGCGATGTGCAGATCATGTACGGGCTCGCCGGGGAGCGCGACCTCGCCGAGCGGATCATCGACAGCCTGCCCGGATACCAGGGCGCGCATCCCGTGCGGATCGGCAACGGCGCATCCACTCAGTTCCAGGCGGACGTGATCGGCGAGGTGATGCTCGGCCTCGACCGCGGCCGCCGCGCGGGGAACGCCGAGACCCGCTTCTCGTGGGCACTCCAGCGCGCGCTGATGGGCTACCTGGAGCAGCACTGGCGCGATCCGGACCACGGGATCTGGGAGATCCGCGACAAGCCGCAGCAGTTCACGCACTCGCGCGCGCTCGTCTGGGCGGCGTTCGACTGCGCCATCCGCGGCGTCGAGGAGTACGGCCTCGACGGCCCGGTCGAACGCTGGAAGCGCGAGCGCGACGCCATCCGCGCCGACATCGAGGCGAACGGCTGGGATCCGCACCGCGGCACCTACGTGCAGCACTACGGCACGACCGCCGTGGACGCCTCCCTGCTGCAGCTGGCTCAGGTCGGCTACGTCGACGCGGACGACCCGCGGATGCTCGGCACCGTGCGAGCACTCGAGGAGGATCTGCTGCGCGACGGCCTGCTGCTGCGTTACCGCACGGAATCCGGAGTGGATGGGCTGCCGCCCGGGGAGCATCCCTTCTTGGCCTGCTCGTTCTGGCTGGTCGAGCAGTACGCCCGCTCCGGCCGTGTTCAGGACGCGACTCGGCTCATGGACCGGCTGGTCGGCCTGGCGAACGACGTCGGTATGCTCTCCGAGGAATACGACGTCGACGGCCGCTCCCACGCGGGCAACACGCCGCAGGCACTGACCCACCTGGCGCTGGTGCGGGCGGCGGACGCGATCGCGGAGGCGACCGGATGACGGACGCCGGCACGCTGGAGCAGACCGGAACGCGGGAGCAGACGGATGAGCTTCTCGAACTGGGCTCACCGTGGGTGACGATCGTCTGGAACGACCCCGTCAACCTGATGAGTTACGTGACCTACGTGTTCCAGACCTACTTCGGCTTCCCCAAGGCAGAGGCCGAGCGGCGCATGATGCTGGTGCACACGGAGGGCCGCGCGGTCGTCGCGACGGGCACCCGCGAGGAGATGGAACGGCACGTGGAGGCCATGCACGAGTACGGCCTGTGGGCGACGCTGCAGAAGGCGGACGCGTGATCCCGTTCCACCGGAGGCGGCGCGACGGTCGGGTGGTCGCCTCCTTCACCGCAGACGAAGCGCGGCTGCTGCTGTCGCTCGCCGACGAGGCGGCCGGGCTGGCGCGTGCCGCCGCGACCCCCGACGGACCGCAGACGGACCCCGCGCTCGGGCGCCTGCTGCCCGACGCGTATCCGGACGACCCGGAGGCGTCGGCAGAGTTCCGCCGCTTCACCGCGGAGGGGCTCGCCGACCGCAAGGAGCACAACGCGCGGCTGATGGCGCGGACGCTCGGCGAGCCGGCCGGCAGACGGACCGAGGTGGCGCTCGACGACGCCGAGGCGAGCGCGTGGCTGCGGACGATCACCGACCTCCGGCTGGTCCTCGCGGCGCGGCTCGGCATCCACGAGGACGGCGACGAGGGCGACATCCACGACGAGGAGTCGGCGATGCAGCGCGCGGTCTACGACTGGCTGGCCGCGGTGCAGGAGTTCCTCGTGCTGGCGGTCCGCCCCCGTCGCTGACGCGCGCCGCCGGAAACGGAGGAGGATGCGGGCGAAACCCGGTGCGGGGGCCTCCGTTTCCCTCCTCGCGCCGGCGCGTCGTCTCCCTTCTCCTCCCTTTCCGACGCCGTCGGAAACGGAGGAGAAACGCCCGGCCGATCGGTGTTTTCGCCGGGAACGGAGGGGATGCGGGCGGAGCACGGCCCGATGACCTCCGTTTCCGACGGCGTCGGAAAGGGAGGTGACACGGAGCGACGTCAGACCGGGAAGCGGACCGCGGCAGCGGCAGCGCCGCCGCCCGGCACGTCCTCCGCCCGGAGCGCATAGACCTTCGCCTTCGAGGCGAGCGCGCGGCGGAGGATCTCGTCCACCACGCCGTACTCGCCCGGGGTGTCGTCATCGCCGAACGTGATCGCGCCGGTCTCGTCGTCGACGGTGCCCGGCACCCGGCGGTCGATGTCGATGACGAGCGACTCGACCGCGCCGAAGGTCGCGGCGCGCGCGATGTCGCTGAGATCGACGAGAGCCGTCCCGGCGGCGATGCGCGCCTCGTACGTCTCGCGGAGCGCGGCGACCTTGCTCGCGTACAGCCGGTCGAGCACGCCGCGTGCCGCCGCGGCGAGCTCCTCGTCGGTCTTGTCCTCCGGATTGCCGCCGATCACCTCGGAGACGAGGTGCGGGTGCTCCCCCGCCCCCTTGAAGATGCCCAGCAGCGGCTCCGCGGCGGCGAGGATGAGCGGCTCCGTCGAGTTGGCGAGCAGCGGGTGCAGGGCGCGCTCGATCGCCTGCACGTACTCCAGCATCCGCACCTTGTGCCCTTCGGAGCCCTGGATGCGCCCGTCGGCCTGCCGTCCACTGATCGACGGAAGCCCGACGGCCGAGGCCGCATCCGTCGGCATCCCCGGCACGTCGACCCGCTCGGGCGACTGGTCGGGCGTGATCCGCAGCAGGCGCACCGAGTTGCCTGCGAGGGCGAGGATGAGCGCGGTCTGCGGGAACGTGAGCGCACGCAGCAGCGGCTTCACGTAGAAGCGGTCCGCGATCTCGCACGCGGTGGTCAGCCGGTTCGGGAGGCGGAAGGTCTCGGCCAGCTCCCCGTCGAGGAACACCGCGAGGGACCGGGACTGGTAGCGCCAGAAGTCGCGGTCGTCGAGGATCCGCTCCCCCTCGGCCTGGATGCTCTGCATGCGCGACCGCGGCACCTCGAGCTTCTCGAGTGCCCGCTGGGCCGACGCCAGGTGGTTCTTCAGCTCGATGCGGGCACGGTCGGCCTCGGCCGGGGTCGTCCCGGTCGGCAGGTAGACGCTGACGCAGCCGGGTTGCCGGAAGCCGGCTATCCGTTCGACGTCGGCCTGGGTCGGGATGTCCTTGTACTCCACGGAAGTCCTCCTGCCCCGCCGTCATGGCGTGGTCGATCGCGGTACGGTGCGGCCAGTCTCGTCGCGCGACGGGGGCCTTCACAAGACTCACGTTGACTTTTGCCGTCAGCGCGCCTACCGTCCTTTAAACCGGTTTAGATGATGACCCCCGCCCGGGGGTCGCTCCACCATGAGGGGTCGCGACGATGCGTAACCGAGAACTGAAGACACCGCGGGCTGCGCTCGCTCTCGCGCTCGGCGCGACGCTGGCGGTGACCGCCGTCGCCCTGCCCGCGCAGGCCGCGACCACCGCTCCGGCGACCGTCCCCAGCGCCTCCGCCACCGCGGACGCCGCACCGCCGAAGCTCACCAATCTGGCCCACCTCGACTTCCTGCTCGACGATGTCCCGCTCCTCGCGGGCGTCGCCGGCCACACCACGTACCGTGCCGCGGAGGAGCCGGTCGCCCGCGCCCCCTGGGTGTACGCCGACCGGCAGTCCGACGGCACCTTCCACCGCGTCGGCGGCGGCCCGATCACCGATGCCGCGCGCGGCTGGTACGCCCAGGGCGCGTACGACGCCGACGACATCTCGCGCGCCGCGGTCGTCTACCTCCGCGATTGGAAGCAGAACGGCACGGCATCCAGCCGCACGTCGGCCTACGAACTGCTCCGATCGCTCACCTACCTGCAGACGACGGACGGCCCGAACGCCGGCAACGTGGTGCTCTGGCAGCAGCACGACGGCACGCTCAACCCGTCCGCCATCCCGAAGGAGCTGCCCGACCCGTCCGACTCGGCCGAGTCGTTCTGGCTCGCCCGCACCGTCTGGGCGCTCGGCGAGGGGTACGCGGGCTTCCGCGACGCCGACCCCGCCTTCGCGTCGTTCCTCGGCGACCGGATGCAGCTGGCGCTCGGCGCCCTCGGCCGCCAGTCGCTCGCCCAGTACCCGCAGACGCAGATCGCCAACGGCGTCACCGTCCCCGGCTGGCTGATCGTCGGCAGCGCCGGGGCGACGGCGGAGGCCGTGCTCGGCCTGAGCGCGTACGTCTCGGCCCGTCCGGCGGACACCGCTGCGCGCACCGCCCTCGCCCACTACTCGGAGGGGATCGCGAAGCTGCAGAGCGGCGGCATCGGCCAGTGGCCGTTCGGCGCCCTCCTGCCCGAGGCGAACTCCCCCACCTTCTGGCATGCCTGGGCCGGGATGCAGCCCGCCGCCCTCACCGCGGCGTCCGCGACCCTCGGCGACGCCTCCCTGCAGCGCAGTGCGACCACCGACCTCGCCCAGTTCACCGCCCAGCTGCTCGCGACCGGCGGACCGGACAACGGCTGGACGCCGACGCCCGCCGACCGCACCCAGATCGCCTACGGCGTCGACTCGCGACTCGAGGGCCTCGTCGCCGCGGCCGACGCGACCGGCGCCGGCGGGCTCGCCGCCCTGGCCGGAGCGCAGGCCGCCTGGTACTTCGGGGCCAACCGCGCCGGTGTCCCGGCCTACGATCCGGCGACCGGTGTCTGCGTCGACGGCATCGCGGCCGACGGCACCGTGAACCGCAACTGCGGAGCCGAGTCGGTCATCCACACCCAGCTGAGCATGCTCGCGCTGGATGCGCATCCCGCCATCGCCCGCACCGCCACCGCCCTCACCCGCACGACCGCGACCCAGGGCCTGACGGTGGTCGAGGCGGAGTCCGGCACGACGACCGGCACCGTCACCACCGTCACGCCGCCGTCAGCCTGGACGGGCTCGGCCAACTGGTCGGGCGGCGCCTACCTGCAGGCCTCCGACCGCTCCACCGTCACCGTCACGCTTCCCGCGGGCCACCCGGCGGCGCGCATCCTGCCGATCGCCGACCTCGGTCCGGGCGGAGCGGGCACGACCTCCTGGACCGCCTCCGTCGGCCGCCTGACGCTGCCTCTCGGCCGGACCGACAACGTCCGCTCCGGTGATCAGGGCATCGCGCCCAGCCCGGTGTTCCTGCTGCCGCAGACCCTGCCCATCCCCGTTCCCGCCCAGACCACGACGGTGACCGCGCGCGTCTCCGGGACCGCCCGGCTGGATGCCCTGCTCGTCCAGCCCGTCGTGTCGCACCTCGGACTCGCGGGCAGCAGCAGCCTCGACGTCTACGTCAACGCGACGAAGCTGCCGGTGCCGCAGAAGCTGGATGCGACGGGCCCGGTCGCCGCGACCAGCTACGACTCCTCCGGCCGCCAGGTCGGCCGCACGCAGACCGTCGGAGCCCACGGCATCATCGTGGTCCTCCCCGGCGGCTTCACCACGGTGACCCCGAAGTGAGCCCCGCATGACCCCGGCCAACGTCACGATCAACGACGTCGCCCGCGCCGCGGGCGTCAGCAAGTCGCTCGTGTCGCTGACCCTGAACGCGCGCCCGGGGGTCGCGAGCGAGACGCGGGAGCGCATCCTGCAGACCGCCCGCGACCTCGGCTGGACACCGCATCCCGGGGCCCGCGGTCTGAGCACCCGGCGCGCGTACGCCCTCGGGCTGGTGCTGCGGCGCGAACCCCGGACGATCGAGGTGGACCCGTTCTTCGCCTCGTTCATCGCCGGAGTGGAGACCGTGCTGGCCGAACGCGGCAACGTGCTCGTGCTGACCGTCGTGCCCGACCGCGCCGCCGAGGAGCGTGCGTATGAGCGGCTCATCGCCGACAAGCGCGTCGACGGGTTCCTGCTCACCGACCTCCTCGCCGCGGACGAGCGCATCCCGCTGATCTCGCGGCTCGGCTCCTACGCCGTGTCGCTCGGCGAACCGCCCGGTGGCAGCCCCTTCCCCGTCATCACCCGCGACTACGACTCCGGCATCGACGAGCTCGTCCGGCACCTCGTTCAGCTCGGGCACCGCCGCATCGCCCACGTCTCGGGCGACGAGCGGATGCTGCACGGGCTCCGCAGGCGTGAGCGCTTCGAGCTCGCCGCGGCGGCGGCCGGGATCTCCCCCGTCGTCGTCACCACAGACTTCTCTCCCGAGCAGGGCGCCGAGGCCACGAAGGCCCTGCTCGAGACAGAGGACCGCCCGACCGCGATCGTCTACGGGAACGACCCCATGGCGATCGCCGGGATGGGCGTCGCACATGAGCGAGGGCTCGACCTCCCGGCCGAGCTCTCCATCACCGGACTGGACGGCTCGCACATCGGGTCGTTCGTCTACCCCTCCCTCACCACCCTCGACAACGACCCGGCCGGCTGGGGAACCGCCGCCGCCACCGCGCTGCTGCGGCTGGTGGAGGACGGCGAACCCGGCGACGTCGCGCTGCCGCCCGCCCGGCTGGTGGTGCGCGCATCCACCGCCCCGCCGTCGGCCGGCTGATCGACCCTACCCCCACACCCACCGAAAGGCAGAGACAATGCGAAAGCGTAGGATCGCCATCTCCCTCATCACCGCCGGCATCGTCGCCGGCACCCTGGCCGCGTGCGGCTCGAGCGGAGGCGGCAGCACGGACGCCATGAAGGCGCACGGCCCGATCACCATCTGGTACTCCAACAACACCCAGGAGGTGCAGTGGGGCAAGGCGATGGTCTCGGCCTGGAACTCCGCGCACCCGAAGGAGAAGATCAAGGCGCAGGAGGTGCCTGCCGGCAAGAGCACCGAGGAGGTCATCGGCGCCGCCATCACCGCGGGAACCACGCCGTGCCTGGTGTTCAACAACCTCCCGGCGGCCACCGGCCAGTGGCAGAAGCAGGGCGGCCTCGTCGACCTGTCGAAGTTCCCGGACGGGAACAAGTACATCGAGGCCCGCAGCGGTGACGCCGCGGCCCAGTACAAGTCGGCCGACGGCGACTATTACCAGATGCCGTGGAAGCAGAACCCCGTCATGATCTTCTACAACAAGGCCATCTTCCAGAAGGCCGGCCTCGACCCCGAGAAGCCCGACCTGTCGACCTACGACAAGTTCCTGGCCGCCGCGCAGAAGATCAAGTCGTCCGGCGCAGCTCCGTACGCGATCTACCCGGCCCCGACGAGCGAGTTCTTCCAGGTGAACTTCGACTACCTGCCGCTGCTCGCCGCCCAGACCGGTGGCAAGACCTTCATCGAGGACGGCAAGGCCACCATCGCCGACCAGGACTCGCTGGATGTCGCCAACTTCTGGAAGACCATCTACAGCGATGGGCTCGCCGGCAAGGAGCAGTACCAGGGCGACGCGTTCCAGGACGGCAAGTCCGCCATGGCCATCGTCGGCCCGTGGGCGATCGCGTACTACGGCGACAAGGTCCAGTGGGGCTCCGTCCCCGTCCCGACCAAGGACGGCACGTCGGCCGACGAGACCTACACCTTCCCGGACGCGAAGAACATCGGTATGTACACCTCGTGCAAGAACCAGGGAACGGCCTGGGATGTGCTGAAGTTCGCGACCAGCCAGGAGCAGGACGGCAAGCTGCTCGACGTCAGCGGCCAGATGCCGATCCGCAAGGACCTCGCCACCACCTACGCGTCGTACTTCGATTCGCACCCCGCGTACAAGGAGTTCGGTGCGCAGAGCGCTCGCACGGTGGACGACCCGACCGGGACGAACACGATCGCGCAGATGCAGGCTCTTCGTGACGCCTACACGAAGGCGGTCGTGAACGGCAGCGGATCGGTGGAGGACGTCTTCAAGGCGGCAGCCGACAAGATCGACAAGCTCCAGGCCCAGAAGTAGCCATGAGCACCTCCGTCCGCGGTTCTGACACCGCACGGCCGGCGGCGGGCGCCTCGCCCGCCACCGGGTCGGGGCGCACGCACCGGCCGCCGCTCGTGCAGCGCATCCTGGGCACCAATCCGCTCGGCTGGCTGTTCAGCGCGCCGTATCTCGTCTTCGTGCTCGCGATCTTCGCGTTCCCGCTGTGCTTCGCGGTGTACATGTCGTTCTTCGACTATTTCTTCGCGGCGCCCGGGGCGAATGTGGATCGCCCGTTCGTCGGGTTCGACAATTACATCCAGGCGTTCACCGACCCCCAGGTGCTGCAGTCGTTCGTCAACGTCGGCATCTTCCTGATCATCAACGTGCCGCTCACCGTCATCCTGTCGCTGCTTCTCGCCTCCGGGCTGAACAGCATCGTCCGGTTCCGCACCTTCCTGCGGGTGAGCTACTACGTGCCGTACGTGACAGCGAGTGTGGCGACCATCGCCGTCTGGCTGTTCCTATTCGGCCAGAACGGACTCGTCAACCAGATCCTCGGTCCGCTGGCGCCGAGCCCGAGCTGGCTCTCGAACCCGGCGCTCGCCATGCCGTCCATCGCGATCTACGTCACGTGGAAGGGTCTCGGCTTCTACATCCTGCTGTACCTCGCGGCGCTGCAGAACGTGCCGACCGAGCTGTACGAGTCGGCCGCCACCGACGGCGCGGGCAAGATCCGGCAGTTCATGTCGGTCACCGTTCCGGGCGTGCGTCCGGCGACCGTGCTGGTCCTGCTGCTCGCGACGATCACCGGCGCGAACCTGTTCACCGAGCCCTACCTGCTCACCGGAGGCGGCGGGCCGGAGGGCCGATCCGCCTCGCCGGTGCTGCTGATCTATCAGCAGGGCATCCAGCAGGGCCACCCGGGATACGCCTCCGCGATCGGGGTCATCCTCGTCATCGGGGTGCTCATCATCGGCTGGCTGCAGAACCGCTTCGTCGGAGGGAGGAACGAGTCATGACCACGGAGACCACCCCGCCTGCCGTCGCACCGGCGCGGACCAAGCGCAGGAGGGACCTGGGCACCCCGCGGCGGCTGAGCCGCGGGCAGGCGATCCTGCAGGGCATCGTGCTGACGCTCGGCGCCATCGCGTTCCTGTTCCCCTTCTACTACATGCTGGTCGGGTCGCTTCAGACGGCCCCCGACACGACGATCGCGGGCGCCTTCCCGAACCCGGGCAACCTGACGCTGCAGAACTACGCCGAGATCAACTCGCGCATCAACCTGGTGACCGGCCTCGTCAACTCGGGGATCTTCACCGGCGGCGTGCTCCTGGGCACGGTCGTGTTCGGCGTGCTCGCCGGGTACTCGCTCGCGGTGCTGCAGTGGCGCGGACGCGGGGTCACCTTCGCCCTCGCTCTGCTGGTGCAGACCATCCCGTTCCAGCTGCTGATGATCCCGCTGTACGTGCTCATCGCACGCAACTACGGGCTCGCCGACAACTACCTCGGGATGATCCTGCCGTTCGCGATCAACTCGGCGGCCGTGCTCATCTTCCG
Source organism: Cryocola sp. 340MFSha3.1 (assembly GCF_000383315.1). NCBI lineage: Bacteria > Bacillati > Actinomycetota > Actinomycetes > Micrococcales > Microbacteriaceae > Cryocola > Cryocola sp. 340MFSha3.1. Next base: position 584,481 of record NZ_KB911087.1, read on the forward strand.
GCAGTACTTCCTGCAGCTCCCCAAGGAGCTGTTCGACGCCGCGCGCGTCGACGGGGCCGGCGAGTTCCGGCTGTTGTGGCGGATCGCGCTGCCCCTGGTGCGTCCGGCCCTGGTCACGGTGCTGCTGCTCACCTTCATCGGCCCGTGGAACGAGTTCCTCTGGCCGTTCCTGATCACCAAGGAGGCGAGCCTGCAGCCGCTGGCCGTGTCGCTGGCGAACTACATCTCGACGGTCGCGGGGTCCACCGCGAACCCGTACGGCGCGATCCTCTCCGGAGCCGTCGTGCTGGCCGCGCCCGTCGTCGTGCTGTTCATCGTTTTCCAGCGCTACTTCACCTCCACCGACCTGGGTTCGTCCGTCAAGGGCTGACCCACCCCGTCCATCCACAGAAACGAACCACGGGAGACCATGGACACCGTCCACACCGCTCCGGCGGAGCACGACGCCCTGCTGGCGAGCTACCGCGAGGCGCTCGCGCACACCAACGCCCTCACCGACCGCATCTCGACCGACCAGTTCTCGGCGCACTACCCGGTGCGCCCGGACTGGGCGATCGGACCGTTCGTCCGTGACGACGCGCTGACCTTCCGCCCGGAGGGCCAGTGGGACGACCCCACCGGGGTGGGATGGACGAGCGACTCGGTCTTCAACCCGACCGTCATCCAGCGGGGCGACGACGTGCACCTGTTCTACCGGGCATCGCCTCGCAAGGAGTCGACCGCCAGCCGGATCGGTCACGCGGTCCGGCGGGACGGCGTGTGGCACGACTCCCCCGCCAACCCGATCCTGTATCCGACGCTCGCGAACGAGACGCTCGGCGTCGAGGACCCGAAGGTCTACGCCCTCGACACCGGCTACGTGCTCTTCTACAACGCGATCTGGCGACGGGATGACGGATCCGTCGCCGTCGACATCATGAGCGCGGTCTCGGACGACCTCGAGCACTGGACGAAGCGGGGCCTCGTCGTCCCCTACGAGGTGTCGGAGTACTGGGCGAAGGGAGCGGTGATCCCGCGCGACGAGCATGGCCGGGCGGTGCGGATCGGCGGCGAGTACCTCATGTTCCTGTCCGAGGGATGCGGCGGCCGGCCCACGGTCGGACGCTCGACCGACGGCCTCGAGTGGCGCTTCGATGTGCAGCCCTACCTCGACCTGTCGCCGCTCCCCGGCTCGCTGTTCGAGGTCGCCTGCGCCGTCGTCGACGGCGACCACCTGGTGCTCGACTTCTTCTACGCCGACGCCGACGGCGACTTCGCCGCAGCGCAAGCGCTGTACCGGCTCGACGACCCGTTCACGCAACTGGAGCTGAACCGCGGCGGCTCGCTCGCCTGGGGCGGCCTCCAGAAGCTCGACGGCCGCTGGTCGTTCGCGCAGGGGTGGGATGCTCCGCCCGGGGTCCGCGAACTGTACTTCTACAAGGAGGTGGACGCATGAGCGCGTTCCCGTACCGGCTCTCGCGGGCGGGCGTCGTGATGACACCTGTCGCGGGCGACCCGCTCGAGGCGGAGGGGGTCCTCAACCCCGCGTCCGGCCACGGCCCCGACGGCGACCTGTACCTGCTGCCGCGCCTGGTCGCCGAGGGCAACGTCTCGCGCGTCGGGCTCGCCCGCGTGATCACGGAGGACGGCGTCCCGGTCGCCGTCGAACGCCAGGGCGTCGTCCTCGAACCGGACCGCCCCTTCGAGCGCGGCCGTTCGAACGCAGGCGTAGAGGATCCGCGTATCACGTTCATCCCGTCGCTCGGGCTGCACGTGATGACGTACGTCGCCTACGGACCGCTCGGCCCGCACACGGCGGTCGCCGTCTCGGACGACCTGCGCGCCTGGCGGCGGCTCGGCCCGGTGTCGTTCGAGTACGACGACGAGCTGGGGATCGACTTGTCGCTCTTCCACAACAAGGACACCGTGTTCTTCCCCGAACCGGTCACCGCGCCGGACGGCACCCCCAGCCTCGCGGTGCTCCACCGGCCGGTGTGGGACCTGGGCGAGATCCGCCCGGGCGAGGGCGAGCATCCCCCCGCGGGCGAGAGCCGGCCCAGCATCTGGATCGCGTTCATCCCCGTCGAGGCCGTGCAGCGCGACCTGCGTGAGCTCGCCCGCTGGCGGCAGAACCGGTTCCTCGCGGGTCCCGAGTTCCCGTTCGAGGAGCTCAAGATCGGTGCGGGCCCGGCGCCGCGCCGCGTCCCCGAGGGCTGGCTGCTCATCCACCACGGTGTCACCGGCCGGCTGGAGTCGGGGGTCGCGCAGCAGAAGAACGTCAACTACGCCGCCGGCGCGATGATCCTCGACGGCGACGAGCCGTGGCGGGTGCTCGACCGCACCACCGAACCGCTGCTCTCGGCCGAGACGGAGGACGAGCGGAGCGGCATCGTGCCGAACGTCGTGTTCCCGACGGCCATCGAGTCGGTGGACGGCCGCGACTGGGTGTTCTACGGCATGGCGGACTCGAAGATCGGGGTCGCGCTGCTGGAGCGGGGGGAGACCGTCTGAAGCCGCTCAGGGCACTGGGCGGCGCGATTTGCGAGGATTATGCATATTGCACATGTAAAACGTATAATTCGCGATCAGCCGCCGGAGTGCTCTACTCTTGGAACTCGTGAACGAACCCCGGGACCGGTCCGCCGCCCCAGCGACCGCGGACAAGCCAGGAACGGGGTTCCGGCCTGAGATCCAGGGCCTCCGTGCTGTCGCCGTCCTGGCGGTGGTGCTTTACCACCTCTGGCCCGAACGCCTCACCGGAGGGTACGTCGGCGTCGATGTCTTCTTCGTCATCTCCGGCTATCTCATCACGGCGCACCTCTTCCGCGACTTCAGCCGCACCGGGCGTGTTCCGCTGACCACGTTCTGGGGGCGGCGCATCCGGCGGCTGCTCCCCGCATCCCTGCTGGTGCTCGCGGTGTCGTGCGTCGCCGTCTACCTCTGGGCGCCCGCGACGACATGGGATGCGTCGGCCCGGCAGCTGATCGCCAGCGCGCTCTATGTCCAGAACTGGCTGCTGGCCGCCAACGCCGTCGACTACTCAGCGATGAGCGAGAGCGCGACGGTGGCCCAGCATTTCTGGTCCCTCTCCGTCGAGGAGCAGTTCTATGCGGTGTGGCCGCTCATCCTGATCGGCCTTTTCTGGATCGCCGGGCGACGTGTGAAGTCGACGTCTCGGACCTCTGGTCGCACCGTCTTCATCATCGGCCTGGCCGTCATCTCCGTCCTGTCGCTCGCCTTCTCCATCTATTACACCGCCGTGAACTCCGCCGGGGCGTACTTCGTCACGCCGACCCGTGTCTGGGAGTTCGGGGCCGGCGGTCTCGCGGCGCTTCTGGCGGCCGACCGGCGGTTCAGCGGCCCGGCAGCCACCCTTACCGCCTGGGCCGCGGTCTGCGCCCTCGCCTTCGCGGCCACCACCTACACGGCCGCGACGCCGTTCCCGGGGTTCACCGCCATCGTGCCGGTCGGCGCGACCGTCGCGCTGATCCTCTGCTGCGGCAACCCTCATCCCTACGGTCCCGGATGGTGGTTGTCACGACGGCCGGCCACGTTCCTGGGAGACGTCTCGTACTCCCTGTACCTCTGGCACTGGCCGGCGATTGTCATCCTCCCGTTCATCCTGGGGCATCCACTGGGCTGGAAGACGAAGATCGCCATCCTGATCGGAGCGACAGCGCTGGCCTGGGTGACGAAGGTCGCCGTCGAGGATCCCGTCCGGCGCGGACGTCTGCTCCGCAGCGGGTGGCGCCCCTACGGGTTCGCGCTCGCCGGTGGCGCCGCGGTGGTGGCGCTCAGCGCGGTGCTCGTCATCGTTCCCACCGTCGGCACCCCGGTGGCGGCAGCCCCGCGCTCGGGCGCCTGCCAGGGGCCGGCCGCCCTCACCCACGAAGCCGCCTGCTCACCGGTCACCGGAACCGTCGACGTCAGCCGGGTCGCGGTCGCGGTGTCGAAGGAGCAGCCGCTGTGCCTGCCCGGATTCGAGGGCTCGGAGCTCGTGACCTGCTCGTACGGCGCTCCGGCGTCGAAGGCGACGAAGAAGGTGGCGATCGTCGGGGACTCGCACGCGTCCGCCTGGATCCCCGCCCTCGACGCCGTCGGCAAGAAGCGCGGCTGGCAGGTCGTCTCCTACGTCAAGACCTCGTGCCCGGCAACGCTGGCGCTGCGCGTCCTCCCCAACGAGACGACCGACGCCAATCAGGCGGCGTGCCATCAGTGGGTGAAGAACCTGAACGCCCGCCTCGCCTCCGACTCCACGGTCAGCGCCGTGTTCACCGCATCCTTCTCGTCCGCGTACACGTTCGCGTCCCCGCCCGACCACCCGCTCGCCGATCCCGCCATCGACGGATTCCTCGACGAGTGGGAGGGATGGCGCGCCTCCGGCAAGCGGGTCTACGTCTTCGAGGATGTCCCGCGCACGATCGGGACATCCGTCCCGACCTGCCTCGCCGGCCACGCGAGCGATCCGATGTCCTGCGCCGTGCCGCGAGCCTCCGCCCTGCCGCCGTCCATGGTGATCACCCAGGCCGCGACACAAGCCGAGCAGCAGCACCACGTCACCCGCATCGCCCTGCGCGACCGGTTCTGCGACGAGCAGTGGTGTTACCCTCAGGTCGGTTCGGTCATCGTCTATCGCGACTTCTCGCATCTCAGCAGGGAGTACGCCACGGCTCTGGCCCCCTACATCGACCGACAACTCGGAGGATGAATGAACGGGCGACGCGGCTGGGCTCGCCTCGCCCGGTCGTCGGCCGCCCTTCTCCTCGTCCCGCTGCTGATCGCCTCCTGCACCTCGGTGCCACAGACCGATCGAATCCGCTTCGGTGCGATCGGCGACTCCATCACCGCCTCCACCGACCGCTTCGGCCTGCCGACGCACTGGACGTGGGTCGCCACCGCCGCCACGGGCGACGTCGCCGACGTGGGCGGCTACCGGCATTACGGTGACACCACCGCCGACATCCACCGCCACGTGACCCCTCTTCCCGACGCGCAGGTGGTGGTCGTCATGGCGGGCACGAATGATGCACCGGTCGGCGACCGCCCGAACCCGCGGACGCTGACGAACATCACCGCGATCTTCGAGAAGACCGGCGTTCCGCTCCGCATCCTCTCGGCGGTCGCGCCGCGGAACGACGACCGGGCGGCCGTGACACTCGAGCTCAACAGGGAACTCCGCGACCTCGCCCGACGCTCCGGCTGGACGTGGGTCGATCCGTGGACGGCGGTGAGGACTGACGACGGTCGATGGCGCCCTCACACCTCCGTCGACGGCATCCACCCGACTCCAGCCAGCGGCCGCATGGCCGGCGAGGTGCTCCGCGCGACGATCGTGGAGACGGTGACCGGCGGCTGACTCCCGCGGGACCCCGCGGCGGCCGCGCGGTCGGCCCGGCGGCGGGAACGCTGCCTGGTGCCTGCGCTCCGCATGGCGGTACAGTGAGCGCGTTCCCGGCCGGCGAGGTGGTGACATGGGCGACACCGTTGGGCAGATGCGGCGCACTCCGCTGCTCAAGGCGGAGGGGGCCGCCATCGTCGCGGGCGCCGCTGCGTTCGTCCTCGCGGGCATCGTCGCCCTCCCGCTGTTCTGGGGTCGCGACCTGCCGATCGCCGGCCCGGATTCCGTCGGCCAGTTCGTCGCGTATGCGGGCGGGATCGTCGCCGTGCTGGCGTACGTGGTCGGGAGGCTGTGGATGCGCGACGGCCTCACCCCGTTCGCCACCCCCGGCGAGCGGCGACGGCCGGGCGTCTCCCCGGTCGACGTGTTCGACACCATCGCCATCGCCGTCGCGCACGGCGTCATCGCGCTCCTCGGCTGGCTGGTGCTCGGAACGGTGCTCGCTGACGGGTTCCAGGACGCGACGGTGTACTTCCTCTCCGCGTCCGTTCTCGCGGCGACCGCAGCGGCCGTCACCGGGTACGCCGTGTTCCTGTCGGCGGTGAACATGAGCCTGATGCGGCTGTCCACCGTGCTCGCCGCCTTCGTCATCGTCGGCATCCTCGCGGCGATGCTGAGCGCGCCGGACCCGCACTGGTGGATGCTGCACCTGAGCGCCCTCGGCATGACCCAGTCGATCTCCTCGCTCTCCTTCAACCTGACCCTGATCATCGCCGGCGTGATCGTCACGGCGATGGCGCGCTACGCGACGGACACGCGCTTCCTGGCCCCGGCGTCGGAGGGCGATCCGGTCGCCGACCGTCAGCGTGCCGCGCTCATCCGGGTCCGCGTCGGACTCATCCTCATCGGGGTGCTTCTCGCGGGGGTCGGGCTGTTCCCGCTGAACGTCTCGCAGGTCCTGCACAACGTGTCGGCGGTCGGGATGGTGCTGGTGTTCTCGCTCGTCGTCTTCTGGGTGCGGGCGGCGCTGCCCGAGGCTCCCGTCGCGTTCTTCGTGCTCGGCTACGTGTTCTTCGCGACGATCGTGGCCGTCCTGCTGTTCTTCGTCGTCGGCTACTACGTGCTGACCGCGACCGAACTCGTCGCCGGCGTCGTCGTGTTCGCCTGGCTGATCGTCTACCTGCGCGTCAGCGGCGCGGTCGGCGGGAGGTCGTCCGCGACCCGCCGGCAGGGGCCGCCTCTCGCTTCTGCTGCCGGTCGAGCGCAGCGTCCAGAGTGATCGCCGCGCGGATCAGCGCGAGATGAGTGAACGCCTGCGGGAAGTTGCCCAGCTGCAGCCCCGCCGGGTCGATCTCCTCGGCGAACAGCCCCAGGTGGTTGCCGTAGGTCAGCATCTTCTCGAAGGCGTACTGCGCCTCCTCGATGCGCCCGGCGTCCGCGAGCGCGTTCACGTAGAAGAAGGAGCACAGCGAGAACGTGCCCTCCGCGCCGGGCAGGCCGTCCGGCGACGCGGCCGGGTTGTAGCGGTACACCAGGCTATCGGTCACCAGCTCCTCGGTGATCGCGTCGAGCGTCGACAGCCACATGGGGTCCTGCGGCGAGATCATGCCCACCAGCGGCATGAGCAGGGTGATCGCATCCACCACGTCGGTGCCCGGGTACTGCACGAACGCCTGCCGGTCCGGGTTCCAGCACCGGGTGAACACCTGCTCGTAGACGGCGTCGCGCGCCTCGATCCACGACTCGAGAGGAGCGGGGAGGCCGCGGTCGCGCGCGATGGCGATGGCCCGGTCGAAGGCGACCCAGCACATGATGCGCCCGTAGGTGAAGTCCTTGCGGCCGCCGCGCGTCTCCCAGACGCCCTCATCCGGCTGGTCCCAGTTCGCCACCAGCCAGTCCAGGATGCGGCACAGCTTGCTCCAGCCGGGGTGCCCGATCGGCCGGTAGCCCTCGGTGGCGTACAGCGCGTCCATCGCCTCGCCGTAGATGTCGAGCTGCAGCTGGTCGGCGGCGCCGTTGCCGATGTTCACGGGACGCGACCCCGCGTAGCCCTCGAAGTCCTCCAGCTCGCGCTCCTCCAGGTCGGAGGAGCCGTCGATCCGGTACATGATCTTCAGCGGGCCGGAGCTCTCGCCGGCCTGCTCGGCGACCCGGTCGGAGACCCACAGCGCGAACGAGATCGCCTCCTCGGTGTAGCCGAGCGCGAGGAGCGAGAAGACCGAGAACGAGCCGTCCCGGATCCAGGTGTAGCGGTAGTCCCAGTTGCGCACTCCCCCGAGCTGCTCGGGCAGCGCGGCCGTCGGTGCGGCGACCAGTCCGCCGCTCGGCGCGTACTGCAGCAGCTTCAGCACCATCGCCGAACGCTCCACCGACTCGCGCCAGCGGCCCGAGTAGGTGCTGCGCTGCAGCCAGTCCCGCCAGAACGCCACGGTCTCGCGGAACGCCGCCTGCCCGGCGTCCGCGGTGAGCGGCTCGGCTCCGGACTCCGGCGCGGTCTGGAACACGAAGAGCCGGAGCTCTCCCGCCGCGACCGTGACCGTCGCATCCACATCGCCGCCGGAGAGGTCCAGTGCAGCGAGCTCGTCGGCCGTCAGCCCGGTGAGGGATGCGCGAACCGCGTCGCCCTCGAACACCACGCCGCCGTCGGCCGCGCTCGCCGTGTGGTGACGGCGGCCGAAGTCGAATCGCGGGCGGCACTCGATATAGAAGTCGAGTTCGCCACGGACGACCCGGATGCCGCGCAGCACCACGCGGTTGTCGCTCGGGATGGTGGGCTCGTCGGCAACGGGCATGAAGTCGATCACCTCGCCGACCCCGGAGGGAGACATGAACCGGGTGATGAGGACGGCCGTCTGCGGGAAGTACATCTGCTTGATCCGCATCCCGTCGTCCTCCGCCCGGATGCGGAAGAACCCGCCCTTCTCGCGGTCGAGCAGCGACGAGAAGACCGCGGGCGAGTCGAAGCGGGGTGAGCAGAACCAGTCGATCGATCCCTCGGTGGACACCAGGGCCACGGACTGCAGGTCGCCGATCAGGCCGTGGTCGGCGATATCCGGGAAGGCGTGCTCGTCTGCGGCCATGATGGTGTCCCTCCAGTCGATGGCCGGATGGTAACCCCGCGACCCTCCGACCGGCGAGAGAGATGTTCCGGGCCGGACGGATTGCCGTCTACCCGGGGTCGCACCCGCGGAGCTACCATCCGGGCGGAGTCCGCCCTCCCGATCGGAGGTCCCCTCCCGATCGGAGGTCACCATGACCGCAGCAGCCGTCGGCGTCTCGCACGCATCGGTCCGGCGCCTGATCGCGCCGCTCGCGCTCGCGCAGTTCATCTGCAGCTTCGCGGGCTCGAACATGAACGTGATGATCAACGACATGTCGCGCGATCTCGACACGACCGTCCAGGGCATCCAGGTCAGCATCACGCTGTTCCTGCTGACCATGGCCGCCCTGATGATCCCGGCGGGCAAGCTGACCGACAAGATCGGCCGGAAGCGCTGCTTCACCCTCGGGCTCATCGTCTACGGGATCGGCGCGATCATCAGCGCGCTCTCCCCGGGGCTGTGGGCTCTCATCCTCGGTAACAGCATCCTCGAGGGGATCGGGACGGCGCTGCTGATCCCACCGGTCTACATCCTGACCACCCTCTACCTGCCCGACATCGCGACGCGTGCCTGGGCGTTCGGGATCATCAGCGCGCTCGGCGGCATCGGCGCCGCCGCCGGTCCGCTGATCGGTGGCCTGATCACCAGCGCGATCAGCTGGCGCGCCGCGTTCCTGTTCCAGGCGCTCATCATCGTGATCATCCTGCTGCTCAGCCGCCGTCTGACCGACCCGGTGCCGGCCGACCCCGACCGGCCGTTCGACGTCGTCGGCGCCGTGCTCTCCGCCCTCGGACTCTTCGTGCTGGTGCTCGGCATCCTCGCGGCCGATACCAGCGTCCCGCTGATGATCGGGCTCGTCCTCGCCGGGATCGTGATCCTCTTCCTCTTCTTCTGGTGGGTGCGCAGCCGTGAGCGCGCGGGCAAGGAGGTGCTACTGTCGACCTCCCTGTTCAAGAACCGGGTGTCGAACATCGCGCTGATCACTCAGAACCTGCAGTGGGTGCTCCTGATGGGCACCTCGTTCACGGTGTCGGCCTACTTGCAGGTGGTTCGCGGCCACAACGCCATCGAGACCGGCGTCATCTTCACCGCGGCGACGGTCGGACTGCTCCTGACATCACTGGTCGCCGGGAGGCTGGCGAAGCGCTTCTCGCAGCGGGGCCTCATCCTGACCGGGTTCGTGCTCTGCATCCCCGGTGTCGTGCTGCTGATCTGGCTGGTGGCGGTGAGCACGACGGAGTGGTCGTTCGTGCCCGGGCTGTTCCTGATCGGCGCCGGGCTCGGGCTGATGCTCACGCCGTCGGTGAACGTCGTGCAGTCGGCGTTCCCCGAGAAGGCGCAGGGAGAGATCTCCGGGCTGTCGCGGAGCGTGTCCAACCTGGGCTCGACGCTCGGCACGGCGATCGCCGGCACCATCCTCGTCGCCAACATCGACGCGGGCGGTGCGGCGTACGGCACCGCGATGGCCGTGCTGGCGATCCTCGGCGTCGGCGGGCTCATCGCCGCGCTGTTCCTGCCGGAGGACCGTCACCGTCGCGCGCTCGCTTGAACCGGTGGAGGCAGACTCCGGCGGATTCCGCCGCCGCTGTCGAGAATGCGGCAGGGTGTTCGTGTAGACGGTGAGAGCGCCCTCCCCAGCGGCGCTCCGGAGAGGAACACGACAATGACCCAGTACCTGCTCAGCGTCTACCAGCCGGATGGAGCAGCTCCGCCGCCCGAGGTGCTCGCCGCCATCGGGCGCGATCTCGACGCCCTGAACGCCGACATCCGTGCGGCCGGCGCCTGGGTGTTCTCCAACGGCCTGCTCCCGGTGTCGGCCTCCACCGTGCTGCGCCCGCAGGATGGCGAAGTCCTCGTCACCGACGGCCCCTTCGCCGAAGGCAAGGAGCATCTCGGCGGCTTCACGATCGTCGAGGCGCCGGACCTGGATGCGGCGCTCGAGTGGGGCAGGCGACTCGCGCTGGCCGCCACTCTGCCGATCGAGGTGCGGCCCTTCGCGGAGTGACGGGAGCACCCGGCATGGAGAACGGTGCGGCGGTTCCGCTGCCGGACGCCGCCGCGATCGCGGCGGCGTTCCGCGAGCAGTACGGCCGCGCCGTCTCCGTGCTGTACCGCGTCTTCGGCGACCTCGACCGTGCAGAGGACGCGGTGCAGGACGCCTTCGCCGTCGCCGCCGAGCGCTGGCCGCGCGACGGCATCCCGCCCGCACCGGCCGGCTGGATCATCACGACCGCCCGCCGCCGAGCGATCGACCGGCTGCGGCGGGATGCGGTCGGGCGCGAGAAGGAAGCCGAGGCGATGCTGCTGCGGCAGCTGACCGGCGACGGCCGTGCGGATTCTGCAGATGCCGCCGACGCCGCCGCCGACGCCATCGCCGACGACAGGCTCCGCCTCGTCTTCACCTGCTGCCATCCCGCCCTGTCGCCGGAGGCACGCGTCGCGCTGACCCTCCGCCTGCTCGGCGGGCTGACCACCGCCGAGATCGCCCGGGCGTTCCTCGTACCCGAGGCGACGATGGCGCAGCGCATCTCGCGCGCCAAGGCGAAGGTCCGCGACGCGCGCATCCCGTACCGCATCCCCTCCGCCGACGACCTCCCCGCCCGGCTGCGCTCCGTGCTGGCCGTGGTGTACCTCGTGTTCAGCGAGGGGTACGCAGCGAGCGCCGGTGACCGGCTCGTGCGGGAGGAGCTGTGCACGGAGGCGATCCGGCTGGCACGCGAACTGCGTTCCCTGCTTCCGGACGAGGAGGAGGTGCTCGGCCTCCTCGCCCTGCTGCTGCTGGTGGATGCGCGCCGCGCGGCCCGGGTCGACGCGGCGGGCGCTCTCATCCCGCTCCCCGAGCAGGACCGGTCCCGCTGGAACGCGGAGCAGATCGCCGAGGGCCACGAGCTGGTGCGCCTGTGCCTGGCGCGCGGGCGGCCGGGTCCGTACCAGCTGCAGGCGGCTATCCAAGCGGTGCATGACGACGCCCCGACGGCCGCGGACACGGACTGGCCGCAGATCGTCGCTCTCTACGACCAACTGCTGCGCGCCTCGCCCACGCCCGTGGTCGCGCTGAACCGTTCGGTCGCCGTGGCGGAGGTGGAGGGAGAGGACGCGGGCCTGGCCGCGCTGGAGCCGCTGCGCGAACCGCTCGCCGGCTTCTACCTGCTACACGGCGTGCGGGCCGGGCTCCTGCTGCGTGCCGGGCGGACGGCCGAGGCGGCGGACGAGTACGCCGTCGCCGCCTCGCTGTGCGGCGGTGACGCCGAGCGCGCGTTCCTGCTCGCGCGACGGGATGCGCTCACCCGGCGGAGTTGACCCGCCCCTTCCCTGCGCGCTGCCGCAGGCGCACAGTGGATGACATGCACATCGCCTTCCTCGGGCTCGGCCGCATGGGCCGCGAGCTGGTCACCCACCTCATCGACGCCGGTCACCACGTCACGGCGTGGAACCGGTCCCCCGAACCGGCCGAAGCGGTCGGACGCCGGGGCGCGCACATCGCGTCCTCTGCCGCCGAGGCGGTCGAGGGGGCAGACGCGGTCATCACCGTCCTGTTCGGCCCGGAGGCCGTTCGCGAGACCGTGATCGAGCCGTCCCTGCCGATCCCGGAGGGGGCACTGTGGATCGACGTCACGACCGTCGCGCCCTCCGACGCGGCCGACTTCGCGGCGTGGGCCGAGGATGCGGGCGTGCGGTACATCCACTCGCCGGTGGTCGGCTCGCTCGCCCCGGCACGTGCCGGGAGCCTCGCGGTGCTGATCGGCGGGAAGCACGACGCCACCCGCGATGCCCGCAACATCGTGGCGATGTGGGCGGACTCGGACAAGATCCGCACCTTCGATCGCCCCGAGAAGGCGGCCGCCGCGAAGCTGGTCGCCAACCTGGCGCTGGCCATCTCGATGGAGGCGCTGAGCGAATCCCTCCGGCTGGGCACCGCCGGCGGCCTGTCCACCGATGAGGTGCTCTCGATGCTGCCGCTGACCACCATCGCCCCGATCGCCGGCATGAAAGGCCCCGTCGTCGCGTCGGGCGACTTCGACGACACCCAGTTCTCCGCCTCCCTGCTCGCCAAGGACCTCCGCCTGATGATCGCCACCGCCGACGCCCCGCTCCCGGCGGCGGCCCTCATCGCCGCCGAGCTGCAACGTGCCGTGAATGCGGGGCTCGGCGACAAGGACTTCTCGGTGATCGCGCGCGACCGCTGAGCCGACGTGACCTAGACTCTCTGCCTGTGCAGAGAATCAAGGGACTCGACGGGATCCGGTGCTTCGCCGTCCTCGCGGTGATCGCAGCGCACGCCCATGTCTCGTGGATGCACGGCGGCGGATTCGGCGTCGACGTCTTCTTCGTCCTGAGCGGCTATCTCATCACGACGCTGCTGCTCCGGGAGCACGAGAAGCTGGGTCGCATCGACCTGTTGCGCTTCTGGGGCCGCCGCATCCTCCGCCTGGTCCCCGCGCTCCTGCTGCTCGTGCTGGTCGTCGACACCATCGCGCTGTTCCTCCCCGGTCGGTTCGGGACGCTGGCCCCGGCGACGCTGTCGTCCACGCCGGGCGTGCTGTTCTATTTCTCCAACTGGCTCATCGTCATCACCAACAGCGGAGCGCTCGGCGCTTTCGGACCGCTCTGGTCGCTCTCCGTCGAGGAGCAGTTCTACATCCTCTGGCCGCTGCTGGTCATCCTGGCGCTGCGCTTCCGCCGGCCGCTGCGCGCCCTCACCATCCTCATCGGCGTGCTGGTGCTCGCGGTGGTGGTCTCGCGCTTCCTCGTCTTCGACCCGAGCAACCTGTACCAGACGTTCGCGACGACCTTCCGCGTCGACATGCTGCTGATGGGCGCTCTGCTGGCGGTCGCGTTCCACGCGGGCGCCGGGAACATCCTCCGCCGCGTCTCCGCGTGGGCGGTCGGCCCGGCACTCGTCTACCTCGCCGCGGTCGCGGTGCTCGTCCCCGAGTTCAACGTCGCCGGCGCCGAGAAGAAGGTCTACCTGTACTACACGATCGGTCTCCCGGCCGTCGGCATCGCGACCTGCGCGCTCATCGCCTTCCTCGTGACGCACCAGAGCTCACTACTCACCCGGATCTTCTCGCTGCCGCCGTTCGACTACCTGGGCCGGATCTCCTACGGCATGTACCTGTGGCACTATCCGATCATCCTGCTGCTCCAGGTGCGCTTCGCCCCGGACCCGAACATCACCCTCCTGCTGGCGCTCCCCCTCACCGTGGCGGCGGCGACGGTCTCGTGGTTCGCGCTGGAGCGCCCACTGGCGCGGCGCTTCCACCACCGCCTCGTCGCGCGTCAGCGGGTGGCGGGCCCGGCGACGGTCACCGGCCGAGTGTGAGGTTCGAGGGCGACGGCCGGTTCGTGGAACTGACGATCGACGATCGCCAGTTTCCGGATCTGCTCCCGGGCTCAGGCGACGGCATCGGCGACGGCGACTGGTTGGTGATCCGCGGGCACGGCGGCGTCGATGGACGAGAGTGGCGGTTCACGGACCCGTGCCTGACGATCCAGGAGGCACGGGCGCTGGAGAAGTGGCTGGCGGCTGCCGGGGACGGCGGCCTCGACGAGAGCGATCCGTCGCACGCCGATTCCCTGGACTTCATCGAGCCGGCGCTGCGCTTCGAACGGAGTGAGGTGGATACCGACGGCGCAACGATCACCATTGTCTTCGCCCACGAAGGCGCGCCGCCCTGGGCAACGGAGGAGGTTCGGTTCGAGGACGGCCATCCGGTGTCATTCCGTCTCACGCACCGTCATCTGCGGTCGCTCGCCGCCCACTGGGCGGCCGAGCTGTCGGCTCTCTGGGAGGGCATGAGCCAGCCTTCCCCCGCGGAGACGGGTTACTTCCTGCCTCCCGTGGAGTACGGTCGGAGCATGCTCATCCTGGTCATCGTCCTCATCGTGCTCTGGGTGATCCTCGCGATCGTCGGCTTCGCCATCAAGGGGCTGTTGTGGCTGGGGATCATCGGCATCGTGCTGGTGATCGCGACCCTGGTGATCGGCCTGGTGCGGCGCTCGACGCTGGCCAAGCGCAACCGCACCTGAGAGGTCGCCGCCATACCGCCACGATCGTGATGGGCGGCGTAGAATCGGCGACACAGCGTCCCGGACCCAGGCGCGACTCGCAACGATTCGGGGCCCGCAATGTCGCAACTGTCTCCACGCTCGACGGGCCTCCAGCCCACGGGCGTACGCTCGTCCGCCACACGTTCGACCGGACGCGACGGGGGCTACTCCGAGCTCGCGACGATGGTCCGCGAGGCCGGTCTCCTGCACCGTCGCTACGGCTACTACTGGACCAAACTCATACTGGTCCCCGTCGTCACCGCGACCATGATCGCGGCGTTCCTCATCATCGGCAACAGCTGGTGGCAGCTCGTCACCGCCGTGGTGTTCGCGTTCGTCTTCACGCAGATCGCCTTCCTCGGCCACGACGCCGCCCACCGGCAGATCTTCCGGTCCGGCCGCTGGAACGACTGGATCTGCCTCATCGTCGGCGACCTGTTCGTCGGGATGAGCTACGGCTGGTGGCAGCACAAGCACACGCGGCACCACGCCAATCCCAACCAGGAGGGCGCCGATCCCGACATCGAGCTGCCGGTGATGTCCTTCACGCCGGCTCAAGTGGAGGCGAAACGCTCCCGGCCGGTGCGCTGGCTGATCGGACACCAGGGCTGGTTCTTCTTCCCCATCCTGCTTCTCGAAGGTCTGTCGCTGCACGCTTCGAGCGTTCGGCGGGTGTTCGCGCGCGGTGAGCTGCGGCGCCGGGCCGTGGAGGTGTCGTTCCTCGCGGTCCGCATCCTCGGTTACTTGGCCCTCGTGCTCCTGGTCCTCCCGCCGGGAAAGGCGGCCGCGTTCCTCGGCGTTCAGCTGGGACTGTTCGGCTTCTACATGGGGATGTCGTTCGCGCCGAACCACAAGGGGATGCCGCTGGTGCCGCACGACATGAAGCTCGACTTCCTCCGCCGACAGGTGCTGATGAGTCGCAACATCCGGGGCGGACGCACCATCGACTTCCTGATGGGCGGGCTCAACTACCAGATCGAGCACCACCTGTTCCCCTCGATGCCGCGCCCGCACCTGCGCCGGGCCGCACCGATGATCCGCGCCTTCTGCGACGCTAACGGCACCCGCTACACCGAGACGGGCCTCCTGCAGTCGTACGCGATCGTCACGCGCCACATCAACCAGGTCGGCCTCGGAGACAAGGACCCGTTCAGCTGCCCGCTCCTGGAGCTGCGGCAGGTCGCGTCGAAGACGGAGTGACGGCCGCGTTGCGACATCACGTCACCAGTCGATACGCGGAGCAACGACTGACGAGTCGGCGGCGCTGGCGGGTGCGACGGCGGCTCGATCAGGGTCGGTGCGTGGCATCGACGGCGGACGCGGACGCATGGCCCGATCGCGCCACGCCCGAGACGTTCGCACGGTTGGAGGCGGCCGCGCGACGAATCGTCGGGTCCCGCGCTCGGGTCATCGCCGAGCAGCCGGACGGCATCCCAGTGATCCGCGTCCTCCCGCACCGGCAGGGCGCTCGCTCCGTGACCCTTATCGCCGACCAGTGGATCGTGCTGGAAGTCGAGAGCGGAGGCGGCGGTCGGTGGGAGCTCACCTACGACGAATCCGGCATCAGCTTCGCGGAGAAGGCCATCGAGGCCGTCGCCGCCGGTCGCATACGGGAATGGGTCGGCCCCGGGCGATCGCGCGTGGAGCTGACATTCGACGACGGCTCCGTTCACGTCGAGACCGGACGTCGGGGAATTCGGGGCGTGCTTCCCGGGCGTCTCAGATCGACCGATTCGGAGGACCTTCGACGCTACTGACGTCTCGGTGACGCCGGCCGCACTCGGACCGCCTCCAGCGCCGCCAGGGTTTCACCCGACGCCCGGTACCCCTGCGGGAGCAGGCCGCCCGACCACGCCGAACTCAAGCTCAGTTGCAGCGCCACCACGCCACCCCCTGTGTCGACTTTCGAGCGGAGGACGTATCGCGGCAGGGCGCTCTCCGTCGCCGAGCGCTCCAGCGGACCCAGTTCGCTCCACGGGAGCAAGGCCAGCATGCGGGGAGCCTCGCCGGGATCGCCGCCCGCCCAGGCCGAGATGCCGCTCTCATCCACGACGACGCCGACGAAGTACGGGATGTCCTGGTACCGGATGCCGAGCGCGTCGACGTCGACGAGGTCGCGGAAGTCATCCCGCCGCGCCGTCAACACCTCCGCATCCGGATACCGGCGATGCAGTGCGGCCCGGCACCGAAAGTTCTGCAAGCCCCACACGCCGGTCACCACGACGGTTGCGAGCAGTCCCCCACCGAGAATGACGGCCCCGAGCGTCAGCCCCGCCGATGATCCGAGCGACGACGTACCCACACGATTCACGGCGGCGACCACCGCAGAGACGAGGCCCACGAGCACGAGAGCCCCATACGCCGACCACGCGGTCACGACTCGACGACGCACGCTCTTCCTCCCCGCTGCATCCCTGCCGAACCCTACCGAGTCGCGACCTCTGCCCACCACTCGACACGAAGTGCGCAACGACTCACAGTTCGGCGACGGGATGGGACTCCTCCGACGCGAGGACTCTCTGGTGCAGTGCGCGAAGGGCTTCGACGGCGTGGAGTCCCCAGTGGGTTCGCAAGTCGAACCGCCATTCCCAGAGGACGTCCTCCCTCGGGTTTCCTGATTCGAGGGCATCCAGCCCGCTCCGAAGTTCCCGCCAGATGTCAGCCAGCGCATCAGCCAGCGAGAGGTTCACGGGAGCCTCCTTGACGATGCTCGTCGTGGTCCAGTAGTCGTCCCAGTCGCCAAGTACAGCCTGCACGGCCTTCATCGTGGAGAGCCAGACCTCGTGCGGGATGCCATCAGGTTCCGGCGCGTCGTGCGCTCTCACAGGAATCGGCGGAATCCGATAGGCCAGCGTGACCACGCCCTAAGGTCCAGACTTCCGGCAGGTCAAGCGAACCCTTGAGTTCAGCTAGTGCCCAGTCCCACCCGCGCCTGTCAACGGACGCCGCGAATGCGTCGGCTTCTGACCTTTCTGGGAAGGAAAGCCCCCGCATGTGGCCGGTCTGGTCGCGGGCTTGCACTCTCCATGAAGTTGTCTTGCCGGAACGACTGACTCGTGGAGTTACGCTTGCCATGCCTCACCATCTCTGGCCCTTACGGGGCCTGCGCAGAGTTGGCGAGCCGCGGCGAGCGTTATACAAGCGGAAGCTCGTTGTTTGTCGCCGAGTCCGTCAGGGCTCCGTTGAAGTTGCAGTTGTCGAAGATACACCCGCCGAACCGAGCACCCGTCAGATCCGCTTGTTCAAAGCTGGCCCGGAAAAAGCTTGTAGAGCCGCCTGCTTCCCGCAGGTTTGCCCCTTGGAAGTCGCCCCCAACGCTTGTTTCGTTGAAGCTGGCACCAAGGAAATCGGCGCCGACAAACTCTCCGGTCAGGCTAGAGGAATTGAAGTGAGCGTACGTGAAATCGGCTGAGGCCGCTGACACCTCGGTGAGTTGGGCGACGTGAAAGGTACATCGCACCCACCGTGATCCTGCAAGTTTTGCTTCCTGCATCTGGGTGCCGGTCGTCCTTGCGGATTTCAACTCGCCGGACACTCCAGCATCAGTGTTAGACAAGTCGGCTGCGCGCAATATTGTGAGGTTGAGGATCGACCCGCTCAGTTTGGCCCCGCTTAGATCGGCGCCTGTCAAATCCGCCCTGAACAGGGTGCAACCTTGCAGATTCGCGTTCGCTAGCTGAGCGTTTGGGATATACACCCCACTCAGATCGGTTCCGGCTAAATCAGCGGGCGGGTAGCCGTCCGCGACCGATCCGCGGCGAGCGATCACTCTAACAGCGGCATCAAGGTCAATTGGCAGCGGCGCGAAGGTCTGCTGGTCCTCGTCATAACGCTGTACTGCACGCGCTCGCACAAAGGCGCAAAGCACGTCGCTGATGGCCGCACGGTCGCGATTCGACTCGCGCATGATCCTTTCCAGCGCGTAGACACCGCCCGTTCGAACTTCCGCGTACTCCGAGCCAAGGTTGACGATCGCCGCCGAGTAGCGATCAGTCCGATTCGAGTCTTCATTGAGGGCATGACGCCGAGCCGTGTAGTAGAGCGAGATGACGGCGATTAGACCGCCCAGCACCAGGAGCACGCTTCGCCGTTCTTCCGACACTGCGCCAGCCCACTGCTCAGCGCTCAATCCCGTATTGACGGTCCAAGCGACAATCCAGGACGGCAGGGGGCCGATCGCGCCGAGCAGAGCGACGACTAACAAGCCCCCTACGGCCCATCTCGCCCATGCAGACCGAGGAAGAAGCAAACGCATGGCAGAAAACCTATCTGACCTCGGCTGCGACGCACCGCAAATGGACCCTCTATATCCCCTGATACCCGCTGTCGACATCGCCGTTCATTCGAACATATGTTCTAATGCTCGTGTGACGCGCCCGAAGCCTATCCGCTGCGACAGGGACACCTGGCTAGTGATGCGCGATGATCCGGCGGTGCCCAAAGCGGCGATTCGCCGCTACACCGACAAGCGCGGCACCGACCAATAGTTGGTGATCCGCTGGGACCCGGACCCAGCAGAGCGTCGCCTCATGGCCATCTGCGAATCGCTTGACCGCGCTGACGATTTAGAGAGATACGACAACAACGTTCCCCACGGATACTGGGACGGGGCACCCAATCCGAATCCGGGCGGATGAGATTATGCGCGGCCCGCGTCGATGTCGGCCAGAAGACGGCGCATGCCTTCGATAGCAGCTTCGCGTGTTGGCTCGACCCAGGACAGATACGGCTGGCCTTCTGCAAGCGCGACGTACTCCCCCGTGTCCTTATCTCGGATAACGGTGATCCGCTCATCGAGAGTTAGCATCAGCTCTTACCTCCGTCCCTCAGTATCGCTCTTATCCACTGCCTTCAACACCTGTTTTACCTGATAGTTCTTAGCTTTTCCCTTATCGGACTGAATATTGACCCTCGGCTCTCCCTCCCAGGGGGTCTTGAATACCGCGTGAGAGGTTCCGCTTTGGGTCGGCTTACCGAAGTAGTGCTGACACACCTTGTAGAGGTCGCTGTAAGCGGTGTTGTTCGGAGCGCGACGCATCCGAGCGATTAGGTCTGCGACGCTTGCTCCCACGCCGCCGATGCTATCCCACCCTCAAACAGTGCCATGTGGAGTGTTCTAGCCGGACGCGACGAGATAGGTAGGCGCGGCGCACGCTTCGCCGCCCCAAATGACACGGTGTGTGGCCGCCAGAATCGTAATGTTCACGTCGTCCGTAGCCCCGTTGATCGAGTAGCGGAACGAAACGCTAGTGCCCGTTAGTGAGGCAGGGGCGCGGAAGCTCGCAGACGCCCCCGATTGGGTCAGCGTCGTGGTTGGTCCGCTCACCTGAGTCCAAACAGGTGTGCCGCCAGCGTCGCCGCCAGACCCGGTGAGCTGCACCAACGCGCCCGGTTCGACGTTGAGCAGATCCGTACCCGCTGATACAGGAGTGGCGGAGCGGACCTCCAACCGCGCAAGCTGCCCGTTGTGTGGGATCGCATAGGGGATGCGGCGCGGTGAGATCCTCGGGCTCCTAGGGCGGACGTGAATCTCGAACGCGGCACCATTACCGTGCGTCACAATCGAACGAACGCCGGGACTGCTCTCGTGGTGAACGCGCCTATGGCGAACGCCGGCCGACGCACCGTGAGCTAGGACGAAACCGTGGGCCGGGTGCTGCTGGAATGGCGGCTTAGGGAGCGCGCTGAGGCTGACACGCTGGGCAGCAAATGGCAGGACACGGGCTACGTCTTCACTTATGAAGACGGCCGACCCCTTTTACCGCAGTACGTGAGTAGAACGTTCGACAAGTTGCGGGAGCAGGCGGGGCTTCCTCCCATGACCTTCCACGGATTGCGTCACGAGAGCGCTTCGCTCCTACTCGCGAATGGGGCGGACATCGCTTTGGTGCCGAAAATGCTGGGCCATGCTTCCGTCGCAATCACGTCCGACCTGTACACACACCTCATCGGCAGGGCAGATCGCGAAGCTTCGGCGAAAGCGGCCGCATCCATCCCCCGAGGGGCCGTTGCACACAGAGTGCACACAGGACAGGCCTAAATCGCCCAGGAACGGGTTAAATGCAGAAAGCCCCGGTCAGACTATTTTCGTCTGACCGGGGCTTTCCTTTGGTGCGCCCCCAGGGACTTGAACCCTGAACCCATTGATTAAGAGTCAATTGCTCTGCCGATTGAGCTAGAGGCGCATCCGATCCGGTTACCCGAACCGAGGCTCAACATTAGCATCCGTTTCGCGGTTCTCGCCAATCGAGGATCGCTCGGGTCAGCGGAGCTCCTTCCGGGGCATCACGACCTCTTTGATGATGAGGATGATGCCCGCCGAGATCGGGATGGCGACGAGCGCACCGGGCAGACCGAACAGCGTGGAGCCGGCGAGCGCCGAGATCAGGACGACCGATCCGGGCACCTGCACCGCCTTTCCCATCACCCGCGGCGTGAGGATGTACGCCTCCACCTGCATATAGACGAGCATCAGCACGAGCACCACCACGCCGCTGACGGGCGAGTGGATGAACGCGAGCACCGACATGACAGCGGTCGTCAGCACCGTCCCGATGAGCGGGATGAGCGTGATGAAGAACGCGGCGAGCGCGATGAGGAACGCACCGGGGACGCCGGTGGCGAGAAGCAGGATGAGGCTGAAGACCGAATTGCAGAACGCCAGCACGACCATCCCGCTCAGGTACTTGCCGAAGTTCTGCAGGATGCGCTCGGCGTAGCTCTCGAACCGGTCGCGGTGCGAGCGGCGCACCAGCCGGTACGCGGCCTGCTTGGTGGAGTCGTAGGAGGCGATGAAGTAGATCGTGAGGATGGCGATGAAGAAGCCGGTCGTGACCGCGTTCAGCACAGACAGGCCGAATCCGACGAGCCCGTTGCCGATGGTCGCCCAGGTCTGCGGGTCCTGCACCTGCTGCGAGATCCAGGAGACGACCTGGCCGACGACCCCGTTGCTCGCCTCGTTGACGGTGTCGAACCAGCCCTCCGCCCGCAGCTTCGTGATCTCCTGCGGGACGGCCGTGGCCAGGAAGGAGACCTGCTGGACGATGAGCGGCACCACCACCCAGATGATCGCGACCAGCACGGCGACGATGATGAGGATGACGGTGGTGATCGCCCAGCCGCGCCGCATCCCGCGCCGCTGGAACCAGCGGATCAGCGGGTCGAGCCCGACGGTCGCGAACATCGCGAGGAAGACCGAGAAGATGATCGAGCGCAGGCCGTACAGCATGAAACCGGTCGCGACCGCGCCGATCGCACCGAGCGCGATCAGGTAGCCGAACAGGAACGGGCTTCGGCGCATCAGTGGCTCGGGAGCAGCGGCGGCGGCACGCTCCCGCGCGCTCACGGGTCGCCGGATGAAACGCATGGTGCCTCCGCTCCGCCCCGCAGGGCTACCGCGAGCGTATTGGAGGCGGTGCCGGGCAACAAGCGCCGGCGTGGGATGGCGACGCCGGCGACGTGCCGAGCGGGTGTCAGAGCATGTCGTCGAACGGGCGGTTGTCCCGTTCCTCGGTCGAACCGTCCGCCACTTCGGCCGCCGGCTTCCGCGGCGCCAGCTGCGCGGTCATCTCCCGCAGCCGCGCGACCAGCTCCTCGTCTTCGATCTCGACCCCCACGAGCTCCACCGGTTCGCTCACGATCTGGCTCGCGGGCCCGACGAGCAGCTCCACCTTGTCGGTCTCCCCCTGCATGGTGCGGCCCGGCACGAAGACCGTGTCGGCGATGCCGTGCCGTGCGAGAGCCCGCGCGTAGTCCATCAGCGCTTCCGCGAGCGCATCCCCGGTGTAGAACGTTGAGCCTGCGTACACGATCTTTCGCATGTTTCCACAGGTACCCTCGGCCACGTCCCCTGCCAAGGCCGCGACGCTAGGCTCGGATCGTGCCCGACACCACATCCACCGCCCTCGCCGCCGACCTCGACCTCGCCCTCCGGCTCGCAGAGGAGGCCGACCGCATCTCGCTGGAGCACTTCCTCGACCGCGACCTGCACGTCGAGACGAAGCCCGACCGCTCACCGGTGACCGAGGCGGACCTCGCCGTCGAGCGCGCCATCCGCGAGACGATCGCCGCCGAGCGGCCGGAGGACGGCATCCTCGGCGAGGAGTACGGCACGGAAGGCGACACGACCCGTCAGTGGATCGTCGACCCGATCGACGGCACCGCCAACTATCTGCGGGGCGTGCCGGTCTGGGGCACGCTGATCGCCCTCGCCGTCGACGGCGTCCCACGCGTCGGCGTGGTCAGCTCCCCCGCGCTGGGCCGGCGCTGGTGGGCAGTGACCGGTGGCGGCGCATGGACGACGGATGCGCCCGGCGCCGAGCCACGCCGCATCCGTGTCTCCGGGGTCGCCGACCTGGAACACGCGTCGCTGAGCTTCCAGAGCATCGCCCAGTGGGACGAAGCCGGCTACCTCGACCGCCTCATCGCCCTGACCCGCCGCATCTGGCGCGACCGCGCGTACGGCGACATGTGGTCGTACATGCTGCTGGCCGAGGGTCTGGTGGATGCGGTGGCCGAGTTCGGCGTGAAGACGTACGACCTCGCCGCGCTCATCCCGATCGTGGAGGAGGCCGGCGGAACGTTCACGTCAGTCGACGGCACGCCCGGCCCGGGCAACGGGTCGTCGCTCGCCTCGAACGGACTGCTGCACCCGGCCCTGCTGGAATCGCTCGCCGACGCCGGGCCGCTCGCCTAGGCTGACCACGATGAGCGCACAGACACCCACGACGACGGAGCCACTGGTCCACATCGCGAACTTCCGGATGGACTTCGGGCGCACGACGGTGATCCGCGATCTGTCGTTCGACATCAATCGCGGCGAGACGTTCGGCTTCCTCGGCAGCAACGGCTCGGGCAAGACCACGACCATCCGGGCACTCCTCGGCATCTACCAGCCGACGGCGGGTGTGCTGCACATCGACGGCAAGCCGTTCAGCCCGGAGGCCGGCGAGCGCCTCGGCTACCTGCCGGAGGAGCGTGGGCTCTACAAGAAGGAGTCCGTGATCGACGTGATGGTCTACTTCGGCCGGCTCAAGGGCCTCGGCGCCGAGCAGGCCAGGCGGTGGTCCCGCTCCTACCTCGAACGCGTGGGGATCGGCGACAAGGAGAAGGTGCGGCTCGACAAGCTCTCCGGCGGCCAGCAGCAGAAGGTACAGCTGGGCGTGACGATCATGAACGATCCGGAGCTGCTCATCCTCGACGAGCCGACCAAGGGCTTCGACCCCGTCAACCGCCGCCTGCTGATGGACATCATCGACGACCAGAAGCGCGCAGGCTCCACCGTCATGATGGTGACCCACCAGATGGAGGAGGTCGAGCGTCTCTGCGACCGCGTCATCCTGCTGAAGGACGGCGGCGCGCGCGCCTACGGCACGGTCGAGGAAGTGCAGGACCAGTTCGGCGGCACGATCGTCCAGATGGACCACAACGCCGACCGCCTGCCCGAGTCCTCCGCGTACCGCATCCTGTCCGACGAGAGCGGCCATGCCGAATTGGAGGCCGTCGACGGTGTCGACCCGGCCGCCATCCTACGGGGGCTTGTGGATGCGGGCGTTCCCGTCTCCCGCTTCTCCCCCACCCGGAAGTCGCTCGACGACATCTTCGTCGAGGTCTACGGCGCCGAGAGCCGCGAGGAGGACTGAGCATGGCCCGCCACAATCTGAGCACCGTCATCTCGTTCGAGTTCCGCCGCACCATCACGAAGCGGCGGTTCTGGGCGATCACGCTCATCATCCCGATCCTCGTCTTCGGCCTCGGCGGCCTGATCATCGCCTCGAACGTGTCGACCGCGAACACCGCCGACCAGCAGAAGAACTCGCGCTTCGAGTTCCTGTACACCGACGACTCCGGTCTCATCGACGCGACCATCGCCAAGGAGTACGGCGGCACCCAGATCGCCTCCGAGGCAGAGGGGGTCGAGGAGGTGCAGATCGGCGGGACTCCCGCCTACTTCGCATACCCCGCCGATCCCGCGAAGCAGACCGTGCGCGTCTACGGCGAGGACTCCGGCGTCTTCCAGAACAGCAAGTACTCGGCCGTCGCCGAGTCGCTCCTCTCGGCGAGCGTCGAGCAGAAACTGGACAGCCCGACCGATGTCGCCGTGCTCCGCGGGGATGTGAAGACCTCCACCACCACGTTCGCGGACGGCAAGCGGGCACCCGGCTTCGAGGCGATCCTCCCGGCCCTCGTGTTCCTGGCCGCCTTCTTCATCGTCATCGTGTTCCTCGGCAACCAGATGCTCAACTCGACGCTGGAAGAGAAGGAGAATCGCGTCACGGAGATGATCCTGACGACGATCAACCCGACGAACCTGCTTCTCGGCAAGGTCATCTCGCTCTTCGCGATCGGCATCATCCAGCTGGCGGTGTTCGCGCTGCCCATGCTCATCGGGTACCTGTTCTTCCGAGACCAGCTGCAACTGCCGAACTTCGACCTCAGCGGGCTCGTGTTCGATCCGCAGAAGATGATCGTCGGCGCGCTCATCCTGATCGGCGGGTTCGCCCTGTTCACCGGAACGCTGGTGGCCGTCGGCGCCGTCATGCCGACGGCGAAGGATGCGGCCCCGGTGTTCTCGGTGGTGATCTTCGCCGTCGTCATCCCGCTGTACGCGTCCGGCTTCGCGATCAGCTCCCCGAACTCGCCGATCGTGCAGTTGCTCGCCTACTTCCCGTACACGGCCCCCATCACGGCGCTGATCCTGAACGCGTTCGGGTCGCTGCCGCTGTGGCAGGCGATCATCATCATCGTCGAGCTGTTCGTGCTCTCCGTGATCGTGCTGCGCATCGCCGTGAGGCTGTTCCGGTACGGATCGATCGAGTACTCGAGCAAGGTGCGGATCCGGGATGTGCTGGGCCGCCGCACAGACCGCGTCGAGACGACCCAGCCTGCGAGAGGCGCCTGATGCGCGCCGTCGTCGTGCCGGAGCCGGGCGAGGCCGACGCGCTGACCATCGCCGAGCGGACCGATCCGGTCCCCGCGGCCGGCGAGGTCCGGATCCGCGTCACGGCCGCCGGGCTCAACGGCGCCGATTTGAGCCAGCGGCGCGGGTACTATCCCTCACCGCCCGGCGCTCCCGACTGGCCGGGGCTCGAAGTCTCGGGCGTCGTGGATGCGGTCGGCGACGGCGTCGACGCCTGGCAGGTCGGCGACCGCGTCTGCGCCCTGCTCCCGGGCGGCGGCTACGCCGAACTGGTGACTGTCGACGCCGGCCTGGTCCTTCCCGTGCCCGACACGGTCGACCTGGTCGAGGCGGCCGGACTGCCCGAGGTCGCCGCAACCGTCTGGTCGAACGTCTTCGCGCTCGGAAAGCTCGCTGCCGGAGAGGCCCTGCTCGTCCACGGCGGGTCGAGCGGCATCGGGACCATGGCGATCCAGCTGGGCCGCGCACTCGGCGCTGATGTCATCGCTACAGCGGGCAGCGAGGAGAAGGCGGCGTTCTGCCGGGAGGTGGGTGCGCACGCCGCAGTCGACTACCGCACCCAGGACTTCGTCGAGGCCGCTCGGGCCTTCACCGACGGCCGCGGGGTGGATGTGGTGCTCGACATCGTCGGCGGCGCGTACATCGCCCGCGACCTGGACGCTCTCGCGACGGGTGGCCGCATCCTGTCCATCGCCGTCCGCGATCGAACTCCCGCCGCCGTCGACATGGGGCTGCTCATGCGGAAGCGCGCGAGCATCCACGGCACCACGCTGCGCGCCCGGCCGCTCGCCGAGCGCGTCGCGATCATCGCCGCCGTGCGTGCGAACGTGTGGCCGCTGCTGGCCGACGGCCGCGTGCGCCCGGTCATCGACTCGGTGTTCCCGCTGGAGGATGCGTCGGCCGCGCACCGGCGGATGGAGTCGTCGGCCCACCGCGGGAAGATCCTGCTGCGCGTCGGCTGACCGCATCCACCGCTCCCGCCAGCATCGCGCCGATCGCGTAGGCCACCAGGTCCGTCCACTGGAAGGTCGTTCCGAGCACCAGCGCGACGGCCGGAACGGTGTCCGCCAGAGCTGCGGGCACCCCGGTCAGCTGGAACAGCTCGACGGCTGCGCACACGGCGAAGGCGGCAACGGCCACAGCCACTGCGGACGCACGTGGAGCGAGGACCGCGATCACGACCACGATGAGTGCGCCGTAGAGCGCGTCGCCGACGAAGGCCGCGACCGCTCCGTCCATCCCGCGCGCCACGGTGAGTCCGACGACGACAAGCGCGACGCCGACGCAGGCAAGCGCGATACGACGTCTCATGACGCGAGGCTAACGGGACCTGCGCTCCCGCCGCGTCATCCGTGCGGCGCAACCCCGTCCGTCGGTGGGAGGATCGGAGCATGACCGACGACGCCCTCACCGACGACGCCCTCAATTCCCTCCCGAAGGCCGAACTGCACCTCCACATCGAGGGGACGCTGGAGCCGGAGCTCGCGTTCGAGCTCGCCGCCCGCAACGGCATCGACCTCCCCTACGCGACGGTCGAGGAGCTGTCGGCGCAGTACGACTTCGACGACCTGCAGTCGTTCCTCAACCTCTACTACGCGACGATGGCCGTACTCCGCACCCGCGAGGACTTCGCGGAGCTGACGCGTCGCTACCTCCGCCGCGCGCACGCGCAGGGAGTCCGCCACGCCGAACTGTTCTTCGACCCGCAGGCGCACACGTCGCGCGGTGTCGCGTTCGACGACGTCGTGGACGGCATCGGCGACGCCCTGGATGAGGCCGAGCGCGATCTCGGGATGTCCGGGGGCCTCATCCTGTGCTTCCTGCGCGATCAGCCGGTCGACTCCGCCGAGGAGGCTTTGACCGCCGGGCTCCGCCGCACGGACCGCATCGTCGGTGTCGGACTCGACTCCGCCGAGGTCGGCTACCCGCCGTCGCTGTTCGAGAGCGTTTACGCCCGCGCCCGCGCCGCCGGCCTGCACGCGGTCGCCCACGCCGGCGAGGAGGGCCCGCCCGCGTACGTGCGGGAGGCGCTCGACCTGCTGCATGCCGAGCGCATCGACCACGGCATCCGCTCGATCGAGGATCCGGAGCTCGTCGCGCGGCTGGCCGAGGAGCGCATCCCGCTCACCGTGTGCCCCCTCTCGAACGTTCGCCTGCAGGCGACGCCGGACCTCCGCGACCACCCCCTGCACCGGCTGGATGCGGCGGGCGTCCGCGTCACCGTGAACTCCGACGACCCCGCGTACTTCGGCGGCTACGTCGGGCAGAACTTCGCCGCGGTCCGGGATGCGCTGGGCCTCTCCGCGGATCAGGCCCGCCGGTTCGCCCGCACCTCGATCGAGGCGTCATTCGCGTCGGACTCCCGCAAGGCGGAGCTCCTCGCCGAGCTGGACGGCTGGAACGCGTGACCCGCCAGGATGTGCGCACGGCCGACGGCCGAGCCCTCCGCTTCTTCGACACGGGCGGTGCGCCGGACGCCCCGGTGCTCGTCTGGCACCATGGCACGCCGCAGACGGGTGCTGTGATCGCCCCGGTGGCCGCTGCCGCCGAGGCGCGCGGGATGCGCGTGCTCTCCGTCACGCGGCCCGGCTATCCCGGCTCGGACGTCCGCCCTGGGCGTTCGATCGCGGATGCGGCGCTCGACATCCTCGCCGTGGCCGACCTCCTCGGCGTGGAGCGGTTCGTCACCGTCGGCGCGTCCGGGGGCGGCCCGCATGCTCTCGCGCTGGGCGCCCTCGAACCGGAACGGGTGGCCGCGATCGTCACCCTCGCCGGCCTCTCCCCCTTCGACGGCTCCCCCGATTGGTTCTCCGGGATGGCGTCCCCCGACGCCCTGCGCGCCGCCCTCTCCGGCCGCGAGGCCCGGCTGGCGTACGCCGAGACCGCCGAGTTCGATCCCGAGTCCTTCACCTCGCGCGACTACGACGCGTTGAACGCCGACTGGGGTCCGCTCGGGGCCGACGCGGGCGCCGGAGCCGCGGAGGGCCCGGCGGGCGAGGCCGACGACGACATCGCCTACGTCTCGCCGTGGGGCTTCGATCTGCGTGCGGTCCGGCCCCCGGTCCTCCTCGTGCAGGGCGGCTCCGATCGCGTCGTCCCACCCCAGCACGCGGCCTCCCTCCTCGAACGCCTCCCCGACGCCGAGCTGTGGATCCGCCCGCGCGCTGGCCACATCTCGGTGCTGACGGCCCTCGGCGTGACGCTCGACTGGGCGCTGGCCCAGGCGTCGGCGTAGCCACCCACCGCGGACGGCGCCCGACCGGCCCGACCCCCTGTGGGTAGACTCGTCCTGCCCCCACCTTCGACGGAGTGACATGTCTACGCGCAGCGCACGTGTGGCTCGCGGCCTCATCGCCGCCGGCTTCGCGACTTTCGTCGCCGCGCTGTTCCACGTCGCGGGCGGAGGGCTGCCGCCGAGTGCGGTGGCGTTGACACTGAGCCTGGTGTTCTCGGGGCTCGGCTGCATCGTCCTCGCCGGCAAGCGGTCGGCGCTGTGGCGGTCGGCCTCGTCGGTCGCGCTCAGCCAGTTCCTGTTCCACGCGCTGTTCTCGTTGAGCCCATCCGCGCACTTCGCGGGAGCGACCGGCCACCTCCATCCCGGGTCGCACCTCACGATGGTGACGGACGGTGCGGCAGCGTCGCCGATGTCCGCCATGTCGCTCAGCGGATCGTGGATGTGGCTGGCCCACGCCGCCGCCGCCCTCCTCACCCTCGCAGCGCTCCGGTACGGCGAGCGCGTGTTCGTGGCCGTCTCCGAGTTCACCGCCTTCTCGCTGCGGCGGCTGCTGACCGCGGTCGCCGTCGTCGATGTGCCGGTGGCGCAGACACGCGTCGAGACGGTCCCGGTGATCCTCCCCGATCGCACGGTCGTGCTCGGGCGCCTCCGTCACCGGGGGCCTCCGGCGCTGATGGGCCCGGCCTGAGCTCTCCGCTCCCCCGCCGGGCAGAGGTCTGCCGCGTCTCGCGGTTCTCCCACCCATCTGCCTACCCGGCCGCAGCACGCGGTCGAGAATCGGACCCTTCTCATGAACACGCGTTTCCTCACGGGCGCGGCCGCCACCGTGGCCGCCGCCGCCCTCGCCCTCTCGTTCCCCCTCGCCGCCAGCGCCCACGTCCGGGTGAATCCGGAACAGGCTCAGCCGGGCAGCTACGCCACGCTGACGTTCAAGGTGCCCACCGAGTCCGCCACCGCCGGCACGGTCAAGCTCGAGGTGGATCTCCCCACCGCCACCCCGTTCACCTCCGTCTCCTACCAGCCGCTCACCGGCTGGACGACCCAGGTCGTCACCGAGAAGCTCGCGAAGCCGGTGAAGACGGATGACGGCACCATCACGGAGGCGCCGGTGAAGGTCATCTGGACGGCGAGCCCCGGCGTGCAGGTCGCACCGGGCGAGTTCCAGCAGTTCGTCATCTCGGCGGGGGCGGTCCCCGACACCGGCAGCATCCTGCTGCCCACCCAGCAGACCTACTCCGACGGCACGGTCGTGGACTGGGATGAGAAGACCCCCGCCGACGGGAAAGAGCCGGAGCACCCGGCCCCGACCCTCTACGTCACGGACGCGCCGCCCGCGGAGGACGGCGCCGCAGGTCCGCTGATGACGAGCACACCGGCCGCGCCTGCGCCGACGGCGTCGTCCGCGGCCAGCGACGCCGTCGCGATCGGTCTCGGGATCGGCGGGCTCGCGCTGGGTGCGATCGCCCTGGTCGTGGCGGTGTTCGCCCTCACGCGCCGCGGCACGGCGACGAGCCCGCGGGGCTGACACGGTGACCCGGACAGCCCGCGCCCGGATGCGGCCCTCGGCCGTGCCCGCTCTGGCCGGTGTCGCGCTGGCGTGCCTGCTGGCGGTCGTCCCCGCGGCGGCCGCCAGCGCTCACGACTATCTCGTGCAGAGCACGCCGTCGGCCGGCTCCACCCAGTCGACGCCGCTCGAGAGCGCATCCCTCACGTTCAACGACCGCGTGCTCGACCTCAGCGGCGACGGCTCGTCGTCGCTGGTGCAGGTCACCGACGCCGCGAACCGTCACTACGAGACGGGATGCCCCACCATCGCCGACCGCACGGTCACGGCTCCGGTGGCCCTCGGTGCACCGGGGGCGTACACGGTGACCTGGCAGATCGTCTCGGCGGACGGGCACACCGTGTCCGGCACCGTCCCGTTCACCTACCAGCCTCCGGCAGGGACCGCGGCAGCGCCCGGCAGCGACGGCCCGCCGGCGTGCGCGGCGGGAGCTGCAACAGCGGGTGGACGGAGCACCGGCGCCGCGACGTCGAGTCCGGCCCCGGCCGCCGCGGCGACGGCGAGTTCGGACTCCGGAAGCATCGCGCTGGTGATCGGCATCGGTGTCGGGATCGTGGTGCTCGCCCTGATCGGCGTGCTCGTGGTCGTGCTCACCGCCCGCCGACGTCCTGCTCAGCCGAAGGCGGACGACGCGTCTTGACCGCTCCGCGCCGGCGGACGACCGACCGTCGTCCGCCGGCGCGGAACCACCACCCCGTCACTGACGAGCCATCGCCACCCGCAGTCGCTCGTCGTCGTCGATGAAGTGGTCGTTGTCGTCCAGCCCGGCATCGAGCTGCACCCAGCGGATGCGCCCGGTGAACCGGCTCGTGGCGGTCGTGTAGTCGGGCGAGACAGGAGTCCCCGACTCGTAGCCCACATCGGTCGTCTCGTCGGCCGAAAAGATCATGGGCTGTGTGACCCCGATCCGCCCGGAACCGACCTCGCGGCCGTCGTAGTAGAGCGTGACATCGCCACCCTTCGCCAGGCCGCCGCCGTCGTAGGCGAACTCGGCGCGCACCTGCCGTGTCCCCGCCGGCACCGGTTCCCCGGCTTCGGTCGTGAACAGCTGGATGCCGAGGACGTTGTAGGTGAAGCGCGCGACGCCGTCGACCAGGTAGAGGGCCCATCCGCCGAACCGGCCGCCCTGCGCGACGACCACGCCCGATGCTCCGCCGTCCGGGATCTCCAGCTCGGCGGTGACCGAGAACGAGCGGTTCTTCAGGCTGATGACGCTGTTCTCTGACAGCCGGCCCATCCCCGGGTACAGGAGCTGGCTGTTTCCGTGCACGAGGACGGGGCGCCCGGCCATCTGCGGGCTGAGCCGTTCGGCCGTGCGGTCGTCGAGCGGGACCACGTTGTACTTCACCGCCTCGATCAGCCACAGCCTCTGCAGCGCGTGGAGGCGGTCCGGTTGCTCGGCGGAGAGGTCGCGCGCCTGGCTGTAGTCGACGCTCCCGTCGTACAGTTCCCACACGTCGTCGTCGAAAGCCGGGACGGTGCCTCCGACCAGGTTCCAGGGCGTGCGATGCTTCGTGACGGCGCTCCACCCCTTGAAGTAGATGCCGCGGTTGCCGAACATCTCGAAGTACTGAAGGTCGTGCCGCTCCGGCTCGTCCGCGCTGTCGAACGTATAGACCATGCTGGTGCCTTCGATCGGCGACTGCTGGACCCCGTTCACGAACGTGGGCTCCGGGAGCCCTGCGGCCTCCAGCACCGTCGGCGCGATGTCGATGCAGTGGGTGAACTGCGACCGCAGGCCGCCCTTGTCGGTGATGCGCTCCGGCCAGTGCACGATGGTGCCGTTGCGGGTGCCGCCCCAGTGAGAGGCGACCTGCTTAGTCCACTGGAACGGCGTGTCCATCGCCCAGGCCCAGCCCACCGCATAGTGGTTGTACGAGCTCGGGCTGCCGAGCTCGTCCAGCTTCGAGAGCAGGAACTCCGGCGTCTCGAGCGCGGCCATGCCGTTGAAGTTGGCCATCTCGTTGAAGGCGCCGTTCAGCGTCCCCTCGGCCGACGCCCCGTTGTCGCCGATGATGTAGTAGATCAGCGTGTTATCGAGGATGCCGAGGTCCTCGATCGTGTCGAGCACCCGGCCGACATGGTGGTCGGTGTGCTCGAGGAACCCGGCGTAGACCTCCATCTCGCGTTCCAGCACCGGCTTCAGCTCGTCGGGCATGTCGTCCCAGGCCGGGATCTCGGGGTTCCGCGGGGTCAGCTCGGCGTCCGCGGGGATCACCCCGAGCTCCTTCTGGCGCGCGAAGGTCTGCTCGCGGAGCGCATCCCACCCGCCGGCGAACTTGCCGGCGTACTTGTCGGCCCATTCCTTCGGCACGTGGTGCGGCGCATGCGTCGCGCCTGGCGCGAAGTACACGAAGAACGGCTTGTCCGGCATGAGCGCCTTCTGCGTCCGGATCCAGGTGGAGGCGTGGTCGGCGAGGTCCTCCGTCAGGTGGTACCCCTCCTCGGGTGTTGCCGGCGGCTCGACGGGGGTCGTCCCGTCATAGAGGGCCGGATCCCACTGGTTGTCCTCTCCCCCGATGAACCCGTAGAAGGTCTCGAAGCCTCCACCCGCGGACGGCCAGGCGTCGAACGGCCCCATCGGCGACGACTGCCACACCGGGACCTCATGGCATTTGCCGAACTGGGCGGTCGAATACCCGTTCAGTTTCAGGGTCATCGCAAGAGGCGCCTTGGTGTTCGGCCGCAGCGAGCTGTTTCCGGGCGCCGAGGTGGCCGTCTCGGTGATGCTGCCCATGCCCACCGAGTGGTGGTTGCGCCCGGAGAGCAGCGCCGCGCGGGTCGGGGCGCACAGCGCCGTCGTGTGGAAACGGTTGTAGGTCAGCCCGTTCGCGGCGAGACGCTCCGCGTTCGGGGTGGCGCAGGGGCCACCGAAGGCGCTGGATGCGCCGAATCCCACGTCGTCGATGAGGATCACCAGGACGTTGGGCGCACCTTCCGGTGGCCGCAGCGGGGTGATCGGCGGATACGACGTGTCCGGGTCCTTCGCGTCATACGTGGTGAGCCCGGGCGACGGTCGGTCCGGGATCGGCAGGACGCTGCGGGCTGCGCGGTCGATGGCCATGACGCCCCCTCAGATGCGCCGGCGGCGCGGGGTCACGGCGGCGCCGACGACGGCCGCCTTGGCCACGGGCGCTGGGCTCGGTGTGACGGCGCGGGTGACCACGGCCGCCTTGGCGACGGGCGCGCGGACGACGCCGACCCGTCCGACTCGTGCTGCTCTCAACATCTCAGACTCCCTGCTCTTCCTGCTCTTCTGCTGCTTCGAGTTCGGCTTCCGCCTCGAGGGCGTCGGCGATGTCCTGGCTGTGGATGCGGCCGTCGGCGATGAGCCTGCCTCCGGCCCGGCGTGCGGCGGCCGCGAACGGCGCCGCCCACAGGTTCTCGTAGACGATCGCGCCGGCGACGCTGCCCGGCTCCATCGCCTCGGACAGGGTCGCGATGTCGGCCTCCGCCAGGAAGTCGGCCAGCTGCTCCGCGAGCGTGGCGAGGGCCGACGGGCCCTCCAGCTCCGACAGCTCGACGGCCTCGACGGAGCCGTCCTCGTCCTTGACGAGGACGATCGCATCCACCAGGCGGATGATGCCCGCATCGACCAGAGCGAGGAGTTCGTCGATCACCTCCCCCGAGAAGTTCTGCTGCCCCGCCGGGAATTCGATGATCACGAAGTCGATCGGGGCGACGGATTCAACGTCATCGGTCATGGTGTACCTCCCACTGGTCCGGTCATTTCCGGCTCAGTGTCGCAGGGAGGGTCCGCTCGCGGACAGGCAGTGTTTCTGAGGCGTCGAGTTGACGCAACACGCCGTCCGGCGGTGCGGACGAACGGCGTGTCGCGTCAACTCGAACCCGCCGTGAGGGTGAACCCGGCTCAGCGGCCTTCGACGAGGTCGTCGGCGCGGCGGAGGACGTTCTCGGCCCGACGTGCGCCCCGGCGCACGCTGGTCACGAGGAGCAGGGAACGGATGGCGATCGCGACGATGACGGCCGTGACCACGACGACGAGCAGCCAGGCGACCGCCTGCCAGCCGGGGAAGCCGACAACGCTCAACCACTGGATCCCGTAACCACCGGCCGCCGCGAGCGGGAAGGTGAACGACCAGAATCCGAGCGAGAACGGGAGCACCCGATAACGCGGAAGAAGAGCCACCTGCTGCAGCGCCATGAGCACCAGCAAGCCGAGCAGGGCCATCGACACGAGGTCCGCACGCTCGCCGTTGATCGTGAACCAGGCGGTTCCCGCGACGGCGGGAGGGGCGAGCAGGATGGCGCAGGTCGGGGTGAGGGCGGCAGGCAGCGGCGGGAAGAACGCCAGGCGCGCGAGCAGAACGGTCGAGATGACGATCCAGAAGAAGATCCCGACGGCGAAGGCGCCGATCGCGAGGCCCGGGAGCCCGATGCGGAACGAGGTCGTCGCCGCGATCAGCCCGGCCGCGACCGTGGGCAGCAGGTAGCCGCCGTGGAACGCCTCCGGACTGAGGTTGCCCGCGTGCCAGAACGCCAGGATCCACCCGGCGAAGCACGCCCCGACCACGAGGGAGGCGATCACTAGGATGCTGCCGGCGACGGGGACGAAGCGGTACAGGTCCGCGCCGATCAGCATTCCGACGACGGGGACCAGGGCGGCGATGGGCCCCTGCGCCGGATGCCGCAGCTGCGCGCCGAGCGTCTCGGCACTGCGGGCGCCGCGTCGCAGGTGGGCGACGATCAGCCACAGCCATGCGACGACCACGACACCCCAGAGCAGCTGGCCGACGATGTCGGGGACACCGAGCAGCCGGCCCGCCGTCGTCCAGATACCGGCGAGGCCAGCCAGGCCGAACGCGATGGCGAGGGTGTTGAGGGGGATGCGCTGGATCGTCCGCTTCGGGGTCCCGCGCCCGGGCGGGCTTCCGGCGGTGGTCGCGTCGGTCATGCTCCGCCCTCCTGCCCGCGGTCGCATAACCAACGGCGGGCATGGCAATACTCGACAACACGTGACAGCGACCTGATGGTGGAGATGGGGGGAATCGAACCCCCGTCCACTGCTGTGGTCATGTGCCTTCTACGGGCGTAGCCAGTGAAATCGCTTTCTCGGCCCCGGAGCTTGTCGCTGGCACCTGCTCCGACGGGCCCAGTATCAGTGGAAGTCCCTCTGCACCCTGATGCTCAATGCAGAAGCAAGTCCTCTAGCTGACGCCAGGATCCGGGTAGAGGACGATTCCCGGTCTGACGGTCTCTCAAATGGCGGAGGTGAACTTACGCCGCGAGGGCGAAGTCGGCCTTGGCCGAGACAGTGCTCTTGTTATTGGCACTTATTTTTTCGCATGGATCGTTAACGAGATAACCATGCATCCTCGACCCGCTTCTCACAGTCACGCAGACAATGTCGAAACCGATCATCCCCATGCGCGGCCGAGTGGCCGGGTCGCTGTCACGCGCTGTTGAGTTGTCCAGATACTGGCGCCGCCGCCAGGGCGGGCAGCTACTCATAGTACAACATCGTCGAGCGGCCGTTTATGCCACCATCGGGGAATGGCCGACACGATCATCACTGTCCAGGGAGAGTACGAGCTGCGGCACCCGGCCGAGCGCGGAGCGGCGCGGCTCCGGGTCTCCTACGAGGGGCCGACGCGGGATGAGGTGCTCGCCCTCACCACGCAGCGCCAGCTCCAGCTCAGCAGCGAGCTGCGCGACCTCCACAACCCGCAGAGCGGACCCGTCACCCAGTGGTCCTCCGACCAGCTGCGGGTCTGGGGCGACCGACCCTGGAGCAACGACGGCCGCCGGCTCGACGTCGTGCACCATGCCGAGGTCGGGATCGACGCCCTTTTCAACGACCTGGGCGCGCTGTCCGACTGGGTCGGCGTGGTGTCGCTGCTCGACGGCGTCGCGGTGGACGGGGTGACGTGGTCGCTGACGGAGGCGCGCCGGCAGAGCCTGACGCAGGAGGCGCGGCGACGGGCGGTCGAGAACGCCGTCGCCAAGGCGACCGTGTACGCGACGAGCCTCGGGCTCACGACGGTGAAGCCGCTCGCCCTCAGCGACCCCGGCATGCTCGGCGACGGTTCGGCCCCCGGTCAGCCGCCGCAGCCGCTGTTCGCCCGGGCGGTTTCCGCCGACACTGGTGGAGCCACTCTCTCGCTCAAGCCGGAAGAGCTGACGATCGCTGTGCAGGTGCACGCGCGGTTCTCCGCCTCCTGACGAGCCGCGGTCCAGAGCCTCAGGAACCGGGAGTCTGCGGTGTCCCCGGCGTCGACGGCGGACGGGTCGGGAACGCATCCAGCTTGAGCACGCGCGTCGCGGTCACGCTGTCGTCTGCACGCTTGGCGATGACGATCACCTCGTCGCCTTTCGCGAAGTCCGACTTCGATGCCGACTGCATCGGCGTGCCGAAGACGGTCGACGACGTCACCCGCACCTCGACCGACGCACCGCTCTCGCGGTCGATCGTCCAGGTGTCCCCCGAGATGGATGCGATGGTGCCGCGGAGCAGGACGCGCCCCTTCTGGTCCTCGCCCCCACCCTGCTGACCGCCGCCCTTGCCGTTCCCGCCGCCGTCACCCGGACGCCCCGGCATACCGGGAACACCCGGCTGCTGTCCGTGGCCCTGACCGGGGAGGACGTGCGAGATCGCGCGCCCACCCAGGTGCGACACCACGCTGGCGACCGCGAAGGAGCCGGCCGTGACGAGGCCGAGCAGCACGACGATCGACAGCACGAGCGTCGAGATCGCGAACGCCAGACCGTGTCGTTTGTAGAACGGTTCACCGACGACCGGCGCTGACGTAGTCGCGGCCGGCGCTGCCGGAGCCGCCGGCGCAGCAGGACCGGGCGGCGGCGTCTGGCCCTGATAGGGCGGCAGCGGCTCGGTGGGATCGGTGGGCGGCGTGTTGCTCATGGTCACATGAAAGCATCCGACAGCGTTGTTGGCGCTGGGAGGCGGTTATGGGTCCGATGAGAATCCGGACGCCGACCTGAGAACGCCAGAGCGCGGCGTCGCAGCATCAGCATCGCAGAGCGTCAGGCCGGCTCCACCAGCACGGATCGCAGCTTGGCGAGCTCCACCTCGTCCAGCCCGGCGTCGAGCAGGTACTGCCGCACGCTCCCTGCCCGCTGCTCGATCCGGTCGATCGTGGTCTCCAGCGCCTCGCGCGGGCTTCCCCCGAGGATGATCCGGAGGTCCGGCGTGACCTCGACGCCGTAGCCGCGGACGAGCTCCAGCATCCCTTCGAGCCAGGGTCCGCGCAGGTTGTCCTCGGTGACCGCGTAGTCGGACACGACGGTCTCCCGGTCGACCCCGACCGCCAGCAGAGCGAGTGCGACGACGATGCCGGTGCGGTCCTTGCCGGCCGTGCAGTGGACGACGACGGGCTCCTCCTCCGTGTCCGCGATCTCGCGCAGCGCACGGACGATGACATCCGTGTGCTGGAAGACGATCTTGTCGTACAGGTGCACGATGGTCGCCCCGACGGTGGATGCGGACGCGCCCGATCCCTCGAACACCGGGAGGTGCAGCACCTCGACGTCGAGCCCGTCCAGGGCGTCCGGCAGCGCCGCGACCTCGAAGTCGTCGCGCAGGTCGATCACGATGCGGATGCCCAGCTCGCGCAGGGCGTCGCGGCCCGCCGGCCCGATGCGGCCGAGCGCATCGGCCCGGTACAGCTTGCCCCGCCGGGTCGTACCGCCGTCGACCGGATAGCCGCCGACATCCCGGAAGTTGTACGTGCCTTCGATCGGGATGCGCTGAGCGGTCGAGTCCATACCCTCAGTCTGTCACTCCGCCCGGGCGCTCACTCGCCCAGGTGGCCGCGCGTGGACATCGCCCGCTGCGCCTCGCGCTGGTCCTGACGCTCGCGCAGCGCCTGGCGCTTGTCGTACTCGCGCTTGCCCTTGGCGACCGCGATCTCGACCTTCGCCCGGCCGTCGTTGAAGTAGATCGACAGCGGCACGATCGTGTAGCCGCCCTGCTTGACCTTGTTCTCGATCTTCAGGATCTGCGCCTTGTGCAGCAGCAGCTTCCGCTTGCGCCGGGGGGCGTGGTTGTTCCACGTTCCGTCGGCGTACTCCGGGATGTGCACGGCGTCGAGCCAGGCCTCGCCTCCATCGACGAACGCGTAGCCGTCGACGAGGGACGCCCGCCCCATCCGCAGCGACTTCACCTCGGTCCCGGTGAGCACGAGGCCCGCCTCGAAGGTGTCCTCGATCGTGTAGTCGTGGCGCGCCCGGCGATTGGTGGCCACGACCTTCTGGCCCCGTTCCTTCGGCACAGCTCGCTCCTCACATCGGCGATGGTCGACGCCCGGCACGGTGCCGGGCAGCGGACCAGTCTATCGCCCTCCGCCGGTCTGCGGGCGGGTGTCAGACCTTCAGGTAGCGCTTGATCGCGAAGTTGGCCGACGCGGCAGCCAGCAACACGCCGATCACCACGAGGATGGGGATCACCAGCCAGGCCTGCTCCATCCCGACGAAGTTGATCGACTGGATGCGCTGGCTGAGGTAACCGCGGACGAAGAACTGCACGCCGAGCGCGATCACGACGGAGGCGAGGATCGAGCCGATCAGGGCCGCGATCACGCCCTCGATGATGAACGGCGTCTGGATGAACCGGTTGGACGCGCCGACGAGCCGCATGATCCCGATCTCCCGCCTTCGCGAGAAGGCGGAGAGCCGGATGGTCGTGGCGATCAGCAGCACAGCGGCCACGAGCATGAGCGCGGCGATGCCGATCGCGGTGTAGCTCGCAGCGTTCAGGATGCTGAAGATCTGATCCAGATAGCTCCGCTGGTCGACCACGCTCTGCACGCCGGCCGAACCGGAGAGCGTCTCGGTGAGCACCGCCGACTGGTTCGGGTCCTTCAGGTTCACCCAGAAGGTCTGCGGGATCATGTCCGGCGTGACGAAGTCGGCGATCTGGTTGCCCTTGAACTGCTCTTTGAACTGCTCGTAGCCCTGCTTCTGGTCCTGGAAGTAGAACTTCTGGATGTACGGGGCGAGCTCCGGCGACTCGAGCTGCTTCTTGACCGCCTCGATGGTCTGGTCGGTGGCCGGTCCGCTCGCGCAGTTGTCGGTCGTCGTGCACATGTACACGGCGACCTGCGCGCGGTCGTACCAGTAGGTCTTCATCTGGCCGATCTGCATCTGCAGCAGGACGGCCGTGCCGACGAACGTCAGCGAGATGAACGTGACGAGGATGACCGAGACGACCATCGACAGGTTGCGACGGAGGCCGTTGCCGACCTCCGACCAGATGAGTCCGAATCTCATTTCGTCGGCCCCACATTCTGGTCGCCGTCACGGTCGGAGTCCTCGCGCAGACCGCTGAGGTCGAGGTTCGCCGTGAAGTTCAGGTGTTCGGGGAGCTCCTCCGACGCGGGCGCCGGAGGAACGGGCGCTGTCGCGAACTGCACGGGCGCCGGGTAGGCGGCGGGCTGCGGCTGTTCGGCGGGCTGCGCGTGCTGCGGCTGATGCGCGGGCTGCGCGTGCTGCGGCTGGTGCGCGGGATGCGGCTCGTGAGCGGGTTGCTGGGGCGCCGCCTGCTGCGGCACCGCCTGCTGGGGTGCGGTCTGCTGCGGAGCGGCCTGCGGCACCGCCACCGGGGCGGTCGGCGTGGAGGTCGGCGCGTTCGGCCGGGTCATCGGGGCGGACGCCGGCGCCGACGCGGCAGCGGCTCCCGCGAAGACGGGCGTCGCGGCGGAGACCGGTTCGTCGCGCTCGAGCGGCTGCGCGATGGGGATCGCGGCCGTGAAGCCGTATCCGCCGTGGCGCTCGTCGCGCACGATCTGGCCGCCCACGAGCTCGATCACGCGGCGCTTCATCTGGTCGACGATCGCGGCCTCGTGCGTCGCCATGACGACGGTCGTGCCTCCGGCGTTGATGCGCTCGAGCACGGCCATGATGCCGGCGCTCGTCGCGGGGTCGAGGTTTCCGGTCGGCTCGTCGGCGAGGAGCACCTGCGGCTTGTTGACCACCGCTCGGGCGATCGCCACGCGCTGCTGCTCACCGCCCGAGAGCTCGTGCGGCAGGCGCTGCGCCTTGCCGTCGAGGCCGACCATCTTCAGAACGTCGGGCACGGCCTCCTGGATGAAGCCGCGCGACTTGCCGATCACCTGCAGGGTGAAGGCGACGTTCTGGAAGACGTTCTTATTCGGCAGCAGCCGGAAGTCCTGGAAGACGACACCGATGTTGCGGCGGAAGTACGGCACCTTGCGCGACGAGATCGTGCCGAGGTCCTGCCCCAGCACGTGGATCTTGCCCTTCGTGGGCTTCTCCTCTTTGAGGATGAGGCGCAGGCAGCTGGACTTGCCGGAACCGGAGGCGCCGACGAGGAAGACGAACTCTCCGCGCAGCACTTCCAGGTTGATGCCGTTGAGTGCCGGGCGCGCTGTGCCCGGGTACTGCTTGGATACGTGTTCGAACCGGATCATGACCCCTTGAGACTAAGCAGTCCCGCTCCGATCCGCAGTAGCGACATGCCCGTGCGCCACAACCGCCCGGGCTTTGCTCCCCGGGCGTTACTCCTCGGACTTGTTGCCCGCGCGCCAGCGGATGCCCGCGGCGATGAAGCCGTCGAGGTCGCCGTCGAACACGGCGCTGGGGTTGCCGGACTCGTATCCCGTGCGGAGGTCCTTCACCAGCTGCTGGCCGTAGAGGAAGTAGGAGCGCATCTGGTCGCCCCAGCTCGCCGTGATGGTGCCGGCGAGCTCCTTCTTCTTCGCGGCCTCCTCCTCCTTCTGCAACAGCAGGAGGCGGGTCTGCAGCACGCGCATGGCGGCCGCACGGTTCTGGATCTGCGACTTCTCGTTCTGCATCGAGACGACGAGGCCGGTCGGGAGGTGGGTGATGCGCACCGCGGAGTCGGTCGTGTTGACCGACTGGCCGCCGGGACCGGACGAGCGGAACACATCCACGCGGATGTCGCCCTCCGGGACCTCGACCTCGGTCGCCTCCTCCATCAGCGGGATGACCTCGACGGCCGCGAACGACGTCTGGCGCTTGTCGGCCGATCCGAACGGGCTGATGCGGGCGAGACGGTGCGTGCCGGCCTCGACCGACAGCGTTCCGAAGGCGTACGGCGCATCCACCTCGAAGGTCGCCGACTTGATGCCCGCGCCCTCTGCGTAGGAGGTGTCCATGACCTTCACCGGGTACTTGTGCTGCTCCGCCCAGCGCAGGTACATGCGCATGAGCATCTCGGCGAAGTCGGTGGCGTCGTCGCCGCCGGCGCCCGAGCGGATGGTCACGATGGCCGCACGGTTGTCGTACTCGCCGCTCAGCAGCGTCTGCACCTCGAGGTCGCCGAGCGCGGCCTGCAGCGACTGCAGCTCGGTACGGGCCTCGGCCGCCGACTCCTCGTCCTCCGCCTCGTTGGCCAGCTCGACCAGCACCTCCAGGTCGTCGAGGCGGCGCTCGATCGCGGTGATGCGCGCGAGCTCCGACTGGCGGTGGCTGAGCGCGCTTGTCACCTTCTGGGCGTTGGCGGTGTCGTCCCAGAGGTCGGGGGCTCCCGCCTTCTCGCTGAGGTCGGCGATGTCGGCGCGCAGGCGGTCGACGTCGACCACCGCGGTGATGTCGGAGAAGGTGGACCGCAGGTCGGCGATCTGGGAGGAGAGGTCGAGTTCGATCATGTCGTCCTCCAGCCTACCGGGCCGCCCCCGACGCCGAGCCTGCGCCGCCGGGCGAGCGCCCGCGAACGGAAGTTGTACGGTGTTAACGAAATGACTTCCGAAGAGCGCCCCTTCAGCTTCCGCTCCGTCGCCCTCGCCGCCTTCCTCCCGACGCTGCTGTTCTCCGTCGGAGAGGGAGCGATCATCCCGATCATCCCCATCGCCGCAGGCAACCTCGGCGCGAGCCTCGCGATGGCCGGCTTCATCGCCTCGATGGTGATGCTGGGCGAGCTCGCCGGAGACATCCCGAGTGGATGGGTGGTGTCGCGGGTCGGTGAGCGCACCTCCATGATCGGTGCGGCCGTCGTCGCGATCGTCGGCGTCGTCATCTGCCTTCTTGCGCCGAACTACTGGGTGCTGATGGCCGGCATCTTCCTCGTCGGCACCGCGACCGCCGTCTTCGCCCTCGCGCGGCACGCGTTCATGACGTCGTACGTCCCCGCCCGCTACCGCGCACGGGCACTGTCGACGCTCGGCGGCATCTTCCGCGCTGGATGGTTCATCGGCCCGCTCATCGCGTCGGCCGTCATCGCCGTGACGGGGTCGACGCAGTCCGTCTTCTGGATCTTCATCATCAGCTGCCTCGGTTCGGTCGTCGTGCTCCTGGCGCTCCCCGACCCGGAGAAGATGTTCGGGCCGTCAGCGCGGGTGACCGACGAGTCGGGCGCCCAGGTGACCACCGGCGAGGAGGAGGCCGAGGAGCGCACCCACGGGCTGTTCCGCACCATCTGGTCGTTCCGCGAGGTGCTCCTCCGGATGGGCGCCGGCGTCTCCCTCGTCGCGGCGATCCGCTCCGCCCGCACCGTCCTGATGCCTCTCTGGGCGGTGTCCATCGGGCTGAGCGAGTCGAATACGGCGCTGATCATCGGTCTCGCCGGGGCCGTCGACTTCGCGCTCTTCTACGCCAGCGGGCAGATCATGGACCGGTTCGGACGGATGTGGAGCGCCATCCCGTCGATGCTCGGCCTCGGCCTCGGCTTCCTGGTGCTCGCCTTCTCGCACGACCTGAGCTCGGCGGTCGCCTGGTACATCGGCGTCTCGCTGTTCCTCTCGGTGGCGAACGGCATCGGCTCCGGCATCGTGATGACGCTCGGCGCAGACCTGGCGCCGAAGGACCGGCCCGCACCGTTCCTCGGCGCGTGGCGGTTCTCCGCCGACGCCGGGCAGGCCGCCGCTCCCCTGTTCGTGTCGCTGCTGACGGCGCTCGTCTCGATCTCGTTCGCGAGCGGGGTCATGGGCGTGCTCGGACTGGTCGGCGCGGGGATGCTGGCCCGCTACATCCCGCGCTACGTCCCGCGCAGACCCCGCCCCGCCTGACACGGAATACCCTGGCCGACGACGCGCTTGCATATCCATGCAGACGCATGAATCGAGGGATGACATGGCCGGGAAGCTGGAACTCGGGATCGACACGTTCGGCGACGTGACGCTGGACGCCGACGGGAAGCCGCTGTCGCAGGCGCAGACCCTGCGCAACGTCGTGGCGGAGGGGGTGCAGGCCGACCGCGTCGGCCTCGACTTCTTCGGCGTCGGCGAGCACCACCGCGAGGACTTCGCCGTCTCGGCGCCCGAGGTCGTGCTCGCGGCGATCGCGGGGCACACCGAGCGCATCCACCTCGGGTCCGCCGTGACGGTGCTGAGCTCGGACGACCCGGTGCGGGTGTTCCAGCGGTTCGCGACGCTCGACGGCATCTCGGGAGGCCGCGCGGAGGTCATCCTCGGGCGCGGATCGTTCATCGAGTCCTTCCCGCTGTTCGGGTACGACCTCGCGAAGTACGAGGAGCTGTTCGAGGAGAAGCTGAACCTGTTCGCCGAGGTGCGCAAGCAGGAGCCGGTCACCTGGACGGGCGAGCTACGTCCATCCCTGGACGGGCAGTCG
This sequence comes from Cryocola sp. 340MFSha3.1, assembly GCF_000383315.1. Taxonomy (NCBI): domain Bacteria; kingdom Bacillati; phylum Actinomycetota; class Actinomycetes; order Micrococcales; family Microbacteriaceae; genus Cryocola; species Cryocola sp. 340MFSha3.1. Next base: position 628,191 of record NZ_KB911087.1, read on the forward strand.
GTGTACCCGCACGTCGAGCACGGCCTGCTGAAGACGTGGATCGGCGTCGGCGGGAGCCCGGAGTCGGTGGTGCGTGCGGCGCACTACGGCTTCCCGCTCGTGCTCGCCATCATCGGCGGCGGCCCGATGCGGTTCCAGCCGCTCGCCGAGCTGTACCGCAAGGCGCTGGAGCAGTTCGGACAGGACACCACCCTCCCGATCGGCGTGCACTCCCCCGGCTTCATCGCCGAGACCGACCAGGAGGCCAAGGACATCCTGTGGCCGCACTACGAGGTGATGACGAACCGGATCGGCCGCGAGCGCGGCTGGCCGCCGGCCTCCCGCGCGCGCTTCGAGCACGAGGCGGGGCCGGACGGCGCGCTCGTCGTCGGCTCGCCGGAGACGGTCGCGCAGAAGATCGCCTACGCCGCGAAGGGGCTCGGGGCCTCCCGCTTCGACATCAAGATGAGCAACGGGACGCTGCCCCACGACGACCTGATGCGCTCGATCGAGCTGTACGGCACGGAGGTCGCTCCGCGCGTCCATGAGCTAATGTCGTAGCCGCGCCCAGCGCACTGCGGGAGTGGTGAAACTGGCAGACACGCAGGATTTAGGTTCCTGTGCTTCGGCGTGAGGGTTCGAGTCCCTTCTCCCGCACCGTGTACGACCCCAGGATGATCTTCCCGGGCGGATCCGAATTCGCACGCTTCGTGCAGCTTCCAGCGCATGGCCGACGCTAAACTCGGGCTCAGCTTTCCCACCGATCCCTCCTGGAGAACCGTGATCCATCACGCCGGCCTCATCCCGTGGCTCGACCCGAACACCATCATCCACTCGGCGGGTCCGTGGGCGCTCCTGGTGGTCTGCGGAATCGTCTTCGCCGAGACCGGTCTGCTGGTCGGCTTCCTCCTGCCCGGCGACACCCTGCTGATCATCTCGGGGCTGCTGACGCACACCTCGCTGGTGTTCGGGGTCGACATCTGGTGGGTCTGCCTCGCCATCGCGTTCGCCGCGTTCCTCGGCGGTGAGGCGGGGTATCTGATCGGGCACAAGGCCGGCCCACGGATCTTCGAACGCAAAGAGACCGGACTGTTCTCGATGGAGAACGTGCGGCGCACCAACCAGTTCTTCGAGCGTTTCGGGGCCCTCGCGGTCATCGTTGCCCGGTTCGTGCCGATCGTGCGCACCTTCGCGCCCGTCGCCGCGGGCGTCGGCCACATGAGCTACAAGAAGTACTCGCTGTACAACGCCCTGGGCGCACTGCTGTGGGGCGCCGGCCTGACCTTCTTCGGCTATCTGATCGGGTACATCCCGCCGGTGGCGAACTTCGTCTCGAGCTACATCGACGTCATCCTGATCGGCGCGGTCGTCATCACGCTGGTGCCGACGCTCTTCCACTACTTCCAGTCGCTGCGCAAGTCCAAGCGGAAGGCCGCCGAGAGCGCGGCCGCTCCCGCGGTCGTCGACGAGCCGGCACCCGCGCCCACGCACCCGGAGGCCTGAGCCGCCGACCGCGCCGGCGTGCGTGCGCCAGCGGGTCGGTGCCGCCGGGTCAGCGGTGGAACTCGTCCTCGTGCGCGGCGTGCTCCGCCGGCTCCAGCTGGAACGTGGAGTGCTCCACGTCGAAGTGCGTCGTCAGGCAGCCGGAGAGCTCGTCGAGCAGGGTGCCCGTCCGTCCCTCGCGGAACACCGCGGGCTCGCAGACGACGTGAGCGCTGAACACCGGGGCGCCCGACGTGATCGCCCAGACGTGCACGTCGTGCACGGCCACCACGCCCGGTGTACCGAGGATGTGATCCCGGATCTCGGCCACATCCGTGTCCGCCGGCGCCGCCTCGCTCAGCACCCGCACGACGTCGCGCAGCAGCACGAACGCGCGCGGCACGATCAGGGCGGCGATCAGCAGGGATGCGATCGCGTCGGCCGGGGTGAAGCCGGTGAGCAGGATGACGACCGCCGCAACGATGACGGTGGCCGACCCGACCAGATCGCCGAACACCTCCAGGTACGCCCCGCGCATGTTGATCGAGTGACCGGCGGAGGGCCGGAGCACCAGCAGGGCGCCGAAGTTGGCGACGAGTCCGATCGCCGCGACGACGAGCATCGGGATGCTGTGCACCTCGGTCTCGCCGCCCACCAGCCGCCCGATCGCGCCGACGGTGACCGTCACAGCGACGACGACCAGGATGAGGCCGTTGATGAGCGCGCCGAACACCTCGGCCCGACGGAAACCGAAGGTCTGTCTGTCCGTCGCCGGACGCGCGGCCACGATGGTCGCCATCAGCGCGATGATGAGCCCGGCCAGGTCGCTGAGCATGTGGCCGGCGTCCGCCAGCAGCGACAGGGAGCCGCTCACCCACGCGCCGACGACCTCGACGACGAGCACGACCGCCACGATGCCGATGGCGATCAGCAGGCGGTTGCGGTTGGCGGTGCGGCCGTGGTCGTGACTCATCTCAGCTTCTACGCTAGGGAGAAGTTCGCTCCACCGCCAGGGCCCGGACCTAGATGGGAATGAGTGCCGTTCTCAGCTCTCGCCGAGCTCCCGCAGCGCCGGGACGATCGCCGACAGCGCTCGGGCGCGGTGGCTCTCCGCGTTCTTCGCCGAGGGCTCCAGCTCCGCCGCCGTCATGTCGTGTCCGTCCGGCACGAAGATCGGGTCGTAGCCGTGCCCGTTCTCGCCGCGCGGCTCGCGTGCGATGCTTCCGGGCCAGATGCCCTGGACGACGGTGGGCTCGCCACCCGGCGTGACGAGCGCGAGGGTAGCCGTGAAGTGCGCGGCGCGGTCGGGGTCCGGGATGTCGGCCAGCTGATCGAGCAACAGCCGCAGGTTGGCGGCCGCGTCGCCGTGCGAGCCCGCCCAGCGGGCGGAGAAGATCCCCGGAGCGCCGCCCATCACATCCACGCAGATGCCCGAGTCGTCGGCGAGCGCGGGGAGCCCGGTGTGGGCGACGGCGGCGCGCGCCTTGATCAGCGCGTTCTCCTCGAAGCTGACGCCGTCCTCCACCGGCTCGGGGCCGTCGTAGGCGACGATCTCGAGGCCAGGAACCTCCCGCCCGAGGATCTGCTGGAACTCGCGCGCCTTGTGCTGGTTGTGCGTTGCGAGGACGACGCGGACCACGCTCAGGCCTCCGCGGCCGCCGCGGCCGGGGCGAGGGCCGCCGTCTGGATGCCCGCGAGCTCGGTCGTGCCGGCGAGCGCGAGGTCGAGGAGCGAGTTCAGCTCGCCACGGTCGAACGGCGCGCCCTCGGCGGTGCCCTGCACCTCCACGAAGAGGCCGCGGCCGGTCACGACGACGTTCATGTCGGTCTCGGCCCGCACATCCTCGACGTAGGCGAGGTCGAGCATCGGAGTCCCGTCGATGACGCCGACGGAGACGGCGGATACCGAATCGATCAGGGGCGTCGCCTTCTGGCCGATGAAGCGGTGCTCGCGGCCCCACTCGAGCGCCTCCGCGAGGGCGACGTACGCGCCGGTGATCGCGGCGGTGCGTGTGCCGCCGTCGGCCTGCAGCACGTCGCAGTCGAGGACGATCGTGTTCTCGCCGAGCGCCTTCATGTCGACGACGGCCCGCAGGCTGCGCCCGACCAGACGACTGATCTCGTGCGTGCGGCCGCCGACGCGTCCCTTGACCGACTCCCGGTCCATGCGCTCGTTCGTCGAGCGCGGAAGCATGGCGTACTCGGCCGTGACCCAGCCGCGGCCCTTGCCCGACATCCAGCGCGGAACGCCGTTGGTGAAGGAGGCGGTGCAGAGCACCCGGGTGTTGCCGAAGGAGATGAGTGCGGAGCCCTCCGCCTGGCGGCTCCAGCCCCGCTCGATGGTCACGGGACGCAGCTGGTCCGGGGTGCGCCCGTCGGCGCGGGTGATGTCGGTCACTCAGGTCTCCTCGGTGGGATCAATGGCTCGTGGGCGTGGATGGGATGGTCAGAGCGGGAGGTCGATGACGCCGGTGTGCACCAGGTCGACCTGCGAGACCTCGGGGCCGATGAACCGGTGGGCCAGACGCAGAAAGGTGTCGGCGTCCGAGCCGGTGGCTTCGTAGTGGATGGTCGGCGGCAGCGGCGAGCGGCGCTCGAGCCCCTGGCCGACGAGGGTGCGGTAGACGTCCTTGGCGGTCTCGGTGTCGCTGGAGACGAGCGAGACGCCCTCCCCCATCACGTACGAGATCGCGCCCTTCAGGAACGGGTAGTGCGTGCAGCCGAGCACTAGCGTGTCGACGTCGGCGTCGCGGAGCGGCTGCAGGTACTCGGCGGTGACCCGCAGCACCTCCTCGCCGCTGGTGACCCCCGCCTCCACGAACTCGACGAACCGCGGGCACGCCTGCGTGAACAGCTGGAGGGTGGGTGCGGCGGCGAAAGCGTCCTCGTAGGCGCGGGAGGCGATGGTGCCGACCGTGCCGATCACCCCGACCCGGCCGGTGCGCGTCGCGGAGACGGCACGCCGGACAGCCGGCTGGATGACCTCGATCACCGGCACGTCGTAGCGCTCGCGCGCATCCCGCAGCATCGCGGAGGACGCGGTGTTGCACGCGATGACGAGCATCTTGACGCCCTGGTCGACGAGGAAGTCGAGCACTTCGAGCGAGTAGCGGCGTACATCGGCGATCGACTTCGGCCCGTACGGGGAGTGCGCGGTGTCGCCGACGTAGAGGATGGACTCGTTGGGCAGCTGATCGCGGATCGCCCGGGCGACGGTCAGCCCGCCCACACCCGAGTCGAAGATCCCAATCGGCGCATCCGTCACAGCACTCCAGCCTACCGGTCCGGTGGCTCACGGAGGCGTGAGCAGGCCGGGTGGCGTGAGTAGGCTGGCGACGTGACCGAGAGAGCCGCGTCCTCCGCGCTACTGACCGACCGCTACGAGCTCACGATGCTCGACGCCGCGCTGCTCGCCGGCACTCACGACCGCGAGTGCGTGTTCGAGGCGTTCACGCGCCGGCTTCCCGATGGACGCCGTTACGGCGTGCTGGCCGGCACCGGACGGCTCCTGGAGCTGATCGAGCAGTTCCGGTTCCAGGATGCCGAGCTGCAGTTCCTGCGCGACAACAACGTGGTGCGCGACGAGACCATCGACTGGCTCGCAGACTACCGCTTCTCCGGCACGATCCGCGGCTACCGCGAGGGCGAGTTGTTCTTCCCCGGATCGCCGTTCTTCATCGTGGACGCCCCCTTCGCCGAGGGCGTCATCCTCGAGACCCTCCTGCTGAGCGTCTTCAATTACGACTCCGCCGTGGCCTCGGCCGCCGCGCGCATGGTGGCCGCGTCGGCCGGTCGCCCGCTGGCCGAGATGGGCTCACGCCGTGCGAACGAGCGCTCGGCGGTCGCTGCCGCCCGCGCCGCCTTCATCGCCGGGTTCTCGGCGACGTCGAACCTCGAGGCCGGGCGCACGTGGGGCGTGCCGACGATGGGGACCGCGGCCCACGCCTTCACCCTCCTGCACGACTCCGAGGAGGACGCCTTCCGGGCCCAGGTGGATGCGCTCGGCCCCGGCACCACGCTCCTGGTCGACACCTTCGACGTCGAGAAGGCGATCGAGACGGCCGTGAAGGTGGCCGGTCCGGAGCTCGGCGCGGTGCGGCTCGACTCGGGCGACCTGCCCAAGCTGGTCAAGCAGGTGCGCCAGCAGCTCGACTCCCTCGGCGCCACGAAGACCCGCATCACCGTCACCAACGACCTCGACGAGTTCACGATCGCGGCCCTCGCCGCCTCCCCCGTCGACTCCTACGGGGTCGGCACCTCCGTCGTGACCGGCTCCGGGCATCCCGCCTCCGGCATGGTCTACAAGCTCGTCGCCCACCGCAGCGGCGACGGCGGAGAGTGGATCTCGGTCGCCAAGAAGTCTGACGGCAAGGCCAGCATCGGCGGCCGCAAGCACCCGATCCGCCGACTCGACGCGCGCGGGACGGCGGTGGCCGAGGTGGTGCACATCGTCGAGAAGGGCGACACGCCGGACGACAGCGGGCGCGACCTCCTGGTGCCGCTGATCACGGACGGCGAGGTGCACCGCGAGCACCTGGGCGTCGAGGGGACGCGCCGGGCGCGCGAGCACCGCGCGCTCGCCATGGCGGAGCTGCCGGACGAGGCATTCCGTCTGGGCCGCGGCGACCCCGTGCTGCCCACGCTCTTCGGCTGAGCCCGGCCGGGCGACGTGGCCCGAGGGCTACTCGCCCTGCAGGCCCTCGTAGATCTCGCGGCAGGTCGGGCACACCGGGAACTTCTCTGGGTCGCGGTTCGGCGTCCACATCTTGCCGCACAGCGCCTTCACCGGCTTGCCCGTGAGAGCCGACTCGAGGATCTGCTCCTTCTTGACGTAGTGCGAGAAGCGCTCGTGGTCGCCCGGCTCCTGGTTCTGCAGGAGCTCCTCGAGCTCGCGGTCGAGCGTCGTCGCCCCGCCGCCGCTCGGCTGGCCGCCCGGCTCGGAGATGCTCGCTTCGTTCATGCCACCAGTTTAGACGCCGTACGGGTGGATGCGTCGGGGATGCCCGACAAGCGCTCGCTCAGTCGTTGCGGTTCGCGAAGGCCATGATCTCGGGCCCGCGGCGGTCGAACACCCGGCCGCCCAGCCAGATCCCGAAGAACAGGGTGGCGAAGCCGATCAGCACCGCCGCCACCGGCGCGATCGCCAGCCAGAACACGTTGACGGTGATCCCGAGAATGAGGAACACCAGCACGGGGGAGGCGAGGATCAGGATGGCGAAGAAGCTCAGCGACTGGACCAGCGCCGCGGAGGCGCCCGAGGTCTGCGGCTGCGTGAACGCGCTGTCGCCCGGTTTCGTCGCCGGGTACGGGAACAGCGCGGACGAAATACTGGAGAGGCCCAGGCCGATGACCAGGATCGCCCCGCTCAGCGCCGCGACGGACGGCAGCACGGCCCAGTCGCCGAAGACGATCGTCGTGGCGATGGAGCCGACCACGAGCACCGGAATGCCCACCACGACCGGCGGGAACATCCGCCCGGCGCGGTCCGCCATGCCGCGCGTGCCCGACACGAGGTGCAGCCAGATCGCGGTGCTGTCGTAGGCCAGGTCGTTGTGGATGCTCCAGCCGAGGAACAGGCACACCAGCGGCAGCGGCACGAGGGCGATGAAGTGCCACGGGAGCCCGGCGAGGGCGAGGGCGACCACCACCGCGACCGGGATCACCGGGATGAGGACGATCGACACCCAGTAGCGCGCATCCCTGCCCCAGTAGGTCATCGAGCGCGCGGCGATCGCGGCGGTCGGGCCGCCGGGCAGCCGGTCGAACCAGCCGAGGCCGTGGTAGTCCTTCGACCGCTGCTCGCGTTCTGGCGACGCGACGACGTAGGCGACGAGCGCCGTCCAGCCGAGCCAGAGCAGGCCGAGTGTGACGAGCGCGATGATCAGCTGCAGCACGGCAGCGCCCCAGTCGCCCTGCGCGGCCGCGCCGGGCGCCGACCACATGGCGCCGAGCGGCGTCCACGCGAGCCAGCCGGCCGCGCCGCCGAGGGCTCCGAGACCGTCGCGGCCCCAGTCGACCGTGACGAGCAGGAGCAGCACAGGGCCGATGAGCACGAGCAGCAGGATGCCGATGACGCCGCCCGCCTCGCGGGAGCGGCGCGTCGAGAGCATCGAGTGGGCGATTGCGGTCGTGACGCGTGAGGCCAGCACACAGGTGAGCACCACCACGACCGCGCAGATCAGGGCGACCAGCACCGTTCCGGGGTTCTGCGACCAGGTGACGACCGTGGTCGCCGCGCAGATGATGAGCACGAGCGACGGGATGCCGAGCAGGCCGGCCAGCAGCAGGCCGGTGGCGAGCGATCGATTCGGGATGCCGAAGAGCGCGAACTCCCGCGGGTCGAGCGTGTCGTCGACGCCGAAGAGCAGCGGGAGCAGGGCGAACCCGGCGAGCACCACCGACCCGATGACGACGAGGACGCTGTGCGTCGCCGCGATATCGGGGACGAGCCGTGCGGCGACCAGCGAGCCGACGACGAGGACGGTGATGAAGCCTCCGTAGAGCAGCCCGATCACCAGGCCGAAGATCTGCCACGGGCTCCGCCGGAAGGCGTTGCCCATGATCCGCAGCTTCAGTCCGAGAAACTGTGCAACCACTCCATGCCTTCCGCTGCCTTGCGACCGCCGGCCAGGTCGACGAAGCGCTCTTCGAGCGTCTGCTCGCCGCGCACCTCGTCGATGGTCCCGGAGGCCAGCACCTGCCCGCGGACGATGATGGCGACGCTGTCGCACACGCGCTGGATCATGTCCATGCCGTGACTCGAGACGACGACCGTTCCGCCCGCCGCGGTGTAGCGCTGCAGGATGTCGATGATGTTCGCCGCCGACACCGGGTCGACCGACTCGAACGGCTCGTCGAGCACGAGGAGCCGCGGCGAGTGGATCATGGCGGCGGCCAACGCGATCTTCTTGGTCATGCCGGCGGAGTAGTCGGCGACGAGGCGGTCGAGGGCGTCCTCGATCCCGAACGCGGCGGCGAGGTCGCCTGTCCGAGCCCGCACGGTCTTGGCGCTCAGCCCGCGCAGAGTGCCCGCGTAACGGAGGAACTGGGCGCCGGTGAGGCGGTCGAACAGCCGGAGCTTGTCCGGCAGCACGCCGATGATGTGCTTCGCACGGACCGGCTCCGCCCAGACATCGACGCCGTGGACGACGACGCGGCCGGCGTCCGGCCGGAGCAGCCCGGTGACGATCGAGAGCGTCGTCGTCTTACCTGCGCCGTTCGGTCCGACGATCCCGTAGAAGGACCCTTCCGCGATGTCGAGGGTCACCCCGTCGACGGCGACCGTGTCGCCGTAGCGCTTCTGCACGCCGCTGATGGTCAGCACCGTCGGCCGGGTCTCCACCGGTTTCGGCGCCTCCAGCACGACGGTCGGGGCGGCGCCCGCCGCGGCCGTCTCGGTCTTCGTGCGTGTGCTCTGCCGCGGCTTCGCCGCGGTCGTTCTCGTCCGCGGAGCGCGCGTGCTCGTGCCGGCGGCGGCCGCAGCCGTCTTCGCCGGGGCACGCTTCGCCCGTGGTGCCGGGCCGGTGTCGGCCCCGCCCTGCGCGGTCGTCGGCTCTGCAGCCTCCGCCATGGTGTCCCCCCTCTGTGATCCCCGTTTCGCCGTCTCCGCCGCTTCCGTCGCCCGACCCTCCTCGGGCTCGGTGCTCTGGGGACGCGCGTGCTCGGAACTCACCCCGCTAACGTACCAATACCCACGCGCCTGCGTACCCCCCGCACGAGCGTGACGCGATCGGTCTGCTCCGAATGTCCTGTGAGGAACATAACGACCCAACAACGACATCCGTCAACCCCTGCCCCCCGTGTATGCCCCCCGGTAGTCTGTGGGAGGCATGAAGGGGTGTCTAAACGCGTAAGCGCGGATGAATTCCTGGGTGAGCCTCTCCCGGGCGAGGCCGGCGGCGACGAAGGAAGTCGCTGCACAGGCCGGGCCGCGTAGGACAAGGAGATGATTGTGACGACCCAGGTAGTGATTCTCGCGGCCGGCATGGGAAGCCGACTCGGACGGAGCCTTCCGAAGCCGCTGACCGAACTGAACGACGGCCGCACCATCATGCAGCAGCAGTTCGACAACATCCACGCGGCGTTCGGCAAGGACGCCCAGGTGACGATCGTCGTCGGCTACAAGCTGGAGCACATCATCGAGGCGTTCCCGGACGCCCAGTTCGTCTACAACGAGCAGTACGACCAGACCAACACCTCCAAGAGCCTCATGCGCGCCCTGCAGGCGTCGGGCCCCGGCGGCGTGCTCTGGATGAACGGCGACGTGGTCTTCGACCCGGCCGTCCTCGTGCGCGGTGCCGCCATGGTGGCCCGCGACCAGACCTTCGTCACCGTGAACACCTCGTCCGTCGCGGACGAGGAGGTCAAGTACACGACCGGCCCGGAGGGCTACATCCAGGAGCTGTCCAAGACCGTCAAGGGCGGTCTCGGCGAGGCGGTCGGCATCAACTACATCTCCTCCGGCGACAAGGCCGCCCTGCTGCGTCAGCTGCAGCGCGTCGGCGACCAGGACTACTTCGAGCGCGGCATCGAGCTGGCGATCGAGCAGGACCGCATGCTGGTCGAGCCGGTGGACATCTCGGACCTGTACGCCGTCGAGGTCGACTTCCAGGAGGACCTGGAGCGCGCGAATCTTTTCGTATAGTCGGATGTCGGCGTGAGCTTTCACGCGGCTTCGATCAATACGATGGGTTCTCGTGACCAGTATCCCGACTGAAGTGCGCCCTGCGCAGCGTTCGCGCTTCTCGCGCTACCGGCACTCGCTCTGGCTGCTGACCAAGCGCGACCTCCGCGTCCGCTACTCGACCAGTGTCCTCGGCTACCTGTGGTCGATCCTCGATCCGCTCGTGATGAGCGCGATCTACTGGTTCGTGTTCACGGTCATCTTCAAGCGCGATGTCGGTGAGAACCCCTACATCGTCTTCCTGCTCGCCGCGCTGCTGCCGTGGATGTGGTTCAACGGCGCCGTCTCGGACAGCACGCGGGCGTTCATCCGCGAGGCGAAGCTGATCCGTTCGACGATGATCCCGCGGACCATCTGGGTGAACCGGATCGTGGCGTCTAAGGGCATCGAGTTCCTGCTGTCCTTGCCGGTGCTGGCGTTCTTCGCCGTGCTCACGGGCGCGCGCCTCAACGTCGACGTGCTGCTGTTCCCTGTCGCGATCCTCATCCAGACGGTGCTGACCATCGGCGTCGGGCTGATCGTGGCGCCGCTCGTCGTGTTCTTCCGCGACCTGGAGCGCGCCGTGAAGCTGGCACTCCGCTTCCTCTTCTACGCCTCCCCCATCATCTACAGCGCCCGCGACCTGCCCGGCGGCTGCGGGGCAGGCATCGCCGCGCGGCATTGTGCCGCCTACCTCACCGCCCATCCCGGCGCGCAGACGGACGTGCTGTTCTCGCTGCACTTCTGGTCTGCGTTCAACCCGCTCACCGGCATCTTCAGCCTCTACCGCTCGGCGTTCTTCGCCGAGGAGCTGGACTGGTTCCTGGTCGGCGTCAGCGCGGCGATGTCACTGGTGCTGCTGGGGATCGGCTGGCTCGTCTTCAAGCACTTCGAGCGTGACGTCCTGAAGGAGATCTGAGTGCCCCCCGTCATCGCCGTCGACGGTCTCGGCGTGCGCTTCCGCCGCAATCGCGGAGCCCGCCGCTCGTTCAAGGACCTCTTCTCCACCCGCGAGCGCCGGGTGCGCCCGGACGACTTCTGGGCGCTCCGCAACGTCAGCTTCGACGTGCAGCCGGGTGAGGCGATCGGCGTGGTCGGGCGCAACGGCCAGGGCAAGTCGACGCTGCTGAAGCTCGTCGCCGGCGTCATGCTCCCGGACGAGGGAACCGTGACCGTGCGCGACGGCGTCGCCCCGCTGATCGAGATCACGGGTGGATTCGTCGACGACCTCACGGTGCGCGACAACGTCTACCTGACGGCCGGCCTGCACGGCATGACCCGCTCCCAGATCGACGAGCGGTTCGGCGAGATCATCGACTTCGCCGAGATCGGCGACTTCGTCGACACCCCGTATAAGCACCTGTCGAGCGGCATGAAGGTGCGCATCGCGTTCTCCGTCATCTCGCAGCTGGAGGAGCCGGTGCTGCTCGTCGACGAGGTGCTGGCCGTCGGCGACCGCGGCTTCCGGGAGAAGTGCTACCGGCGCATCGAGGAGCTCCTCGCGGGCGGGAGGACGCTGTTCTTCGTCTCGCACAACGAGAAGGATCTGCGGCGCTTCTGCGAACGCGGGCTCTACCTCGACAAGGGCGCGCTCGTGCTCGACGGACCGATCGGGGATGTCCTGGAGCTGTACAACGCCGACTACGGCACCTGAGTTCGCGCGTTCTCCCCAGGGCGTGAAACCGTCCCCAGAAAAGATTTCGGCGGGTTCTCCCCGGAAGTGGTGTTCGTGCCCGATTTCGGGGCGTCGAGCGTCGGAGGGGCTGGTTAGCGTCGTCGCATGAATCGTCTCCGGTTTCTTCGCAGCCCCTCTCCCGCCCCTCGTCCGCGCCGCCTGGCGTACCCCGTCCCGTGGCGGGTCGACCGCTCCGCGGCACCCCACTACCGCCTGGTCAATGCGGGGAAGGAGACGCTCAACGGGGTGACCCTGAGCGTCTCCGGAAGCGCGCGGCTGCGGGTCAGCGCGCCCACCTCGGTGCCACCGGGCGAGGCGGTCCGGGCGAGCCTGTCCGGCCCGGAGCCGGCCCGCGACACCGTGCTGGTCGTGCGGTGGTTCCCGCCGGACGGCCGCGAGTACCTCTGGCAGATCAGCTTCTGACGAGAGCTCTCCGGGTCGCACGCGCGGCCCGGAGGGCTCCCGCGGAATACGGGTATCACCGGCATTTTCTGTGACCAACGCGTGAGGTTCGATGTTCGGGGTGCTCGTGCTCTGGAGCAGAAGGGGCGTTCGGCTCTTCACTGATGAACTATGAAGAACCCCGCAGGGACCGCCGCCCTCCTGCTCGGCGAACGCATCCGTCGTGCCCGTGTCCGCCTGGGCCTCAGCCAGGAGGCGATCGCGAGTCTCGCCGCCATGCACGTGACCAACTTCGGCAAGATCGAACGCGGAGGGGCGAACCCCAGCCTGCTGACGATGATGCGCATCGCGGCGGTGCTCGGGACCGACGTGTCGACGCTCACGCAGGACATCTCGACCGAACACCTGCCGAGCGACGTCCGCGTACTGTCGGCTCGCGAGTACCTGAGCGCACGGGAACGGCGTCGCCGGTCGTCTTGATCGGGAACCGGCCTACACTCTGAGGAGATGGCTAAGAAGCAGCAACCGATCATCTCCGTCACCGGAGGACCGTCGCGCGGCGGAGACACTCCACGCGCGGTGAACACGACCCTGGACCGCTTTCTCGGCATCCAACGGCCGGTCGTGGTGGCCCACCTGCGCAGCATCCGCCGCCGTCACCCGGACGCGTCCGCGGACGAACTGGCCCGTATCCTCGAACGCCGGTACCTCGCCGCCGTGACGAGTGGTGGGGCCGCGGTCGGAGCCACCGCCGTCATCCCGGCGATCGGCACCGGCATCACCCTGGCCCTCTCCGGGCTGGAGACGGCCGGTTTCCTGGAGGCGACCGCCCTGTACGCGCAGTCGATGAGCGAGCTGCACGGCATCGCCGTCGACGACCCCGAGCGCGCCAGGGCCCTGGTACTTACGATGATGCTCGGCAAAGAGGGATCCGACCTGGTGCGTCAGCTGGCCGGCCAGTTCGGCGGGGGCGGCGTGACCCGCACTGCCTACTGGGGCGAGCTCGTCACCTCGACGCTTCCGAGCATGGTCGTCGGTCCGCTGGTCGACCGGCTGAAGAACGCGTTCATCCGCCAGTTCGCGGTGCGCGGCGGGGCGAGCATCCTCGCCCGCGCCATCCCGTTCGGCGTCGGCGCCGTGATCGGCGGCACGGGCAACAACATCCTCGGGCGACGCGTCGTGCAGAACGCGCGTCTCGCGTTCGGCCCGCCACCGCTCGTCATCCCCGAGGTCCTCACCCCGAACGAAGGCCCGGGAGCGGTGCGCCGTCTCGGTACGGCGACCGGCACGCGCGTGGTCCGGGTGGGCACCGTGCTCCGGGGCGCACTCCCCCGCCGCGGGCGGCGGAAGGATGCGCCGACGGAGGCCATCGAGTCCGAACTGCCGCGGGGTCCGTACGTCATCGAGTCCGGCCCCTCCGGCGCTCCGGCCGACGCGCCCACAGGCGGTGGGACCGCCGCTGAGGGCTCCGCAGACGACGGCGAGGCGGGAAGCCGGCGCCAGGCCGGCTGACCGCATCCACGGGGCGCCACCGGGTGTTCAGACGATCGGTGGCCGACCTGCTGCCGTCATCCGCGCCACGGTCCTCCACCGCAGCGGGCGTCGCTCGCCCGGGTCGGTGCGCCAGCCCTCGGCCCAGCCGCCGAACCACGCACGCAGGACGGCGGGCTTGCGGAACCAGCGCAGCAGCTGGATGCCGGTCCACGATCCGACATAGAGCGGGATGAGCAGGGCCGGGAGGTTGCGGCGGGCCAGCCAGACGCGGTTCCGCGCGTTGAGCCGGTAGTAGTAGGAGTGGCGGGTCGGCGACACGGACGGATGCTCCGCCACGAGGTCGCCCGCGTACCAGACGCGCTTGCCCTGGTCCCAGACCTTCCAGGCGAGGTCGATACCCTCGTGCGCATAGAAGAACGGATCGGCCCAGCCGCCGGTCTGCTCGAAGACGGCACGCGGGAGGACCACGGCGGCCTCGAGCACGGCGAACACATTGCTCGAGCGCTCCGGGTCGCCCTTGCGGATGCGCGGGATCCAGCGCCGGGGCGCCGGCGCGCCGTCAGGCACGCGAAGCCGGGGCTGCAGCATCCCGATGCCGGGGTCGTCCCGGAGCTTGGCGACGGCGTCCGCCAAGAACGTGTGCGACGGGATGTCCGCATCGTCGTCGAGGAAGAACAGCCACTCGCCGCGCACCAACGGCACCCCGGCGTTGCGTCCGGCGGGGATGCCCACGTTCTCGGGCAGGGCGAGCACGTGCACGCCTGCGGGAAGCGCCGGGTCTGCGGTGGCCGGGTCCCACCCGTTGCCGACCACGACGACGTCGGTGGTCACGCCCTCCTGGGCGAGCACCGACTCCACGCCGCGGCGCAGCTCGACCGGCCGGGCGCCCTGCGTGAGCACCACGACCGCGACCGCGGGCAGCTCAGCCACGGACCCGCCGCGACGCCATGATGGTCACGAAGTGCCCGATCAGCGCCAGGATCGACAGCGGGACGAGCGCACAGAGCAGGATGCGGTCGGCGAGCGTCGCGCCGATGAACAGGCCGACGATCGAGAAGACGAAGATCAGGATGGTGAGCTCCACCGAGTGGTACAGCCGGTGGAACGGAAGGAACTTCGCGGCACGCCGCAGCGTCGCGATGAGCCCGTGCGTCGGCGCGTACTCCGACTGCGTGTCGGCGAGCTTTGGCAGTCCGGCGTTGGCGCGCGCCACGCGCACCATGTCGTTGAGCGCCTTGTTGAGCACGATCACCAGGGCGAGCAGGGTGCCGAGGTTCGTCCAGAGGAAATCCTCCGGCGTCTCCAGCGGATAGCCCGCCGCGCGGATGCCGAGGACGATCGCGATCAGCGTCTCTGTCGAGTAGTGGCCGACATTGTCGAGGAAGATGCCCGCGGGCGACGACGTGCGGCGCCAGCGCGCCACCTCGCCGTCGCAGCAGTCCACCAGCATCTGCAGCTGGCCGAGCACCAGTGCGAGAGCCGCGCCGGCGATGCCCGGGATGAGCAGGGCCGCGGCGGTCGCCCATCCCGTCAGAATCATCAGGCCGGTCACGCCGTTCGCCGAGATCGAGGTCTTGAGCAGCACCCACGTCAGATACGGCGACAGGTTGCGGAGGTACAGCGAGGCCGTCCAGTGCTCCGCGTTGCGGCGTCCGCGCACCTCTGGGGGCTGCGCGACGGCCTTCAGCTCGGCGATCGAGGACGGACGGGCGCCGTGCGCCGCAGGTCCGGGTGCGGTCATGCCTACCTTCCCGTGTGGGCCGTGATGTTGCGGGTGAGCGACAGGTATCCGAGGACGAAGCCGATCCCCCAGCTGAAGTGGATGCACGGCAAGACTACGAGAAACCACAGGAACGGGCGAAAACCGTCGCGTCGCCCCCAGAGCAGCGCGGAGATCACGACGATCACCACGTAGAGAGCCGGGATGGCGAAGCCCCAGAGCAGCCACGGCGCGGCGCCGAGGAGGGCCTGGATGATGCCGACGATGCCGAGCACTGTGCCGACCGCGACGCCCACCACCATCACGGGCGGTGCGAAGTAGCGCAGGCCATTGGATGCCGGGAAGCGCCGCGCGAGCTCGCCCCGCCAGATGCCGGTGGAGAAGAACTGCCGGGCGAGCCGGTACAGGTTCGGCCGGGGGCGGTAGGTGACCTTGAGCCGCGGCGTGAACCAGACCGTGCCCCCCGTGGTGCGGAGGCGCCGGTTGAGCTCCCAGTCCTGGCCGCGCTTGATCTCCTCGTCGAAGAGGCCGACCTCGATCAGGCGATCGCGGCGGAACACGCCGAGGTAGACCGTCTCGGCCGGACCGGCCTCGCCGCCGACATGCAGCTTCGTGCCGCCCAGGCCCACGCGGCTCCCGTATGCGCGCGCGACGGCGCGCTCGAAGTCGGTGGTGCCCTGCGCATCCATCAGTCCGCCGACGTTGTCTGCGCCCGTCTCCAGGATGGTCTCCACGGCGACGCGCGCGTAGTCCGGCGGAAGGACGCTGTGCGCGTCCACCCGGATCACGATCGGGTACTGCGACTCGCGGATGGCGAGGTTCAGACCGGCGGGCGTCGAGCCCACGACGTTGTCGACGACCCGGATGCGGCTGTCGACGGCCGCGAGCTCCTCGACCAGCTGGGTCGTCCCGTCCATGCTCGGACCGAGGGCGATGGTCACCTCGAACGGCCCGGCGTAGTCCTGCGCCAGAAGGCTGTCGACGGCGGCCCGCACGTGGGTGACCTCGTTGAGCACGGGCATCACGTACGAGACACCGGGGAGGGTGTTCACGATGTCGTCCGGCATCTGGTCCTTCGCTGTAGCGGGTCGGCGTCGAGCCTATCAGCCGGGTCTGCGGCGCAGCCGGGAACGGGGAAGGGCCGCCCCGCGCCTGCGGGACGGCCCTTCTCGGTGTGCTCGGTCGGCGCGATCACTCGGCCGGGAGGGACCCCAGCGTCACGGTCGCGGTCTTGGTCTGACCGTCGCGGATGTAAGTGACGTCGACCTTCGAGCCGGCCGCCTGCGCCCGGACCTGTGCGGTCAGGTCGGTGGCGTCGGTGATCGGGGTGTCGTCGAGGTTCACCACGATGTCGCCGGCCTTGAGGCCCGCACCGGCCGCGGCGCCGCCGCTGGTGACGCTCTTGATCAGTGCGCCGACCGTGGTGGCCTTGCTGTCGGTGCTCGCGTCGGCGACCGACGCGCCCAGCAGGCCGTGCGTGGCGGAGCCGCTCTTGATGATCTCGTCGGAGACGCGCTTGGCCAGGTTCGACGGGATGGCGAAGCCGACGCCGATGCTGCCGGACTGCGAGCCGTCGGAGCTGGAGCCGCCCGCGCTGGCGATGGCCACGTTGACGCCGATCAGCTCGCCCTTGCTGTTGAGCAGCGCACCACCGGAGTTGCCGGGGTTGATGGACGCGTCGGTCTGGATGACCGGGAGCGAGATCGTTCCGGCGCTCTGCTGCTGTTGCTGCTGCTGCTGCTGACCACCCTGGTCGGGGAAGTCGAAGTTGAACGGGTTCTGGCTGCCGCCGTCGCTGTTCGAGTCGTCCTTCGGAGCGGCCGAGGAGGCGATGCTGATGCTGCGGTTGAGCGCGCTGACGATGCCGTCGGTGACCGTGCCGGAGAGGCCGAGCGGCGCACCGATGGCGACCGTGGTGTTGCCCACGTTGAGCTTGCTCGAGTCGCCCCAGCTGATCGGGGTCAGCCCGGACGCCTTGTCCAGCTTGATGACGGCGAGGTCGGTGGTCGGGTCGGTTCCGACGATCTTGGCCGTGTAGATCTTGCCGTCGTTGTCGGTGACCGTCACGTTGACGTTGGCCGCCTGGCCGTCGAGCGTCACGACGTGCGTGTTGGTGAGCACGTAGCCGTCGGAGGTCAGGATGATGCCGGAGCCGGTGCCGCCGGAGCTCGACGCGCTCACCGAGATGGTGACGACGCTCGGGGACGCCTTGGCGGCGACCGCGGTGATGGTGCTCGCGTCGTTGGAGTCGTTCACCGTGATGTTCTGCGGGCCGGAGACGGTCTTGATCGTCGCGTTGCCGCCGTCGGTGGCGGCGTAGATGCCGACACCGGCTCCGGCGCCGGCGATGCCGCCGACGAGCGCGCCGATGGCGAGCGTCGCGATGATGAGGCCGGTGCTGCGGTTCTTGGCGGGCTTCGCCGGAGCCGTGGCGGTCGCGGCGCCCGGTGCGCCGGCGTAGCCCTGCTGGTGGGCGTTGGGGGCGTAGGGCTGCTGCTGCGGCTGCTGGCCGTACCCGGCGGGCTGGCCGAAGGCGCCGTTGCCGTAGTGCGGCTGCTGGGGCTGCTGCGGCTGCTGCTGCTGGCCGTACGGCTGCCCGTAGGTCTGCGGCTGCGGCTGGTGCTGCTGCGCCTGGTACGGCGCGCCGGTGGGCTGCGGAACCGTCGGCTGCGCGGCGGTGGGCTGCGGCTGGGTCGGCTGTGCGGCGGTTGGCTGCTGCTGCGTCGGCTGTGCGGCGGTGTCGCCGGTGCTCTGCGCGGCCGGGGCGGTCCATCCGGCTCCGGCTGCGGGAGCCTGCTCGGCCGGGGTCTCGGCCGCGGGGGTCTGCGCCGCCGGAGCGGCGGAGGTCTCGGACGGCGCTGCGGGGGTCGCGGCGCCGATGTGCTCGATGCTGGTGCGCTCAGTGCCGGCAGCATCCACGACCGCGTCGGTGTCGGCGTCGTGCTGGGGCTTCGCGGGCTCCGGGGTGTTCGGGGTGTCGGTCATGGTGTTGCTCCTTCCAAGCACAGACAGCTTGGGATGCGAACCTGGGCGTTCTATTTGCCGTTGCTGTGGGCGACCTTCTGCGTGTCGATGACTCTCCCCAACGTACCCAATGGGTTGGATGCGAGTAAGGCCGTAGCGTTGTCCTATGACGATCACGGGAGGCTGGCGGCGCGCCGCCACGGGTGCAGGACTGCTCGGAGCCGACGGCTCCGTGCGGCCGACGATCTTCGCCGAGATGAGCGCGCTGGCGTCGAGGACGGGCGCGATCAACCTCGGCCAGGGGTTCCCGGACGAGGACGGACCCGCCGCAGTGCTGGAGGCGGCCGTGGCGGCCATCCGCGACGGGGAGAACCAGTACCCGCCCGGGATGGGCATCCCCGACCTCCGCCTGGCCGTCGTCGAGCACCAGAAGCGGTTCTACGGCATAGAGCTCGACCCGGACCGGGAGGTGCTCATCACCGCCGGCGCGACCGAGGCGATCGCGGCGACGCTGCTCGCGCTGCTCGAACCGGGCGACGAGGTGGTCACATTCGAGCCGTACTACGACGAGTACGGCGCCGTGATCGCACTGGCGGGCGGCGTGCACCGCACCGTGCCGCTGGAGCAGCCGGCCTTCCGCCCCGACCTCGACCGGCTGCGCGAGACGGTGACCGACCGCACACGCGCCATCCTCGTGAACACACCGCACAATCCCACCGGCAGCGTGCTCGACCGGGAGACGCTCACCGCGATCGTAGAGCTGGCCGAGCGGCACGACGCCGTGATCGTCACCGACTCCGTCTACGAGCACCTGACGTTCGGGCCGGAGCACATCCCGATCGAGACGCTGCCGGGTGCCCGGGAGCGCACGATCGCGATCTCGTCCGGTGGCAAGACCTTCAACACGACGGGCTGGAAGGTCGGCTGGTTGACGGCCCCTCCGGAGCTCGTCACCGCGGTGCTCGCCGTGAAGCAGTTCCTCACCTACGTGAACGGCGCGCCGTTCCAGCCGGCGATCGCCGCAGGGCTGCGGCTCCCGGACGCCTACTTCGCCGGCATCGCCGAGGCTCTGGCCCGCAAGCGGGATGTGCTCTCCGCCGGGCTCGCCGCCGCCGGCTTCGGCGTCTTTCCTTCGGACGGGACCTACTTCGTGGTCGCCGACGCAGCCCCGCTCGGCTTCCCGGAGGGCGTCGAGCTGTGCCGTCGGCTGCCGGAGCTGGCCGGAGTCGTCGCGGTGCCGCTCGGCGCGTTCAGCCGGGGCGAGTATGCGGCGCGGACCGCATCCCTGGTCCGGTTCGCGTTCTGCAAGCGCATCGACGTGCTCGAGGAGGCGGCACGGCGACTCGCCGCGCTGCCCCGCTGAGCGATCGACACCGGCAGCGGCATCGACCGATCCGTCACTGGCGGAGTTCGCCGGCGAAGAGCTGCGCCGCCCGAAGCCGGCCGCCGATGTCGGCGACGCACTGTTCGAACACGGCCTTGGCCTTGGTGGCGCCGATCGCCCCGCCGCTCACCGCCGCGCCCACATGGTCGCGCGACAGCCGGGCGACCAGGCGTCCCTCCTGATCGACCTGGAACCGCAGCAGGAAGGTGATCCGCAGCTGCGATCCGGCGAGGCCGCCGAAAAGCACCGTCATGGCGGTGCTTCCCCGCTGCACCGTGAACGCGCCGTTCGGCGCCGGCGTCACCGCGAAGCCCTGCCCGCGCAGGGCGTCGAGGACGATCCCGCGGCCCTGCTCGTGGTCGCCGGCGAGGAAGAAGTCGTGCGTCGTCGCCATCAGAGCGGACTCACCCGGTAGCGGCGCAGGGCCAAAGCGGGATTGCGCTCCCGCACCTCGCGCACCCGCGCGACGGATACGTCGGCGACGGCGACGCCGGTCGTGTCGGCGAGTCCGGCCAGCGTGACCCCCATCGGATCGAGGATCGCGCTCGCGCCGACCCCGATCGACGGCGGGTGGTCGGCCGCGGCGACGTAGAGGGTGTTCTCGATGGCGCGCGCCGCGAGCAGCGTCGACCAGTGGAACTCCTTCAGCGGGCCGCGCACCCATTCGGCGGGCACCGCCACCAGCAGCGCGCCGGCGTCGGCGAGGCGACGCGTCACCTCCGGGAAGCGCAGGTCGTAGCAGGTCTGGAGGCCGACGGTCACGCCGTCCACCTCGAAGGTCTGCGGCTCGTCCAGGTCGCCCGGGACGACCCACTCGGACTCCTTCGCCCCGAACGCGTCGTAGAGGTGCTGCTTGCGGTACGTCGCGAGCACGTCGCCCGACGGCCCCACCGCGACGAGGGTGTTCGAGAACCGGTGCGCCTGATCGGTGCGCTCCACGAGGCCGGCCACCACGAACAGCCCGTGCTCGCGGGCGGCGGCGGAGAGGGAGCCGACGAAGTCGCCGTCGAGCGGCTCGGCGTTCCGGGCGAACGACGGCCCGAGCGGATCGGTGAAGTAGGAGGCGTACTCGGGCAGGATCACGAGGCGGGCGCCGCGGGATGCCGCGACCGCGATGAGGCCGGCGACCACATCCCGGTTGTGCACCCGATCGTCGCCCGGCGCGAACTGGGCGACCGCGACCACGATGGTGCGGTCGTCGACGGTGAGCTCTGCGGGTCGGTCGGTCATGGCGCCACCTCCACGTGCGGGATCGCCTCGGTCACGGGCCGCGGCGTCTCCACCGGCAGGACGATGCTGATGGACGTTCCGACCCCCTCCTCGCTGGCGATGTCGAGGCGGCCGCCGTGGGCCGTCACGATGGCCTTCGTGATGGTGAGGCCGAGTCCGACGCCCGGAACCGCGTTGCGGGTGGCAGTGGAGGCACGGAAGAAGCGCTGCGACAGCTGGCTCAGCTCCACGGCGGGGATGCCGATGCCGGTGTCCCTCACGGCGATGACCGCTTCGCCGCCCTCCTGGCGCAGTGCCACGGTGACGGTGCCGCCGGACGGCGTGAACTTGAGCGCGTTCGACACCAGGTTGTCGACCGCCTGGCCGAGCCGGAGCGTATCGCCCCGGACATCGACGGTGTGGTCGGGGACTTCGGCGACCAGGGTCACGCCCGCGTTCGCGGCGACCGGGCGGGCGGACTCCACGGAGGCGGAGACCACGGCGTTCAGCTCGACGTCCTTGATGTCGAGCGGGAACCGCCCCGACTCCACCTGTGCGGTGAAGAGCAGGTCGCCGACCAGACGGAGCAGCCGGTGCGCGTTGCGCTCGGCGACCGCCAGATACTGCAGCTGCTCCTCCGACAGCGGATCCTCGTCATCGTCGCGCAGCAGCTCCAGGTAGCCCAGGATCGAGCTCAGCGGCGTCCGCAGCTCGTGCGAGATGAGCCCGACGAACTCGTCCTTGAGCCGGGCGAATTCGCGCGCCTCCGTCATGTCGGTCGCCACGAAGATGAAGCCGACCCGGTGGCCGTTCTCGTCGAGGCGCGGTGTCGCCGCCACCTGGACGACGACGCGCTTGCCGTCCGGCCGCACGTACGTCCAGTCGCGCACATCCGCCGATCCGGCACGGACGGTGTCGACCAGGGCCGAGAAGTCGTCGGTGCTGGAGACGGTCGTGAACCGCGCATCCATATCCTGCAGCCGCTCCGCGAGCTCGGACGACAGGTGGAAGTCGATGATGTGGTACTTGCCGTCGAGCACCTGCTTCTCGGTCAAGCCGAGCATCTTCTCCGCGCCGGGGTTCCATACGTCGATGAGTCCGTCGAGGTCGGTGCCGATGACGGACTGCTCCGTCACGGCGTTCCAGATGCTCTGGATGAGGCGGTTCGCCGTCTTCAGCCTCGCCTCGTTGAGCACCAGCTCGTCCTGCGCCTGCACGGCCTGGGCGAGCAGGGTCTCCTGTCGGTCCCCGGCCTCCCGCGCCGCGGCCAGCTGCACCCGCATCCTGTGCGCGATCTCGTTGATCACGATCGCGACGATCAGGTAGATGACCGGCGAGAAGAACGCGCGGACGACGTCGCCCGCCGACCGGGTGGCCCCGTCCACCACGAGCGGCGCCAAGAGCACGACGAACGTCGTAAGCGAGGCGATGAGGATGTTGATCCGGCCCGCCTCGGAGGCGATCCAGACGAACGGCAGCAGTGTCAGCACGACGAACGGCGAGGCCGATGAGCCCGTCCCGAGCCGCAGCAGCCCGACCGCGAGCAGCGACAGAACCGGGATGACGACCGCCCACTCCGGATGCAGATGCCGCCACGGGATGATGAGCGAGAACACGGTCGCGACGACCACCAGGGCGATGCCGGCCAGGAACAGCGGACCGTTCGTGATGGGCACGCCGTTCGGCAGAGCGGCGATGAGCGCGGCGATCGCGAAGCCGACGATCGTCGGGACCTGCTTCATGAACGCCGAGGGCGAATCCAGCGGGAGGCGGCTGAGCCACCGGTCGAGGGTCATGCGGGCTCCCCCAGTTCGAGCATCTCGCGGATGCGGGTCGACAACACGCGCGGGCTGAACGGTTTGACGATGAAGCTGTCCGACCGGTCGGCCACGACACCGTGGTCCGTGAGCAGCTGGACCGACGCCGACACCATGAGGATGAGGGTCGAGCGGGTGCCGTCGTCCGCGCGGATCGCCTCGGCCACCTCCACGCCGTTGAGTCCGGGCATCGAGATGTCGAGGACGGCCAGGTCGATCCCGCCCGCCTGGACGGCGGCGAGGGCGGCGGAGCCGTTGTCGACGGCTGCGACGATCTCCACCCCCGCGCGGTTCGCAGCGATGGTCATCAGCCCGCGGATGTCGTCGTCATCGTCCGCGATGACGACCCGCTTACGCTCAGGCATGGAGGAACACCGTCCGGACGACGACGATCGCGGCGCAGATCAGCAGCGCGATCCCGCCGTAGAGCGGGAGGCGGAACTCCCAGCGGCGGTCGCGATCCAGCTCGGCCTGGATGCGCTCGCGGAGGTCGCCGGAGGGTTCGGCGGCGTCCCCTGCGGGCGGTCCGGACGAGTGTCGGGCTGGGCTCACCGTGCGTCCTCCTTCTCCGCGCCAACCCGGGCGGCGGCTTCGTCCAGCAGAACGGGTACGCGGTCGTAACGGCCCACGTCGGCGGCTACATGGCTGTCCGTGGAGGCGACGATACGCGCTCCGGCGTCCAGCAGCGCCGCGATGGCGTCCGGGCCGGGGCAGTTCCACTTCTCGTTGACCTCGACGATGGTCCCGGTCGCCGCGGCGGCCTGGGCCCAGGCCGCGAGCCGCTCCGTCCCGAGCTGCGTCTCGTCGAGGCCGACCTTCGGCAGGATCGAGAACCAGTGCGCCAGCTGCGCGTGCGGAGTGCGCTCCATCGCGCGGATGCTGCCCTCGATGAGCAGGTCGAGCGCGTCGTCGTCCGACAGGCCGGCGTCGAGCCGCGCGCGCGTAGCCGTGGGCGACCAGGGGCCGTCCGTGCCGGGGAACTGGTGGTCGCCGATGACGACGGCATCCACCCCACCGGAGCCGACGACCAGGCCGGGTGGGATGTCGACGGCGCCCGACGCATCCAGCAGCTTCGCCTCCACCCCGGTGAGCACCGTCAGACTGTCCGGGACGCGCTCCCCCGCGACCGCGGAAAGGAACTCGGGGACCCAGGTCGTCGACGCGCGCACGTGGTCGGTGAGGCGGATCGTCCGCAGGCCGACGGCAGACGCCGCGGCGATGTTCTCCGCCAGGGTGCTCCGCGCGTCGTCCGAGAACGTCGAGTGGACGTGGAAGTCGCCGTGCAGCAGCGCGGGCAGCCGGCCGGCCTCCGTCGCGCTCACTCCTCCGGACCCTCCGCGTGCGCCGCGTTCTCGGAGACGAGCACGTCGCCGGGAGCGAGGAAGACGTCCTCCAGGAACCGCACGTTGGCGAGCTCCTCGAAGTCGACGGCCGACGGCACGGGCCGGCCGAGGACCAGGTCGAGCAGGAGGGACGGCATGTCGACCCCGGCCGCGATGGTCAGCGGCATGGCGCCGGGGAAGCGCGGGTTCACCTCGAGCAGCGCCGGGATGCCGTCGGTGCTGTACCGCAGCTGCACGTTCGCGACGCCCGTGAGGCCGATCGCGCGGGCGACCGCCGCGGCGGTGTCGGAGAGCTCGGCCCGCCGCACCGTTCGTCCGGCGATCGAGACGCCCGAGTCCACGCGCTCCCGCGATCGCGGGACGGCCGCGATGACGTTGCCGTCGAGCCCCGCGAGGACGTCGACGGAGAACTCCTCGCCGGGCAGGTTCTCCTGGATGATGATGCTCTCGTCGGTGCCGAGGGCCTCCAGAGTGCCGCGATCCGCGATGAGGCGGACGCCCCGTGATCCGGCGCCGCTGCGCGGCTTGATGATGACCGGGAAGGTCCAGTCGGCGCCGACGCCCTCCCCGTTCAGCAGCCGCGTGACCGGCACGCGCGCCTGGTCGCCGACGCGCTGGACGAGGGCGAGCTTGTCGAGGCAGGTCACCAGGGTGTCGTGCGAGGGCGCGGCCAGCTTCGTGCCGACCGCCTCGAGCTCGTCGCGGCGCGCGGCGAGCCCCGGGAGCTCGACGTCGACCGTCGAGAACAGCACGTCGATGCCGTCCTCCCGGCTCATGCCGATGAGCGCATCGACGAAGCCGTCCGAGCGCCCGGGCGGCACGATCCGCCTACGCCCCTCCTCCACCAGGTACAGGCCGCTGGCCCATCCGTCCATGTCGGCCGCGTAGACCTCGATATCGTCGCGGGCCAGCAGCGAGCGGATCACCGCGACGCCGGCAGGGCCGCCGGCTCCCGTCACCAGGACACGGGTACGGGTGGAATCGGTCATTCAGCGGTCCTGTTCAGTCGGTTTCCCGCGACGCGCGCGTCGGAGTGGATGGCGGAGGCGGGCACCGAGATGTCGGCGGTGTCGCGCATGACCTCCAGCGGTTCGCAGTTCTTGCCGCCGCCGAAGCGCGACCAGTAGCGCGCCGTCGCGAGCACGAAGTCCGGCTCGAGGTATCCGCGCAGCTCGGTCTGCGAGCGGAAGCAGTCGATCAACTGCAGCTTGGTCTCGGTGAACCCGTCGATCGGGACGAAGCGGGTGGGACGGAAGTCGATGGTGGCGGACGGGCTCTGGTAGCAGCAGACGGTCCGCACCGACCGGGTGGCGACGTTCGTCGCGGCGTGCACCGCGCGGTGGTCCTGATGGCGGTCGTGCGACGAGTGCGTGTAGACGATGTCCGGCTGGATCTCGGCGACGACCCGCTCGATGATGCCGACCGTCGGATCCGCCGCCGAGATGTGGGTGTCCTCCAGGTCTTCGAGGAACAGCCGGGCGCCGAGCAGCTCGGCCGACGCGAGGGACTCGTGCTGCCGGTCGTCGGCGTCGCCGCCGCGAGCGCCGCGCGACAGCGTGAGGATCACGACGTCATTGCCCGCGTCACGGTGCGCCGCGAGGATGCCGCCGACGCCGATCTCGACGTCGTCGGGGTGAGCACCGATCGCGAGCACCACCTGGCGGCGCGCAGCTGCTCGCTTCACGCGCCCTTCTGCGGCGAGACGGTTGACGATCGCGACCAGCTCAGCCGAGGCGACCGGTTTGCTCAGGAACTCGTCCGCCTGGGCCCGAAGCGCCGAGACCGCGTAGTCGACCGAGACGTGCGCGGTCATCACCACGACCGGCATGCCCGGATACTGGGCGCGCAGCTCCTTGAGCAGATCGAGGCCGGTGATGCCGGGCATCTCGATGTCGGTGATGACGAGGTCCGGCTCGAACTCGGCGATCGTCGCCAAAGCGATGGAGGGATCGGTGACCGCGATGGCGACGGCATCCGCGCGCTTCTCCAGCACGGTCTTCATGAAGAAGGCCACATCCGGGTCGTCCTCGACCACGACCACCCGGTACTTCGTCACGACACTCGCCATCGCATCCCCTATCTGGGAACGACTCTAGTAGGACGCCCGGTCCACACGAGAGGACGCGCCCGGGCGGGTGTTCGCGATTTCACACCCCTCGGATCCCGTGCTAGAGTTTCTTCTTGTGCCGCGGGGTGGAGCAGCTCGGTAGCTCGCTGGGCTCATAACCCAGAGGTCGTAGGTTCAAATCCTGCCCCCGCAACCGATAAGTCCCCCTGATCAGGGATTCTCTGATCAGGGGGCCTTCTTCTTATTGCGCGTCGAGCCCTTCTCGAGGGTCGGGCCGATCTGGTCGAGCGTGAGCGATGGCACGAAGGCAGGGTCCTCGTAGAGCCGCTGGAGCGCCGCCGTGTCGACCGCCCTCAGACCCGTGGCCGAAAACGCCGACTCGCCCGAAGCCGCCTTCCAGGCGCTCTGCCAGATCATCGCGAGCGTGAGCGCGCCGTCCACGAGCAGACCGATCGTCTGCTCGCCGAAGGCGCCCCACAGCGCGTCCGTCACCCGGACGCTCGAGTCGCCCGGCTTCGACGCGACGGCCGCGTACGCCGTGACGAGGGAACGTGGATCGATGGCCTTCGCCGAGCGGTCCATCAACCGCACGATCGCGACGGCGGCTTCCTGCGCGGACGCGACTCCCGGAGGGACCGTCGCCGTCGACAGCGCCGCCGTGATCCCGCTCACGATCTCGACGTCGTGCCGGTCGATCATGGTGGACTCGTACGCCGAGTGCACCCCCTTCCCGGTGCCGTCCTCCAGTCCGTCCGCCAGGAACGATCCGTGCAGCGGCTGGCAGGCGTCGCCGACATAGTGGGCGACGAGCCCGGCCGCCGCGACGTATCGCGCGACGTCCTTCGCCCGGACCGCGGCCACGAGCTCGTCATAGAACTGCCAGACCCGGAACGGGAGGAGTCCGCGTTTGTCGGGCTCGGTGTGGCCGAGGCGCGTGTAGTAGTCCTGCCACACCGCCACGGAGACGTCGGCCGGATCGGCGACGCAGCGCGCCCGCAGCGTCTCGCCGTCGAGCAGCTGGTCGATGTCGGCGAAGTGCGTGGGATGCTCCGGGCCGGTGCGGAACGCCGTGTCCCGACCACCTTTCACCGCGCTCGGCAGGTTCTTCCAGATCAGATCGGGCACGTCGGCGAGCGGAACGAAGCCGCCGTTCTTCTTGGCGAGGACGGTCGTCGTGTCGATCGCGCCATGGCCGAGGCCAGCGAGGCTGAAGCTGATGCGGTCCGTGTTGGCCGCGAGCAGCCTGCGGAGCTTCGCGCCTGTCACCTTCTCGCAGGCGAAGGTGGCGATCGTGTAGTGGCCCGTCTTCCCCCAGTAGGGCTGCGGGCCCGTGTTGTAGTCGACGACCAGTTCGACGTCCAGCAGGCGCAGGATGCTGCTGAGGCTGGTGGCGAGCGAGAAGTCGAAGGCCGCCCCGGAGGAGCCCAGGAAGCTCTGACCGCCCCACTGGACGGCGATCGGGCGCAGCGGAGCATCGCCGGCCTGCACCAGATACCAGACGGTGCCCGAGTCGCCGGGCCGTGACTGCGCGGCGACCGGCACGGCGTCGCCATCCTGTCGCGCTTCCGGGTCCGGCGCGATCAGGAAGTCCGTCACATCGTCGAACCCTCCCCTGCTCCGGTAGCGGTAGAACAGCGCGGCGATGCGCCCGCGCAACTCGCCAGAAGCCGCCCCGAACGCCCGGACCCGCGCGCCGATCAAGCGCACGCCGATGTTGAGCTCGTTGAGGTCGGCGAGCTCTCCGGCGGCGGGAAGGCCGTAGCCCTGCGACGTCCACTCGGTGACGTCGTCCACCTCCACCAGGCCGACATCGAGGGTGGCGAAGCTGCGGCGTCCCGAGAACTGCGGGTAGACATCGGAGAACGGCTTGCGGCTGAGGTGGCGCGAGCTCGCGCGGCCGACCTCCGCGAGGGTGCCGCCGAGGAAGCTCGAGACCGGGCTGCCCGCCGGCCCGGTGACGTGTCGGCTCGTCAGCGCGAAGACGGTGTGACCGTCGGTCACCAGCGTTCCGACGCTGCCCAGGTTCTGCACACCCTGGCTCTCGCTGACGAGCGGGAAGCCGCCACCGATCCGCGAGGTCGGCCAGGTGCGTGGCGGGAGAACCGACGCATCCGGTGCCGACTCCGTCACCCGGACGACGCACACCGGCACCGTGCGACCGTCCGGGAGGTAGAGGGTGCGGGGCACCAGTTCCTCTGGAGACTCCTGGTCCGCTCCTGCGCCGAACCGGTCGGCGGGGATCCACTGGTCGACCAGAACGAGGATGCACGGCCAGGAGTAGTCGCGCACTTCGGAGTTGTCGAAGGTCCGCTCGCCGCGGGCGGCAGTGCGGGCCGCCGTGCGGGCCACGCCCCCGGAGTCGGTGTGCTCGCCGGCCGGCCAGGGATCGCTCTTCCGGATCAGGTACAGGCCCACCGCGGTGCCGACCACGTTCTTCTTGTTGAGCAGATGCCAGTGGTACTGGTCGCGCGCCTCGAGCAGGTCCGCCGTGGAGAGGCTGGCGAAGCTGCGGTCGGTGCCCAGAACATCCATGCGGTCCCCCATCCCGTCGCCGGCGCCGAGGTTCGCCCCGCCGGCGCGGCCAGGATAGTCCCGACGGGTGAACGTGAGGAGTCCGGATTCGCTAGTGTCGTGACGCAACGAGACGGGCGGGAGAACAGTGGCAGAGGAGCACGGCAAGGCGACGCAAGCCGCCGTCCGCGAGCGCAATCTCACGACCGCGCTGCAGCTCGTGCTGTCGGGGAACGGAACGGCGACGCGCGCGGCGATCGCCCGCCGCACCGGCCTCACCAGCGCGACCGTCTCCTCCCTGCTCGCCGGGCTCATCGCCGACGGGCTCGTCATCGAGGGTCAGCTGGCCGAGAGCACCGGCGGGAAGCGCGCCACGACCCTCCGCGTCGCCGCCGAGAACCACGTGCTGCTCGCACTGCTGGTGCAACCGGGACTCGTCCGCGGCGCGGTCGTCGACCTGCTGGGCGACGAGCTCGCCACCGTGACGCAGCGCGCCGCGACACCGGGCTCCCTCGAAGACGTGCGCTCGGTCGCACGACGGCTGGTCGCCTCCACCTCGGCACGGATCGTCGCGGTCGGCGTGCAGGTGCCGGGCATCGCCGACGGCCCCCTGATCCGCGAATCGGTGCAGCTGGGATGGACGGACGTGGACCTGGCGCGCGAGCTGTCCGGGATCGTGGACGCGCCCATCCACCTGATCAACGACGCGGACGCGGAGGCCATCGCCGACTCGATCACGTCCGACGACTTCGGGGCCAACCAGCTCTTCGTCTCTCTGAGCACGGGTGTCGGGGCGGCCGTCATCATCGACGGGGAGGTCGTCGCCGGCGCCGCGCATCGCGCCGGCGAGATCGGGCACGTCCCGGTGCTGTTCGGGCCGGACGCGCCGCTGTGCGCCTGCGGCAACCGCGGCTGCCTCGAAGAGATCGTCTCGGTGACGAGCCTGCTGGGCCTCCCCCACGGCACCGATCTCGAGGCGCTCGATCTCGCGGCCCTCGCTGCCGCGCCGGACTCGCGCGAGCGCATCGCTGACGGCGCTCGCGTGCTCGCCCGCGCGCTGCTGCTCGTCGCCGCCGCCCTCGACGTGCCGAACATCGTGATCGGCGGGGCGGCTCCTCGGCTCGGGCCCGAGTTCATCGGACACCTGCGTGCCGAGGCGGCGCGGCATCCGGTCAAGGCGGCCATGCCGCTGAACTTCCGGTACGCCCGCGTGGGCCAGGAGCACCCCTACCGCGGGGCGGCGCAGTACGCGCTGAAGTCGGCGCTCGGCGTCACCTGGGCGCACTGACCCTGCGAGCGGCGCAGTGAGCGGCCGGTCAGGTCCCGGTCAGCAATCCGAGCAGCGCAGCGCCGTGGCGGCGGTCGTGGCCGTAGGTCGCGATGTCGGCGTACGAC
This sequence comes from Cryocola sp. 340MFSha3.1, assembly GCF_000383315.1. Lineage (NCBI taxonomy): Bacteria > Bacillati > Actinomycetota > Actinomycetes > Micrococcales > Microbacteriaceae > Cryocola > Cryocola sp. 340MFSha3.1. The sequence goes on from NZ_KB911087.1 coordinate 658,295, forward strand.
GGATCCGGGCGCTCCCCCATGTCGACGACCAGCACCGAACGGCAGGTGGCCCGTACCGCATCCACCACCTGGCGGGTCCACCGGGACGCCGCGTTGTCGGCGCCGACCACGACGACGGGCGTCGCGGTCGCGAGCACGAGCTCCGGATCGTCCGACGGCCCGACGGCGACGACCGGATTGCCCGACCAGGATGCAGCGGCATCGCTCCCCGGCTCGGCCCACGCCTCCTGCAGCGTGTACCAGCGCGGGACGCCCAGCACGTCGTTGTCGAGCGTCGCCAGCCGGACGACCGTGCACCGGCCGCGGAACGCCGTCAATGCCTCGCGCACGCCCGGAGCGAACCGGAACCCGCGCGAGGCGTCCAGATCGAGGTCGACCGCATCGGCGAGCAGGGTCATCACGACACCCCCAGCTGCGCGGAGAGCACCATCACGACGCAGCCGCGGAGCACGATGTCGCGGCCCTGGCTCGTCATCCGGACCGTGACGCCGGAGTGGAACCCGGCCATCGTCCGGTTGCGGAGGGTCTCGCGTACGGCATCCAGCAGCACGCCGTCGAGAAGCTCCTCCGGACCGGCGAGGACGACCTCCGACAGGTTCAGCGCGCCGACGATCGGCGCGAGCGCGACACCGAGCCGCTGCCCGGCCTCCCGCAGCACCGGCTCGGCCGACGCCCCTGCGGCCTCGGCGGCCGCCACGCGCGACTCCAGCCGCGGGACGGCCAGCCAGGCCTCCAGGCACCGTTCGCGGTCGTACGGGGCCTCGGGACCGGCATCCGTGCCGACCATCACCTGACCGATCTCGCCGGCGGCGAAGCGGCTTCCGAAGACCAGCGCACCGGCGACCAGCAGGCCGGAGCCGACACCGTGGCCCACCTTGACGAGCATCATGTCGCCCTGCGCGTCGGCGAAGCCGTGCTCCGCCAGAACCGCGACGTTCGCATCATTGGCGACGAAGACGGGCAGCCCGGTGCGTTCTGCGATGCGCTGCTGCAGCGGCTCATCGACCCAGCCGAGATTCGGGGCGGTGGCGACAACGCCATCCGCCTCGACGATGCCGGGCGACCCGATGCCGATGCCCAGCACCGGCGCGGAGGTGAGCTCCACCAGGCGGTCGACGAGCGCGAGCACCTTGGCGGTGGCCTCCTCGCCGCGGCTCCCGGCGAGTTCGACCTCCGCGGTCTGCAGGATGCGGCCGTCCATGTCGAGGACGGCTCCGCGGAACACCGCGTGCTCGCTGAGGTCGACTCCGACGATCTGCGTCGCGCCGCGGTTGACGTCGAGGAGCACCGCGGGCTTGCCCGGGCGGGCGTCGTCGCGTTGGCCGAGCTCGACGACCAGGCCTTCGGCGATCAGCTCCCCCACGAGGTCCGAGATCGTGACGCGAGTCAGTCCCGTCGTCCGGGCGAGATCCGCCCGACTGGCGCGGCCGGAGCGGTACAGGGACTGCAGCACGAGCGAGCGGTTGTGGCCGCGTGCATGCTCGGGCAGCACCTTCGTCCGGGGCCGGAGCGCCCGGCCCGGGACGAGCCCGTGGTCGGACGGCGCACCCCGATCGGAGGCGGTGGTGCGCTTGGCCAGGTCGATCGACATGTTTGTTAGTAAAGCTGACAATCAAAGTCGGCGCAAGAGTTTTCCGCGTTCGTCTTGTCGGATTCCGCACTTCGCACGGCGGCCGAGCATACGAAACGGCCCGCGCGAGAACGCGCGGGCCGTTTCAGCCGATCGAGGCGGCGGACTACTTGGCGGCGGGCTGCCCCTCCGCCGCGACGGCGTCGGAGATCGCCTGCTGCAGGCGCTTCTGAGCCTCGCCGTACGCGGTCCAGTCGCCGGACTTCAGAGCGGCCTGGCTGTCGCTGAGCGCCTGGTTGGCACGCTGCAGGGCCTCCTGGAGGGCCGTGTTACCCGCGGCAGAGCCGCCGGTCCCTCCGCCGGTCTGCTCGCCGCCGCCGGAGCCGCCGCCGGTCTGACCGCCGGTGCCACCACCCTCGGTCGGCACGTTGTTGTCACCGGCGGACGCGCCCGAGTCGCCGCCGAACAGGGCATCGAGCGCCTGGTCGAGAGTGTCCTCGAACTCGATCTTGTCGCCAAAGGCCACCAGCACCTTCTGCAGCAGCGGGTAGCTCGTCTCACCCGAGGAGCGGACGTAGACCGGCTGCACGTAGAGCAGACCACCGCCGACCGGCAGGGTCAGCAGGTTGCCGTTGATGACCTCCGATTTACCCTGTCGCAGCAGGTTCAGCTGCTGCGAGACGGTCGGATCCGAGTCGAACTGGTTCTGCATCTGGCCGGGGCCCGGGATGGTGTCGCTCGAGGGCAGTTGCAGCAGCCTGAGCTTGCCGTAGCCGGACGCGACCTTGCCCTTGGTGTCGCCGGCATCCGCATCCACCGCCAGGTAGCCCTTCAGCACCGACCGGCTCGACTCGCTCGTGCCCGCCGGGATGAAGGTCGAGTAGAGCGAGAACGCGGGGGCGTCCTGGCCCGGCATCTTCATCGTCAGATAGTACGGCGGCTGCAGGGCCGGGTTGCTCGACGGCGAGGTCGGGTCGTTCGGCGTGGTCCAGGCGTCCTCACGGGAGTAGAACGAGCCGGCGTCGTCGACGTGGTACTGGCCGAGCACCGCCCGCTGCACCTTGAACAGGTCGGACGGGTAGCGCACGTGGCTCATCAGCTGGGCGCTCATGTCGCTCACCGGCTTGACGGTGGCCGGGAAGACCTTCTCCCACGTCTTGAGCACCGGGTCGCTGGTGTCCCACGCGTACAGGGTCACCGAGCCGTCGTACGCGTCGACGGTGGCCTTCACCGAGTTGCGGATGTAGTTGATGTCGTCGAACGCGTAGGCGGGCTTCGGCGTGTCCTTGTCTGCCGTCGCATCACTCAGGCTGCCGACGTGCGAGTACGGGAACTGGTCGCTCGTCGTGTAGCCGTCGACGATCCACTTGACGCGCCCGTCCACGACCGCCGGGTACGCCTGCGAGTCGACGGTGAGGTAGGGCGCGACCTTCTGCACGCGCTTGATCGGGTCGCGGTCGTAGAGGATCTGCGAGTTGCTGTTGACCGCGTCCGAGAGGACGATCTGCTCGTCCTGGAACTTCAACGCGTAGACCAGCCGCTTGAAGATGTTGTCGAGCTTCGGGCCGCCGTTCCCGTCGAACGTCGTGTACGTCTGCTGCGCGCCGTCCGAGCCGCCCGGGTAGTCGAGCTCGACCTGCTTGGAGCCCTTCGGGGCGCCGACGATCGAGTACGTCGGCGACTGCTCGCCGAAGTAGATGCGCGGCTGGTACGTGCCGAGCGTCCCGGTGGTGGGGATGCCCGACTCCATGAACACCGGCTGGCCGTCGGGAGAGCGCTGGTTGCCGTAGGCGGCGACCAGACCGTAGCCGTGCGTGTAGACGACGGTGTCGTTGAACCAGTTGCGGGTGCCGCCGAGGCCGGACTGCTGCAGCTCGCGGACCGCGACCACCGCATCCTGCTGCGTGCCGTTGACCTCGTAGCGGTCGACGTTCAGCTTCTCGGGGAACGCGTAGTACTGCCGGAACTGCTGCAGCTGGCGGAACGACGGGCTGACCACGGCGGGGTCGAGGATGCGGATCTGCGCGGTCGTCTGCGCGTCCTGCCGCAGGGCGCCCTGCTCGGCCGTCGTCTTCGCGTTGTACGGGATCGTCTCGATGTCGCTGAGCCCGTACGCCTCCCGGGTGTAGTCGATCCCCTTCTGCACGTAGGGCGACTCCAGCGTCTTCTGGCTCGGGTCGACCTGGAACCGCTGGACGACCCACGGCACGATCGCGCCGACCACCAGTGCGGCGACGATGAGCAGCGCCGTGCCGACCATCGGGAAACGCCAGCGACCGATGAAGGCCGTCAGCACGAACAGGATGGCGACGAACACCGCGGCGCCCGCCAGGATCGCGCGGCCCGGGATGGTCGCGTTGACGTCCGTGTAGGCGGCGCCGTTGATCATGTCGTTGACGTTGGAGTCGGTGACCGTGGCGTAGCGGTCGAGCCAGATGCTGATGCCCTGCAGGAGGAGGTACAGCGCGGCGATCACGGAGATCTGGACGCGCGCGGCGCGCGAGATGCGCACCTCGCGACCGCTGACCCGGATCGAGCCGTACAGGTAGGTGGTGGCCAGCGTCGCGAGCAGCGAGATGAGCACGACCGCCGACGCGAACCCGACAGCGCTGCGGTAGAACGGCAGCGCGAAGAGGTAGAAGCCGATGTCCAGGTGGAAGAGTGGGTCGGTCTTGCCGTAGGCGGTGCCGTTCAGCCAGAGCGCCGCGGTCTGCCAGCGGCTCGCGGTCGAGACGCCGGCGAAGATGCCGAAGACGATCGGGATGCCGTACATCGCGAGGCGCCGCAGCGGCTCGATGACCTGCTGGTAGCGGTCGAGCTGCGAGTTCAGCTTGGCGTAGACCGGGCGCAGCCGGTACGCGAGCTGGATGGACAGCCAGAGCGGCAACGCCATCCCGAAGAAGCCGATGAAGAACATGGCGATGCCTGCGAACCACTGCGTGGTGAGCACCTGGAGGTAGCCGAGCTGGTCGTACCAGAGGATGTCGGCGTACAGCCCTGCGAAGACGAAGAACAGGATGACCACCGCGACGATCACCCCGAGAGTGATCCAGATGGCCGCGCGCCGGCGGCCTGCGGGTCGAGCTGCTGCTGTTGAACTCACGTATGGCCTTCTTGGTCTCGCGTGGCGGGGATGTGAACCATCCTAGGCAAGGGACGCTTGGAGAACGCTGCTACGCGACCGTGCGCTCACCGGGCGGGGCAGGTGGCGAGGCCGGAGGTGCTCGATCCGTCCTCCACCGCCTTCAGGACTTTGAGGGAGTCGTCCAGCGTCTTCACGGCGAACACGCGGAGACCGGCGGGGATGTGGCCGGTCACCTCGTCGCAGTTCGAGGCGGGCGCGAGGAAGTAGTCGGCCTTGCCGTCGTCGCGCGCGGCGTACATCTTCTGCCGGATGCCGCCGATCGGGCCGATCTGCCCCGTGTTGTCGATCGTGCCCGTCCCGGCGATGCGCTTGCCGCCGTTCAGGGATCCGGGCGTCAGCTTGTCGATGATCCCGAGCGCGAACATCTGGCCGGCGCTCGGGCCGCCCACGTCGTTGAGCTGGATCTTCACGTCGAAGGGAAACGTGTAGTCCATCCCGGCGCCGATGCCGAGGACGACCTGCCCCTGCGACTCGGTCGGGGTGATCGAGACGGTCGTCGGCGCGCCGTCCCGCACGATCCCGAGCTCGGCCGCCTTGCCGGTGCCGTTCTCCTTCACCGCGCTCCGGAGCTCGTCGACACTCGCGATCTTCGTGCCGTTGACGGAAGTGATCTCGTCGCCCACCTTCAGCACATCGGCGGCCGGCGTGCCCTTGATCAGCTGCTTCACGGCCACGTTCTCGGGGAAGGTGTAGCCGAGCTCGTTGAGGGCGGCGGCGATCGCATCCTGCTGGGAGTCGACCATCAGGGCGGCGTTCTCGGCGTTCGACTGCTCGGTGGTGGTGCCGGGCGGGAACACCGACTCGAGCGGCAGGACCGCCTTGCTCGGCTGGAACCACGCGCCCGCGATCTCCATCCACGACGGGCGCTGCTCCGGATTGCCCACCACCGAGACGGTGAGCAGGTCGAGCGACCCGGACGTCGGATAGGTCTTCTGGCCGGAGATGCTGATGAGCTCCTTGGCGTCCCCGCCCTCCGTCGCGCCGACCTGCTGGTCGGTGCCGAGGGTGTTGTAGACGGGGCCCGGCTGCTCGATCACGAACGGAGCGGGGACCAGCGCGAGCACCAGGCCGAGGACGACGGCGAGGCCGATGGCGACCCATCCGATGATCACGCGCCGCGGCGGCGCGATGCGCGTGCGCTCCTGGGTGCGCAGCGTCGGGTCCTCGTCGCCGAACAGCGTCACGGGGGCGTCCTCTCGTCAGGGTCGTGTTCGCCACAGGCGCACGGTCCGGAAGCGAGCATAGGGCAATTCCCACCCGGCATCCCGGCGCCAGCGGCTAGCGTAGATGACAAGCCTGAAGCCGAGCCCGACGGCTGCTCACCGGACGGCCGGCTCACTTCGAGGAGTAGGGAACGACGATGGCCGACGACCAGAACGAGGAGCGGGACGACGACGAGTTCCGCGACATGCTGAACCAGTTCCTGTCGGGGAACGGCGCATCGATCGACCCGAGCCGTCTCGCCGGCGCCGCGGGCCTCCCCAACGATCCCGCCAGCATCCAGGCGCTGCTCGGACAGCTCCAGAACGCGCTGATGAACCCGGGCGGCGGCATCAACTGGGACATCGCCGAGCAGCAGGCGCGCCAGCTGGCCGCCGACGGCGCCCATGCGGTCACGCCGGCCGAGCGCGCCTCGCTCGACCAGGCCTTCCACGTGGCCGCACTCTGGCTCGACCAGGCGACCGGCGTCGCCGGTCTGAGTTCCACGCCCGAGCTGATCGGCCGTGCCGAGTGGGCCCGGCAGACGATGCCGCTGTGGACGCAGCTGGCCGAGCCGGTTGCGCTCAGCATCTCCGACGCGCTCACCCGCGTCCTCGCCGAGCAGGCTCCGGAGGAGATGCAGGCCATGCTGCAGAACGCCGGCCAGGTCATGCGCTCCATCGGCGGCGCCCTGTTCGCGATGCAGCTCGGCCAGGTGGTCGGGCAGCTCTCCAAGGAGGTCGTGTCCGGTGGGGACATCGGCATCCCGCTGCTGCCGGACGGCACCGCTGCGCTGCTTCCGCAGAACATCGCGGAGTTCGGCGACGGTCTCGACATCCCCGACGACCAGATCCAGCTGTACCTCGCGGTGCGCGAGCTCGCACACGCGCGCCTGTTCCGCCACGCGAAGTGGCTGCGCCTCCAGCTGATCACGCAGATCACGGCCTTCGCCAAGGGCATCACCATCGACACCGATGCCCTGGAGTCGCTGGCCGAGAACTTCGACCCGTCCAACCCCGACGAGCTGCGCGAGGCGATGGTGAGCGGGCGGCTGATCCCGCCGCGCACCGAGGAGCAGCAGGAGGCGCTCGCGCGTCTCGAGACCGTCCTCGCGCTGGTCGAGGGCTGGGTGGACGTGGTGACCGCCAACGCCACCCGCCTGCTCCCCCGGGCCGACGCGATCGCCGAGACGGTCCGTCGCCGGCGTGCGTCGGGCGGTCCGGCGGAGTCCGCGTTCGCGACCCTCGTCGGGCTCGAGCTGCGACCGCGCCGGCTGCGCGACGCCGCCGCGATGTGGCAGGCCGTGACGGAAGCGGTCGGCATGGATGCGCGCGACGACCTGTGGTCGCACCCGGACCTGCTGCCGCAGTCGTCGGACCTCGACGATCCGTCGGCGCTGGTCGCACGCCTCACCGCCACCGCGACCGGTCAGCAGCCCGAGCAGGATGCGCTCGACCAGGCCATCGAGGACCTCCTCCGCGACGACCGGGACCGGCCGACCGAAGCCTGACCTGTGGATGACCGGGGTGCGTGGTCAGCGGCTGTGGACAACCGCTGACCGGGCCCCGGCGTCCGGCAGGATGCGGGGATGGCCCTCGCACTCGACCCCCGCATCCAACGTGTCTGGCGCACTCCGGACTGCCTGCAGTTCGGTGTGGAGCAACCGCTGCTCGTGCTCGACGACGTCAGCGCGGCCGACGAGCGGATGCTCGCCGCGCTGGCGTGCGGCGTGACCCGCGAGGGACTGCAGCTGCTCGCGGAGCGGGCCGGCGCGCCGCCGGGCGCGGCCGCGGCGCTGCTGAAGCGCGTCGCGCCCGTTTTGACGCGCGATGACGGATCGGAGGGCCAGGACGAGCGACCGCCCGGCCGGCCGCCGCTCGTCGTGCTCGACGCGGCGGGACCGACGGCGTCGCAGCTCGCCGTGATGCTAACCGATGCCGGCGCGGAGGTTCGCGGCGGACTCGCGTGGGACGACCCGGCGCTCGACCGGGCAGAGGCGGCGGTCATCGTCGGCTCGTACGCGATCGAGCCGCAGCGCTCCGCCCGCTGGCTGCGGCGCGACATCCCTCACCTTGCGGTCGTGTTCGGGGATGCCGGGGTCACGGTCGGGCCGTGGGTGCGACCCGGAGCGGCGCCCTGCCTCCGGTGCGTCGACCTTCACCGCACGACCGCCGATCCGGCATGGCCGGTGATGGCCACCCAGCTGCACACGCTGCCACCGCCGGGTGAGGACGCGATCACGTCCACCATCGTCGCCGCCCGCGCCGCCGCGCTGGTGCTCGCGGGCGTCGGCGCTGCCCGCGGACGGCCGGCACTTCCGCCCCCGGTCGGGGTGAGTTGGCGGCTGGTCCGCGACCGGACGGACAAGGGCAGCGCGGACGGGAGCGACGCGCGATGGGGCGGCGCCGACTGGGTCAGCGCTGCCTGGGAGCCGCACCCGGAGTGCGGGTGCCTCGGCCTTCCGCCGTGACCGTCGGCCGCAGCTCCGCCAGGAAGCGGGACGGCTGCCGGAGTTGCGGCCTGCCGGGCTGGTTGCCGCGTGCCGCCCAGCTGAGGTGGAGGCTGCGGCGTGCGCGGGTGATGCCGACGTACAGCAGGCGGCGCTCTTCGTCGATCTGCTCGAAGGTGCTCGCATAGCTGATCGGGACGAGTCCCTCGCTGAGGCCGATCAGGTAGACCGAGGGCCATTCCAGTCCCTTGGCCGCGTGGAGGGTCGCGAGGGTCACCGCCGACATCGTCGGCTCGTGCTGACCGGCCTGCCGGGCGAGCAGTTCGTCGGTGAAGCCGCGGAGCGTCTGACCGGGAGGCTGCTCGTCCACCAGGCCCATGATGGCGTTCAGCGACTCCCAGCGCTCGCGGACGGCGCCGCGGGCCTCGGGCGGCTGCACCGACCATCCCAGCGAGCGCAGCACGTCGCTGACCGACTTGAACAACGGGTCCTCGGTGGCCGCGAGGCTGGCCGCCCGTAGCGACATGACGGCCTGGCGCACCTCCGGCAGGTCGAAGAAGCGCTTCGAACCGCGGATCTGGTAGCTGATCCCGAGGTCGCCGAGCGCCTGCTCGAGTGCCGCGGCCTGGACGTTGACGCGGTACAGCACCGCGATGTGCTCCGGCCGTGCGCCCGCGGCCAGCTCGGCGGCGATGCGTCCGGCGACGGCGCGGGCCTCGGCCCGATCGTCCTCGAAGGTCGCGGGCTCGGTGACGGGGTCACCGTGCGGTGTCCCACCGGCGATCTCGGCCGGGCGCAGGGTCAGCGCGCCGGACCGTCCGCGCATCAGCCGGTTCGCCGTGTCGATCACGGCCGGCGTCGAGCGGTAGTTCTGCTCCAGTCGCACCACGGTCGCGCCGGGATGCTCGTGCTCGAACCCGAGCAGGTACTCGCTGCGGGCTCCGGCGAAGGAGTAGATCGTCTGGCTGGCGTCGCCGACGACGCACAGGTCGCGGCGGGTGCCCAGCCACAGGCTGAGCAGCTGGTGCTGGAGCGGCGAGACGTCCTGATACTCGTCCACGACGAAGAAGCGGTACTGCTCGCGCACCTGCAGGGCGACCGCCGGCTCGGACTCGATCATCCCGGCGCAGGCGAGCAGCACATCCTCGAAGTCGATCTGCTTGCGTTCGTCCTTGAGGTCCTCGTACGACTGCAGCAGGTCGGCGACCTGCGTCGCGGTCAGCGAGCCGGGGGTCGGCCGGTCGGCGGCCGTGTACTGCTCGATGCTCAGGCCAGAGACCTTGCGCCACTCGATCTCTGCGGCGACGTCGCGCAGGGTGGCCGTGTCCACTTTCACCTTGAGCCGCTCGGCGGCATGCCCCAGGATGCGGCCCTTGCCGTCGAGCACGGAGGGCAGCTGCCCGCCGACGACCTGCGGCCAGAAGTAGTTCAGCTGCGCGAGAGCGGCGGAGTGGAAGGTCCGCGCCGACACTCCCCCGGCGCCCAGCTGACGGAGCCGCCCACGCAGCTCGGCAGCGGCGCGCGCGGTGAACGTCAGCGCCATCACACGCCCGGGCGCATAGGCGCCGGAGGCGACGCCGTACGCGATGCGGTGCGTGATCGCGCGCGTCTTGCCCGTGCCTGCACCGGCGAGGATGCACACCGGGCCGAACAGCGCCTCCGCCGCGACCCGCTGCTGCGCGTCCAGCCCGGCCAGCAGGGCGTCCGGGCCGGAGAGCGCGGTGCTCACGGCGCCGGCGGCTCGTCGAGCGGGCCGCCGTACCAGTCCTCGATCAGGGCGCGCGCGATGGAGGAGCGGCCCGGGAGGATGATCTGCTCGCGCGCCGCCCACAGCTCGTCGCGGGTGAACCAGCGCACGTCGAGGATCTCCTCGCCGTCCGGATCGAGCGCGCTCGCGGCCTGATCGTCGGCCAGTCGCGCCGTCATGCCGACCATCACCGATGCCGGGAACGGCCACGGCTGCGAGCCCTTGTAGCGGGCGTCGACGACGCGGATGCCCGCCTCCTCGAACATCTCGCGCTCCACCGCCGCCTCGAACGACTCTCCCGGCTCGACGAAACCGGCGAGCAGAGAATAGCGGGAGTTCTCCCACATCGCGTTGGAGCCGAGCAGGAGCCGGTCGTCCGCATCCAGCACCGTCACGATGACCGCGGGGTCCGTTCGCGGGAACACCTCGGAGCCGTCCTCGAGGCAGCGCCGCACCCAGCCCGCCTGCTCGACCACCGTCGGCGATCCGCAGCGGGGGCAGTGCGTGTGCGTCGCGTGCCAGTTCGCCATCGCGAGCGCCTCGGTGAAGAGGCCCGCGTCGCGGTCGCTCAGCGCGGTGGCGACCGTACGCAGGTTGCCCCAGCGCGCCTCATCCGGCTCCAGCTCCTGCGCGGCGGCGTCGGTCAGCACCTGCAGCACCACGGCGGTGCCCGCGGGCTCGGTCGCCGAGGCGACCGTGGTGCGGCCGAGGTACACGCGGATCAGCGCGGAGGTGACCCGGTCCACCGAAAGCAGCTCCAGCTCGGCCGGTCCGGCATCCGGGGCCGACCAGCCGTCGGCTGCGGGGGTCGCGGCCGCGACGCTCTCCGCGGTCAGCAGCGCCCGTCCCTTCCACAGCGCGAGCACGCGCGTGGTCGGCTCCTCCCAGAGCTCGTCGAACAGGGCAGGCCGCGATCGCGCCGCATGGTCGCGATCGGTCGCGTGCCGCGAGAGCGGAAGAGCGGCGAGGGGAAGGGCGGGAGTCGGGGCGGACGACATCGAGGTCCTTTCGGGGCGTGGCGGACGGCCGTCGCAGGGAGGTCCAATTAGCCTAGGTGCATGGCCAGATCCCACTTCACTCTAGCCGCGCTGGCCACCTCGGCCGTTCCCGACCTCGACGTCTCCGGCGCCCGCAGCTACACCAGGAGCGGCGCAGGCGAGTTCGACTCGGCGCTGCTGTCGACGAGGGACGGCTCCACCGTCATCGTGCGCGTGCCGACGAACCAGATCGCGGAGACCGAGCAGAGCGCCGACCTGGTCGCGCTGCGCGCACTCACCACCGGCATCCGCAGCCGTCTCCCGTTCGAGGTGCCCCGCTACCTCGGCCAGGCGCCGGTCGCGGGAACGCGCGCCGTCGTCTACGACTTCCTCCCCGGCGAGCACATCGCGGTGGAGGACGTGCCGCCGGGCGATGGCCTGGCCGGGTCGATCGGACACGCCATCGCGGCCATCCACGCGCTCCCCACCGCCTTCGTCGGCGAGGCCGGCCTGCCGGTGATGTCGTCGGCCGAGTGCCTCACGGCGGCGAACTCGGTCATCGAATCGGCCGCATCCACCGGTCTCCTGCCCGTCGCGCTGCGCGACCGGTGGCGGGATGCGGCGGCCGACCACTCGATCTGGCAGTTCCAGCCGACCGTCATCAACGGCTCCCTCACCTCGGACTCTTTCCTCGTCGAGGACGATGTCGTCACGGCCGTGCTCGGCTGGTCGGCGCTCCGCGTCGGCGACCCGGCGCGCGACCTGCACTGGCTGCTCGCCATGAACCCGGAGGCGACCGACGGCGCCCTGGGCGCCTACGCCTCCACGCGGCAGGTCGCCACCGACCGCCAGTTCAGCCAGCGCGCCATGCTGTACGCCGAGCTCGAGGTGGCCCGGTGGCTGCTCCACGGCCGCGAGGTGCGCGACCAGACGATCGTGGATGACGCGGTCGAGATGCTCGACGGCCTGGTGGACCGCGTCCGCAGCAACTCGATGAACCCGCTCTCGACGGCGACCGGCCCGATCATGGCCGTCGGCGATGTGGAGGCCATGCTCGACCGGACTCCGGGAGACCGCACGGACGCCGGAGGCTACGGGCGCTCGGGCGGGATGAAGCCGGTCGCCGACGACCAGAGCGACGTCAGCTCCTCCTCCGCGTAGAGGCGCTCCGGCCGCACGACGGCGTCGTCGGCCACGAAGTAGAAGACCGCGTCGATCCGCTCCGGGTCGATCCCTGCGTAGCGCGCGAACGCCAGGCGGTAGAGCGCGAGCTGCAGCTGCTTGCGCTCCAGGTCGTCCGCGTCCCGCGGCGCCTTGCCGGTCTTCCAGTCGACGATCTGGTAGTCGTGGACGCCGTCCTCCGCCCGGTAGACGGCGTCGAGCTTGCAGACGACCACCTGCCCGGCGAGGGTGATGTGGATCTCCAGCTCCACCTCCTCCGGACGCCGCCCGGCCCACTGGCTGCGCTCGAAGGTGGCACGGAGCTCCTCGAAGCGCTCAGCCTCGAGCACATCGCCCGCGAGGTCGTCCAGTTCGGCGACGTGGGCGTCGAGCACGTCGGTCGCGCCCGCGACCGTGCCGAAGCGCTCCTCCACCCAGCGGTGGAACAGGGTCCCCAGCCTCGTCTGGCGGTACGGGCGCTCGGGCATCGGCCGGCGCAGGGTCGCCGCCACCGATGCCGGGTCGGTCACGTAGTCCTTGAACCGCGAGGCCGGGATGCGCGCGGGCAGCTCGACGAGACCGGCCTCCTCTGCGCGTCGGGCGCGTTCGGCCAGCAGCAGATCGAGGTCGCGCGCGTAGACACCGCCGTCGCCAGCCCCGCGCTCCCGTGCGCGGCGGACCGCCTCGGCCGCCGCCTCGACGCGCGTGCGGCGGGCGCCGAGCGGCTCAAGCGGCCAGGTCACGGTGGATGCGGTCAGCGCTAGGGGGTTCTCCTCCGGCTCGTCGCAGTCCGGGAACGCGTCCGGCGGCAGCAGACCCGCCTCCTGCAGTTCCAGCAGGTACGAGCCGGGGCCGCGCGGCTTGGTCTGGGTCGACCAGTACGAACCGGACAGCAGCAGCCGCTGCCGGGCCCGGGTGACGGCGACGTAGATCAGCCGGCGCTGCTCGTCGAGGTGCCGGGCGAGGTTGTCCTCCTCGAACGCCGCGATCGAGTCGTTGACGTCCTTCTGGGTCTCGGCGGTGCGCCAGGCGATCACCGGAAGCTCGGCAGAGTCTCCGCGGAACTCGTTCGGCAGCTGCCCGAAGGCCAGCCAGCCCTTGCGGCTCTGCGGCGGCCCGGGGAGCTCCCCCTCGACGAGGCGCGGGACGGCCACGACATCCCACTCCAGGCCCTTCGCGCCGTGGATGGTGAGGATCTGCACGGTGCCCGGCTCCGGCTCTTCGCTGCGCGGGGCCAGGTTGTCGCGCTGCTCCGCCTCCGCGAGCCACGACAGGAAGGAGCCGAGGGTCGCCTGGTCGTCCGCCGCGAGGTACGAGGCGACCTGCTCCGCGAACGCGTCGAGGCTCGCCTGACCGAGCTGCGCGGTCTCGTTCGCCGCGACCTCGATGTCGAGCAGAAGCTCCTGCTGCACCAGCGTGACGAGGTCGAGCAGGTCGAGCCCGACCCGTGACCGCAGGTGGTCGAGCCGTCGGCCGGCGTCGCGCATCCGCGCCAGCCCCTCCGGGCTGAATCCCGCCAACCGTCCGTGGTCGTCCGGTGCCTCGACGACGAAGTCGAGCGCATCCACCAGGGATGCCGACTCCTCCCCCGCGACCGATCGCCGCAGCCGGTCGCGCAGTTCGGGATCGAGCCGCTGGTACCGGTGGTCGCGCTCGGCGAGCCACGACGCGACATCGCGCAGCGCGGCGATGTCCTTCGGCCCGACGCGCCACTTCGCGCCTGTGAGCAACCGGATCAGCTCGGAGCCGGCGGTCGGGTCGTGCATCACCCGCAGAGCGCTGACGAGGTCGGCGATGACGGGCTGCTCCAGCAGGCCGCCCAGCCCGAGCACGTGATACGGGATGCCGTGGCGGGCGAGGGCGGACGTGAACACGTCGATCTTCTTCAGCGACCGGCAGAGCATCGCAGCACTCGGCGGGACGCCGTCGTCGTCGCGCTCGCCGAGCCGTGCGCCGAGCCAGCGCGCCGCCGTCTCGGCCTCGTCGGCGACCGTCTGCTCGAACACCGCCGTCAGCTCCCCCGCGACAGCGCCGGGGCGCGGCTGCAGGCGCTCGACGTGCACCGGCGAGGCAGCCGTCAGCGGCTCCACGAGCGCGTTCGCCGCATCCAGGACGCGCGTCGGGTTGCGCCAGCTGGTGCTCAGCGCGTATTCGGCCGCTCCGCCCTCCGCTCCAGCGCGCTGACCGGTGAAGTCGGCGGAGAACCGGCCGAGGTTGGCCGCGCTGGCGCCGCGCCAGCCGTAGATGGACTGGTGCGGATCGCCGACCGCCATCACCGGCTGCCCGGCGAACAGCGTCGAGAGCAGGCGGGTCTGCACGACCGAGGTGTCCTGATACTCGTCGAGCAGCACGACGCGGTAGCGCCGGCGGTAGTCGGCGACCACCGCGGGGAGGCGCTCGCTCACATCCAGCGCGAGGGCCACCTGGTCGGAGTACTCGACGAATCCGCGACGGCGCTTCTCGTCGGCGAAGGCGCGGGCGAGATCGAGCAGCGGAGGAAGCGACCCGACCGCGTCGACGGCCGAGCGCACGGAGGCGTAGAGCTCCTTCACGCGCCCGTTGCCCGTCGGCAGCTCGGCGATGCGCCCGAACTGCTCCACCATCCGCTCGACGTCGTCCGGGTCGGCGACGTTCTCGCTGAGCGCCCGGCTCAGCGTCACGACCGCGGTCGTGACCGCCTCGACGCCCCGGTCGAGCTCGACCAGGCGGTCGTCGGTACTGGTCACGACGAGACGGCGGGCGAGCTGCCACGCCGACGCCTCGCTGAGCACCGCCGACTCCGGCTCGCGGCCGATCAGCAACGCGTTCTCGCGGAAGATCGCGTTCGCGAACGAGTTGTAGGTGGCGACCGCCGGGGCGTCGAACGGGTCGAACTCCACCTCGGTAACGCCGGACGCGACCAGCTGCTCGATCCGGGTGCGGATGCGGCCTGCCAGCTCGCCCGCCGCCTTGCGGGTGAACGTCAGGCCGAGGATCTCGGGAACCCGAACGTGGCCGTTCGCGAGCAGCCAGACCACCCGGTTCGCCATCGTCTCGGTTTTGCCGCTGCCGGCTCCCGCGACCACGATCGCCGGTCGGAGCGGCGCCTCGATGACCGCCTGCTGCTGGGCGGTCGGGATGGGCAGCCGGAGCGCCTCGGCGATGTCCGCCGCGCTCAGCGCGCGCGACGGGCGCGGCCGCTCCTCCTCCGTCTCGGCCAGCGAGAAGGCCTGCTCGACCAGGTCGA
Organism: Cryocola sp. 340MFSha3.1; assembly: GCF_000383315.1. Lineage (NCBI taxonomy): Bacteria > Bacillati > Actinomycetota > Actinomycetes > Micrococcales > Microbacteriaceae > Cryocola > Cryocola sp. 340MFSha3.1. The sequence goes on from NZ_KB911087.1 coordinate 673,770, forward strand.
GCTCCGCCTGCTCCGTCGCCCACTCCAGGAGGCTCTCGTCGTCGACGTGCGTCGCTTCGTCCGTCATGCTCCTCCTCCCGCGCTCACCGCAGGCACCAGGTGGATGCGGTACTCGTACTTCCCGTGCGGGTCGCGTTCGCCCAGGTCGACGACCCCGGCGAAGGTCGCGCCCGCCATGCCGTCGGCCGCTCGCGCGACGCGCTCTCGCAGCCGGTCGAGCCCTTCGTCGTCGACGCGGTCCTGAGCGACCTCGCGGTAGCCCTTCCCGCGGACGCCCTTGGCGACGAAGAGCAGCTTCGCCCCGCCGGATGGCAGGTCGGCGGCCTGCTCCACGGCCCCGTGCTCCAGGGCGAGCTGATAGGCGCCCAGCTGCGCGTGCTCGGCCGCTTCCGCCGCCGAGGGCGTGCGGTTGCCCGTCTTGAGGTCGACGATGACGACCGTGCCGTCCGGTGTGCGCTCCACCCGGTCGATCGTCCCGCGCACGAGCGCCCGGCCGAGGCGCAGCTCGAAGGCGCCCTCGGAGCCGAGCAGCACACCGCCGGCGCGCTCGAAGTCGCGGAGGTACTCCGAGACCCCGGCCGTGAGGGTCCGGGTGCGCCGCCGCTCCTTCTCCTCCAGCCACGGCGACTCGAACGCGAGCTCGCCCCACCGGCGCTCGATGCCCTGCCACAGCCGCTCGACGCTGAGGTCGCGGTCGTCGCTCGTGCTCGCCTCCTCCATGACGGCGTGCACGACGGTGCCGATGCCCGCGGCGAGACCGCTCGGCGAGGCGGCCATCGTGTCCACGAACCACGCCAGCGGCGACTTCTCGAACGTCTCCAGCCGCGACGGAGAAACCCGGACCACGGCCTCCGGGTCGTCGAGGTCGACCAGCGGCTCGGTCGTCGACGGCTCCAGCAGGCCGTACCAGGTGGCGGGATCGGCGCCCTCCACGTCCGCGTCCGCCAGCCGGGCGAGCGCTTCGGCCGCATCGGGTGCGCCCGTCGTGGCGAGGCGGCGACGCAACCGGCCGACCATGCCACGGAGGGAGAGCGGATGGGTGCCGTCGTCGGCGTCGTCGACGGCCAGGTCGGCCGCGAGGCGCAGGAACGGGGAGGGCTGCTCGTCATCGTTCGCCGTGGCCGTGAGGATCACCTGGCCGCGGGCGCGCGAGACCGCCAGCGCGAACATCCGGAGCTCGTCGCCGAGCACCTCCGCCCGCTCGTCCTCGGTCTCGGTGGTGCGGCCCTCCACCGCGTCCGCGAGCTCCTGCGGGTGCAGCAGCGAACCGCGCAGGCGCAGGTTGGGCCAGACGCTCTCCTGGAGCCCGGCGACGACGACGACCTCGAACTCGCGCCCGATGGTGGCGCTCGGGGTGCAGACCAGCACGGCATCGCCGGCCGTGCGGGCGGCCAGGGTGTCCTCCGGGACCTCCGCGCCGAGGAGTTCGACGACGAAGTCGGAGGCCGGACGCTCCGGGTAGCGCTCGACGAAGCGGCGGGCGGCGGTGAACAGCGCGACGACGCCGTCGAGGTGCCGGTTCGCCTCGTCGGCGACGATGCCCGTCCGCTCCGAGTGCTCCAGCCAGCGGGCGGCGAGGCCGCTGCGCTCCCAGACGTGCCAGAGCAGCTCCTCGATCGAGGCGCCGTCCTCCGCCTTCTCGCGGCCGGATCGCAGCGTCTCGGCCAGGCGCGCCGCCCGGCGGGCCGGGCTCGCGTCGATGGTGGCCAGGTGCGCGGGATGCTGCAGCGCCTCCACGAGCAGCTCATCGCCCGGGCGGTTGCCGTCGCCCGCGAGCTCCTCCTGGCGGAGGGCGAGGCGCAGCCGTCGCAGGCTGACGCTGTCGAGCCCGCCGAACGGCCCGAGCAGCAGTTCGGTGGCGACCACGGGCGTCAGCTCGATCGCCCCCAGCTGCACGCCGGCGATCGTGATCAGCTGGCGGGCGGCGAAATCGTCGCGCAGCGGACGCCCGGCGATGCTCGTCGTCGTCGGGACCTCCGCGACCGCGAGGGCGCGCGAGAGGGCGGGCACATGGGCGCCCGAACGGACCACGACGGCCATCGAGCTCCAGGGGACGCCGTCGAGCAGGTGACGTTCGCGCAGCTTGCGCGCCAGCCGCGACGCCTCGGCGGGGGCGGACACCGCGACGAGCCGCACGATCTCGGGGCGGCGCTCGGCCGCATCCACATCGTCAGCATCCACCTGCGCCGCATCCGGCTGCTCCGGTTCCGGGCGCCCGGCCGCGGCCAGCCGCTGGACGCCGGCTGCGGCCGTGCCGATGCGTTCGGTCACCCGGGCGGTCAGCTCGCGCAGCGCGGGCGTCTGGCGGTGCGCCGTGGTCAGCACGAAGCGGGTCACCGGCACGCCGAGGCGACCCTCGAGCTGCCCCAGGGCCGTGGTCTGGGCCCCGCGGAAGGTGGTGGATGCGACATCCGGGTCGCCGAATGCGACGACCGCGACGCCGCGCGCCGCCAGCGCCCGCAGCAGCGCCAGCGTCGCGACCGTCGCCTCCTGCAGGTCGTCCACGAAGACGGCGCGCAGGCCGTCGAGCGAGCTGCCCTCGGCGATGACCGTGACCGCCGACGCGATGAGCTCGGCCGAATCGACGAAGCCGCCGCGGTAGCTGTCGACCACGAGCTGGTACTCGGCGATGAAGCGGGCGGCGGCGCGCCACTCGTCGTGGCCGGTGATCGCGCCGAGCTCGGACAGCCGGGAGGGGGTGACGCCGCGCTCGGCGCAGCGGGCCATCAGCTCGCGCAGCTCGGTGCGGAATCCGCGCAGCGTCCGCACCTCCTCGACGAGCGGCTCTGGCCAGACCGGACCGGTTCCGTCCTCCAGGTGGCCGCTGATCAGCTCGGCGATGATCTGGTCCTGCTCGCCTCCGGTGAGGAGGCGCGGGGGCTCTGCTCCGATGCGTCGCGCCCGCTCGCCGACGAGCTGGAACGCGAGCGATGTCGCCGTGCGCGCCAGAGGCCCCTGCGTGGGAACGCCGAGGCGCAGGGCGATGCGGTCGCGGAGCGCCGTGGCCGCGGTGCGCGAGGCGCTCAGCGCCAGCACCTCGTCCGGCCGGTAGCCGCGGTCGAGCACGCGCTCGGCCAGGGCCTCCACCAGCGTCGTGGTCTTGCCCGTGCCGGGCGCTCCGAGCACGGCGGCGCAGGTGCCGTCCGGCAGCAGGAGCACCTCCGACTGCGAGCCGTCGAGCGCCGGGCCGCCCGCTGTGGGAGCGGATGCGAGGGTGCCGGCGGCGTGCATCCGGAAGCCTCGAGCGATCATGTCCTTCACGGTATCGGCGTCCGCCGACAGAGAACGCGAGCGGGGGCCGCGAGCCGCGTGCCGTAGTCTGAACTCACACCCGCCGGTCAGACTCGAAAGGCACCTCAGTGGAGATCCGCATCGGAATCGTCAACGCCCCCCGCGAGCTCAACTTCGAGTCGTCGCAGTCGGCCGAAGAGCTCGCCGGGCAGGTGCAGACCGCTCTCGCCAGCGGCACCGGTGTCCTGCAGCTGACCGACGACAAGGGCCGGCTCTACGTCGTCCCGACCGCCGGTATCGCGTACGTCGAGATCGGAACCGAGGAGTCGCGCCGCATCGGCTTCGTCGGCTAGCCTCCCACTCGTGGAACTGCTCTTCGTCGTCCTCGGAGGGGCCATCATCGGCCTGGCCGGACGCTATCTGCTGCCGAACCGTCACACGCACGGCTCCGTGCTCATCCCGGCCGTCGGCGTCGTCTCGTCGGCCGTGCTCTGGGTGGCGCTCACCTGGGCCGGTCTGAAGTGGGACGGCGGCTGGATCTGGTGGATCACGCTCCTCGGCACCGCGCTCATCGTCGCGGTCGCCGACCTGCTGATCGGACGCGTCCGCTCCACGAACGACGACCGCATGCTGCACGCGCTGGCGAAGGGCGCCGTCGCCCGCTGAGCGCACATTCCTGCCGAATGTGCGTTATCGCCCACGCTGAGCGCACATTCGGCACGAATGCCGCGGGCTAGGCGGTCAGCCCGAGCGCGTCCATCCGGCGCGTGTGCGCCGCGATCAGCTCCGTGAAGATCGGCTCGATGCGCGCATCGTCGGCGATCCTGTTACCCGAGAGGTGGAGCGCGGAGCGCGCGACGAGCAGCGTGTCGCCGACCAGCCTCCTGCCCCACATCGCGAGCCGAGACGCGAGCAGCGGATCGCCCGCGATCTGCGCGCGCAGCACCTCCAGCACGCCCTCCTGGCCGGACTCCGAGCCGAGCAGGTGCGCGAGGCGCGGTCCGACGTCGCCAGGAAGGCCGGCGGCGAGGCGGATGAAGAAGTCGTCGAGCAGGCCGCCCGTCACGAGGGCGGAGAGCAGCGTCTCGCGCCAGTCCGCGCCGACGATGAGCGCGCTGAAGCCCTCGATCTCATCCGCGAACGGCTTCATGGCGTCCGCCGGGTCGTCCCCTCGGCGCCGGATCTCGGCCACTATCCCCTGATGCTTCGACAGGGCGTGACCGGCGGCCGCCGAGATGAGACCCTTCGCGTGAAGGTCCTCCGCCTCGGCCGCGACGCGCGACAGCGTCTCGAACTGCTCCAGCTGGAGGTACGCCGACTGGCCGAGATACGGCAGCAGATCCGGCATCACCTCGTGCAGGTCCACGCGGACGGTCGGGAGCGTGCGCGCCCGCGGGGTCAGGCGCGGGAGCTCGACGGAAGGCCGTCGCCGGGTGAACCAAGTCGACACGCTCAGCAGTGTATCGGGACCGTCCAGTAGGCTGGAGACGCCGTCGGCGCAGGATCGACGGCCCTACGCCTGCGACAGAGAAACAGGGCGTGGACACTCCAATCGAATCGACAGGCAATTCACCAGTGACTTTCTCAGAACTCAACATCGACCAGGACATGGTGGATCAGCTCGCCGCCAAGGGCATCATCGAGCCGTTCCCCATCCAGACGCAGACCATCCCCCTCGCGCTCACCGGCCAGGACATCATCGGCCAGGCGAAGACGGGAACCGGCAAGACCCTCGGCTTCGGCCTCCCCCTGATCCAGCGCCTCGGCCCGAACCCCGAGCCCGGCGTGAAGGCACTCGTCGTCGTGCCCACCCGCGAGCTGGCCATCCAGGTCTACGAAGACCTCGAGACGGCCGCCGCCGGACGCCCGACCTCCATCGCCAGCATCTACGGCGGCAAGGCCTACGAAGGCCAGATCGCCCAGCTGAAGGGCGGCGCGCAGATCGTCGTCGGCACCCCTGGGCGCCTCCTCGACCTCGCCGGTCAGCGCCTGCTGAACCTCGGCAGCGTCCAGGAGATGGTGCTCGACGAGGCCGACAAGATGCTCGACCTCGGCTTCCTCGCCGACATCGAGAAGCTGTTCGCGCAGACGCCGGCCACGCGCCACACCATGCTCTTCTCGGCGACCATGCCGGGCCCGATCGTCGCGCTGGCGCGCCGGTTCATGACCCGACCGGTCCACATCCGCGCGACCGACCCCGACGAGGGCCAGATCCAGGCGAACATCAAGCACCTGATCTACCGGGCGCACTCGCTCGACAAGGACGAGGTCATCGCCCGCATCCTGCAGGCCGAGGGCCGCGGCAAGACCGTGATCTTCACCCGCACCAAGCGAGCGGCCGCCAAGCTGGTCGAGGAGCTCAACGACCGCGGCTTCAACGCCGCCGCCGTGCACGGCGACCTCAACCAGGAGCAGCGCGAGCGCGCCATGGCCGCGTTCAAGGCGGGTAAGAAGGACATCCTCATCGCCACCGACGTCGCCGCTCGCGGCATCGACGTGGACGACGTGACGCACGTCATCAACCACACCATCCCGGACGACGAGAAGACCTACCTGCACCGCGCCGGCCGCACCGGCCGCGCGGGCAAGACCGGCATCGCCGTGACGTTCGTCGACTGGGAGGACCTGCACAAGTGGGCCCTCATCAACAAGGCGCTCGAGTTCGGTCAGCCGGAGCCGACGGAGACCTACTCGTCGTCGCCGCACCTCTACACCGACCTCGACATCCCGCAGGGCGTCAAGGGCCGGCTCAAGCCCACCCCGGCCGTCAAGGCGACCGAGTCGCCGCGCGGCGGCCACACCGACTCCACCGGCCCGGAGAGCGGGGAGCGTTCGAGCAGCAGCCGCCGTCGCCGCACGCGCGGCTCCGGTCAGGGCGCATCGCAGGGCTCGACGGCTCCTGAGGGATCCGCATCGGAGGGCGGCGAGGCCAAGGTCCCGGCCGCCGGCACGCACGACGGCGGCGGATCGCAGCACCGCGACGGCAACAGCGCTCCGCGTCGTCGCCGTCGTCGCTCGCGCGGCGGCTCCGCCACCACCCCCGCCAGCTGACCCACCTCCCACGCGAACAGCTCCTGAGTTTTTCGCCCGATTCGTCAGGATCGGAGCGAAAAACTCAGGAGCTGTTTGCGTGGGACGGAGGACGCGCTCAGTACCAGTTGGGGTCGTGGCTCATCTCGAAGGTCCACGCGGCGCATGGCGAGCCGTAGGCGCGGTTGATGTAGTCGAGGCCCCAGTTGACCTGCGTGTTCTGGTTGGTCAGCCAGTCCGGGCCGGCCGACGCCATCTTGCTGGCGGGCCAGGCCTGCGGGATGCCGTACGCGCCACTCGACGTGTTGTAGGCGTCCGCCCGCCAGTCGGACTCATGGTTCCACAGCTTGATCAGGCAGCTCATCTGCTCGCCGCCCCAGCCGAAGGCCGGGAGGCGGCTCGCCGCGTACGCCTGGGCGCCCGCCGGGTCGACCACCATGCCGGGAGGCGGGGCGAACCCGTCGGACCCGCCGCCCGGGTTGGCGGCGGCCGCGGCAGCCGCGGCCGCCGCCTGCCCCTCGGCGTACGACTTCTCGACAGACGCCTCGGTGTTCTTCAGGGTCGCCAGCTGGGCGTACAGCGTGTCGGCGTGCTTCTTCTGGTCGGCGAGCTGGGCGTCGGCCGCCTGCTTCGCCGCGGTCGCGACGTCGAGGGCCTTCTTCGCATCCACCGCGAGCTGGTCGCGCACCTTCTGGGCGCTGGTCGCCTGCTCGCTGAGCGACGCGGCGAGGTTCTTCTGGGCGTTCGCCCTGGCGTACAGCGAGCTTGCCTGGTCGGCGAGCTTCGACACCGCGCCGAGCTGGTACAGCAGGGAGTCGGAGCGCGTCGCGTTCGGGCTGAGGAACAACCGGAGCGACACGGATGAGGTGCCCGCGCGGGTGAGCTGCTCGGCGAGCTTGCCGCTCTGTGCCTTGAGCGCATCCGCCTGGGCCGATGCCTCTTGCGCCTTCTCGGCCAGACCCTGCGCCTTGGCGGTCGCGGTCTGCAGGGCGGCCTCGGCGGTTCCGTACTCCCCCAGCCGCTTGACGGCGAGGTCGCCCGCTGCGTTCGCGGCGGTCTGCAGACCCGTCAGCAGACCGTTGATCCGGTCGACCTCGGCCTGGGCCGCGCTCGCGTTGTTCTTCGCGGCCTGCACGTCGTCCCACGACGGGTAGCTGTCGGCGTTCGCGGGCGTGACGCCCGCAACGACGACGAGGACGGCCGTCAGGGCGGCAGCGGCCGCCGATCCTCGCCAGAACCGTCTCACTCGCGCACCTCGCATCCTTCTCGCCCCGACGTCATGTCCGGGGTCCAGGCTACGTGCTGGTGGTCACGGAGCGTAGAAGGGCGCCGCGCCTGTCGCTTCTTCGATCATCGCGTCGACCACGGCCGGATCGGTGGTGTTCTCCCCCAGCCGGTTGGGCTTGCCCGCGCCGTGGTAGTCGCTCGATCCGGTGATGCGGAGGCCGTATCGGGCCGCGAGCTCCCGCAGCCGCTCGACACCGTCCGCCGTGTTCTCGCGGTGGTCGAGCTCCAGTCCGAAGAGCCCGGCGTCGACCAGGCGCCGCAGCCGGTCCTCCGGGATCACGCGGCCCCGGCCGCCGGTCGCGGGATGCGCCAGCACCGGCAGACCGCCCGCCCCGCGGATGAGGCGGACGCCGGTCAGCGGCTCCGGGGCGTAGTGCGGCTGGAAGTAGCCGCTCCGCCAGTGCAGGATCCCGGCGAACGCGGCGCTGCGGTCCGAGGCGAGCCCGCGCGCGACGAGCGCGTCAGCGATGTGCGGGCGCCCGACGGTCGCGCCCTCCGTCGCCTGCGCGAGGACGTCGTCCCACGTGATGTCGTAATCCTCGGAGATGCGCCGCACCATGTCCTCGGCTCGCCGCATCCGGCCGTCGCGGATGCGGCGGGTCTCGGCGACGAGCGCTTCGTTCGTCGGATCGAAGAGGTAGCCGAGCATGTGGACGCTGGCGAACTCGATGCGGGTCGACAGCTCCATCCCCGGGATGACCGTGATGCCGACGCGTGCGGCCTCGGCTGCGGCGTCCGCCCACCCGGCCGTGGAGTCGTGATCGGTGAGCGCGACGGTGCCCAGCCCTGCGTCGGCAGCGGCGCGGATGAGCTCGGCCGGGGTCTCCGTCCCGTCGGACACGCTGGAGTGCGTGTGCAGGTCGACGGGACCTCGGAACCGCCGCGCATCAGCCATGGTGACCATCCTAGGAGGGCGCTGACCGGCCGGGCGCATGGCGGCCAGCGGGTGGAAGAATGGACGCCATGTCCTCCCAGCCGACCACGCCAGCCACCGCAGACGCCGACATCGCGACCGACACCGCGACCGACACCGTCGACGACCCGACCGCCGCAGCGGTCGCCACGACGACCGAGACGGCTGCCGCCGCCGAGTCCGATGAGGCTCCGCGCGCGACGCAGAACCGCTCGACGACCCCCGGTTCCGATGCTTTCCGCGAGTACATCGGCTCGGGATGGGCCGAGCGTCCGGAGGTCGTGCCCGAGCCGCGCCGCCAGGCGCAGTATGCGGCGGCCCGTCGTGCGCGCGTGTCCGAGCTGTTCCCCGGGAAGCGCCTCATCATCCCGGCCGGGCGCCTCGCGCAGCGCTCCAACGACACCGACTACCCGTTCCGCGCGCACTCGGCGTTCGCGTACCTGACGGGCTGGGGTTCGGACTCCGAGCCGGGCAGCGTCCTGGTGCTGGAGCCGACGGCGTCCGGACACGAGGCGACCCTGTACTTCCGCGAGCGGGCGGGACGCGACTCCGACGAGTTCTACGCGAACCCCGAGATCGGCGAGTTCTGGATCGGTCCCCGTCCGTCGCTCGCGCAGGTCGCCGGCGACCTCGCGCTGGCCACCCGCGGCATCGCCGAGGTGCGCTCGGTGCTCGACGCGGTGGACGGCGACACCGTCGTGCTGCGCGAGGCCGACCGCGGCATCACGGACGACGTGGATGCGGCGCGCCTGCTGCTGGGAGACGGTTCCGACGGCGACGGCGACGGCACCGATGTCGACCCGGAGGACCACGATGAGGATGACCGGCTGGCCCGCGAGCTCTCCGAGCTGCGCCTCGTCAAGGACGAGTACGAGATCGCCGAACTGCGCGCCGCGGTCGCGGCGACCGCCCGCGGCTTCGACGACGTGATCGCCGACCTGCCGCGCATCACCGCGCACCCGCGCGGCGAGCGGCTCGTCGAGGGCGTCTTCTACGGCCGCGCCCGCGCCGACGGCAACGCGGTCGGCTACGACACGATCGCGGCGAGCGGACCGCACGCGTGCATCCTGCACTGGACGCGCAACGACGGCCCCGTGGTGCCGGGCGACCTCATCCTGCTGGATGCGGGCGTCGAACTCGACAGCTACTACACCGCCGACATCACCCGCACGTTCCCCATCGACGGCACCTTCACCGAGACGCAGCGCCTGATCTACGAGGCGGTGCGGGAGGCGGCGGACGCGGCGTTCGCGATCGTGCGGCCCGGCATCCGGTTCCGCGAGATCCATGCGACCGCCATGGCGGTCATCGCGCGGCGCACGGCCGAATGGGGTCTGCTCCCGGTCAGCGCCGAGGAGGCCCTGGAGGTCGAGAACCAGCAGCACCGCCGCTACATGGTGCACGGGACGAGCCACCACCTCGGTCTCGATGTGCACGACTGCGCGCAGGCGCGCCGGGAGCTCTACCTCGACGGCGTGCTCCAGCCCGGAATGGTGTTCACGATCGAGCCCGGGCTCTACTTCCAGCCGGACGACCTGACCGTTCCCGAGAGCTTCCGCGGCATCGGCGTGCGCATCGAGGACAACATCCTGGTCACCGAGGACGGCGCCGAGAACCTCTCCGCCGACATCCCGCGCACCGCGGACGATGTGGAGGCGTGGGTGCGGCGGCTCTCGCAGCGCTGAGGTGCACGTCGTGGCTGTTTCGCACGCGAAATAGCCGCCACCACGTGCACTTCGGCGGAGGTGGTCAGGCCGAGGGTGCGGGCGGACGCTCGTCGCCCGGCTGGGGAGCGACCGGCGGTGCCGACGCGGGAGGCGCGGGCGGCGGGTCGGACGGGTGCTGCGGCTGCGCGGGCGGCGTCCATCCCGGGGCTGCGGCCGGCTCCTCGGGTCCCCCGCTCGCGAGCAGGTTGCGTGCGCGGTTGCCGAGGTCGGAGTCGACGAGCACCGAGTAGCTGGTCGCGATCACCTGCTGGACGGACGTGAAGTCGCGCCTGCGCCGGTTGATCGCGTAGGAGACGATGCCCCACAGCATCCCGAATCCCGCACCGAGGAGCAGCGCGGCGAGCACGAACGCGAGGCTGACCGACGGCGAGAAGATGATGAGCAGCAGGCCGAAGAAGATGCCGAGCCACGCACCGGACGCCGCACCCGCCAGTGCGACGCGGCCCCAGGTGAGCTTGCCGGTGACACGCTCGACGCTCTTCAGGTCGCTGCCGACGATCGAGACCTTGTCGACGGGGAAGTCGGCGCGGGCCAGCACGTCGACCGCCTCCTGCGCCTCGGGATAGCTCTCGAAGGTGGCGACCACTTCGCCTCGCGGCAGGGTCGGGAAGAGGATACGGTTGCGCCCGTTGTTCAGCCCAGGTGTGCTCATCCACCCATTGTTCCATCCAGGCTTCGCGAGGGCACGGAAACAGCCTTCGTTCACCTGCGAGGGCTAGGTTAACAGGGTGAGTTCGCCCAGAGTCTTCGTCGCCCGCCTGGCCGGGACGACCGTGTTCGATCCCGTCGGAGACCGGGTCGGCAAGGTCAGAGACGTCCTGGTCGTGTACCGCAAGAACGACCCTCCCCGCGTCGTCGGGTTGATCGTCGAGATCCCCGGGAAGCGCCGCGTGTTCCTGTCCATCGGGCGGGTCACCAGCATCGGCAGCGGGCAGATCATCACCAACGGCATCATCAACATGCGCCGCTTCGAGCAGCGCGGCGGCGAGGTGCGCGTGATCGCCGAGCTCCTCGGCCGCCGAGTGGTGTTCACCGACGGCGGCGGCGAGGCCACCATCGAGGACGTCGCGATCGAGGAGACCGAGACCGGCGACTGGGCGGTCAGCCAGCTGTTCGTCCGGAAGCCCAAGGCGGGCGGCTCCCCCTTCGCCAAGGGCGCGACGACGTTCGTGACCTGGAACGAGGTGCGCGAGAAGCAGAAGCTCGGCGAGGCGCAGTCGGCCGAGCAGCTCATCGCCACCTACTCGGAGCTGAAGCCCGCCGACCTCGCGAACACTCTCCTCGACCTCCCTCAGCAACGGATGCTGGAGGTCGCGGAGGAGTTGCCGGACGACCGCCTCGCCGACGTTCTGGAGGAGATGCCGGAGAGCGAGCAGGTGCAGATCCTCGCCCAGCTGAACGACGACCGTGCCGCCGACGTGCTCGACCAGATGGAGCCGGACGACGCAGCCGACCTGATCGCCCAGCTCTCCGACGAGCGCGGCGAGCACCTGCTGGAGCTCATGGAGCCGGAGGAGGCGGACGACGTCCGCATGCTCCTCAGCTACAACCCGGACACCGCGGGCGGTCTGATGACCACCGAGCCGATCATCGTCTCAGCCGACGCGACGGTTGCGGAGGGCCTCGCTCTGATCCGCCGTCACGAGCTCGCGCCCGCGCTCGGCGCGGCCGTCTGCGTCACGCTGCCGCCATACGAGCCGCCGACCGGCCGGTTCCTGGGCGTCGTGCACTTCCAGCGGATGCTGCGCTACCCCCCGCACGTGCGCCTCGGCACCCTGCTCGACCCGAGCCTGGAGCCGGTCACCGCCGACACCTCCGCCGCCGAGGTGTCGCGCATTCTCGCCTCGTACAACCTCGTCTCGGTCCCCGTGGTCGACGACAAGCATCGTCTCGTCGGGGTGGTGACCATCGACGACATCCTCGACTATCTGCTCCCCGACGACTGGCGAAGTCAAGACGAGGACGAGCCCGTGAAACGCACGGCGCCGTCCGACCAGACCGGAAGCATCCGCATCGTGAACGGAAGGAGGGGCGGAAGTGGCAGGAGGTAGGCAGGACGCGGGGCTCGACGCCCCGAAGGGACTCCGGACGCCGGTGTTGCGGCGCAGCCCGCTGGAGTCGCGCGACCGGTTCGGCCGGTTCACCGAGTGGATCGCGCGGGCGATGGGAACGCCGTGGTTCATCCTGGGTCTGACCGTCTTCGTCCTCGCGTGGATGGCGTGGAACACGCTCGCCCCGAACGCCTGGCGCTTCGACTCCGCGGCTCTGGGCTTCATCGCGCTGACGCTCGTGCTCTCGCTACAGGCGTCGTATGCCGCTCCCCTGATCCTGCTCGCGCAGAACCGTCAGGACGACCGCGACCGCGTGCAGATCGAGCAGGACCGGCAGCGTGCAGAGCGCAACCTCGCCGACACCGAGTACCTGGCGCGCGAGGTCGTCGCCCTGCGGCTGGCGGTGAAGGACATGGCGACGAAGGACTTCATCCGCGCCGAGCTCCGCTCGCTGCTCGAGGACCTCGAGAGGGGCGACGCGGGCGAGGGCGAGCAGGCCCGTGCCTGAGCCGGACAGCGCGGGAGTCGATCTCGCCGTCGCCGTCCGGAGCGCGCTCGGGGCGGTGCTCGACCCCGAGATCCGCAAGCCGATCACCGAGCTCGACATGCTGGGCGGCGTGGAGGTGGATGCGCAGGGCCGTGCCGAGGTCGGCATCAAGCTGACCATCGTCGGCTGCCCAGCGGCCGATGCGATCGAACGCGATGTGCGCGCGGCAACCGCCGCCGTCCCCGGTGTGACCGAGGTCGCCGTCGACGTCTCCGTGATGACCCCCGCCGAGCGGCGTGCTCTGACCGACCGCCTTCGTGCGGGCCGGCCGACGCGCGGTCAGCAGTTCGGCCCGGAGTCCCTGACCCGCGTCTACGCCGTCACGAGCGGCAAGGGCGGAGTCGGCAAGTCGACGGTCACGGCCAACCTCGCGGTCGCACTGGCGGAGCGCGGGCTACGGGTCGGGATCGTGGATGCGGACGTGCACGGCTTCTCCATCCCCGGCATCCTCGGCCTGACCGACGAGAACGGCGTCGCGCCGCGGCCGACGCGCGTGGATGACATGATCCTTCCGCCGGTCGCCTACGGCGTGAAGGTCGTCTCGATCGGGATGTTCGTCGATTCGGCCTCCGCGGCCGTCGCGTGGCGCGGGCCGATGCTGCATCGCACCATCCAGCAGTTCCTGTCGGACGTGTACTTCGGCGACCTCGACGTGCTGCTGCTCGACCTCCCGCCGGGCACCGGGGACGTCGCGATCTCGGTCGGCCAGCTGCTCCCCGGCGCGGAGGTGCTCGTGGTGACGACACCGCAGCCGGCCGCGGCCGACGTGGCCGAGCGCAGCGGCGTCGTCGCGCGTCAGACCGGTCAGCGGGTCATCGGCGTGATCGAGAACATGGCGGGGCTCGTGCAGCCGGACGGCAGCGTGCTCGACCTGTTCGGCTCCGGCGGCGGCGCGGAGGTCGCGCGACGGCTGTCGGCCGGGCAAGAGGAGGAGGTGCCGCTGCTCGCCAGCGTGCCCCTCAGCATCCCGCTGCGGGCCGGCGGCGACACCGGAGCGCCCATCGTGGTGACCGACCCTGCGGACCCCGCCGCCGCCGCGATCCGCGCCGTCGCCGACCGCCTGGCGACCCGCTCCCGCGGCCTCGCCGGCCGCAAGCTCGGTCTCTCCGTCCGCTGACCCCGAACCCCCCGCCGTCGAGTCCGCATATTTTGCACGCTCAACGCCCCCTCAGCGTGCAAAGTTTGCGGACTCGACGGTGGGACGGAGGCGGGAGGCGGGAGCGGGTCAGGCGTCGGGGGGCTCTACGGCCCGGGCGAGCAGCTCGGTGAGGAGGCGTTCGGTGACGGGGCGCGGCAGCGCCGAGACGAGCGCGAGCAGCGGCGCCTGATCGTCGGGGAGGCCGGGGGTCGCGCCTCCCGCGAGGCCGATCGAGCCCAGGATGTGGGCAGCCGTCGCCGAGTCGAGTTGCACGTCGCCCGCCGCGAGCCCCGCCAGCAGGTCCCCGGGCAGGGCGGCGAGCACCGCGTCCCCGTCGACCGGGGGCACGCCGCGCGCCTCGTCGGCGGCACCGCGCAGGGCCGCCTCCAATTCGTCGATCCGCGCCTCCGTCACCGGCGTGATCGTGAGGTGGGTGGTGTGCGGGAGGCGCGTGCCGTCCGGCTGCACCAGCCCCGGCTGCAGCTGCAGCACCCAGCCGCGGCGCCGCACCCGGTCGGCCCAGTGGTGCGGGTCGACGCGGCGCTCCGGCGGCACCGCGTCGTCGGTCGTGACGGCGAGCAGCGGACCGGTCGGGTCGCCGAGCACGCGCAGCCCCTCGATGTCGCCGACGATGTCCTGCAGCCCGCGGGTGGCACGACGGCACGACTCGGCGAGGCCGCCGAAACCGCGGGCTCCGAGCGCCTGGATGATCGCCCAGGATGCCGCGAGCGACCCGGCCGACTTCGACCCGAGCAGGGTGGAGTTGACGACCGGATACCCCGGCCAGCCGGTCGTCGCGAAGTACTGGCGCCGCTGACGGTCGCGCCCGCGCTGCAGAAGGACGCTGGCTCCCTTCGGCGCGTAGCCGTACTTGTGGAGGTCGGCCGAGACGCTCGTCACGCCGGGCACCCGGAAGTCCCACGCCGGCAGCGCCGATCCGTCCGCCGCCCGCCAGAACGGCAGGATCCACCCGCCGATGCAGGCATCCACATGGCAGGCCACCCCGGCGTCGTCGCACGCGGCGGCCACCTCCTCGATCGGGTCGAGTGTCGCGTACGGGTACGAGGGCGCCGAGACGACGACCAGCGCGACGTCCTGACCGATGCGCTCGATCAGACGGGATGCGTCGAGCCGCCCGGTCCGCGCATCCACAGGCACGAGGTCCAGCGTCAGGTCGAACAGTGCCGCCGCCTTCTGGAACGCCGCGTGCACGGTCACGGGCGCGAGCAGGCGGGGCGTCCCCGTGCCGCCCGCGGCGCGCCAGACGTCGCGCGCGGTCTTCACGGCGAGCAGGCACGACTCCGTGCCTCCTGAGGTCACCGAGCCGACCACGTCGTCCCCGCCGTGCAGCAGCTCGCGGGCGAACCCGACGACTTCGCGCTCCATCACCGCGACGGACGTGAATGTCGTCGGGTCCAGGCCGTTCACCGGCTGCACCAGCCGCATGGCCTCGGCCGCGAGCTCGTCGATCTCGGGCATCCCCGAGTCGTACACGTAGCTCAGCACCCGGCCGCCGTGCGTCGGGGCGTCCGCCTCGCGCAGGGCGGCGAGGCGCCCGAGGATGGCCGCTGCGTCAAACGACGACATCGATGTCTCCCTTCCGGAGCCGGTAGCGCGCCAGCGGCACCAGGCTGATCGCGATGATGATCGCCGGCACGAGGCTGAAGCTCAGGGCGATCCCGGCGACGGCGCTGGCCGGCTGAGACGCGCCCGCCTCCGCCACGGCCGCACTGCGCGAGACGTAGCCGCTCACCGCGAGCACGATGCTCAGCACGGTCGCGCCGAGCGCCATGCCCGTCGTCTCCCCCGCTGTCCACATGCCGCCGAACGTTCCCGCCCGACCCTCGCCGTTGCGCCGCGCGTCGTGCGAGATGACGTCGGGCAGCATGGCCATCGGCAGGGACTGCATGCCCGCGTACCCGGCTCCCGCCAGCGCCACAGGGGCATAGACCCACGCGCCGGGCGCCCACAACAGCGCGACCATGGACAGGGCCGCCAGCCCGAACAGGACGCTCGCGATCACGAACCCGCGCTCCTTGCCGATGCGGCGCGCGATGACGCCCCACAGCGGCGTCACGATGAGCGCGGGGCCGATGAGCGCGACGAACAGGAACGTCACGGCGTCCTCCGAGTGGAGCACCCACGTGGCGACGTAGTTGGCCCCGGCGAGCATCAGGCCGGTGGCCAGTCCCTGCAGCAGGAACGTGAGCAGCAGGGCGCGGAACGGCTGGCTGTCGCGCAGCACGCGCACCCCGGCCGCGTAGTTCGAGCGCACGGTCGCGACGATGCTCTCTCGCGCCGGCGGCTCGGCAGCGGGCAGTCCGCGCGGCGCGACGAACGCCGAGACGAGCATCCCGGCGCCGATCGTCACACCCGCGACCAGTGCCATCAGGAAGTACCCCGCGAAGGCGTTGCCCCCGCCGAGGGACCGCAGCGCCGGCCCGCCGGCCCCGAACAGCAGGATGGCGAAGGTCAGAACCACCACGCGCCAGGTCAGCAGGCGCGTCCTCTGGTCGTATCCGGACGCGAGCTCGGCCGGCAGCGCGATGTACGGCACCTGGAACAGGCTGAACGCCGTCGCCGTCAGCACGAACGCGAGCAGCACCCAGACGGCGGCGGCCGCGGCCGGCGTCCCGGGCGGGACGGCGAATGTGAGCAGGAAGAACACCGGCAGCGCGAGCGCACCCAGCAGCATCATCGGCCGGCGGGAGCCGCGCACGGCGAGCATCCGGTCGCTGCGGGCGCCGATCACCGGGTCGATCACCACGTCCCACACCTTGGCCACCGTCACGACCACGCCCGCGGCGATCGCGGCGACACCCAGCGAGTCGGTGAGGTAGTACACGAGCACCAGCCCGGGAAGGGTCGCGAAGCCGCCCGTTCCGAGCGACCCGACGGCGTACCGCGCGACGGTCGCCCTGCTCAGCGACTGCTCCGTTGCGATCATGTCCGCAGCGTAGTGGATGCGCGACCGCGCAGCCCGCCGCGCCGCGTCAGGTGGACTCGGTGTCGTACGGCGGGATCGCCCCGGCCGTCAGCGGCAGCTTCCGCTGCGCGTACGCGGACTGCGTCACGGGCTTGATCGCGCCGGCGGCCTCCGGGCCGTCCTCGAGCAGCGCTTCGCGGATGATGCGGCGCGGGTCGTACTGGCGGGGGTCGAGCTTCTTCCAGTCGACCTCGTCGAACTCGGGGCCCATCTCATCCCGCATCCGGTCCTTCGCGCCGTTGGCGAAGTCGCGCAACGACCGCACCAGCTGACCGAGCTTCGCGGCGTACGCGGGCAGGCGCTCCGGGCCGATGACGAACGCAGCGATCACCGCCACGATCAGCAGCTTGTCGAAGGTCAGCCCGAACACGTTTCCAGGGTATCGCGGCGATGCCTGCACGGATGCCGCATGAGCCCGCCGTATCCTGTGAAGAGGCCCGCGCCCGAGGCCGATCGACGGGAGTGCAGTGTCAGACAAGGACTCGAACTGGAGATTCGCCGACGACATCGTCGTCGAGAGCGATGTGATCGCCCGGGCACGACAGCAGTCGCTCGAACTGGGCATCGACCCCATCTCGCCCGCGACCGGCGCCCAGGCGGCCGTCGTCGTGGCGGCGACGCGCGCCGAGAACGTCGTCGAGATCGGAACCGGCGTCGGAGTCTCGGGCCTGTGGCTCCTCACCGGCGGCACGGATGCGCAGCTCACCTCCATCGACGTGGAGGTCGAGTACCAGCAGCATGCCCGCGCGTTCTTCACCGAGGCGGGGCTGCCGTCGAACCGTGTGCGGCTCATCCCCGGTCGTGCGCTCGAGGTGCTGCCGCGTATGAACGAGAACTCGTACGACATCGTCTTCATCGACGCCGACCCGCAGTCGGTCATCGAGTACGTCGAGCACGGGCTGCGCCTGGTGCGCCCGGGCGGAACGGTGCTCGTCGCCCGCGCGCTCTGGCGCGGACGCGTCGCCGACCCGGCGGCGCGTGACGAGGTCGCGACCGGCTTCCGCACGCTCATCACCGAGACGTCCGCGTCCGGCGCGGTCATCAGCGCCCTGTCGCCGGCCGGCGAGGGGCTGCTGCAGATCACCAAGCTCGCGCCGTAGGCGACCGGCCCACGGGCCGGCAATGCGAGAAGGGCCCCGATCGATTCGATCGGGGCCCTTCTCGGTACAGCGTATGGTCAGGCGGAGGTCACGACGCTGGCAAGCGCGTCGTGGAGCTCTTTGGCTTCCGCGTCGTTGACGGAGACCACCAGTCGTCCCCCACCCTCGAGCGGCACACGCACGATGATGAGCCGTCCCTCCTTCACAGCCTCCATCGGCCCGTCCCCGGTCCTCGGCTTCATGGCCGCCATGCAGCTCCCCTTTCGTGGATGTCCTTCTATTATCCGACATCGTTGCCGACGTGCGGAAATCGGAGGGATCACGGAGGTGACCAGTCGTATCCGTTGATGAACCAGCAGACGGCGACCCAGCCCACCTGCAGGGCGATGAACAGGGCGACGATCGCCACGCGGTAGACCCGGCTCCGCGGCAGGGCGAGCGCGCCGAGCAGGGGGAACAGCGGCATCAGCAGCCGGAACGTGCTCGACTGCGGGAAGAACACGGCGAGCAGGTAGAGCGAGTACGCGGCCACCCAGAACCGCAGGTCGACGCCGAGCCTCCGCACCGCCGGGGAGAACAGCAGGATGCCGAACAGCGCCACGATGACGACCAGCGCGGCCATGCCCACCCAGCCGGGGATGCCGAGCATCGCGCTCGCCCACCAGTCGGCCCCCTGGAACCAGGGCGTGAACGGCACCAGGTGCGTGTACCCGATGTACGCCGACCGCCAGGCCAGCTCGGTGTCGGTGTAGGCCGTGAGCGAGCCCGTCCCGATCGCGGCGATCGCCGGCCAGGCGAGTCCCGCGAGGCCGCTGAAGACGGCGAGCGAGACGCTGAGCACGCGCTCGCGCACCGGGAACGGGTCGTCGCGCCGCCGCATCCACCGGTATCCGACGTGCAGCACGAGGGCGAGGGCGAACGCGAGCCCCGACGGGCGCGTGAACGCCATCGCCAGGACGACCGGGAACAGCCAGGCGTATCGCCGCTCGACGAGCAGCAGCAGCGCGGTCACGAGCAACAGGATGTACAGCGACTCGGCGTACGCCACCTGGAACAGGGGCGAGACGGGCGCGGCGCAGAACAGGACGACCGCGAACAGGCTGGTCGAGGCGCTCAGGCCCACGCGGCGCATCAGCTGATGGAACACCAGGGCCGCCCCGGCGCCCGCCGCGAACGACACCAGCACCGCGGCCATCGGCCAGGGCAACCGAGTCAGGAACATGATCGCGTCGACGAGCCCCGGGTAGCCGGGAAGGAACGCCCACGCGTTCTCGGCGACGTGCACACCGTCGGTCGTCGGAAGGCCGGCGGGATAGCCGGAGCCGGCGACGATCTCGTACCAGCGCCCGTCCCACAGGTTCGCGAACGAGAAGTAGTCGGGCGACGCGCTCGTCCAGGCGTTCGCGCCCTCCGCGGCGGCGAAGCCCAGAAGGATCACGGTCGTGACCGCGCGCGCCCCCAGATAGATCAGGAGGACCCGCACCCACCACAGCGTCCACCACGGGCCGCGGGCGACCGCCCGGCCGCCCGCCGCATCCGGCAGCGCCGTGGAGTCAGCGCGCGCCGGCGCCGGTGAGCCAGGCACGCAGCCCCTCCTCGACCGCGACGATCTGCTCGACGTCGACGCGCTCGTCGTCGGCGTGCGCCTTCAGCGGGTCGCCGGGACCGTAGTTGACCGCGGGGATGCCCATGGCGCTGAACCGGGCGACGTCCGTCCACCCGTACTTCGGCTTCGCCACACCGCCGACCGCGGCGACGAACTCCTGCGCGAGGGGCGCATCCAATCCCGGGCGGGCGCCGTCTGCACGGTCGACGACCGTGATCTCGTAGTCGCCGAACAGCTCGTGCATGTGCTCGATGGCCTCCTGCGACGAGCGCGACGGAGCGAAGCGGTAGTTGATGTGGACCATGCACTCGTCCGGGATGATGTTGCCGGCCACTCCCCCGGAGATGCCGACCGCATTGAGGCCCTCCTTGTAGACGAGCCCGTCGACCTCGACCTCACGCGCCTGGTAGCCCGCGAGGATGTCCAGGATGGGCGCGGCCTTGTGGATGGCATTGTCGCCGACCCAGCCGCGGGCCGAGTGGGCGCGCAGGCCGTAGGTGCGCACTTCGACGCGGAGGTTGCCGTTGCAGCCGCCCTCCACGACGCCGTTGCTCGGCTCGCCGAGGATGCCGAAGTCGCCGACGAAGAGGTCGGGCCGGTTGCGGGCGAGGCGGCCGAGGCCGTTCAGCTCGGCGTTGACCTCCTCGTGGTCGTACCACATCCACGTGACGTCGACGGAGGGATCAGAGAGCTCGGCGGCGAGCTTCAGCTGCACGGCGACGCCGGCCTTCATGTCCACGGTTCCGCGGCCCCACAGGTAGCGGATGCCGTCGTGCTCCTCGAACCGCGTCGGCAGGTTGTTGTTGAGCGGGACGGTGTCGATGTGCCCGGCGATCAACGCGCGCCTGCCGCGGCCCAGGTCGGTGCGCGCGACGATCGCGTCGCCGTCGCGGATGACCTCCAGATGCGGCAGGCCGGTCAGCGCGGCTTCCATCGCGTCGGCGAGGGTGCCCTCCCCGCCGGAGACGGACTCGATGTCGCACAACTGGCGTGTGAGGTCGATGGACGAGGCGGTCAGGTCGAGGGGAACACTGCTGATCTGCACCCTACTAACCTAGGGGCATGCCCTCTGCCGTGCCTGAAAATTCCGCCGCGCCCCGCTCCACCGACGTCCGCTCCACCGACGTCCGTTCCGCCTGGGGCTACGGGCTCGCGACGGTGTCCGCCGATGGAACCGTGCTCGACACCTGGTTCCCCGAGCCCCAGCTCGGCAGGCTGCCGGCGGGCCGCGAGCGCTGGATCGCCCCGGCCGAGCTCGAGGAGCTTGCCGGCGACGACCCACGCCGCGCCGTGCGCGTCGACATCGTGACGGTCGAGATCGAACTGGATGCGCCACCCGCCTCCACGCCCGACGCGTACCTGCGCCTGCACCTGCTGTCGCACCTGCTCGTGCAGCCCAACGGACTCAACCTGGACGGCGTGTTCGCGCACCTGCCCACCGTCGCGTGGACGAACGCCGGACCGGTGAACCCGGCCGACCTCGACCGGCTGCGTCCGCGCCTGCAGCGCGCCGGCATCCAGGTCTCGGGCATCGACAAGTTCCCGCGGCTGCTCGACTACGTGACGCCGGAGCGCGTGCGCATCGCCGACGCGTCCCGGGTGCGCCTCGGCGCGCACCTGGCCCCGGGCACGACCGTGATGCACGAGGGATTCGTCAACTTCAACTCCGGCACACTCGGCACCTCGATGGTCGAAGGCCGTATCTCGCAGGGCGTCGTCGTGGGCGACGGCTCGGACATCGGCGGCGGCGCATCCATCATGGGGACGCTGTCCGGCGGCGGAACGCACCGCGTCTCGATCGGCGAGCGGGCCCTGCTCGGCGCGAACTCCGGCATCGGCATCTCGATCGGCGACGACTCGGTCGTCGAGGCCGGTCTCTACGTGACCGCGGGAACCAAGGTCGTGCTGGTCGGCGAGGCGCCGACCGCCGACGGCCGCCCCCGCACGGTGAAGGCCGCCGAGCTGTCCGGCCAGCCCGGCCTCCTCTTCCGCCGCAACTCCCTCACGGGAGCCGTCGAGGTCCTCCGCCGCAACGGCACCGGCGTGGAGCTCAACGCGGCCCTCCACGCCTAGCCCCGCTCCCCCCTTTCTCGCCTCCCCCTCCCCCCACCGTCGAGTCCGCAAACTTTGCACGCTCGCGCGGCGTTTCGCGTGCAAAGTTTGCGGACTCGACGGGGGGCTAGACGAGGGTGAGGACGGAGGCGGGATCGGCGAGGATGCGGCCGATGTCGGCGAGGAAGCGGGAGGCCTGCTCGCCGTCGACGATCCGGTGGTCGAACGTCAGCGCGAGAGTGAGCACCTGGCGGAGCGCGATGCCGCCGTCGTGCTCCCACGGCTGACGACGCACCGCGCCCACAGCGAGGATCGCCGCCTCACCGGGCGTCAGGATGGGCGTCCCCGCATCCACGCCGAACACGCCGACGTTGGTGATCGTGATCGTGCCGCCGCTGAGGTCCGCCGGGGCGGTCCGACCCGCCCGCGCGATCTCGGCGAGGCTGCGGATCGCGCCGGAGAGGCCGCCGAGCGTCATGCCGTCCGCGTCTCGGATCACCGGCACCATCAGCCCGCGCGGCGTCGCCGCCGCGATGCCGAGATGCACGTACTCCGCCTGGACGATCTCGTTCGCGGCATCGTCCCACCGGGAGTTGACCTCCGGTGTTCGCCGCACCGCAAGCAGCAGCGCCTTGGCGACGACGGCCAGCAGCCCCGGCCGCGCCTCAACCAGCTCGGGCAGCGCGCGCAGTCGCGAGATCAGCTCCATCGTCGGCGTCACGTCGATCGTCAGGAACACGGTCGCCTGCGGCGCACCGAACGCGCTCCGGACCATCGCGTCGGCGGTCGCCTTGCGGACGCCCCGGATCGGGATGCGCTTCTCGCGCGCTCCCGCATCCACCGTGGCCGCGCCGGCCGCTGTCGCGGAGCCGCTCCCCCGCTGTTCGGCGTACTGCTGCACATCCCCACGCGTGATCAGCCCGCGGTCACCCGAGCCGGCCACCGACGCCAGGTCGACACCGAGCTCGCGCGCGAATTTGCGCACCGGCGGGGTCGCGCGCGGGCGCTCGGCCAACGCGGTCGCCGTCGCGCCCGTGTTCGGGGCCGGCGAGGCAGCTGAGGCAGGCGCAGCCACACTCGTCACGGCCGTCTGGGCCGTCACGGCCGTCTGGGCCGTCTGGGCCGTCGCGACCGAACCAGCACCCGCCGCACTTCCGGCCACGGCCAACCCCGGCCGTGCCCTCCGCGCCGGGCGCGCACCCGACTCCGGCCGCGCGCCATAGCCGACCAGGGTCGGCTCGCGCCCGTCCGGCGACGCCGACGGACCCGTCTCCGACGCGGGAGCAGCAGGAGCCGCCGGCGCGTCCCCCTCCGACTCCCCCGCATCCACCTCGAACGCCACGAGCGGCTCGCCGACGGCCACCGTGACCCCCGGCTCCACGAACAGGCGGGAGACGCGCCCGTCGTACGGCGCGGGCAGCTCGACGAGCGCCTTGGCCGTCTCCACCTCGGCGATGATCTGATTGAGCTGCACGGTGTCACCGACGGCGACCTTCCAGGCGACCAGCTCCGACTCGGTCAGTCCCTCGCCGAGGTCGGGAAGCGCGAACTCGCGGACGGCCATCAGTCCTCCACCCCGCTCAGCGAGTTGGGCCGGTCCATGGCGCGGTCGATGCCGTCCAGGATGCGGTCCAGGTCCGGCAGGTGTGCGGACTCCAGGCGTGCCGGCGGGTACGGGATGTCGTGCCCGGTCACACGCACCGGCGCGTGCTCCAGGTGGTAGAAGCACCGCTCGGTGATGGACGCCGAGATCTCGGCGGCCAGCCCTCCCGACAGCGCCGCCTCGTGCGTCACCACGAGACGGCCGGTGCGCTTCACCGACGCGACGACCGTGTCGAGGTCGAGCGGCGACAGCGAGCGCAGGTCGATGACCTCTACCGACACGCCGTCGTCGCCTGCGGCCACGGCCGCGTCGCGCGCGAGCTGCACCAGTCCGCCGTAGGTGACCAGGGTCACGTCCGTGCCCTGCGCCAGCACCCGCGCTGTGCCCATCGGGCGCGCGTCGGCGAGCGGGGCGTCCTCATCCACGTCGCCCTTGGCGTGGTAGCGGCGCTTCGGCTCGAAGAACAGCACCGGGTCGTCCGACGCGATGGCCTGCTGGATGAGCGTGAACGCGTCCTGCGGATCGGACGGGCTGACCACTCGGAGCCCGGCGGTGTGCGCGAAGTACGCCTCCGGCGAGTCCGAGTGGTGCTCGGCCGAGCCGATGCCGCCCGCGAACGGCACCCGGATCACGATCGGCATGCGCACAGCGCCCTGCGTCCGGTAGTGCATCCGCGCGACCTGGTTCACGATCTGGTCGAATGCCGGATAGATGAAGCCGTCGAACTGGATCTCCACCACCGGCCGGTACCCGCGGTACGCCATTCCGACCGCCGTGCCGAGGATCCCGGACTCCGCGAGCGGCGAGTCCATCACCCGGCGCGGCCCGAACTCGGTCTGCAGGCCGTCCGTGACGCGGAAGACGCCGCCGAGCGTGCCGATGTCCTCCCCCATCAGAACGACGTGGTCGTCGGCGGCCAGAGCTCGCCGGAGCCCGGCATTGATGGCCTTGGCCATGCTCAGTGAGGTCATCGTCCGTCGCTCCCCACGAAGGTGCGCAGATAGCGCGAGTAGTGGTCCCGCTGGCGCGTGAGGCCGGTGTGCGGTTCGGCATACACGTTGTCGAAGACGGTGAGCGGGTCGGGGTCGGCGAGCGTGGTGATGCCCGCGCGCATCTCTGCCGCGACGGCGTCGGCCTTCGCGGTGATCGCCGCGCGGCGGTCGTCCGTGAGGGCTCCCTGCGCGACGAGGTACGCCTCCACCCGGGCGAGCGGGTCCTTGCCGCGCCAGGCGTCGAGTTCGGACGCGTCGCGGTAGCGGGTCGGGTCGTCGGCGGTCGTGTGCGGTCCCATCCGGTACGTCACCGCCTCGATGAAAGTAGGGCCGCCGCCCGAGCGGGCGCGGTCGAGCGCGGCGCGCGTCACCGCGAGCACGGCCAGCACGTCGTTGCCGTCGACACGGACGCTCGGCACGCCGAAGCCGGGCGCGCGGTCGGCGATGGGACGCTGCGCCTGCAGCGACACCGGCTCCGAGATCGCGTACTGGTTGTTCTGGCAGAAGAAGATCACGGGGGCCGCGTAGGTCGCAGCGAAGATCAGCGCTTCGTTCACATCCCCTTCGCTGGTGGCGCCGTCGCCGAAGTAGGCGACCGCCACCGCATCGGTGCCGTCGGCCTGGATGCCGAGCGCGTACCCGGTCGCGTGAAGCGTCTGCGCGCCGATGATCACCTGCGGGGTGGCCATGTTGATGTCGTACGGGTTCCAGCCGCTCTGGGTCGTGCCGCGCCAGACGCGCAGCAGGTCGACCAGGCCGGCGCCGCGGCAGTACGCGACGCCATGCTCGCGGTAGCTGGAGAAGACGAAGTCGTCGGTGCGGAGCGCGCGCCCGGAGCCGATCTGGGCGGCCTCCTGACCCAGCAGCGGCGGCCAGAGACCGAGCTCGCCCTGACGCTGCAGTGCGGTCGCCTCGGCGTCGATGCGGCGGATGACCTGCATGTCCTCGTAGAGCGCGAGCAGCTGGTCGGTTCCGATGTCGGAGACCCAGGCGTCGTAGCGGTCGTCCTCGTGCCGGACGCCGTCGGAGTCGAGGAGGCGGACGAGCCCGAGGTCGCTCATGCTGGTCTCGCGGAGGCCGTCCTCGCCGAGCCGGAGCTCGTCCATGGCACCGAGGTCCGTGTGGGAGCCGCCCCGACGGGTGGCGGGCTGATTGTCGATCGTCACGGTTCACGCAACCTTCACTCTCGCGCCCGGCCGACGCTGCTTGTGGCGCGCACGACCGGCTTCCGGCCCCTTCGCCGGAATTAGGTGGAAGGCTACGCTGCGCGATCAGCGCGCACAACCATCGGCGTGTCGACCGTGCAGGATGCACTATCCGGCCGGACGCGCTGCTGCTAGGTTTCACACTATGCGCAGCTTCGACAGCACCGACCGCCGCATCCTTCTGGCCCTCGCGGACGACCCCCGATCGACGAACGTGTCCCTCGCCGATCGGCTCGGCCTCAGCCGCAACACGGTCCAGGCGCGGGTCGCCGAGCTGGAGCGCAGCGGCGCGTTCCTGTCGTTCGAGCGGCGCATCTCCGCCCGGGTCGCCGGGTATCCGCTGGCCGCCTTCGTCAATGTGCACGTGCGACAGCAGCGGCTGGCGGCGGTCGTGGAGAGTCTCGCCGCCATCCCGGAGATCGTGCAGGCGCACGGGCTGTCCGGCCCGTCCGACCTGCTGCTGCGCGTCGTGTGCGTCGACGCGGAGGACCTCTTCCGCATCACCGGCATCATCCAGTCCACGGACGGCGTCGACCGCGCCGAGACATCCCTGGACATGGGCGAGCTCATCCCCTACCGCCTGCGCCCCCTCCTCACCCGCGACGCCTGACCCACGCCATCAGCTCCTGAGTTTTTCGGGTCGACACGCGGCATCCGGGCCGAAAAACTCAGGAGCTGATGGCGTGATTGCCGAGCCGGACGCACGAAGGCCGCGCCGACAGAGTCGACGCGGCCTTCGGTGAGGTGCGAGAGCTTACGCCTCGGCGGGAGCCTCCACGGGGGCGGCCTCGGCGGGGGCCTCTGCGGCCTCCTCCGCGATCACCGGGGCGAGCGACAGCTTTCCGCGGTCGTCGATCTTGGTGATCTCGACCAGGACCTTCTGTCCGACCCCGAGCACATCCTCGACGTTCTCCACGCGCTTGCCACCGGCGAGCTTGCGGACCTCGGAGATGTGCAGCAGGCCGTCCTTGCCCGGGAGCAGCGAGACGAACGCGCCGAACGCGGCGATCTTGACGACGGTTCCGAGGAACTGCTCGCCGACCTCCGGGTTGGTGGGGTTCGCGATCGCGTTGACCTGGGCGCGGGCCGCCTCGGCCGAGGGGCCGTCGGTGGCGCCGATGTAGACGGTGCCGTCCTCCTCGATGGAGATCTCGGCGCCGGTCTCGTCCTGGATGCCGTTGATCGTCTTGCCCTTCGGGCCGATCAGCTCGCCGATCTTGTCGACCGGGATCTGGACCGAGATCACGCGCGGCGCGGTCGGGGCCATCTCATCCGGACGGTCGATCGCGGCGTTGAGCACGCTCAGGATGGTGGTGCGGGCGTCCTTCGCCTGCTTCAGCGCGCCGGCGAGCACCGACGACGGGATGCCGTCGAGCTTCGTGTCGAGCTGGATCGCGGTGACGAACTCGCTGGTTCCGGCGACCTTGAAGTCCATGTCGCCGAGCGCGTCCTCCGCGCCCAGGATGTCGGTGAGCGCCGCGTAGCGGGTCTCACCGTCGACGACGTCGGAGATCAGGCCCATGGCGATGCCGGCGACCGGGGCGCGCAGCGGCACACCGGCGTTCAGCAGCGACAGGGTGGAGGCGCAGACGGAGCCCATCGAGGTGGAGCCGTTGGACCCGAGGGCCTCGGACACCTGACGGATCGCGTACGGGAACTCCTCGCGGCTCGGCAGCACCGGCACGAGGGCGCGCTCGGCGAGGAAGCCGTGCCCGATCTCGCGACGCTTCGGCGACCCGACGCGGCCGGTCTCACCGGTCGAGTAGGGCGGGAAGTTGTAGTGGTGCAGGTAGCGCTTGTGCGTCACCGGCGAGAGCGAGTCGATCTGCTGCTCCATCTTGAGCATGTTCAGCGTGGTGACGCCCAGGATCTGGGTCTCGCCGCGCTGGAAGATCGCCGAGCCGTGGACGCGCGGGATGACCTGCACCTCGGCGTCGAGCGGACGGATGTCGGTGAGGCCACGACCGTCGATGCGGATGCCCTCGCGGAGCACGCGGCCGCGCATGACGACCTTCGACACCGACTTGTAGGCGGCCGAGAACTGCGACAGCGTCTCCGCGGGCAGGACTCCCGCCTCCACCTTCTCGGTGAGGGCGACCTTGACGCGCTCCTTGAGGGCGTCGTCGGCGTTCTGGCGCTCGATCTTGTCGGCGATCTGGTAGACGTTCACCAGCTCGTCGTAGGCGAGGCCGGCGACGTTGTCGTAGGTCTCCTGCGAGTAGGGCAGGAACACCGGGTAGTCGGCGATGGCCTTCGCGGCCTGCTCGGCGATGACGTTCTGCGCGCCGACGAGCTGGCGGATGAACGGCTTGGCCGCCTCGAGGCCCTGCGCGACGATCTCCTCGTTCGGCTTGACCGCTCCACCCTGGATGAGGTTCCAGCTGTTCTCGGTGGCCTCCGCCTCGACCATCATGATCGCGACGTCGCCCTCGGAGCCGTCCTCGTTGGTGAGGACGCGGCCGGCGACGATGAGGTCGAACACGGCCTCCTTGAGCTGCTCGGCCTTCGGGAAGGCGATCCACTGGTCCTCGTGGGTGCCGTTGCCGGGGATGAGCGCGAGGCGCACACCGGCGATCGGGCCGGAGAACGGCAGACCGGAGATCTGCGTGGATGCGCTGGCCGCGTTGATGGCGAGCGCGTCGTAGAACTCGTCCGGAGCGATGCTCAGGACGGTGATGACGATCTGCACCTCGTTGCGGAGGCCGTCGACGAACGACGGGCGCAGCGGGCGGTCGATCAGGCGGCACACCAGGATCGCCTCGGTGGAGGGGCGGCCCTCGCGCCGGAAGAACGAGCCGGGGATCTTGCCTGCGGCGTACGAGCGCTCCTCGACGTCGACGGTCAGCGGGAAGAAGTCGAAGTTGTCCTTCGGGTGCTTGCTGGCGCTGGTCGCGCTCAGAAGCATGGTCTCCTCGTCGAGGTACGCGGCGACGGCGCCCTGCGCCTGCTGGGCGAGGCGTCCGGTCTCGAACCGGACGGTACGGGTGCCGAAGCGGCCGTTGTCGAGAACGGCTTCGGCGAATTTGATTTCAGGACCTTCCAAGAGGTCTGTCTCCTTTGTTTAACGTCGCTGTCCCGTGTGGACGCGACTGTCATTCAAGGAGCAGGAACAGGCAGTTCGACACGTCGTGTGTACGCGGCATCCCATGCGGATCGCGTGGGCTGAGCCCGTCTGGCCATCAGTAGAAATACACGGTTGCGGGCCGCTCTCGCTGCCACCGCATCCGGATACCACCACCGAGGACCAGCTCCTGCCAGCCTGCTCCGGGTTCCTTCTCGGTATTGAGTTGGATGGACGGCGCTCGGCCGACCACCAGCATCCTATCAGTCGCAGCCCATGCCAGGATGGATGGAGGCCGTCAGCGAGCCGGGACGAGGGGGATTCCGATGGGCGAGACACCACGGTCGGCGGGCGCGTCGACTCTTTCGGGGGATGCGCTGCTGCCCGCCGTTCCTGGAGCGGCGATCCTCATCCGGGTGCGCCGGCTCATCAGTGCGACCGCGCTCGTCGCCGTCGGCTATGGCTTCCTGTCGAACGGCTTCCGCGCTTTCTGCCCGGGCGCAGGACCCGCGGCCGACAGCTGCGTCAGCCTCCAGCTCCACCCGAGCCCGTTCGTGTTCGCGGCACTCGCCTTCGTGGTGTTCGTGGCGATCGGACGCGTGCTGCGGCGTGCTCGCACCGAGGCGGACGCCCTCCGCATCCTCGATCGCGCTGCGCTCGTCGGCACCGCGATCGCCGGGGTCAGCCTGCTGATCGGCGTCGTATGGTTCGGCCTGATCCCGCTGGAGTCGTGGAACGGCACCGCGACGTACTTCTTCCCGTTCCCCTTCGCCTCCGTCGACCTGACGGTGACGCCCGCCTCCTGACCCGTCGCCGCTCAGAGCGCCAGCGTCGCGCGCGCGGCGTCGGTGAGCGCCCGGCCGTAGGACGGCCCGTAGCCGGCGGCGTGCACGGCGAGGGGATGCAGCTGGTGCAGCGGGATGCGGTCCCGCCAACCGGCACGCAGCGGCCGGGCGTCGTCGTAGCCGGCGACGATGTCGTCGAGGTGCGGTGCGCCGAAGAGCGCGAGCATCGCGAGGTCGGTCTCGCGGTGGCCGCCGTGCGCGGCCGGGTCGATCAGCACGCCGCCGCGCGCGTCCCAGAGCAGGTTGCCGTTCCACAGGTCGCCGTGGATGCGCGCGGGCGGCTCGTCGTCATCGAACTCCCCCGACTCCACGCGCTCCACGGCCGAACGGATCACCGGCAGCTGGTCCGTGGTGACGCTCCCGGCATCCACCGCGATCTCCAGGTACGGCCGCACGCGGTCGCGCGCGTAGAACCGGCCCCAGCTGGTCTCGTGCGAGATGGGGAGCGGGCGCTTTCCGATGAACAGCGGGCCGTCCCAGCCGTCCGGTGGCGCGCCGAACGCTGCGGCCCCGGCCGCGTGCGTCAGCGCGAGCCCGGCGCCGAACGCCCGGGCGGCCTCCCCGGTCGCGCGTGTCTCGCGGATGCGCTCCAGCTCGATCCGTCCGGGGCCCACGGACGCGACGCCGACCACGCGCGCTCCCCCGTCCGCCTCCGGTTCGCCGAGCCAGCGGAGCCCGGCGGCCTCCGCCTCGAAGAACCCGTCGGGGGCGTCCGCCCGCTCCTTTGTCACCGTCTCCACGCGGCCACCCTACGACCGTCACGGACTGTGGGAAGGAGGAACGCGATCCCGACGCCCACGAGCGTCCCGAGCGTGTTCGCGAGCAGGTCGCTCGGGTCGCTGAAGCGCGCGGGCAGGAACAGCTGCACGAACTCGATGACCAGCGTCGCGACGACGCCGATGGCGACCGCGAGCCACCAGCGCCAGCGGCCGAGCAGCAGGGTGAACAGCAGCCCCATCGGCACGAACAGGAGCACGTTGGCGGAGAACTCGGCCACGGCGTAGTCCACCCAGCCGAGACCGGGAACCGCCGACACGAACCGCAGCACCGACCGCAGGACCGGGTTGCCCGCAGGGTTCCCGGGCGCCGGGTTCAGCGTGATCCACGCGACGACCGCCAGGTAGGCGACGGTGACGGCGGAGAGCACGGGACGGCGGCGCATCCTCCTATGCTGGCGCACATGACCAGTGCGTTCCGCATCCGGATGACCGGCCGCTCCACCGACGAGCGCCACAGGGTGTCGAGCCCGCTCGAACTGCTCTTCGATCTGACCTTCGTCGTCGCGATCGCACAGGTCGCCGGACAGCTGGCGCACGCTGGTGAGAACGGGACAATCCTCGAGCACCTGCCGTTCTACCTGATGGTGTTCTTCGCCATCTGGTGGGCGTGGATGAATTTCACGTGGTTCGCCTCGGCCTACGACACCGACGACGTGCCCTATCGGCTCATGACCCTCGTGCAGATGGGCGGAGTCCTGGTGCTCGCGGCCGGCGTCCCCGCGGCGTTCGACCACGAGAACTTCACGGCGATCATCGTCGGCTACCTGATCATGCGGTTCGCGCTCGTCGGCCAGTGGGTGCGCGCGGCGATCGAGTATCCGGAGGGGCGCAAGACGGCGATCCGGTACGCGGTCGGCGTCTCGGCGGTCCAGGTGCTGTGGGTGGCGTGGGGGTTCCTGCCGACGCAGATCGCCGTCGCGACCTTCGTGCTCGGCGCACTGCTCGAACTGGCGGTGCCGTTGTGGGCCGAGCGGCCCGGGATGACGAGCTGGCATCCGCATCACATCGCTGAGCGGTACGGGCTGTTCACGATCATCGTCCTCGGCGAGTCGGTGTCGGCCTCCGCGATCGGCGTGCAGAACGCGCTCGCCCAATCCGGATTCAGCGCCGCCCTGGTGTGGATCGCGGTGGCCGGGCTGGTGCTCCTGTTCGCCCTGTGGTGGCTGTACTTTCTGGAGCCGGCCGCCGAAGGACTGCGGTCGCGACGCAACCGGTCGTTCTATTGGGGGTACGGCCATTACTTCGTGTTCGCGTCGCTGGCGGCGTTGGGGGCCGGGCTGGAGGTCGCGGTGCAGGCCGGCGCCGCGCACTCGGAGGCGTCGAACACGGCGGTCGAGTACGCGATGGCCGTTCCCGTCGCGGTGTTCCTGTTCATGCTCTACGTGCTGCACGCTCCGCTGGTGTCGGAAGTGGTCATCCGGCCGCTCAAGACGATCGTCGCGATCGCACTCGTGCTGCTTCTGCCGCTTGCGTCGCCGGTGATCGGCCTCGTCGGCGTGACGATCGGGATCGCGCTGGTCGCGGCCGCCCTCGTTGCGGTCACCCTGTTCGACCGGGCCGTCGCGGCGCGCCGCGCTGCCGTCCCTTCCTCCGCGCCCGCGTCTCCGTCACCTCGCGACTGAGCTCCCGAAGATTCGTGCCGAATGTGCGTTATGGCGGCGCTATAACGCACATTCGGCACGAATGTCGCGCCCACCGAGAGCGGAGGCCGCCGGAGATTTGGCGCAAATCTCGGTTATGGGAGCGCCATAACGATGATTTGGCGCAAATCGTGCGGGGAGGGCACCCCTTGCCGGAGCGGGGCGAGCGCGGGAGAGTCGGTGCATGAGCCACCGAGACGACCGCGCCGACCAGCTGACGACCGCCCCCGCCGCCGACGAGAGCGACGCCGACCCGCGGATCGAGGTCAGCGAAGGCTCGGAGGGCCGTCGCCGGATCGACGTGCGCGACGACGCGAAAGTCCGGCCGGGAGCGGACCCCGAGCACCGCTGAATCGCACAGTGACGCCCGCGGCCACGAGCAACGCCGCGAGTCCCGCGATCCAGGGCTCCCCCGTCGACCCGCTCGCGGCGAGCTCCGCCGTCGGGTCCGACGTCGCCGAGCCAGCCCCGACCGTCGCAGCCCCGCCGCCACCCGGTGCACCCGTGGCCGCATCCACCCCGTACACCCGCACATAGTCGAACGTCGTCGTGAACCCTCCCGCCGCCATCGACACCAGCCCGAGCCGGGGAGGCGTCGCCTGCAGCGGTGTCGTCCAGGCGCCCGCCTCGTCCCACGTCGCACCGTCGTCCACGCTGGTGGATGCGGTGTAGACGTTCTCGGTCGCGGTGTGCGTCCTGCTCAGCCGCAGAACGGTCGCCTCCGCCACCGGGCCGCCGACGGCGTTGCCGTAGGTGGGATACCCCGGACCTTCCGCCGTCTCCCGCTTGCCGAACTCGGTCTGCCGGGTCTCCCAGATCGACGTGACCGAGAGCTTCACGAAATTCGCGTCGTCCTGGTGGATGACCAGGCCGCCCTGCGCGTAGTTCTGGCAGCATCCCTCGCTCGGCACGGTGCTCGACACGCGCGTCTCGACGACGTAGTCACCGCTCGGCAGCGGCCGGAGGGGAAGGCCGGCGGCTCCCGGGTCGGGGCCGAGATCGGCCGCCTGGGTGTCCCAGTGCAACGCGCCACCAGAGAGGGATCGCGTCGCCGCGCCCGGGTCGCGCTCCCACGTCCAGGCGGGGTCCATCTCCGGACCGTCGAACTCGTCCGAATACCCGGAGAGGAGCATTCCCCGGCTGAGCGGGGCGACGAACGTCGGCGCATACGCAGCCGGATCACCCGCCGTCACCACAGGAGCGGGCTGCGGCGAGTCCGACGGCCCCGCCCCGCCCCGCACCACCGGCCAGCCGTCCTGCCAGTCGAGCGCATCCATCAGCACCGGACGCTTGGTGTAGGTGCCACCGCCCGCGACGTACGGGTCGGTACGGTCGACCGCGTGGTACAGCATCCAGCGCTGGCCGGTCGCATCGACCGCGCTGGTGACGTGGCCCGTGCCGATCCAGCGGTTGCCGTTCTGGTGCAGCACCGGGGTGCCGCCGACGCGCGGGTCGAGCAGAAGTGCGCCGGTCCGGTCCTCGAACGGACCGGTGGGCGACGTCGAGCGTCCCGCGAACACGCCGTATCCCGTCAGCGGCCCCGAGCAGCAGTTGGTCGCCGAGCCGAGCAGGTAGAACCAGCCGTCGTGCTCGATCACGTGCGTGCCCTCGTAGCGGTTCCCGATGGCCACCTGCACCTGGCTGGCCGGGTCGGAATGCAGGCCGTCGGCGGAGAGCCGCCGCACGGACAGGCCGCCGTAGTAGCTGCCGAAATACAGGTAGTGCTCGCCGCCCGCGGTCACCAGCTCCGGGTCGAACACCCAGCGTCGGTCGGCCGGGTCGGCGCTCCCGGGTGACGGCATCGGCTCCACCACCGGTTCGCCTGAGTCGACCCAGGGTCCGGCGGGGCTGGCGCTGGTGGCGACGCCGATCGCCGAGCCGCCACCGGGCGCCACGGTGTTCGTCGCCGTGTAGTACAGCAGGTACCGGCCGCCGACGTACGCGACGTCCGGCGCCCACATGTCGCCGTCGCCGATCCAGGCGGGCTTGGTGGGCAGCGCCTCGCCGACGAACGACCAGTGCACGAGGTCGGCGGAGCGGTAGGTGGGGATGCTCGAGAAGACGAGCGAGCCGTCGGGATTGCGCAGCGACGAGTCGATGACGTCGCGCGTGCAGTACAGGTACCACGCCGGATCGGCCGGGTCCTCCGACCGGATGACGTCCGGGTCGGCGCACTGCTCGGCGAGCTTCCCGCCGCCCAGGTCGAGGGGCAGCGGATTGCTGTACGTCGTGGTCGCAGCGGCGGCGGGATGCGCGGGAGCTGCGGCCATCGCTCCCACTGAAAAGACCAGCGCTGTAATCGCGGAGAGGATGAACAGAGACAGTTGGTGCGGGATCACAACTCTCCTTTGAGACGGAACGTGCGCCTAACGCTACAGCGCTGTAAACGATCCGCCAAGAGCATGAAAGCACCACAGCGGGCATGGGGAGATTTGGCGCAAATCGTGGTTATGGACGCGCCATAACCGAGATTTGGCGCAAATCGTGGTTATGGACGCGCCATAACCACGATTTGGCGCAAATCGTGATGCGTGCGGGCAACGCAGAACGGGCCGCCACCCGAAGGTGACGGCCCGTCCGTAAGAAGTTCGCGGTGTCTATCGAAGACGCCGGCTTCCGGCTGCGGTTATCGACGCAGACCGAGGCGCTCGATCAGCGAGCGGTAACGGTTGATGTCGATGTCCGAGAGGTAGCCGAGGAGGCGGCGACGCTGACCGACCAGCAGAAGCAGGCCACGACGCGAGTGGTGGTCGTGCTTGTGCTCCTTGAGGTGCTCGGTGAGATCCTTGATCCGCTTGGTCAGGATCGCGACCTGGACCTCGGGGGATCCGGTGTCACCGGGGTGGGTTGCGTACTCTTCGATGATCGCCTTCTTGGTGTCTGCATCCAGCGCCATAGAGGGATCCCCTTTCTGCTCGTTGCGCGGTGCCCGGGGCCTGATGCCTGGGCTCTCTTGATCCGCGGCCGTTAGACGGCAACTGGAAGAGTCTACCAGAGCATCCGGGGCACTCCCGCCCCGCGGCCACCGCTCAGGACGGCTCCGGCTCCGGCTCGAGGAGCGCGAATCCGGCGCCCTGGGGGTCGACGATCTCGGCCCACCGGCCGACACCGGGAGCGGAGAGCGGCTCGGTGCGCAGCGTCCCGCCGAGCTCCGTCGCGCGCACGATCGCCGCATCCAGGTCGGCCACATTGAAGTACACCAGCCAGTGGGCGGGCTCGGCGCCGTCGGACCGGTACGCGCCCGCCACGCTCGTCTCGCCGACGTCGAACAGCCCGTAGGGTTCCTCCCCCACGCGCATCTCGCTGATGCCGACGCCGAGGACCGACTCGTAGAACGGGAAGGTCGATGCGGGGTCGGCGGCCACCAGCTCCAGCCAGTCCACCGC
Source organism: Cryocola sp. 340MFSha3.1 (assembly GCF_000383315.1). Lineage (NCBI taxonomy): Bacteria > Bacillati > Actinomycetota > Actinomycetes > Micrococcales > Microbacteriaceae > Cryocola > Cryocola sp. 340MFSha3.1. Next base: position 708,949 of record NZ_KB911087.1, read on the forward strand.
GCCGGGCTCGTCGCGCAGCCACCGGTCGCCCGAATCCGTCCGCTCCCACAGCCCGAACACGGCTCCGGCCGGATCGGCGACGATGGCGAGCCGGATGCCGGCCACCAACTCCGCCGGCTCCACGAGCACCGATCCTCCCGCGGCCGTCACGTCCCGCGCTGCGACGTCGGCGTCGTCGACGGAGAAGTAGGCCGTCCAGCTCGTCGGGACGTCGTCCGACGGCAGCGGTCCGAGCGCGGCGACGGGGACGCCGCGTGCGCTGGCCAGCGCGAAACCGTTGGAGTCGGCCGACGGCGCCGACACCTCCCATCCGAACAGCGACCGGTAGTACGTGGCAGCGGCGGGCTGGTCCGGGCTCTGGAGGTCGACCCAGACCGGCGTGCCCTGCGGGAATGCGTCTTCGATCGGCATGGGCTCACGCTACTCGCCAGGGAGCGGTGCGGCGAGAGCCAGACGGAACCGGAGCGAACAGCCGGATGCGGTCAGACGCCCCGCAGCACCTGGTCCATGGCCGCCACCACGACCGGGCCGGGCGGTCCGTCGTCGTGGCGCGCCCACCAGACGAGCGCCGAGAAGTCGGCCGACCCGATGGCGTCGGCGAGCACCTGGACGCGCAGTCCCTCCGGATCAGCCCCGAGCCGGCGGGCCAGGAAGTCGACGAGGATGCCACGGTTCGCCGCCATCGCCGTCAGGCCGAACCCGACCAGGGCGGGATGCGTCCCCATGAGCGCCATCCGCCGGCGGGTGGCCTCCTCCGCTTCGGGGCTCAGCGTCAGGGACTCGGTCACCGCGCGGGCCAGCACATCCCGCAGGAGCTCGTCGTCCCCGGCGGCGTCGAGCACGTCGTGCATGCGCCCGACCACGGGCTCGATGCCGCCCCACACCAGCGCCGGCTTGCTCGGGAAGTAGCGGAACAGCGTCCGCCGCCCGATCCCGGCCAGCCGGGCGATGTCGTCCATCGTCGTCTGCTCGTACCCGTGCTCGTCGAAGTGCCGCAGGGCGAGCAGCGCCACCCGCTCGGGGTCGACGTCGGCCGGCCGGCCGCGGCGGCGGGGCGCTGGCGCATCCGGCGAGGTCATCCTCCGATCATGGCATTGCTTCGCTCGGCGCCGACGCCCGCACGCGCTCGACGGCCTGCGCGAGCGTACGTAGGCCGTCCGGGATCTGCTCCACCGGGATGCCGCCGAAGCCGAGCAGCAGGCCGTCCGGTCCGTCGCCGAGCCGGAACCGGGAGACCGGCTGCACGGCCACGCCGGCCACCGCGGCCCGCTCGGCGACTCGGCGCCCGTCGATGTCGCCGTCGGCCCCGTCGGCGAGCAACGCGAGGTGCAGCCCGGCGACCGACGGCACCAACCGGAAATCCGGCAGCAGCTCCCCCGCCGCGCGGACGAGCGCGTCGTGCCGCTGCTCGTAGACGCGGGTCGCCGACCGCACGTGCCGCGCGAAACCGCCGGAGTCGATGAAGCGCGCCATGGCCCGCTGCGTGACGACGTCGTTGTGCCAGTCGCTCAGCCGCTTGGCGTGCCGCAGAGCGGGCAGGAGGCTCGGCGGCGCGACCACGAACCCCAGCCGGAGTGACGGGGCCATCGTCTTCGAGAACGTGCCGACGTAGACGACCCGGCCGTCGGCATCCAGTCGCTGGAGCGGGTCGAGCGGGCGGGCGCCGAACCGGTACTCGCTGTCGTAGTCGTCCTCGATGACGACCGCGTCGTTGCGCGCGGCCCACTCCAGCAGTGCCACCCGCCGTTCGAGCGGGAGCACCCCGCCGAGCGGGAATTGATGCGACGGCGTGACGTACAGCAGCCGCGCCGGGGGCAGAAGGTCGACGCGGAGGCCGAACTCGTCCACCGGGACCGGCAGCACCCGGGCGCCGGTCGTCTCGAACAGCTGCCGGACGGGCGGGTAGCCGGGGTCCTCGACGAGGACGGTGTCGCCCGGGGTCAGCAGCACGCGGGCGAGCAGGTCGAACGCCTGCTGGGCGCCGTTGGTCACCAGCACGTCCTCGGGGGCGGCGTCCACCGAGCGCGCGAGGCCGATGTGTCGCGCGATCCCCTCGCGCAGGCGGTCGACCCCGGCCGGGTCGGCGTATAGGGTCGAGCGGGCGAAGCCGCCACGGAGCTCTGCCGTGACGTAGTGTCGCCACGTCTCCAGGGGGAAGAGTGCAGGATCGGGCGCGCCGACGCCGAAGTCGTAGGCGATCGGGCGCGGCTCGGTCCACAGGGGGTCGTCGAGGTCTGCCCAGGTCGCGTTCGGATGCGCGGCGCCGCGTCGCGTGTCCACGGAGGCAGGACGCCGTTCCGCGCCTCCCCGTCCTCTCGGTGGCGCGCCGGTGTAGGCGACGAATGTGCCCGCGCCCACCCGCGCGGCGAGGTAGCCCTCCGCCGTCAGTCGCTCGTACGCCGTCGAGACGGTCGAGCGCGAGACCTGCAGCCGCTCGGCGAGCTCGCGCGTCGCCGGCAGCCGCTCACCCCGGCGCAGCCGCCCATCCACCACGGCGTCGCGCAGCTGGCGGTAGATGCGGTCGGCGCGGTCGCCTCGACCGCCGATGGCGACATGCAGGTCCAGGATGCCCTCCGAGCCTCGACGAATGGCCTGATCGGAATCGATCGAAATGGATCTTACCCGTAGCCAATCGCATTCTTAGCGTGGAGGACATGACAGAACGCATCCAACTCCCCACCATCGTGCCCGAGGGCTACCGGAAGGTCATCAACCTCGACGGCTATGTCGGCGGCAAGGTCGAGGAGCCGCTCGGCGACCTCATCAAGCTGCGCGCCTCGCAGATCAACGGCTGCACCTACTGCGTCGACATGCACTCGGTCGACCTGCAGGGACGCGGCGTGCCGCTCCGCAAGGTCTTCGCCGTCTCCGCCTGGCGCGAGTCGCCGTGGTTCACGGACCGCGAGCGCGTCGCGCTGGAGCTCACCGAGGCCGTGACGCTCATCCACGAGGACGGCGTGCCGGACGAGCTGTACCAGCGGGCGCTGAACGAGTTCGGCGAGGAAGGCCTGGCGAACGTGCTGCTGGCCATCGCGACCATCAACATCTGGAACCGCATCGCCATCCCGACCCGGATGCAGCCGCCCGCGCTGTAGGTCGCTGTCCTCCGGGTGCGGTCCTACCGGTGCCGTCCCACCCGCATCCGCTCGCCGGAAAGGGAGGACATTCCGCCCCTCAGTCCGGCGACCCGCCTCCGATCGCGGCATTCTGCGGCGTACCGACGGCGGATCTCCTCCGTTTCCGATCCGACCCGCGGTCGAGCGGCGACTGCAGCTTTCGGAGGAGATCCGACGGCTGACGGCCCCGAAACGCCGGGAACGGAGGGGATGGTGTCGGCTTCGGCCGGGATCTCCTCCGTTTCCGACGCGCACGGCACGGGACACCCCGAATGACGAAGCGCTCCCCCGGCCGTGCCGAGGGAGCGCTTCGTTCGTCGGGTGATCCGTTCAGCTGACGCCGAGCAGGTCGATCACGAAGATCAGGGTCTTGCCCGACAGCGGGTGACCGCCGCCGGCCGGGCCGTAGGCGAGCGCCGGCGGGACGGTGAGCTTGCGGCGACCGCCGACCTTCATGCCGGGGATGCCCTCCTGCCAGCCCTTGATGAGGTTGTTCAGCGGGAAGTTGATCGACTGACCGCGGCTCCAGGAGGAGTCGAACTCCTCGCCGGTCTCGTACTCGACGCCGAGGTAGTGCACGTCGACCTTCGCGCCGGGGGTGGCCTCGGGGCCGGTGCCCTCGACGATGTCGACGATCTCGAGGGTCTCGGGAGCCGGTCCCTCGGGGGCGTCGACTTCCGGCTTCTGGTTGGTGTTCTCTGCCATGCCTCCCATCCAACCGGTGCCGGGGTGCGGCGTCAAAGCGCGTTCGCTCACCGCGCAGCCGCGATCGGGGGTTGCGCTCGCCGCGCGCCGGGGGCATCCTTGACGCATAACTCGATCCCCCGGGAGCGCTGCAGGCATCGCCGCACCACCGGGGGTCGAGTCTGTTAAGGGCTCGTGCGCCGCCCGCGGAGTCAGGCGCCGCCGAAGACCTTGCCCGGGTTCAGGATGCCGAGAGGGTCGAACACGGACTTCAGCTTCACCTGCAGTTCGTAGGAGTCCGGTCCGACCTCGTCCGCGAGCCAGCGTCGCTTGAGCACGCCGACGCCGTGCTCGCCGGTGAGGGTGCCGCCGAGGGCGATGGCGGTCCGGAACAGGTCGTTCGCCGCGTCCCACACGGCGTCGGGCACCGTGTCGCCGGTGTAGACGAAGTTGGGGTGCAGGTTGCCGTCGCCGGCGTGGGCGACGGTCGGGATGGGGATGCCGTACCGCTCGGAGATCCGCTCGATCGCGGCGAACATCTCCGGCATGCGCGAGCGCGGCACCGCGACGTCCTCGATCAGCACCTCACCGGAGGAGGCCAGCGCCGGGTGGAACGCGCGGCGCAGCGCGAGCAGGCGCTCCCCCTCGTCCGCATCCGCGGCGACCCGGACGGTCCCGCCGGTCTCGGTCAGCAGCTCACCGGCGGCGGCCGCATCCTCCGCCGCCGTCGCGCCGTCGAACTGGACGAGCAGGTAGGCCGCTCCGCCGGTCGCACCGAACGCGTCCTCGATGGTCTCCGGGCCGAGGTAGGCGGAGATGCGTTCGAGCGCCGGCGCGTCGAGCAGCTCCATCACGGCCGGGCGCAGTCGAGCCGCCGTGATGCGGGCGGCGGCCTGAGCCGCCGCGGTCACATCCGGGAAGAGCGCACCGAGGGTGACCGGCTCCCCGGGCGGGATCGGCTGAACACGGACGGTGGCGCCCACGATGACGCCCAGCGTCCCTTCCGAGCCCACGAACAAGGCGGTCAGGTCGTAGCCGGTGACGCCCTTGACCGTGCGGTGCCCGGTGCGCAGGAGGCGTCCATCCGCGAGCACCACCTCCAGCCCCAGGACGGCCTCGCGCGTGACGCCGTACTTCGCGCACAGCAGCCCGCCGGCGTTGGTCGCGATGTTCCCGCCGACGGTGGAGATGGCCTTGCTCGCCGGGTCGGGGGCGAAGAAGAGGCCGTACGGCTCCAGCGCCGCGTTGAGGTCGCTGTTCACGACGCCGGGCTCGATGACGGCGAGCTGGTCGTCCGCCGAGATCTCGATGATGCGGTTCATCGCGGAGACGTCGAGGACGATGGATCCGTCGGTGCCGTTCGCGCCGCCCGCCAGGCCGGTGCCCGCACCCCGCGGCACGACCGGGACGCGGAACTCGCTCGCCGCCCGCAGCGTCGCCTGCACGTGCGCCACCGATCGCGCGGTCACGATCGCGAGCGGGCGGCCCTCGGCCACCCATCCCGAGCGGTCGGTGCGAGCGGCGTCCAGGAGTGCGGGGTCGGTCGTCAGCACGCCGGCGTCGGCGGCCTCCTCGCCGAGCGCGGCCGCGAGCCAGTCGAGTACGTCCATGCCTCCCAGGCTAGCGATCGGGACGGCGAGTCGGCCGCGCGGTCATGTCCGATTTCCGCTATCGGATGTCGGCGGCGGGTGTCACGCTGGTGGACATGAGCACGCTGCAGCATCCCCCGTCCGTCGCGACAACCGGCCCGGCGACGGGCGCTGCCGGCACCGGCTCCGACGGCCCGCTCGCCGACCCGGTGTTCGCCGAGCGCTACCGGGCGATGAGCGCCAAGGATGCGCGTTTCGACGGGCAGTTCATCACCGGCGTGCACACCACCGGCATCTACTGCCGCCCGAGCTGCCCGGCGGTGACGCCGAAGCCCGGCAACGTCACCTTCTATCTGACGGCGGCGGCCGCACACGAGGCGGGGCTCCGCGCCTGCAAGCGCTGCCTCCCGGACGCCGTGCCCGGTTCACCGGAATGGAACGTCCGCGACGACCTCGCCGCCCGCGCCATGCGGCTCATCGCCGACGGCACGGTGGAGCGGGAGGGCGTCCCCGGCCTCGCGCGCCGGCTCGGCTACACCCCGCGGCACCTGAACCGCGTGCTCACCGCCGAGCTCGGCGCCGGCCCGCTCGCGCTCGCCCGCGCCCACCGTGCGCAGACCGCGCGCCTGCTCCTGACCGGCAGCGACCTGCCGATCACCGATGTGGCCTTCGCCGCCGGCTTCAGCAGCGTCCGTCAGTTCAACGAGACCATGGCCGAGGTCTACCGGCTGACGCCCGGTGCCATCCGGACCGCGGCCCGCCGCTCCCCCGCCGCCGCGCACCGCGAGCCCGGCACGGTGACGCTGAGCCTGCGGCTTCCCGCCCGCGCACCGTTCGACGGTGCGTCGGTGCTCGGCTTCCTCGCGGCCCGCGCGATCGACGGGATGGAGGTCGCCGGCGCGGACGCGAGCCAGGACGGCGTCGGGTATGCCCGGGCTCTCCGGCTCCCCCACGGCCCGGCGGTGGTGCGGCTGACCCTCACCGGCACGTCCGAATCCCCCGCGGTCCAGTGCGACGCCTCCCTCGCCGACGTCGCCGACCTGGCTCCCCTCGTCGCGCGCGTGCGCCGGCTGCTCGACCTCGACGCGGATGCCGAGGCGATCGACGCGGCGCTGGCCGCCGACCCCGCGCTGGCACCCAGCGTCGCGGCGTCGCCCGGGCTCCGCGTGCCCGGGGCCGTGGATGCGGAGGAGATCGTCTTCCGCGCCCTCATCGGACAGCAGGTGTCGGTCGCCGCAGCCCGCACCGCGCTGACCCGGCTCACCGACGCGCTCGGCGAGCCCATCGACCTCCCGGTGCCCGGAGGCGGCACCCTCACCCGCCTCTTCCCCACTGCCGCCGCGATCGCCGAGCGCGGGCGGGAGGTGCTCCGCGGGCCGTCCCGCCGGATCGACGCGATCGTCGGTGCCGCCGCGGCGCTGGCCGACGGTCGCCTCAGCATCAACGTCGGCGAGTCGCGCGACGACCTCGAACGCCGACTGATGGAACTGCCGGGCATCGGCCCGTGGACGGCCGGATACGTCGCCCTGCGGGTGCTGGGCAGCCCGGACATCCTGCTCACCGGCGATCTGGCGCTCCGCCAGGGTGCCGCGCGGCTCGGCCTCCCGGGGGATGCGCGCGGGCTCGCGGAGTACGGCGCACGCTGGGCGCCGTGGCGCAGCTACGCCGTGCTGCACCTGTGGCGGGCATAGCGAACGAAGCCCCGCCGTGCAGGCCTCGCTCCTCCAGGCAGGCCTAGGATCGGAACGTGCCCTCCCTGTCCGTCGTCATCCCGGCCCTCGATGACGCCGAGATGCTCGCCCGCTGCCTGGACGACCTCGCCGCGCAGCTCCGACCCGCGGACGAGATCATCGTGGTGGACAACGGCAGCAGCGACGGCACCGCCGATGTCGCGCGCGCCGCGGGCGCCCGCGTCGTCGAGCAGCCGCAGCGCGGGATCTGGCCCGCCGCATCCACCGGCTACGACGCCGCGACCGGCGACATCATCGCGCGGCTGGATGCCGACTCGCGCCCGCCGGCCGATTGGCTGCTCCACATCGAGGCTGAACTCGTCGACGCCCCGGAGGTCGGCGTGCTCACCGGCCGCGGCGTGTTCTACGACGGCAACACGGTCGTCGCCGGTCTCGGGCAGGTGCTCTACATCGGCGGCTACTTCTGGTCGATGGGGATCTGGCTGGGGAACCCGCCCATCTTCGGCTCCAACTTCGCCATGCGCCGCGAGGTGTGGCTGGATGTGCGCGACCGCGTCCACCGCGACCGTGGCGACATCCACGACGACCTGGACCTCGCCTTCCACCTGAGCCTCGACACCGTCGTCCGGTACGACGAGCGGCTCACCGTCGGGATCTCGGCGCGCCCGTTCTCCACCTGGCGCGGCTTCGGGCGGCGGCTGCGCTGGGCGTACACGACGCTCAGCATGCACCTTCCGGACCAGTCGCCCTGGCGGCGGCGCATCGCCCGCCGCCGACTGGCGCACGACAGGGAGCGGGACGCGCCGGGCGCGGTCGCCTGAACCGATAGCCTGGATCGGTGAGATTCTCGCACCTCAGCAACGCCGCAGATCCCGGGCCCCGCCTGGCCGCCGTCATCGGAGACGGAGCCCTCTTCCTCGACGAAGTGATGGCCCGGCCGCCGCGGGACCTGCAGGAGCTCATCGAATGGGGCGAGGACGGCCTCGCCGAGGTGCGCGCGGTGGTCGCCGAGGCCGAAGCCGCCGGTCGCGAACTGCCACCGGTGCACGAGCTGCGCCACGCCTCCGCTGTGCTCCGCCCGCCGCACGTCATCGCGATCGGCGCGAACTATGCCGCGCACGCCTCGGAGCTGAAGCTGCGGAGCGAGAAGGCGGCGACGGTCTTCAACCTCTGGCCGAACTCCCTGGCCGGGCACGGCGGCACGACGACCTGGCCGGCCGACCTGTCCACCCAGGTGGACTACGAGGCCGAACTGGGGGTCGTGATCGGCCGCCCGGCGCGGAACGTCTCCGTGCAGGACGCCCTCGACTACGTCTGGGGCTACACCGTGGTCAACGACATCACCGCCCGCGACCTGCAGTTCTCGGAGGCGCAGTGGTCGCGCTGCAAGTCGTTCGACGGCTTCACCCCTACCGGGCCCGTGGTCGTCACGGCGGACGAGATCCCCGACCCGCAGGACCTCTGGCTGACCACCAACGTCGACGGCGCGATCCTGCAGGATGCTTCGACGGCCGACATGGTCCGCAGCGTCCCGGAGCTGATCGAGTTCCTCTCCCGCTCCGCCACCATCCCACCGGGAACCCTGATCTCCACCGGGAGCCCGGGCGGCGCGGGCTACTCGCGCACCCCTCCCGTCTTCCTCCGCGACCGGTCCACCGTCACGGTCTCCATCGGCGGGATCGGCTACCTCACCACGTACTGCCGCGTCACCTGACCCACCGGGCGCGCCGTGGTGCGTTAGCGTAATGGCTGTGTCCATCGGAGAGAGGCGTCCCGTCACGGGCGGGGACGACGAGGCTGCGCGCCTCGATGCCGCGCTGCCCGATATCGACTGGTCGGTCGCGCCCGTCGGCACGGTGTTCTCGCGCTTCCGCGCTCCCAGTGGAGAGCTTGCGGTCGCCGCGCTGGGCGACCCCGCCGATCCACGCGTGGTCCTCATCCCCGGCGTGACCGGCTCCAAGGAGGACTTCTACCTCCTGGCGCCCATCCTCGTCGCGGCCGGCTACTACGTGCAGAGTTTCGACCTGGCCGGGCAGTACGAGTCGGCGGATGCCGGCCCCGTGCCCGGCGGCCACTACACCTACGGACTGCTCGTGGCCGATGTCGTCGCGTTCCTGCGCGACGGCGGTCCGGCGCACGTCCTCGGCTACTCGTTCGCGGGGATCCTGTCGCAGCTGGCGCTGGTGGAGCATCCCGAGCTGTTCCGGTCGCTCACCCTCCTGACGGCGCCGCCCGAGCCCGGGCAGTCGTTCCGCGGCGTGCGGATCATCGGGGTGCTCAGCTGGTTCGCGACGCCCCACATCGGCGCGAGCCTCATGATCTGGGGCATCACGACGAACAAGAACAAGGTGTCCGACAGCCGGCTGGCGTTCGTGCGGTCGCGGTTCGCGCTCACCCGCCGCTCCAGCGTCGACGACATCGTCGGGCTGATGAAGCGGGTGCCGGATGTGCGTGCGCGCGTCGCCGCCAGCGGCATCCCGCTCCTCGTCGTCACGGGTGATCACGATCTCTGGCCGACCCACCTGCACGCCGCGAACGCGAAGGCCCTCGGCGCCCACCTCGCCGTCTACCGCACCGGCCACAGCCCCTGCGAGACCGCCCCGCACCAGCTGGGCCGCGACATGATCGCCCTCTTCCGCGAGGCCGAGGCGCGCGAGCGCTGAGCGATCCCGCCTCGCCGGGTGCCCGAAAAGCCTAGACCCCACATTTGGGGGTAGTGACTCATCTTCGCGCTGGGCCACGATGAGAGGGCAGCGAGGGGGACGGTATGGATAAATGTCTGAAGACGACTTCCTTCACCCGCCGCACGCGCCGCGGCTCCGCGAACACGTCGGCATGATCCGTTGGCAGCGCGTCGGCGACGGTGAGTGGTCGATGGAGACCGCCCGCGGCCAGTATGTCGGCGGCAACAGCAAGGTCTGGCGGGTCCGCCTCTACGACGGCATCGAGCTCGAGTACGACCTCGACGAGTGGGCGCCCTTCAACTGACTCTCTTCCGGTGCCGTCCGCCGGGCCGCACATCGGCCCCGCGGACGGCACCGATTTCTTCTCCCCTCCGACGGGGGAATCGACCTGAGCGGCCGCACAGCCTAGGGTCGCAGCATGATCCCCGACGAAGCGGACGGATGGATGCTCACCTGCGTCCTCGTCGCCCGTGACGGCAGCGAGACCACCCTCTCGGTGCCCTCCCTCTCCCGAACGCCGCCCAGCCGCATCCGCCGACCCTCCCATCTCGGAGGCGCCGCCGTCGTCGATGTCTACGCGTTCTCCGCGCTCCGGGGCACTCCACCCTGCGCGGTGTACGGGTTCGAATGCACCGTGCCGCAGAGCACGGACGAACTCCCGGCGGACGATTCTCCGGCCGCCGGTCCCGCGCCGTCCGACTGACGGGAGTCGGAGAAGGTCGGGTGCCGGCACTCGGCGCAGCGAGATTCCCCGGTGCCGGCACCCTTGTCGTCATGTCGGGCATAACGACCTCTATACAGGCTTGTGCTCACCATGCCCGGGTCGGGGGCGAAAAGCCTAGACAGCAATGTCCGCTATTGATTGCGCGGCTGTGTCTCCGTTCCCGCGCGCCCGTCCGGGACCACGCCCCGAGCGGTGTAGCGGAGCCTGCGGACACCCTTCAGCGGACCGGACCCTACGGCCGCCTGCATGTGCAGGAAGAACAGGGTGAAGGACCGGTCGACGCTGTCGGTGCCGGAGAGCCCGTGCAGAGCCGCGTCGTCGGCGACCAGGCGGGCGTTGGCGAGCAGCGCATCCTCCTCCACCCGCACCTCCACGATCCGGAGGTCCGGGGTCAGCACCTGCAGCAGCAGTGCGCCGGCATCCACAACATGGACGCCCGGTACCCGTTCCAGCGACCGCAGGAAGCGGTCCACGATCCGTCTCTCGCCTCGCGGCATCCGTCGCTCCTTCCAGCGGAGCCGCGTCGACCCGCTGGGCCAGCGGGAAGGCGAGCATCCGTCCACTGGAGTAGACGAGCGAGTCTGCGTTCGATGACGGAGTTGGGGAGCCCCGGCTCTCACTCGGTATCGGAGCGTGCCTCGCGGATGGCGTCCGCCTGGATCACCGGGATGGCCGTCGTGACGACTTCCAAGCCGCTCAGACGGGCGGGCGACAACAGCCGGGTGACCTCCTCGCGGCTCATCAGCTTCGCCTCGACGACGAGGTCGGCGACGTTGCGGCCGGTCAGCAGCGCTGACTTGGCGAGGGCGGCGGAGGCGGCGTAGCCGATGTGCGGGGTGAGCGCGGTGATCACGCCGACGGACGAACCGACCATCGCACCGAGGCGCTCCTCGTTGGCGGTGATGCCGTCCACGCAATTGATGCGGAGGGTGCGGAACGCCTGCGCCATCCACGTGATGCTCTGCAGCATGGAGTGCGCGATGACCGGCTCGAAGGCGTTGAGCTGCAGCTGGCCACCCTCGGCCGCCATGGTGACCGTCACGTCCGCGCCCGCGACCGAGAAGGCCACCTGGTTGACGACCTCGGGGATGACGGGGTTGACCTTGCCGGGCATGATGCTGGAGCCGGCCTGGCGGGCCGGGAGATTGATCTCGCCGAGACCCGCCTGGGGCCCGGAGGAGAGCAGGCGGAGGTCGTTGCAGATCTTCGAGAGCTTGATCGCGCTGCGCTTCAGCGAGCCGGAGAACGACATGAACGCGCCGGCGTCGCTTGTGGACTCGATGAGGTCCGGCGCGGTCTCGAGGTTCAGGCCGGTGATGACGTTCAGGTGACGGACGGCGGCGGCGGCGTAGCCCGGGTCCGCGGTGATCCCCGTGCCGATCGCGGTCGCACCGAGGTTGATCTCGGCGAGCAGCCACTTCGTCTCGGTCAGGCGCGCGTGGTCCTCCGTCAGCGTGGTGGCGAAGCCGTGGAACTCCTGGCCCAGGGTCATGGGCACGGCATCCTGCAGCTGCGTCCGGCCGACCTTCAGGATGTTGCGGAACTCGGCCGCCTTGGCCGCGAACGAGTCGCGCAGCAGCGCGAGCTCGTCGAGCAGGTGCCCGAGCGCGAAGGTGAGACCGATCTTGATGGCGGTCGGGTACGTGTCGTTCGTGCTCTGACTGCGGTTGACGTCGTCGATCGGGTGCAGGTGGGAGTAGTCGCCCTTCTCGTGCCCGTCGAGCTCGAGCGCGATGTTGGCGATGACCTCGTTCGCGTTCATGTTGGTCGAGGTTCCGGCGCCGCCCTGCATGACGCCGACCACGAACTGGTCGTGGTACCGGCCGTCGATGATGAGCTGGCAGGCGCGGTCGATCAGCTCGGCCTTATGCGCTTCCAGCACGCCGATCTCGGCATTGGCGCGTGCTGCGGCCTGCTTGACGCTGGCCAGGGCGACGATGAGGTCCGGGTAGACGGAGATCGGGCGCTTGGCGATCGGGAAGTTCTCCAGCGCGCGCGAGGTGTGGATGCCCCAGTACGCGTCGGCCGGGATCTCGCGACTGCCGAGCGAATCGGTCTCGATGCGGGTCGGGCGCCCCTCCGCGCTGGGGGTCGGGACGTCGGAGACGTTCTCGGACGCATCGGTGACGACGAGTCCGGACGGGGTGACGACGGGGATGGGGGCTGTCTTCGACTCGTCCATGGTTGCTGTCGGGTTCACGGTTGGCACCGTTGCCTCTCGTTGTGCGTTGGCATGTCTTTCGGGCGCCGGACGTTCGTGGCCTCCGGCAGTGCCGAGCCTACCCCCGGGCCCGTGAGGCCCACTGGACGACCTGTCGCCCATCTCCACACTCCTTCGACACGGTGTCCATCGCGGCGGACGGTTGCGCGATCAGCCCAGTTTGCGCAGCAGACCGCGCGCGAAGCGGTCCTTCGCCTCGGTGTACGGCGGGTAGATCAGCTGCATGGTGTCGGGGCTGAGCGGCTTGCTGAGCACGGCCTTCTCGTGGCTGAAGGTCCGCAGCGATCGCTCGCCGTGATACGCGCCGACACCGCTCTCGCCGACGCCGCCGAACGGGAGTCCGGCGACCGCGAGGTGCGCAGCCGGAACGCCGAAACCGACCGCGCCGGAGCTGGTCTCGGTGAGGATGCGGCGGCGGGTCGTCGCGCTCGAGGTGAACACGTACAGGGCGAGCGGCTTGTTCCCCGCGCGGATGAAGCGGATGGCGTCGTCGAGGCCGTCGACGGGAAGGATCGGGAGGATGGGGCCGAAGATCTCCTCCGCCATCGCGGGCGACTCGGGCGCGACATCGGTGAGCACGGTCGGAGCGAGGTACCGGGTCTCCGCGTCGTGGTCGCCGCCGACCGCCGCAGTGCCCGAGCCGAGCATCCCGGTCAGCCGTTCGAACTGGCGGTCGTTGACGATGCGGCCGTAGTCCGGGCTCTCCGCCGGGTCGTCGCCGTAGAGGTCGCGGACCGCGTCGCGCAGCGCGTCGGCGAGGCGCGGGACGATGGAACGTTCGGCGAGCACGTAGTCGGGCGCGACGCAGGTCTGCCCGGCGTTCATGAACTTGCCCCAGGCGATGCGTCGGGCGACGGCGGCGATGTCCACCGTGGCATCGACGTAGACGGGCGACTTGCCGCCGAGCTCCAGCGTGACCGGGGTGAGGTTCTCGACCGCTGCGGCGGCGACGATGCGGCCGACGCGGCCGTTGCCGGTGTAGAAGATGTGGTCCCACCGCTGGGCGAGCAGGTCGGTGGTGTCCTCCACGCCGCCCTCGACGACCGCGACGGCGCGGGGATCGAGGTACAGCGGGATGAGGCGCGCCATCGCCGCAGACGTGGCGGGGGCCAGCTCGCTGGGCTTGAGCACAACGGCGTTGCCGGCCGCGAGCGCGCCCACCAGCGGGGCGAGCAGCAGCTGCACGGGGTAGTTCCACGGCGCGATGACGAGCACGACGCCGACCGGCTCGAGCATCGTGGATGCGCGTGCCGGGAGCAGCGCTCCGGGAACGGACACGCGGCGCGGCCGCAGCCAGCGGCGCAGGTGCTTCAGCGTGTGGTCGATCTCGCCGACGACGAACCCGAGCTCGGCGATCTGCGACTCGGTCGGGCTCTTCGCCAGGTCGGCGAGCAGCGCATCCTCGAACTCCGCGGACCGGTCGGTGAGCATGCGCCGCAGCGCCCGGAGCTGGTCGAGGCGCCACGCGAGCGGCTTGGTGACCCCTTGTTCGAAAGCGGACCGGAGCTCGTCGACCGTGCGCGCATGCGTCATGCGCCCATCCTACGAACCCGGGCGGTTCCTGAGGTCGGAGGCGTGCGCCCCCGAAAGGGAGGCGATCCGGTGCCGGCGGCCGTCCGTGTCCTCCGTTTCCCGCGGCGCGCCGGGTTCGGGATGCGGATCTCCTCCGTTTCCGTCCTGTCCGGTGGCAGGAACGAAAGGGAGGCGACTCCCGTCGACACGCCGGTTCGACGCGGGAGACGGAGGCGATCCGGCGGGATGCGGGACCGGATGACCTCCCTTTCCGTCGCGGACGGGCGGATGGGGTCGAGCGGGCGGGTCAAGCGGGTCAGCGGGCGGGACGGTACGCGAGGTCGAAGATGGCGTGGCCGAGGCGCTCGCCCCGGCGCTCGAACTTGGTGACCGGGCGGTCGTCCGGGCGCGGGATGAAGTGCGCATCGCCCGCGAGGTTCACAAGACCGGGCTCGGCGTCGAGCACCTCGATCATGTGCTCGGCGTACGGCTCCCAGTCGGTCGCGAGCCGGAGCACGCCCTCCGGGGACAGCGCGGCGACGAAAAGTCGGGCGACCTCCGGCTGGATGAGCCTGCGCCGGTGGTGACGCGCCTTGGGCCAGGGGTCGGGGAAGAAGATGAGGATCTCATCCACCGAGCCTGCGGGGAGCCCGCGCTCGAACACCTCGACCGCGTCGTGCCGCACGATGCGGATGTTCGTGAGTCCGCGATCCCGCATCGCGCCGAGCACCCGGCCGATGCCTGCGCCGTGCACCTCGATGCCGAGGAAGTCGCGGTCGGGATGGCGCTCCGCCAGGGTCAGCAGGTTCTCGCCGTTGCCGAAGCCGATCTCGACCACGCGGGGGGCCGTGCGCCCGAAGATCGCGTCCAGGTCGAGCGGCGAGCCGTCGAAGTCGACGCCGAAGCTCGGCCACAGTTCGTCGATCGCGCGCGACTGGGCTTCGGTCTTGCGGCCGCGCACCACGAAGCTGCGGGGCCGGACGAGGGGGGATGGTTCCATCCCCCCATTGTCCCCTGTCGACTTACAGCCAGGCGCGGTGGAGCTCGAAGCAGCGCGGAGCGATGCCGCGACCCCAGCGCCGAGGGAGCCCGCGACCGAGGTCTGACACTGGGATCGAACTACGAACCGCGTGGCGACTCAGAGCCAGGCGAAAGGCAGCGCCAGGACGCCGAACCCGATGCCCACGAGGGCGAGGAGGGCGAAGAACGCTGCGCCGGCGAGCATCACGGCGTTGAGGACGATTCCCCACACCGCGAAGGTCTTGCCCAGCGGCTCGCGCTTCAGCGCCATGATGCCGACGACGAGGCCGGCGACCGGAGCGATGAGCGTCCAGCCGAAGACGATGGAGGCGAGCCCGAGCGCGAAGCTCGTGATGCTGAGGGTGCGGTCGGGTGTGGCGGTCTGGTACCGGGTGCTGGTGGTGGTGGTCATGTCTCCATCCAACCGATTGGCTCCACTGCCGCACTATCGGGGTACCCCCCGATTCCTCCCTGAGGCCACCCCCAGATTCGTGCCGAATGTGCGTTATGGCACCGCCATAGCGCACATTCGGCACGAATCGGTGAGGTCACACCTGCCCGAGCAGCCCCTCGATCGGACCGCGCGCGAAGTAGATGAGGAAGCCGGCGGCGACGATCCAGAGCAGCGGGCTGATCTCGCGGGCCTTGCCGGCGAGCGAGCGGATGAGGACCCAGCTGATGAAGCCGACGCCGATCCCGTTGGCGATCGAGTACGTCAGCGGCATGACGATGATCGTCAGGAACACCGGGAGCACCACCGAGAACTCGGTGAAGTCGATGTGCTTGATCTGCACCACCATCAGGGCGCCGACCACGACGAGCGCGGCAGCGGCCACCTCCAGCGGGACCACCTGGGTCAGCGGCGTGAAGAACATCGCGAGCAGGAACAGCGCGCCGGTGATGACGCTGGCGAAGCCGGTCTTCGCTCCCTCGCCGATGCCGGAGGCCGACTCCACGAACACCGTGTTCGACGACGACGAGGTGCCACCGCCGACGATCGCGCCGACACCCTCCACGATGAGCGCGGGCTGCAGGCGCGGGAAGGTGCCGTCCTCGTTCGCCAGACCGGCGCTGCGCGCCAGCCCGGTCATCGAGCCCATGGCGTCGAAGAAGTTCGTGAAGACGAGCGTGAAGATGAGCATGATGGCGGCGAGCGCGCCGATGCGGCCGAAGGCCCCGAACAGGTCCACCTGGCCGACGAGGCTGAGGTCCGGCAGCGAGACGAGCGAGGTCGGCAGCTGCGGCACCGTGAGGTTCCAGCCGGCCGGGTTCTTGCCCATCGAGGGTCCGACGTGCCAGATGGCCTCAGCGATGATCGCGACGACCGTGGCGGCGACGATGCCGATGAGCAGCGCGCCCTTCACCTTGCGCGCCATCAGCACGCCCATGATGACGAGGGCGATGAGGAAGGTGATGGTCGGCAGAGTCGCGATGGATCCGGCCTCACCGAGCTGGACGGGCGGCGACGAGAGCGTCGTGGTGCGGACGAAGCCGCTGTCGACGAAGCCGATGAACGCGATGAAGAGACCGATGCCGACCGTGATCGCCGTCTTCAGCGGCGCCGGGACGGCGTTGAAGATGAGCTTCCGCAACCCGGTCGCCGAGAGCAGCACGATGATCACGCCGTTGATGACGACGAGCCCCATCGCCTCCTGCCAGGTGAGGATCTTGACCACGTTGACGGCGAGGAACGAGTTGATGCCGAGCCCGGCCGCGAACGCGAACGGCAGCCGAGCGATCAGGCCGAACAGCACCGTCATCACACCGGCGCTGAGGGCCGTGACGGCGGCGACCTGCGTCGTCCCGAGGGTGTGGCCCACCACATCCTTCGTCCCGCCCAGGATGAGCGGGTTCAGGATGACGATGTACGCCATGGTGACGAAGGTGAGGACGCCGCCGCGCACCTCCGTTCCCCACGTCGTGCCGCGGGCGCTGATCTCGAAGAAGCGGTCGAAGCGCCCCGTGGAGGTGGGCGCGCTGGTCGATGCGGAAATGGTGGACTCCCGTAGGATCGGTGGGCGGTGGACGGCGAAGACTCAGGTTCGTCGAGTAATGCGCGAATGCGCAGCACCAAGCCTATTCCGACTCACGACCTCCGAAGGACACGCATGGCACTGCCCTGGACGCTGCATGGCGATGGCAAGAAGGTGGGCGCGCACGAGATCGTGCTGCCCGGCGAACGGCTGACCTGGCCCCGCACGATCGGGCTCGGCGCCCAGCACGTCGTCGCCATGTTCGGCGCGACGTTCCTGGTGCCGCTGCTCACCGGCTTCCCGCCCGCGACGACCCTGCTGTTCTCGGGCGTCGGCACGCTGCTCTTCCTCGTCATCACCGGCAACCGGCTGCCCAGCTACCTCGGCTCGTCGTTCGCGTTCATCGTCCCGATCGTCGCGGCGACGAAGGCCGACGGGATGCCGTCCGCCCTGTTCGGGATCGTCGTCACCGGTGTCCTCCTGGCCGTCGTCGGCCTGATCGTCATCGCGACCGGGACCGGGTGGATCGACGGGCTCATGCCGCCGGTGGTGGCCGGCGCGATCGTCGCCCTGATCGGCTTCAACCTGGCTCCCGCCGCGAAGAACAACTTCGTCCAGGCGCCCGTCACGGCCCTGGTGACGCTGGCCGCGGTCATCCTCTGCACCGTCCTCTTCCGCGGGATGCTCGGCCGGCTCTCGATCTTCCTCGGCGTCGCCGTCGGGTACGTGTTCGCGGTGATCGTCGGCCAGGTGAACTTCGACGCCGTCGCCAAGGCTCCGTGGATCGGCTTCCCGCAGTTCACCCTGCCCGCGAACCCGTTCGTCTCCCCCGCGGCGACCTGGGGCATCCTGCCCGCGTTCCTCCCGGTCGTCCTCGTCCTGATCGCCGAGAACGTCGGGCACATCCGCGGTGTCGCGCAGCTCACCGACCCCTCGGTCAACCGGCTGACCGGCCGGGCGCTCTTCGCGGACGGCGTCGCCACCACCATCGCCGGCTTCTTCGGCGGCTCGGGGACGACGACCTACGGCGAGAACATCGGCGTCATGGCGGCGACGCGCGTCTACTCCACCGCCGCCTACTGGGTCGCCGGAATCGTCGCCGTGCTGCTGGGGCTCTCCCCCAAGGTCGGCGCCGTGATCAACACCATCCCCGCGGGCGTGCTCGGCGGTGTGACCACCGCGCTGTACGGCCTGATCGGCATCATCGGCGTGAAGATCTGGCTCGACAACAAGGTCGACTTCTCCAAGCCGGTCAACCAGTTCACGGCGGCGACGGCGCTCATCATCGGTGTCGGCGACTTGACGCTGAACCTCGGTCAGCTCACCTTCAACGGGATCGCACTGGGCGCCATCGCGGCGATCGTCGTCTATCACGTGATGGCGTCGATCGCGCGGCTGCGCGGGACGGACTGATGCTCCGGGCGGACTGAGTCCTGCCCCGTCACAATGCGGGTATTCGCGCGTCTCTAGGGGTGGGCGCGCTCTTCGGGTGCGCCTGCGTCGCCGATGGGCGACGCCTCCCCCAACAGAGAGCACCATGACCCGAATCCATCGTTCCCTCCGACGCGCCGCGCTCGCGACCGTCATCACCACCGGCGTCCTCGCCGGCGCGGCGGCAGTCCCGCTCGGCGCCGCCGCGCCGGCGAGCGCCGCAACCTCCAGCCCGGTCGCGGCCGCCGACATCATCAGCCGGGCAATCGACCAGGCGAAGAAGCAGGGCGCAGCCCGCGACTACACAGCGCCGATCAGCAAACCGAACTGGAAGGTGCTGTTCGTCGGTGTCGCCGACGTGAAGTATCCGAGCGGATCGCGCCAGACCTTGGACACGGCAGCCCGCACGTACACCCAGAACGTGATCAACCAGTTCGTGGACACGACGAGCCGGGACACCGGCGTGACCATCACGCCGACCGTCACGTGGGTCGACGCTCCCTTCACGACCGCCAGCACCGACGGCGGTCTCTCGCCGTCGGAGACGGCGGACATCCTCAAGGGCGTCTCCGGGGTCGCAGAGTACGACTGCATCATGGTGGCGTCGAGGTTCAATCCGGGCAGCGCATACGGCGGTTTGACCTGGGCATGGAACTGGGCCAACGCGCGCGAAGCCGCATACTCCTGGGTCTCCATCACGCCGCAGACCAGCACCCCCGGGTACCCCTCCCTCCCGGCCGGGAGCATCTCTCGTGACACCAACATCATGATTCACGAGTTCGCACACGCTGTCTCCATGAACACGGTGGGCTTCCCGTATCCCGAACTTCACAACGCTTCCGGTTACGGGTACGCCTCGGACCCGTGGAACGAGTGGTACAAGTTCTACGTCGACTACCTCACCGGCAAGGTGAACGTGAACGGCGTCCCTCAGGGCGCCTATCCGAAGATGTGGCAGGTCAGCCCGCGCTTCCTGCATAACCCCGCCATGGCGACCGTGCACCTGCAGGATGAGGCGGGCCGCACCGTCGCGCCGGACATCAACACGTTCGGTGTCGGCGGGGACGCCTACTCGATCAAGGCACCGATGGTCAACGGCTACAAGACCGTGTCGGTCAAGTCCGGCAGTGCCCCGGCCGACGGACAGTTCACCAGCGGCACCAACACCGAGATCACCCTGGTCTACTCGACCACCCCGACGAAGGTCGCCTTCGTGGGCGGCCAGGAGGTCGACCTCAACTACAACCAGGCGGCCACGCCGGGCGGGGTGTACTTCCACAGCTACACCTATCGCTCGGCAGCCCCCGTGACCGGCTACACCTACACTGACCAGATCGTCGGCAACGACGGCGCCCGACGCGTCGACAGCCTTCCCGGCGTCTCCGTCACCTTCGGAGCCAACGGGGTCGCCGGCGTCACGAAGGACGGCAATCAGTACGTCCTGCGGAAGAAGTCCGACACCCTCGTCGAGATCTCCGTCGAGCTGAAGACACCCAGCACGACGTTCACCATCTACAACACGGGCTACGGAAACGTCGCACCGACGGCTCGGGTTCAGCAGATGTTCGACCTGCTCGACATCACTCCGAAGCTGACCGGCGTGAAGGAGCCGCTGACCACCGAGCCGCACGGACACACGAACATCACGTGGGGCGCCTACAGGGTCAAGGCCATCTTCGTCGGCGGCGAGACCAACGACATCACGCGTGCCAGCACGCGTGGCCAGGGAGAGACGTTCAACGAGTCCTTCGTCTACCGCACCGGCATCCCGGTCAGCGGCTACACGTACACCGACCGGCTCACCGCGTCCGACGGAGTCAAGCGCCTCGACTCCTTCGGCGGCCAGCCCATCACGTTCACCGCCGCGGGCACCGCATCCTTCGTCTGGTCCGGCCGTGCCGTCACGGTGGTGAAGAAATCCGACACTCTCGCTGAGATCTCGGTCACGCTCGCAACCCCGTCCAGCACCTTCGTCGTCACCGGAATGGACTCCGTCAACAGCGCGCCGACGGGCCGCGGCACCCGCACGCTCGAGCTCGTGAACGTGATCTCCGGCTTCGACAACACGAAGGATGCTCAGACCGCGCCCAAGGCGATCTCCACCGTGACGTGGGCCACCAAGGTGACGTTCCTCGGCGGTGAGACGACCGATCTGACGCAGACCAAGGTGCTGCCGGTGAACACGGCGCACTCCGGCAACTGGACGTACCGCGCGACGGCGCCGGTCACCGGGTTCACGTACTCCGACCAGATCGACAGCGCTCAGAACGCGCGCCGGGCGGACAGCTTCGCCGGCATCCCGCTGACCTGGAACGCCGCGGGCGTCGCGACCGTGACGAAGGACGGCAACACCTACACCGTCGTCCGGAAGTCCGACACGCGGGTCGAGGTGTCGGTGAAGCTCGGAACCCCGAGCACGACGTTCATCGCCTGGGACGCCGGATACGTCAACACGGCAGCGTTCGGCACGCTCAAGCAGACCACGGACCTGCTCGACGTCACGCCGCAGCAGACGGGTGCGAAGGAGGCTCAGACGACCGAAGCGAAGGGTCACCTGAACTTCACCTGGGGCGCCGGCCAGGTCGGCTGACCATCGGCCACACGGGCTGGAGGATCCGGACGGATCCTCCAGCCCTTCGGCGTGCCCGCGTCACGAATGCGGATAACGCACGTCTTGCAGGGTGAAGGCCTCCACACCCGGCGGCCCGGAAGCCGCTGACGCGGCCACACCTTCGAACAGAGAGCACCATGGCCCGATCTCCTCGATCCCTCAGGCAGGCCGCGGTCGCGACCGCCGTCACGGCCGGCATCCTCCTCGGTGCCGCCGCGGTCCCGTTGGGCACCGTCGCTCCTGCGAGTGCCGCCTCCACCCCGATGGCGGCGTCGGAGATCGTCAGCCGCGCGGTCGATCAGGCGAAGAGGCAGGGGGCCGCCCGGGACTACACGGCTCCGCTCTCCAAGCCGACCTGGAAGTTCCTGTTCGTCGGGGTCTCGGACGTCACCTTCCCGGGCGACCCCGCTCGTCACATCGTCACGGCCGACGAGAAGAAGTACACGCAGTATGTGGTCGATCAGTTCGTGTACCTCCTCACGAGCCGGGCCGGGGTGCGGGCGACCGCGACCGTGAAGTGGATCGACGAACCCTACGCCGGGAGAGACTCGGATCGACGCCTGCACGAGTGGGAGTTCGCGGACCGCTTCGCGGAATGGTCCGCTCCGGCCGAGTACGACTCGATCATGCTGATGTCGAAAGGCGGAAACGGCGGGGTGACCATGCCCGCGTACTACAACGACACCACGACAAGGGGAGCCGGATTCGAGTACTTCACGATCCGCCCGCGAACCGGGGCCCCCACGGTCGTCGCTCCGACGAACGACATCGAGCAGAGCACGAACTACGCCCTGCACGAACTCGGGCACCAGATGAGCTACAGCCGGAAGGGTTTCCCCTATCCCGACCTGCACAACGCCTCAGCGTACGGATACACCGTCGACCCGAGGAACGAGTGGGCCGCCTTCTACCTCGACTACCTCAGCGGCAACGTGAATGCGAACGGCATCCCGATGGGAGCCTTTCCGAAGATGTGGTCGGTGAGCCCCCGGTTCCTTCATAGGCCCGCGATGGCCACCGTCCATTTCCAGGACGAGGGAGGCCGCCCCATCGCTCCCGACGTCGACACCTTCGGCGCGGGAGGCGACCCGCTGACCGTCACGGCCCCGGTGATCGACGGTTATCGCAGCGTGGCCCCGAAGGCGACGAAGGCCGCGCCGGAGGCGACCTTCACCACCGGGACGACCACAGACATCACGCTGGTCTACTCCCCCAGCCCCACGAAGGTCGCCTTCGTGGGCGGCGAGACCTTCGACCTGACCCAGAGCAGGACCCTGAATCCCGGGACCACCATCTGGAGCCCGTTCACCTACCGCGCTGCCACCCCCGTCACGGGCTTCACCTACACCGACCAGATCGTCGGCATCGACGGCGCGCGCCGCGTCGACAGCCTGCCTGGCGCACCGCTGCGCTGGGACACCTCGGGAACGGCGGTGGTCACCGATGGCGGAAACACCTACACGGCGACGAAGAAGTCCAGCACGCTGGTCGAGGTGGCCGTCCAGCTGGGGACGCCCAGCACGACATTCGTGGTCCGGAACCTCGGCTATGCCAGTTCCGCCTCAGCGGGTCGTGTGCACCAGAGATTCGATCTGCTCGACATCACCCCCCAACTCACCGGGGTCAAGGAGGAGGTGACGACCGAACCGCACGGGCACGTGCAGCTCACCTGGGGCGACTACACCCTCGCGGCGACCTTCTCCGGGGGCGAGACGACCGACATCAACCGCGTCGACCGGCGAGCGCCCGGCGAGCAGTTCTTCGCCCGCTACGGATACCGCACCGCCTTCCCGGTCACCGCGTTCACCTACCTGGACCGGCTCACCGAGGTGGACGGCGTCCGTCGCGTCGACCTGTTCGACGGCCAGCCGGTCACCTGGACCGCGAGCGGCACGGCTACTGTGAACTGGCTCGGGAACGCCGTCACGCTGACGAGGAAGAGCGACACCCTGGTCGAGGTCCGGATGACGCTCAAAGCACCATCCACCACCCTCGTCGTGCCCGGGATGGGCTACACCAACAGCGCGGCGACGGGTCGGGCCAAGCGCAGCGTCGAGTTCGTCGACGTGACGTCCGAGCTGACGGGCCGGAAGGATGCGCAGCCCCGGGCGCCGAAGGGCAACAACACCGTGACCTGGGGTGACCACCGGACGACGGTCGCCTTCTCCGGAGGCCAGACCGTCGACCTGTTCCAGAACACGACCGTCGCCCCCGGCAAGATCTACTGGAACGGCTATACCTATCGCGCGGCGGTCCCGGTCATCGCCTTCACGTACGCGGACCGCATCGTCTCGATCAGCGGAGCACGACGCTGCGACAGCCTTCGCGGCGTCGCACTGAACTGGGATGCCGCCGGCATCGCCACCGTCACGAAGGACGGCAACACCTATACCGCTGTACGGAAGTCCGACACGCTCGTCGAGATCTCCGTCCGGCTCGGAACCCCGAGCACCACGTTCACCCTCCAGGACGTCGGATACGGCAACGTCGCGCCCGTCGGCCACGTGGAGCAGACGTACGACCTGCTCGACGTCACGCCAGAGCTGACCGGAGTGAAGGAGGCCATGACCTCTGAGCCGCACGGGCACGTGACCCTCACCTGGACGGGCTGATCCTCGGCCAGAAGAGTGGGCCGCCGTTACTGGTGGAAGAACGGGATGATCAGGTACAGCCCGTACACGACGGCCAGCGCGCACCCGGTGAAGCACGCATAGGCGCCGGTCAGCGCCAGCCGCTTCTGCCCGGTGCTCAACGGGTTCTTGCGCTGCGCCTTCTCGGCCTTGCGCTGCAGCTTGGCCGCGCGCTCCGGGGTCAGCACGGTGATGGCGTCGGTGAACTCGACCGGCTCGACGAACAGCGCGCGGCCGGCCGCGGCCAGGAGACGCGTCCCGAGCGCGTAGAGAGCTACGACGACGCACGAGCCGACCAGCGCTGCGCCGAAGACGACGAGGAAGGACGCCCAGTCGATCATGCGGACTCCCTCCTGCGCCGCTCCCGCTTGAGCGGCTTGACCTTCTCGATCTTGACGACCTTGCCGGACGCCGCGACCTCGCTCTTGCCCTGCACCGGCAGCGGCTTGACGGCGTTCTCACTGCTGACGCGGTTGCGACGCGCACGCCAGAAGATGTAGACGACGACCGCGGTGCCGACCACGGTGTCAATGACGACACCGATCGGTCCGACGTTGGCGAGCAGCCCGGCGACGGCACCGACGATGGCGGCGGACGGCAGCGTCAGCAGCCAGCCGATGGCGATCCGGCCCGCCGTGCCCCACCGCACCGACGACCCGCGCCGGCCGAGACCGGAGCCGATCACGGAACCCGAGGCGACCTGCGTGGTCGAGAGGGCGAAGCCGAGGTGGCTGGACGCGAGGATGGTGGCCGCCGTGCTCGTCTCCGCCGCGAATCCCTGCGCCGGTTTCACCTCGGTGAGGCCGCGGCCGAGGGTGCGGATGATGCGCCAGCCGCCCGAGTACGTGCCGATCGCGATGGCGAGCGCACACGCGATGACGACCCAGATTTCCGGGCCGGAACCGGTCGGCTGCAGGCCGGCGGAGATGAGCGTCAGGGTGATGACGCCCATGGTCTTCTGGGCGTCGTTGGTGCCGTGCGACAGCGCGACGAGCGAGGACGAGAAGATCTGCCCGTACCGGAAGCCGCCGCGGCCGTCGGGGCGCCCGTCGTAGCGTCGCGTGATCCAGTAGGCAAGCTTGGTCGCGCTCCACGCGACGACACCCGCCGTGAACGGGGCGATGATGGCCGGCAGGATGACCTTGTCCAGAACGACGACGAAGTCGACCGATTGGAGCCCGGCGCCGACGATCGCGGCCCCGATGAGGCCGCCGAACAGCGCGTGGCTGGACGACGACGGCAGACCGTACAGCCAGGTGATCATGTTCCACACGATCGCCCCGACGAGTCCGGCGAAGATGAGCACCGGCGTGATCTGCACGCCGCCCTCACCCTCCTTGATGATGCCGCCGGAGATGGTCTTGGCGACCTCCGTGGAGAGGAACGCTCCGATGAGGTTGAGCACGGCGGCGAGGGCAACGGCGACCTTCGGCCGCATGGCGCCCGTCGCGATGGGGGTCGCCATCGCGTTGGCCGTGTCGTGGAAGCCGTTCGTGAAGTCGAAGAAGAGCGCCAGCGCGATGACCAGCACGACGATGAGGGTGAGGTCCACCGTTCTCTTTCTCGTGTGGGATGCCTCCCCCGACGCAAACGTTCATCGGAGGTTCATGCAAGGGACCTGGCGCGTTACGACACCGTGACGATACTCACACGACGCCTCAGTCAGGTCAAACCCGCTGCGACCCCGTTCGCGGGGCTAGAACCGGCCGACCCCCGTGACCCGGATCACCGCGACGCCCTCGCGTGCGGAGTCCTCGAGGAGGACGTCCGCGGTGATGCCCCAGTCGTGGTCGCCCTCGGGGTCGGCGATGATCTGGCGCACCCGCCAGATCCCCTCGGCTCCGTCGGGCTTCTCGTCCACCAGGATCATCTGTGCGGAGCGTGCAGAGGCGTCGGTGAGGATCTCGTCGTGCTCGGCGTAGTAGCCCTCCAGAGCCGCATCCCATTGCGCTTCCGTGAAGGGCGCGGCTCCCCCGGCGAGCGCGGCCGCTTCGGCCTCCAGCGCCCCGAGATCGTGGACGCGGTCGAGGGCGGCGAGCTGGATGCGGCGGAACAGCTCGTTGCGTACCAGCACGAAGAAGGCGCGCCGGTTGGTGGTGACGTTCCGTGGCGCGGGAGGGGCGAGCTCTGTGGACTCGGCGGCGTGCTTGGCCGCATCCGGGTGCACGAGTTCTTCCCACTCGTCGAGGAGGCTGGAGTCGACCTGGCGCACGAGCTCGCCCAGCCACTCGATGATGTCGCGCAGATCCTCCGTGCGGGCCTCCAGCGGGACCGTCTGGTTGAGCGCGCGGTAGGCGTCGGAGAGGTAGCGGAGCACGACGCCCTCCGACCTCGCCAGCTTGTAGAACGCGATGAACTCGCCGAACGTCACCGCCCGCTCGTAGAGGTCGCGCACGACCGACTTCGGGCTGAGCGCGAAGTCGGCGACCCACGGCTGGCTGGACGCGTAGGTGGCGAACGCCTCGTGGAGCAGCACGTCGTGGGGCTTGGGATGCGTCACCTCCTCGAGCGCCTCCATGCGCTCCTCGTACTCCACGCCGTCGGCCTTCATCGCGGCGACGGCCTCGCCGCGCGCCTGGAACTGCTGGGCGGAGAGCACCGGCCGCGGGTCGTCGAGCGTCGCCTCCACGACCGAGACGATGTCGAGCGCGTACGACGGCGACTCCCGGTCGAACAGTTCGAAGGCGGCGAGCGCGAACGGCGACAGCGGCTGGTTGAGGGCGAAGTTGGGCTGCAGGTCCACGGTCAGCCGGATCTCGACGCCGTCGCCGGTCCTGACCGCCTCGACGACGCCGGCGGTCAG
This sequence comes from Cryocola sp. 340MFSha3.1, assembly GCF_000383315.1. NCBI lineage: Bacteria > Bacillati > Actinomycetota > Actinomycetes > Micrococcales > Microbacteriaceae > Cryocola > Cryocola sp. 340MFSha3.1. The sequence goes on from NZ_KB911087.1 coordinate 735,638, forward strand.
CAGCGAACGGTACAGCTCGATCGCACGCCGAGCGAGGGCGAGCTGGCGCTTCCACGGCTCGTGGTTGTCGAAGACGAGCGCGTGCACGTGCCCGTACACGTCGCCGCCGCGGCCGATCACGTTGATGAGCATGGCGCTGGTGATCTGCATGGAGGAGGTGAGCGTCTCCGGCTCCGCCTCGATCAGACGCCGGAACGACGGCTCGCCCCACGAGACGAAGCCCTCCGGCGCCTTCTTGCGGACGATCTTGCGGCGCTTCTTCGGGTCGTCCCCGGCCTTCTCCAGCGCCTTCAGGTTCTCGGACTCGTGCTCGGGCGCCTGGGCGACGACGGTGCCGGCGGTGTCGTATCCCGCGCGGCCCGCGCGCCCGGCGATCTGGTGGAACTCTCGGGCGTTCAGGTGCCGCATCCGCGTGCCGTCGAACTTGGTGAGCGCCGTGAGGAGCACAGTCCGGATGGGCACGTTGATGCCGACGCCGAGGGTGTCCGTGCCGCAGATGACGCGCAGCATCCCGCGCTGGGCGAGCTGCTCGACGAGCCGGCGGTACTTGGGCAGCATCCCCGCGTGGTGCACGCCGATGCCCTGCCGCAGCAGGCGGGACAGCGTCTTGCCGAAGCTCGTCGTGAAGCGGAACCCCCCGATCAGCTCGGCGATCGCATCCCGCTGCTCCCGCGTGGCGATCTTCGCGCTGGAGAGCGACTGCGCACGCTCGAGCGCGGCCAGCTGCGAGAAGTGCACGACGTAGACGGGAGCCTGACCGGTGCTCAGCAGGTCTTCGATCGTCTCGTGGACGGGCGTGACCTCGTAGTAGTAGTGCAGAGGAACGGGTCGCTCGACACCCGTCACGGTCGCGGTGGTCCGCCCGGTGCGGCGCTCCAGGTCCTCCGCGAGCGCGGTCACGTCACCGAGGGTCGCCGACATGAGCACGAACTGGGTGTGCGGGAGGGTCAGCAGCGGAACCTGCCACGCCCAGCCGCGGTCGGGGTCGGAGTAGAAGTGGAACTCATCCATGACGACTTGGCCGACGGGCGTCTCGTCGCCGTGGCGGAGCGCGAGGTTCGCCAGGATCTCCGCCGTCGCGCACATGATCGGCGCATCCGGGTTCACCGCCGAGTCGCCGGTCGTCATGCCGACGTTCTCTGCACCGAAGATGTCGGCGAGCGCGAAGAACTTCTCCGAGACCAGCGCCTTGATCGGCGCGGTGTAATACGTGCGCTCCCCGCGGGCGAGCGCCGCGAAGTGGGCGCCGACCGCCACCAGCGACTTGCCTGTGCCTGTGGGTGTGCTCAGGATGAGATTGGCGCCGCCGACGATCTCGATCACCGACTCGTCCTGGGCCGGGTACAGCCGGATGCCGCCCTCCTCCACCCAGGCGACGAAGGTGTCGTACACGGCGTCCTCGGTGACGGAGCCGGGGCCGGCCCAGCCGGGGATGTCCTCGAGGCGGAGTCGCCGGGGGCTCTGGGGTGCGGCGGAGGACGGCGAGGCATCGGACATGATGCCCCCAGCCTCCCACGTCGCGGCGGGCGCTCGTGGCGCGCGCTCGACGTGCTCGTGGCGCGCGCTCAGGCGGTAGTCATAGGTTTGCCCCATGTCCGACTTCTGGCGGCCGGCCGGGGCCGGCGTCGCGAGCGTTGTCGCGGGCGTCGGCGTGGCCGAGCTGGTGAGTGCGTTCGTCGTGCAGAACGGCAGCCAGATCCTCACCGTCGGCGCGCTGCTCATCGACCTCGCGCCGCCGTGGCTGAAGGAGGCCGTCATCGGCCTGTTCGGGACCGGCGACAAGGCGTTCCTCATCGTGTCGCTGGCCGTCGTCGTCGTTGTCGGCGCAGGGATCGCGGGCTGGCTGGAGCGGGTGCGGCCGCCGCTCGGACGAATCCTCATCGGCCTCGGCGGAGCGGTCGGGGTGCTGGCCGCGGTCACCCGCTCGGGGAACAGCATCGTGGACGCGGTGCCGTCGGTGCTCGCGGCCGGCGTCGCCATCCTGCTTCTCGGCTGGCTCATGCGGATGCTGCGCGACACCGAGCCGACGCGGGTCGCGCCGAACGGCCGGGTCTCCCGCCGCCGGTTCGTCGGCTCGACCGCCGCGACCGCAGCCGGAGGGGCGCTCGCCCTGATCGTCGGCCAGGTGGTGGCCGGCGGCTTCCGGGCGGCCTCCGCCACCCGCGCGGCGATCCGGCTGCCCAAGCCGGCGGAGACGGCCCCGCCCATCCCGGCCGGAGCGTCGTTCGACATCCCGGGGCTGTCGCCGATCGTCACGCCGAACGCCGACTTCTACCGCATCGACACGGCGCTGCAGATCCCCGGGATCGACCCGAACGACTGGAAACTCCGCATCACCGGCATGGTCGAGAACGAGGTCGAGCTGACCTTCGCCCAGCTGCTGGCGCTGCCGCTGGAGGAGTCCACGACGACGCTCACCTGCGTCTCCAACGAGGTCGGCGGCGACCTGATCGGCAACGCGACCTGGCTCGGGTACCCGATCCGTCACCTGCTCGCACGCGCCAAGCCGTCCGCCGACGCCGACATGGTGCTGTCGACCAGCCAGGACGGGTGGACGGCGAGCACCCCGATCGAGACGCTGACCGATGAGCGCAACGCCATCCTCGCCGTCGGGATGAACGGCCAGCCGCTGCCGCTCGAGCACGGCTATCCCGTCCGGATGGTCGTGCCGGGCCTCTACGGCTACGTGTCGGCCACCAAGTGGGTGGTGTCGATGGAGGTCACGCGCTTCGACCAGCACACCTCGTACTGGACCGACCGCGGCTGGTCGGAGCGCGGGCCGGTGAAGCTGTCGTCCCGGATCGACGTCCCCGCCGCCGGCCGGCAGGTGAAGGCCGGGACCGTCGCGGTGGCCGGGGTGGCCTGGTCGCAGCACGTCGGCGTCAGCGCGGTGCAGGTGAAAGTGGATGACGGGCCCTGGCAGCAGGCGACCCTCGCGGACGCCATCTCGGCCGACACCTGGCGGCAGTGGCGGTTCGCCTGGGAGGCAACGCCTGGCGCCCACACACTCCGGGTCCGCGCGACGGACGCGAAGGGGAAGGTGCAGACGGCCGCCGTACGGGACGTCGTGCCCGACGGCGCGACCGGCCTGCACTCGGTGCGCGTCACGGTGGTGTGATTGGCTGAGCGTATGGCCCTCCCGCCTCTGGTCGAACCCGGTCCCGAACTGTCCGCCGAGCGGACGGCCCGCTACGCCCGCACCACGCAGCTGCCCGGCTTCGGACCGGTCGCCCAGCGCCGGCTGCGGGCGGCGCGCGTGCTCGTCGTCGGTGCCGGCGGACTGGGCTCGGCGGTGCTCCCGCTGCTCGCCTCGGCCGGGGTCGGAACGATCGGGATCGTCGACGACGACCGGGTGGAGCCGAGCAACCTGCCGCGGCAGGCCATCCACACGCCCGCCGCTGTCGGGCGCGCCAAAGTTGAGTCCGCCGCGGACGCCGTGCGCGCCCTGGACGACGAGGTGGAGCTGCGCCTGTACGCCGAGCGGCTGACGTCGCAGAACGCGCCGGGCATCCTCGCCGGGTTCGACCTGGTGCTCGACGGCAGCGACAACTTCCCGACCCGGTATCTGGTGGATGACGCGGCGACGCTCGCGGGCATCCCCGTCGTGTGGGGCGCCGTGCACCAGACCGGCGGCCAGGCGGGGCTCAGCTGGGCCGCGCACGGGCCGACCTACCGCGACCTGTTCCCGGTGCCGCCCGCGCCGGGCACGGTGGCGAGCTGCGCCGAGGCGGGCGCGCTGCCGTCGATGTGCGGCGTGATCGGCGGGCTGATGGTCAGCGAGGCGATCAAGCTGGTGACCGGGACGGGCGATCCGCTGCTCGGCCGGGTCGTCATCCACGACGGGTTGCGCGGGACGTTCCGCGAGCTGGCCTACGAGCGCGATCCGGAGGCGGCACCCGTCACGGAGCTGATCGACTACGACCTGTTCTGCGGGGTGACCGACACGATGTCGCCCGCCGAGCTGCACGCGCGGCTCGTGGCGGGTGAACCGCACACGCTGCTGGACGTGCGCGAGCCGTGGGAGGCCGACATCGTCGAGCTGCCCGACTCGCTGCTGGTGCCGCTCGGCGTCGTGGAGCGCGACGCGGCCGGAGTGGCCGAGCGGCTGCCCGACGCGCCGCTCGTGATCGTCTGCCACCACGGCATCCGAGCAGAGACCGCGCGCCGCTTGCTCGCCGACGCGGGCAGGCCCGGCCTGGTGCTCGCCGGCGGCCTCGACGCCTGGGCACGAGACGTCGACCCCGGAATGCCACGCTACTGACGCCGCGATTCGTGCCGAATGTGCGGAATGGGCGCGCGTAAACGCACATTCGGCACGAATGTGCGCCGCGAAGCAGCACGCCGCGAGACGGACGGACGCGGGATACTGAACGCATGACAGGCGATCCCTCCGCGCACCCGCGCAGCGTCGAAGACCACGCCGGCATCATCGCGCGGATGCTCGAGCCGCTCTCCGAGGAGCCCGACATCGAGACGGTCCCGCTCGAGGCGGCGCTCGGCCGGGTGACCGCCGACGAGGTGCGGTCGGAGGTCGACCTCCCGCTGTTCCGCAACTCGCAGATGGACGGCTACGCGGTGCGCGCGGCCGACATCCGGTCGGTGCCCGTCGCACTGGAGGTGTCGGGCGACATCCCGGCCGGGCACACCAGCCCCATGACGTTGATCGCCGGCACCGCGCTGCGCATCATGACCGGTGCACCCGTGCCGTCCGGCGCCGACACGATCGTGCCCGTGGAGGACACCGAACTCGTGCTCGGCCGCGACGACGACCTGGCCGGGGCGATCGTCGAGATCCGCCGGTCGCGCCGCGCAGGCGAGTACGTGCGCGAGCGCGGGAGCGACGTGCACCGAGGGGATGTGCTCCTCCCCGCGGGCACCCGGCTCGGCCCCCGGCACCTCGCCGCCCTCGCGGCCGCGGGCATCGCGAGTGTTCGTGTGCGGGCACGCCTCCGCGTGGCCGTGCTCACGACCGGGACCGAGCTCGTCGGCTCCGGCACACCGGTCTTCGGACAGGTGTACGACGCCAACGGCATCGCCCTCGCGGCGCTCGTCGAGGAGGCGGGCGCGACCGTGTCGGTGCGCGCGAGCAGCGACGACGACCCGGCGGCGTTCGAACGCATCCTGGACGACGCGTTGCACCGCAGCGACCTCGTCATCACCTCCGGCGGCATCTCCCGCGGGGCCTACGAGGTCGTCCGCGAGGTGCTGCTCCCCCACGGCGCCGACGTGACGACCGTCGCGATGCAGCCCGGCGGCCCGCAGGCGACCGCCGTGGTGGGCGGCGTCCCGGTGTTCGCATTCCCGGGCAACCCGGTCAGCACGCAGGTGTCGTTCGTCGTGTTCCTCCGCGACCCGCTGCGCGCGGCGGCCGGTCTTCCGGCCGTGCCCCCGGTCGAGGCCGCGCTGAGCGAAGGCCTGCGGTCCGTCCCCGGGAAGCGGCAGTTCCTCCGCGGCAGCCTCGACGACTCGGGTGCCGTGTCCCCCGTCTCCGGCCCGTCGTCGCACCTCGTCGCCGGGATGGCCCGCGCCGACGTCCTCATCGACGTGCCCGCCGAGGCGGAGGCGCTCGACGCCGGCGCGGCCGTGACAGTCTGGACACTATGACGCAGCTCACCCACCTCGATTCCGACGGCCGCGCCCGCATGGTCGACGTCGGCGGCAAGCCCGAGACGGACCGCGAAGCTGTCGCGCGCGGCCGGTTCGTCACCACCCCCGAGGTGATCCGCCTGGTCGCCGCCGACGACCTGCCCAAAGCGGATGTGCTGGCCACCGCGCGTATCGCGGGCATCGGCGGGGCGAAGCGCACGAGCGAGCTCATCCCGCTCTGCCATCCGCTTCCGCTGAACAGCGTGCGCGTCGACTTCGAGCTCGACCCCAAGGCGGGCGCGATCGATATCGAGGTGGTCGCGCGGACACACGGTCGCACGGGCGTCGAGATGGAGGCGCTCACGGCCGTCGCGGTCGCCGGCCTCACCCTGCACGACATGGTCAAGGCGGTGGATCCGGCCGCCAGCCTCACCGACATCCGCCTGGTCGCGAAGAGCGGCGGTAAGCGCGGCGAGTGGCGGCGCGATGGCGAGGAGGTGGAGGCGCCGGCTGAGTCCGCATCCATGGAGCCGGCCGTCGCCGTGCCCGCGATCGTGCTCGTGGCCTCCACCCGGGCCGCGGCCGGCGTCTACGAGGACACCACCGGTCCGGTGATCGCCGACTGGCTGGCGGAGCGCCGCCTCCCGGCCGACGTGCGTGTCGTCGCCGACGCCGAGGTGGATGCGGCCCTGCGCCAGGCGGTCGCCGAGCGTCCCCGCGTGCTCATCACGACGGGCGGAACGGGCGTCTCGCCCACCGACCGCACGCCGGAGGCCACTGCGGCACTGCTCGACCGGCAGCTTCCGGGCGTCGCCGAGGCCCTGCGTGCGCGCGGCGCATCCGCCACGCCTCTCGCCGCGCTCAGCCGCGGGGTGGTCGGCGTCGCGGGATCGACGCTCATCGTCAACCTGCCCGGCTCGCGCGGCGGCGTCGCCGACGGGCTCGCGGTGCTGGACGACCTGCTCCCGCACCTGCTCGACCAGCTGCGGGGAGGAGACCACGCATGAGCGACATCCTGGCCACCGTCACGGACGACCCGCTGGAGCCGTCGACCGTCGACGAGTTCGTCTGGCGCACTGATGCTGGGGCCGTCGTGTCCTTCCAGGGGATCGTGCGCGACCACGACGGCGGCAAGGGTGTCGTGTCGCTCGACTACCGCGCGCATCCCGAGGCGGAGACGTTCCTCCGGGAGTGCTGCGAGGAGGTCGCACGGACGACCGGGCTGCGGGTGGCCGCGCAGCACCGCGTCGGCTCGCTCACCATCGGCGATCTCGCCCTGATCGCCGCGGTCGCCGCGCCGCACCGCGCCGAGGCCTTCGCCGCGTGCGCCGAGCTGGTCGAGATCATCAAGGCGCGGGTGCCGATCTGGAAGCGGCAGCACTTCACCGACGGTGACTCGGAGTGGGTGGGGCTCTAGCTCGATTTCCGCATCTGCGGCCGTAGGATGGCATCCATGCCGCAGATTCGGATCAAGGACGCCGCCCTCTACCTCGGGGTGAGCGACGACACCGTGCGCCGCTGGATCGACGGCGGTGTGCTCGGGAGTGCTCGCGACGAGGCCGGCCGCACCGTCGTCGACGGACTCGAGCTCGCTCAGCTGGCCAAGCAGAACGCAGTGCTGCCCGGCGACCCGTCCGGCGTCGCGGGCTCGGCGCGCAACCGTTTCGTCGGGCTCGTGACCGACATCGTCATGGATCGGGTGATGGCCCAGGTCGAACTGCAGTGCGGCCCGCATCGCGTGGTGTCGCTCATCAGCAGCGAGGCCGTGCGCGAGCTGGGCCTCGAGCTCGGGTCGGTGGCGGTCGCCGTCGTCAAGGCGACCAACGTCATCGTCGAGGCTCCGGCGGTGGCCCGATGACCGGGCTTCGTCGCATCGCCCGGCTGGCGAGCGCAGGTGTCGCAGCCATCGCGGTCGTCGCTCTGGCTCTGTCCGGATGCAGCAGCCCGGCCGCATCCACGCCGTCGGCTCCGCGCCCCTCGGACGGCGTGACCGGCACGATCACGGTGTTCGCCGCCGCCTCGCTCACGAAGACGTTCACCGAACTCGGCACGCGGTTCGAGGCCGCGCATCCCGGCGCGAAGGTCACGTTCTCGTTCGCCGGCTCCTCGGATCTGGTCTCGCAGCTGACCGCCGGCGCCCCGGCGGACGTGTTCGCGTCGGCCGATGAGGCGAACATGACGAAGGCGGTGGATGCGAAGGTCACCAGCGGCTCGCCCGTGGACTTCGCGACGAACGTGCTCGCCATCGCGGTGCCGCCCGGCAACCCGGCGCACGTAACGGGCTTCGCCGATCTGGCCTCCCCCTCCGTCAAGACGGTCGTGTGTGCGCCGCAGGTGCCGTGCGGTGCCACCACCGCGAAGGTGGAGAAGTCGGCCGGCGTCACCCTGACGCCGGTGAGCCAGGAGTCGTCGGTGACGGACGTCCTCGGCAAAGTGACATCGGGCGAGGCGGACGCGGGGATCGTCTACGCCACCGATGTGAAGGGTGCCGGCTCGGCGGTCGAATCCGTTCCGTTCCCGGAGGCGGCGAAGACCGTCAACGTCTATCCGATCTCCGTCGTGGCCCAGGCGCCGAACGCCGCGGGCGCGAGGGCGTTCGTCGCGTACGTGACCGGGCCCGCGGGGCGCGCGGTGCTCGCCGCCGCCGGGTTCGGGGCACCGTGACCGGCACGGGTCGGCGATGAGCATCCGGCTGGGGGTTCCGCGCTGGATCGTGGTGGTCGCCGCCGTCGGCGGCCTGTTCATCGTGCTCCCGCTGATCGCGATGGCGGCCCGCGTCGACTGGGCGGACTTCATCCCCCTCATCACCTCGCCGTCGTCGGTGGATGCGCTCCTCCTCAGCCTGCGCACGTCGCTGCTGGCGACCGCCGCCTGTCTGGTGCTCGGCGTCCCGATGGCGATCGTGCTCGCCCGCGTGCCCTTCACAGGGAGCCGGGTCGTGCGGGCGGTCGTGCTGCTGCCGCTCGTGCTGCCGCCGGTCGTGGGCGGCCTCGCGCTGCTCGCCCTCTACGGCCGCCGTGGGCTGCTCGGCGGTGCGCTCGAAGTGGCCTTCTCGACGCCCGCGGTGGTGATCGCGCAGACGTTCGTCGCCCTCCCCTTCCTGGTGCTCAGCCTGGAGGGCGCACTGCGCTCTGCCGGGGAGCGCTACGAGGCGGTGGCGGCGACGCTCGGTGCACGGCCATCCACGGTGCTGTTCCGCGTGACGTTGCCGCTGGTGCTTCCGGCGATCGTCTCCGGGTCGATCCTGTCGTTCGCTCGGGCGCTCGGCGAGTTCGGCGCGACCCTGACGTTCGCGGGCAGTCTGCAGGGGGTCACCCGGACGCTGCCGCTGGAGATCTACCTGCAGCGGGAGACCGATCCCGATGCCGCCGTCGCGTTGTCGCTGGTCCTGGTGGCCGTCGCCATCGCCGTGGTCGCGGTGGCCCACGGAGCGGGCGAGGGGCTCCGACCGCGCCGGGTGAGCGCCGATGCCGACGTTCGCGCGAGGGCGGCGTGAGCCTCCACCTGGCGGCGTCGCTCGCCGCGCGAGACGTCGCGGTCGAGCTCACCGTCGCCGACGGCGAGACGCTCGCCCTGCTCGGGCCGAACGGCGCGGGCAAGTCGACGGTGCTCGGGATGCTGGCCGGGCTCGTCCGACCCGACGAGGGCCGTGCGACGCTCGGCGACCATACCCTGTTCAACCTCCCCGGCACCTGGCGGCCGCCGCATCAGCGGGGCGTCGCGCTGCTCGCGCAGGACGCCCTGCTGTTCCCGCATCTCAGCGTCCGCGACAACGTGGCCTTCGGGCCCCGGTCGTCCGGTGCCGGCCGTGCCGACGCCGCCGAGCGGGCCGACGAGTGGATGCGCCGGACCGCGACGGCGGAGTTCGCCGACCGGCGCCCCGCCGAGCTGTCCGGTGGGCAGGCGCAGCGTGTCGCTGTCGCGCGGGCGCTGGCCGCCGAGCCGCGACTGCTACTCCTCGACGAGCCGCTGTCTGCGCTGGATGTCGCTGTCGCTGCAGAGCTGCGAGGCACGCTCGCCGGGGTGCTGGCGGGGCGCACGACGGTCCTCGTCACGCACGACGCGCTGGACGCGTACCTCCTCGCCGACCGAGTAGCGGTCATGCACGAGGGTCGCGTGGTCGAGCAGGGGCCGATGCGACAGGTGCTCGAACGGCCACGGAACCCCTTCACCGCTGAGCTGTCGGGGCTGACGCTGGTAGCCGGGGCACGGACGGCCGACGGGCTCGTCACCGGCGACGGGATGCGACTGCGCGGCAGCGCGGTCGCGCCCGTCGAGGTGGGCGCTCGGGCGCTGGCGGCGGTACGTCCGTCCGCGGTGCGCGTGCTGCCCGACGGTGATGGGAGCGACCGGCCCGAGCGCATCCACGCGACGGTGACCGGTCTGGAGCCGCAGGCCGACCTCGTCCGCGTGCGCACCGACCGCCTCGACGCGCTGGTGCCGCCCGCCGACGTGGCGGACCTCCGCCTCCGCGTCGGCGACCGCGTCACCCTCGACGTTCCGCCCTCCGCCGCAACCGTCTACCCCGCCTGACCCCCTCGGGCCTCCGCCCACCGTCGAGTCCGCAAACTTTGCACGCTGGGAGGGCGGATTCTGTGCAGAGTTTGCGGACTCGACGGTGGGCGGACGAGCGCACGCGACAGGGAAGGGAAGGGACGGGACGGGGTCAGCCGCCGGCGAAGGGCGGCAGCACGTCGACGGTGGCGGTCAGCTCGCGGGAGGGGTCGCGCGAGACGACGCCGCCGACGAGGAACGAACCGGAGCGCACCACGCGTTCCATCGGCTCGCCGTAGCGCGACACGAGTTCGGCCTGGAGGCCTCCGACGGTCGCGTCCGCGACCTCCACGCGCTCCTCGGGCCGCCCCGCAGCCTCCTCCGCCGCAGCGAAGTACCGCACCAGCACCTCAGCCACCGATCGCCCCCATGCTCCGCACCGGCGGGGCGAACCCGGCCGCGTCCATCCCGTGACCGGCCTGCTTTCCCCACATGGCCGCGCGCCACCAGCGGGCGATCTCGGCGTCGTCCGCCCCGCCGCGGAGCAGCCCGCGGAGGTCGGTCTCATCGTCTCCGAAGAGGCACGACCGCACAGTGCCCTCGGCGGTGATGCGGGTGCGGTCGCAGGCCGAGCAGAACGAGCGGGTGACCGACGCGATGATCCCGACCGTGGCGGGGAGCCCATCCACCGTCCAGCCGTCGACCAGCCACTCCTCCGCGGGGGCGTGCGGGTCGTCGCGACCCGCCTCGATGAGGGTGAAGCGCTCGCCCAGCACCGAGAGCAGCTCCTCGGCCGACACCATGTTCTCGCGCAGCCACGACCGGTCGGCGTCGAGCGGCATCTGCTCGATGAACCGCAGCCGGCAGCCGTTCTCCAGCGCCCACGCGAGGAGGTCGGGGGCGTCGTCGAGGGTGTCGCGCATCATCACCGCGTTGAGCTTCAGCGGGGTGAGCCCGGCAGCGTGCGCCGCGTGGATTCCGGCGAGCACGGCGGGCAGGCGGTCACGCCGGGTGAGCCGGGCGAAGTGCTCCCGGTCGACCGTGTCGAGCGAGACGTTGACGCGGGTGAGGCCGGCGTCGACGAGCGAGCGCATGCGGTGGTCGAGTCCGATGCCGTTGGTCGTGATCGACAGGTCCACCCCGGGAGCCACCGCCGCCGAACGGCCGATGATCTCGGCGAGATCGGCGCGCATCAAGGGCTCGCCGCCGGTGAACCGCACCTCGCGCACGCCCAGGTCGCGGACGCCGATGCCGACGAGCCGCGCGATCTCCGTCGCACTCAGGAGGTCGTCGCGCGGGATCGCCGGCAGACCCTCCGCGGGCATGCAGTACGTGCAGCGCAACGAGCACTTCTCGGTCACCGACACGCGCAGGTCACGGGCGACGCGCCCGAACCGGTCGACGAGCCCGGGATGCTCGGGCCGACCCACTGTGCTGGGGGCCGACGGCGGCGCGGCCTGGCGCTGCGCACTCAGCGGGAGCCCCAGGTTGACGGCGGTCATGTCATCACCCTAGACCGCTCTCCCGACAACACCGAGTCCGTCGTAGACCCGGTGGCATGCGCGGCAATAAGCTTCCCCCATGGGAATCATCTCCTCCGGCTTTTCGGGCCGTCGCAGGGCCGACGACCCCCGTCTGCCACCGGGTCAGTATCTGACCGAGGGCTTCCCGGTGCTGTCGGCCGGGCCGACGCCCCGCATCGCCAAAGACGACTGGGCGTTCACCATCACCACCGAGAAGGGCGACGTCCACCGCTGGAGCTGGGATGAGTTCCTCGCGCTCCCGCAGGAGGACGTGAGCACCGACATCCACTGCGTCACCAGCTGGTCGAAGCTCGGGACGTCGTGGCGCGGTGTGGCGCTGGACACTCTGTTCCAGGATGTCGACACCAGCTTCGAGTACACCATGGCGCACAGCTACGGCGGCTACACGACCAACGTCCCGCTCGCCGACCTGCTCGGCGGCAAGGCGTGGGTCGCGCACAGCTTCGACGGCAAGGACCTCGAGCCCGAGCACGGCGGTCCCGCCCGGCTCCTCGTGCCGCACCTGTACTTCTGGAAGAGCGCCAAGTGGGTCAACGGGCTGCAGATGCTCCCTCAGGACCAGCCCGGCTTCTGGGAGCAGAACGGCTACAACATGTACGGCGACCCCTGGAAGGAACAGCGCTACTGGTGAGCAGCGTATGGCGGGTGGCCGACGTCGTCGCCACGCGGATGGAGACCCCGACGGCCCGCACCATCCGGCTGCGCATCCCCGGATTGCACGGCCACCTCGCGGGGCAGCACGTCGACATCCGGTTGACGGCGCCCGACGGCTACCAGGCGGTCCGGTCGTACTCGATCGCCTCCGGCGGCGGACGCGGAGCCATCGAACCGCATGACCTCCCCGACGACGAGCTGGAGCTGACGGTGGAGGAGCTCGCCGACGGCGAGGTCTCCCCCTACCTCGTCCGCGACCTCGCCGACGGCGACCAGCTGGAGGTGCGCGGACCGGTCGGCGGCTGGTTCGTCTGGCGCGACGGCGACACGACGCCGGTGCAGCTGATCGCCGGCGGTTCGGGTGTCGTCCCGCTCATGTCGATGGCGCGGGCGCACGCCGCCGCCGCGAGTCCCGCACCGTTCCGGATGCTGTACTCGCTGCGCTCCCCCGCCTCCGGGTACTACTCGGACGAACTCTCGGCGCTGGCCGCCGACACGGCATCGCCGCTCCAGCTCGACTACGTCTACACGCGGCAGGCTCCGGAGGGCGCACCGGCGCCCGCCCGCCTCACCGCCGAAGGCCTCATGCGTCGCACCATCCCGGCCTCCGACTCCCCCACCTTCTTCATCTGCGGCTCCACGCCGTTCGTCGAGGCGGTCTCCGGCTGGCTCGTCGACGCGGGTCACGAGGCGGCGCGCATCCGCACCGAACGCTACGGCGGCATCGGAGGCACGCCATGACGGATCAGGACTTCCTCGACGGGAACGCCGCGGCCGGGATGCTGTCTGAGGTCTTCGCGGCCGACGTCACCACCGCGGTCGGCTGTTGCGGCAACTGCGGCGACGAATCGGTCGTCGCGCGCGGTCGCGTCTACCTGGACGAGCACGGCCTCGTCGTGCGCTGCTCGGTCTGCGGCGACGTGCTGGCGGTCGCATCGGAGCGGGCCGGCCGCCTCTGCCTCGACCTGCGCGGCCTCGCCTGGCTGGAGTTCGCGGTCGAGTAGCCGCGCTCAGGACACGTTGCGCTCAGGACACGTGGCGCTCAGGACACGCCGCGCTCAGGACACGTGCACGGCCGGGCGCCGCTTGACGTCCTTCTCGGCCTCCCGCAGCACCTCGCGCGTGACGGGGGCGACCTCGCCGACGCCGGTGATCAGGTAGCGGAACATGTTCGAGATCGGGTTGCCCTCCGTCCACTCGAAGTAGATCGCCGGCACGACACCCGTGATGTCGCGCATCTCCAGCAGCACGGCCGCGATGGTGTTCGGCACGTTGCCGCTCCGCACCTGCAGCACCCGGTAGCCGTGCTTGACGACGCCCTGCACCTCCAGGTCCTCCTCGAAGTCGGAGGAGTCAGACGGCAGCACCTCGAGGAAGATAGTGCGCGACCGCTGCGGGATGTGGCTGAACTTCCGCTCGTCCTTGTTCTTCTGCGCGTACTCCTTGTCCGTGTCGACGTCGGGCTCGTGCGAGATGATCCGGATCTCGCCCTCCTCCGCGTCTTCGAGGATGAAGTCGAGGGCCGTCACATCGAACGTGACGGAGGTGGCGCGCAGCTGGAACGACCGCCCGATGCGCGACACGATCGACACGATCAGGATGGCGAGGATGAACAGGGTCGCGATCCGGAGGCCGTCCGGCCGTTCGATGATGTTGTCCACCGTCGTGTAGACGAAGATCGCCGTGATGATGCCGAACGCGACCATGCGCTTCCGCTGCCGCTTGCGTCGCGCCGACAGCGTCACCGCGAGGGAGGCGGACGTGATCAGCACCAGCACGCCGGTCGCGTAGGCGCCGCCCTGCGCATCCACGCTCGCCTCGAAGACGAGGGTGATCAAGAAGGCGATGGCCGTGAAGACGAGCACCAGCGGACGCACCGCGCGCGCCCACTGCGGCGCCATCCCGTACCGCGGCAGATACCGCGGCACCAGGTTGAGCAGGCCGGCCATAGCGGAGGCACCTGCGAACCAGAGGATGAGGATGGTCGAGATGTCGTAGACCGTGCCGAAGCCATTGCCCAGGTACTCGTGCGCGAGGTACGCCAGCGCACGGCCGTTGGCCTGTCCGCCGGGCTGGAACTCGCGCTGCGGGATGAGCAGCGTCGTGGTGAAGCTCGACGTGATCAGGAAGCAGCTCATGATGATCGCCGCCGTGGTGAGCAGCCGCCCCGCGCCACGGATGCGGCCCTTCGGGTAGGCGGGGTCGTCGTCCGGCCGTCCCTTGATCTGCGGCATCACCGCGACGCCGGTCTCGAAGCCGGAGAGGCCGAGCGCGAGCTTCGGGAACACGAGCAGCGCGACCCCGACGATGACGAGCGGGTTGCCGTTCTGTTGGAACAGCGCCTCCGACCAGTCGGTCACCGCATTCGGGTGCACGAACACCTGGACGATGGATACGCCGACCACGACGACGTTGAGCGCCAGGTACACGGCGACCAGCACCACCGCGATGCCGATCGCCTCCTTGAATCCCCTGAGGAACACGGCGCCCAGCAGCGCGAGCAGGAAGAGCGTGATCAGCACGTTGTTGCCGTGGAACCAGTCCGGCGCGTACGGGTTCTCGATCGCGTGCGCCGAGGCGTCCGCCGCCGACAGCGTGATCGTGATCATGAAGTCGGTCGCCGCGAAGCCCAGCAGCACGAGCACCAGCAGCTTGCCCGCCCACCACGGCAGCAGCCGCTCCAGCATGGCGATGGAGCCGGAGCCCTTGAAGCTCTCCCGCGCCACCCGGCGGTAGACCGGCAGCGCGCCGAGCAGGGTGAGGGCGACGAGCACCAGCGTCGCGAACGGCGAGATGAGGCCGGCGGCGAGCGCCGCGATGGCGGGCTGGTAGCCGAGGGTGGAGAAGTAGTCGACACCGGTGAGGCACATGACCTGCCACCACGGGTGGGTGCGTTCGGGGTTGCGGCCGTGCGGTCCCTGCTGGGTGCCGCGCTCATCCACCAGGCCGGTGAGCAGCCAGTGCCGGAGCGCGCCGCCCTTCGCCCGTTTCGGGGTGGGCCGCGCCTGACCGGGCACGGGGGAAAGCTGCTGGTCGGGAGTGCTCGACATCGGCGTCCTTCCGCTCATGCCTTCGTGGTCAGCGTAGCGCTCACCAGGCCGAGGCACGGTAGTCCTTCAGGAAGACGCCGTGCAGGTCCTCTCCGGCCTCTCCGCGGACGATCGGATCGTAGACGCGGGCGGCGCCGTCGACCAGGTCGAGCGGGGCGTGGAAGCCCTCCTCCGCGAGCCGCACCTTCGTGTGGTGCGGGCGCTCGTCGGTGATCCATCCCGTGTCGACGCTCGTCATGAGGATGCCGTCGGTCTCGAACATCTCGCCGGCGCTCGTGCGCGTGAGCATGTTCAGCGCCGCCTTCGACATGTTGGTGTGCGGGTGACCCGGCCCCTTGTAGCGGCGGCCGAAGACACCCTCCATCGCCGACACGTTGACGATGTACGACCGCCCGGCGGCGGCGAGGGAGGGACGCAGCCGGTCGATCAGGATGAAGGGGGCGGTCTGGTTGCACAGCTGCACCTCGAGCAGTTCCAGTGCGTCGATCGCTCCGATGTTCTGCGTCCAGCTGTTCACGTGCGCCACGTCGGGGACGAGCCCGCCCGCGTCGATGGCCGTGCCGTCCGCATGCTTCTCGAGCGACGACGAACCGGCGGCCATGGCGACCGCCGCCAGGTCGTCCGCGGTGAGCGCGGCCGCGCCGGCGACCTCGGCGATCGTGCCGCGGACGTCGGCCGCCGACAGCAGCGGGTGCGCCGCGACCGAACGCTCCAGGGCGAGGGGATGCGGATCCGCGGTGTGCCCGAACGTCTCGAGCTCCGGCAGCGGACCGTCGGGCAACGGCTGCGTCTCCGCCTCGGCCAGCAGGGAGTACGCCCCGGGTGAGCGACGGACGGTCTGCGCCGCGTTGTTGATCAGGACGTCGAGGGGTCCGCGCTCGGCGACCGAGTCGGCCAGCGCGATGACCTGCGCCGGGTCGCGGAGGTCGATGCCGACGACCCGGAGCCGGTCGATCCAGCGCCCGGCGTCGGGCAGCTGCGAGAACCGGCGCACCGCATCCCGCGGGAACCGGGTGGTGATGGTGAGGTGGGCGCCATCACGGAGCAGCCGCAGGGCGATGTGCATGCCGATCTTGGCCCGGCCGCCGGTGAGCAGCGCGCGCTTGCCGGTCAGGTCGGTGGTCGCGTTGCGCTTCGCGTGGCTGAAGGCGGCGCACGACGGGCACAGCTGGTGGTAGAACCAGTCGACCTGCGTGTAGTCCTGTTTGCAGATGTAGCAGGCGCGCGGCGTGATGAGGGTTCCGGCGGTGTGGGATGCGGTCGTGCCGGAGGTCAGCTCGCGCCCGCGCGTCTCGTCGTCGATGCGGTCCGGAGCGCCTGTGGCGGTCGCGGCGATGACGGCGCGGTCGGCCGCCTGCACCTGCTCGCGAAGCTGCCGCTTCCTGGCCTGCTTCGACGCCTTGAACATGTGCGCGGTCGCCCGGCGGACGGTCACGTAGTCGGGATGCTCCTGGTCCAGCTCGTGCAGCTGTCCGAGGACGCGGAGGGTGACGGCGAGTTCGTCGGGGTCGAGGCCGGAGGACGCCGGGGTTTCGGGAGGCACCGGAGAATTCTACGTGGCACCATGAGCACATGGATGCGCACGCGTTGTTCGAAGCGACCGGCACGGCGTTCGAGTTCGCCGGTGTCGCCGCGATGGCGATCGGCCTGGTGGTCGCGATCGGCCTGTCGCTGGTCGCCTGGCGGCGTCAGCGCAGCGGCGCTGCGGCGTTCCGGACGCTGCGGGAGAGCTTCGGCGGCGTCATCCTGCTGGGTCTCGAGATCCTCGTCGCGGCCGACCTGGTCAAGACCGTGACATCGACGCCGTCGCTGACGGATGCGGTGGTGCTCGGGATCATCGTGCTGATCCGCACCATCCTCAGCTTCTCGCTGCAGGTCGAGATCGACGGTGTCGCGCCGTGGCGGCGCGCGCTGGTCACCGGGCCGGAGACCATCGCACGAGCCGCCCGCTCGGCGAACCGCACGCCGGACGGCACCCCGGAGCCGCGCGGGGCCTGACGGTCGCCGCTCCCGCCTACTCCTCTTCGGCCGCGCGCCGGGCCGCCCGCTCGGCGTCGCGCTGCTTGACCCGCGCGTTCTCGGCGCGAACCGCCGCCTGCGTCGCCCGCTCGTCGACCAGCCACTGCGGCGGATCGGCCAGGAGGTCCTTGATCTGCGCGGTGGTCAGGGCCTCGGTCACCCCGCCGCGGGCGAGGCCCGAGTTCGAGACGCCGAGCTTGCGTGCCACCACGTCGCGGGGATGCGGACCCTCGGCGCGCAGGGTCTGCAGCCACTCCGGCGGCTCGGCGTTCAGCGCATCCAGCTCGGTCCGGCTGATCTCGCGGTCGCGGAAGTCGTCGGGCGCCGCCGGCAGGTAGATGCCGAGCTTCTTGGCCGCTGTGGCCGGTTTCATGGTCTGCGCCTTCATGTGCTCCAGGCTACCGTTCGCTACCCTCGTCAGGTGTCCTCCCGCTTCGCGATCGCCTTCCCGCTCGGTGTCACCGTCGGCAAGTGGACGCGCGCGTTCGAGCAGCGCCACCCCGACGTGGAGCTGGTGGTGCGGCCGAGCGACGATCCGCTCGGCGTGCTCGCGGCCGGAGATGCGGACATGGTGTTCGCCCGCGACGCCGAGGCGGACGACGACCGCCACCTCATCCCCCTGTACGCGGAGGATGTCGTCGTGGTCGTGCACCACGAGCACCTGCTCACCCTCGAGGAGCACCTTCACCTCGCCGACCTCGACGGCGAGCCCCGGGTTGCCGGCGAGCCGTCGGAGGCGTTCATGCGAAGTGTCGCCGCCGGCGACGGCATCGCGCTACTGCCCGCATCGGTCGCGAAGGCCCTCCGTCGGAAGGACGTGGTGGCCCTCCCCCTCGAGGACGGCCCGCAGAGCCGCATCGGCCTGACCTGGCCGCGCGAGGGGCAGCATCCACTGGTCGACGACTTCATCGGCATCGTGCGTGGGCGCACGGCGCACAGCTCGCGCAACCCGGAGGTCGCCGCGCGCGAGGCGGCGGACGGCCGCAAGGCGAGCGGCCGCGCGCCCGGCGGCCGCCCCTCCTCCGGCCGCGCTCGCCCCGGCTCCCCCAAGCGTCCGCGCCGCCGCTGACGCGCCCCGCGCTCGCCCACCTGCGTCCAGGGGTCGCAACACGCCGTTATCCGCCCCGCATAACGGCGCGTCGCGCCCCACGGATGCCTCGCCCGGCGGGAGGGGCATGATGGGGGGATGAGCTCCAGCGCCGGGCGCGACGCCCAGTCCGAGATCTACCGCGACGGTGTCGCGGGCCGTCGCCCGCGCATCCCCGTGGGATACCCCCAGCTGGAGCGAGCCGCACAGCGACGGCTGAGCCGAGCGGCGTTCGCGTACATCGCCGGGTCCGCCGGGCTGGAGCGCACGGCGGACGCCAACACGGAGGCGTTCCGGCGGCGGCGCATCGTCCCGCGCGTCCTGCGCGACGTGTCGGCGCGCGACCTCTCCGTCGAGCTGTTCGGCGTCCGGCGGCCGACGCCGCTGCTGCTCGCCCCGATCGGCGTGCTGGAGCTCGCCCGGCGCGGAGGGGATGCGGCAGCGGCCCGCGCCGCCGCCGCCCTCGGCGTGCCGGCCGTGCTCTCGAACCAGGCGTCGCAGCCGATGGAGGAGGTCGTCGGCGCTATGGAGGACGTGGCGCCCGCCGCATCCCGCTGGTTCCAGCTGTACTGGAGTTCGTCGCGCGACCTGGTGGCGAGCCTCGTCGAGCGGGCGGAGCGCTCGGGATGCGAAGCGATCGTGGTCACGCTCGACACGCACGTGCTCGGCTGGCGGCCGCGCGACCTCGCCCTCGGCTACCTTCCGTTCAGCCGGGGTCTGGGGATCGCGCAGTACACCTCCGATCCGGTGTTCCAGCAGCTGGTGCGCGAGCGGGCGACCGTCGCGTCCGGGCCGCGCCCGACGCCGACCCCGGCTGCGGTCGCGGCCTTCGCCAGCATGCTGCGCCACCATCCCGGGCCGCTGCGCGAGAAGCTGCGATCGGGAGAGCCGCTCGCCGCGGTCGAGACGTTCCTCGACGTGTTCGCGGACCCGTCGCTGACCTGGGACGACCTGGCGTTCCTCCGCGAGCACACCCGGCTGCCGATCGTGCTGAAGGGCGTGCTGCATCCCGACGACGCCCGACGTGCGCTCGACGCCGGGGTGGATGCCGTCCAGGTCTCGAACCACGGCGGCCGCCAGATCGACGGCGAGGTGGCGGCGCTCGATGCACTGCCCGGTGTCGTGGCGGCGGTCGACGGACGGGTGCCGGTGATCTTCGACAGCGGCATCCGCGGCGGTGCGGATGCGGCGATCGCCCTCGCCCTCGGCGCCCGGGCCGTCGCGATCGGCCGGCCGTACGCCTACGCCCTCGCCGTCGCGGGCGAGGCGGGCGTGCGGGAGCTGCTGCGCAACACGATCGCCGAGCTCGACATCACCCTCGGTCTCGCGGGCGTCCGCAGCGTCGCCGAGCTGGATGCGGGCATCCTGTCACCGACGCCCGCGCCGGTCGCTCACTAGGCTGGAAGATCGGTACCAGCCGAAGGGAGCCTGCTGATGTCCGAATCCACCGCGGCGCCTGTGAGCATCCGGGCCTCCATCGGGGTAGCCGAGTACCCGGCTCTCGTGGCGATCTGGCGACGAGCCGTGGATGCGACGCACGACTTCCTCTCGGCGACCGATCGCGACGAGATCGAGGCACGGCTGGCATCCGACTACTTCCCCGCCGTCACGCTGTCGGTCGCCGACCGGGACGGCCGCCCCGTCGGCTTCTCCGGTCTGCTCGACGGCACGCTGGAGATGCTCTTCGTGGATGCGGCCGAGCGCGGCGGCGGGATCGGCACGGCGCTTCTCGATCACGCGATCCGCGACCACGGCGTCGTCCGCGTCGACGTCAACGAGCAGAACGCATCAGCCGCCGGTTTCTACCGCTCCCGCGGCTTCGCGGTCGTCGGTCGGAGCGCGACCGACGAGGCCGGTCGTCCGTATCCGCTGCTCCACCTCGAGCTCGCACCGGCGAACCGGCCCCGCTAGGAGACCGACGCCCCGATCAGCGAAAGCAGCGCCTGCGCATAGGCGGTGGCGGCGTCATCGTGCTCGAAGTACCGCTCCTCCCCCTCGATCAGCACGGTCACCCGGTAGCCGTCGGGCGTGCGCGCCAGGTGGCGGAAGGTGCCGCCGAGCAGTTCGCGCAGCTGGTCCTCGCGCGGGATCCATAGGGCGTCCTCGACGGCGAGCGAGTCGAGCGCCCACTCGGTCGTGCCGTTGAAGCCGAGGATGGTCCCGGTGTCGAAGTGGTGCGGCTCGATCGTCATCTCGCTGACGGTGAAGCGCTCCCCCTCCATGCCGGGTCGGTCGATGGCGAATGTGTCGCCCGACGCCGGCTGCCAGCGCAACCCCGCCGTGCGAAGCTGCCGGGCGATGTCCTCTGCGATCATGGATGCTCCTTTGCGGTCAGTCGGTGACGATGACGATCTTGCCGCGCACGTGGCCCCCCTCGAGCCGCGCGTACGCCTCCACCGTCCGTTCGATCGGGTAGATCGAGTCGATCGGCAGCACCAGCTCGTTCTCGGCGAGCAGGTCGGCGAGCTCGGCGAGGTCGTCGTTGGTCGCGGCGCGCCCGCCGACGTTCTGCGCTCCCCGCGCCTCCGGCCCGAAGACCGCGATGGAGTTGACGCGTTCGATCGGCACACCGAGTTCCAGCGCCGCCTCGATCGTCTCCGGGCCGTGGTTGTCGAGCACGGCGGTCACACGGTCGTCGTCGAGGACGTCGCGCACGCGCTCGGCGAGACCGTCGCCGTAGGTCACCGGGATGACGCCGAGCGACTCGAGGAACTCGTGGTTCTCCTCGCTCGCCGTGCCGATCACCGTCGCCCCCGCGCGGACGACCAGCTGGGCGGCGAGCACGCCGACCCCGCCCGCTGCAGCGCTCACCAGCACGGTGTCGCGCTCGCGGATGCCCAGAGCGCGCACCGTGGCGAACGCCGTCCGGCCGACGACGCCGAGCGAACCGGCCACCTCAAACGTCAGCGGATCGGGTTTCGCGATCACCTGCCCGTCCTCCGGCACCACCACGAAGTCGGCGATGGAGGAGAACGGCGCCGTGCCGAGCACGGCCTGGCCGAGCTCGAACCGCGTTACGCCGTCGCCGATCTCCTCGACGAATCCGGCGAAGTCCTGTCCGATCCCGCTCGGCAGCGTCACGCCCATGTGCGCGGCGGCCCGCTCGTCGCGGTAGGCCTTCACATCCATCGGATTGAGCCCGGCCGCCATCACGCGGACCAGCACCTGGCCGGGACCCGGCCACGGTCTCTCCCGCTCCACCACGTGCAGGTAGTCGCGGGAGCCGAACTCATCGAACTGGACGAAACGCGGCACGGACGGGCTCCTTCCCTCTGGTAGCACGGAGCCTAGCCCCGACACCCCCGGAACAGCAGGGAGAGAGCCACAGGTGCAGCGAGCGCTCAGCCGAAGAGGAGCGCGGCCTCCTCGTAGCGCGCGGGCGGCACGGTCTTCAGACCGCCAGTCGCGTCGGCGATCGAGACGTTGACGACGTCGGTGCCGCGCAGCGACACCATGGAGCCCCAGCGACCCTCGTACACCGCATCCACCGCCGCCATACCGAGGCGGGTGGCGAGGACGCGGTCGTACGCGCTCGGGACGCCGCCGCGCTGCATGTGGCCGAGCACGGTCGCCCGCGACTCGATGCCGGTGCGCTCCTCGATCATGGGGGCGAGCATCTCGCCGATGCCGCCGAGGCGCGGCCGGTTGAACGCATCCAGTCCCTTGTGCGAGTGCGCCTCCTCCATCGTGTCGAGGTGGAAGCCCTCCGACACGACGATGACGGGCGCACGGCCGCGGTCGCGGACCGACTCGACCCACTCGCAGATCTGCTCGATCGACTGCGGCTGCTCCGGGATGAGGATGGCGTGGGCGCCGCCCGCCATGCCCGAGTGCAGGGCGATCCAGCCGACGTGACGGCCCATGACCTCGACGACCATGCAGCGCTGGTGCGACTCGGCGGTGGTGCGGAGGCGGTCGATCGCCTCGGTGGCGATCTCGACGGCCGTGTCGAAGCCGAACGAGTAGTCGGTGGCGGCGAGGTCGTTGTCGATGGTCTTCGGCACGCCGACGATCTTGAGCCCGGCGTCGGTGAGACGGCGTGCGGCCGTCAGGGTGCCCTCTCCGCCGATGGCGATGATCGCGTCGATGCCGTTCTCATCCATCATCCGCTGGATGTTCTCGGGGCCGCCCTTGTCGCCCTCGAACGGGTTGGTGCGGCTGGAGCCGAGGATGGTGCCGCCCTGGCGGGACAGGCCGCGGACGCTGTGCCGGTCGAGCGGCATGATGTCGCCGTCGACCACACCGCGCCAGCCGTAACGGAAGCCGGCGAACTCGGAGCGGTACACGCGGTCGCCCTTCAGGACCGCGCCGCGGATCACCGCGTTCAGGCCCGGGCAGTCGCCGCCGCTGGTGAGGATGCCGATCTTCATGCTGCTCCGTTTCTCAAGGCGTTCCCTGAATCATGCCCGGATGCCCCGGCCTGCACAAAATCGCACTGGACGCTGAGCGCGGCGGGTGGTAAACGGGCCGGGTAGACCGTTCGGGTGTCAGAGGCCGAGGGCGCGCTGCAGCTTGGACGAGCTGGCCGACGGCCGGGCTCCCGCCGCGAGCAGGTGCTCCTCGATCTCGTCGAGGAGGGCGTTGCGGCGCTGACGGGTGTCGGGGGCCCCGCTCAGGAGCTCCACCTCCCACTCGCGCCACTCCTGCGTCGCGCCGGTCCGGAGGTTCTCGCTCCGGACGTGGTCGTCGGTGAGCTCGGCGACCTCGAAGCCGGCAGCATCCTGCAGCAGGACGCTGTCGCGCTCGTTCGTGACCCGGGCGATCGGGACGAGCGGTTCGTCGCCGATCAGCTCGCGCAGGTGCTGCCGCAGCTCGGCGGGCGGCTCGTCGCCCTCCGTGAGGTCCCAGTGCAGCTCGGTGCGGCCCTCCTCGGCGGGCAGCTTGACGTGCCAGCCGGCGTCGTGGCCGCCACGGCGCACGCGGACCGCGGTCCTGTGCTGGGCGAGCGCCAGATCGGCCGTGTCGAAATAGGTGGCCACGAGTTCGTGCCGCTCGGGCTCCCCCTGCACCGCGATCGTGCCGACGCCGACGAGCTGAGGATGCTGTGCCTCGGCCTCGACGTCGTACTTGCGCTCGATCTCGGTCTGGGAGTGGTGGGGCATATCCCCTGTCTAGCCCACAATTCGTCTGTCGCGAAATTTCAAGCGGGCCGCCCGCCGCAGCCCCTACGGTGAACGCATGACCTCAGAGACGATCACCGCCCGCTTCGATGTCACCGGCTGGGAGCCGGCCGACCTGCCGGGCATCGACGGCGACTGGGTGGGCGCCGTCGTCATGCGGAAGACCTACACCGAGGGACTGGTGGGCGAGTCCGTCGCGCACTTCGTCTCCTCCGGCACCGAGGAGGGCGGGCGCGGTTACCTCGCCGCCGAGCGGATCACCGGCCGGCTGGAGGACGGGAGGGCAGGCTCGTTCACCGTCCACCACGGCGCGCTGCAGCATCCCGGCGACAGCTCGGCCTTCGGGAACATCGTGCCGGGCACGGGGACGGACGACTTCGCCGACTTCCGGGGAGCGGCCAGGATCGAGCACGACGACCGCGGCGCGTTCTTCGTCTTCGAGCTGGAGTGAGACCACCCTTCACGCCCGCAGCAGGCCGCTGTACCGTGGGGGCATGAGCGACCCCAGAGGACGTGAGTACCGAGACGACGAGGACCTCGACGACTTCCGCGAGGCGCAGGAGACCGACTACGAGCCGGAGCCCGTCATCCACGACCCGGAGGACGTGCCGGTGGTCGACGACGAGGACGACAAACTGCTCCCCGACGACGACCGCCCGGTGCCGATCGACCCCGACGACGCCGAGATCGCCTAGGCGACAGCTCCTGACTTTTTCGGCCGAATCGGCGTCTGGGACGCGAAAAACTCAGGAGCCGGCGGTGTGAGCCGGCGGTGTGAGGTCAGGCGAGGGCGTCCGTCAGCAGGTGGATGAGGGCGTCGAGCTGCACGGAGTCGGCCGAGCCGACCTCGACATCGCTGCCGTCGAGGGCGCGCGCGGCGAGGCCCTGCTTGGCGTCGATGAGCTCGGCGATCTTCGAGTCGATCGTCTGCGCCGCGATGATCCGCCACGCCGTGACCGGCTCCTCCTGACCGATGCGGTGAACGCGGTCGATCGCCTGCGTCTGCTCGGCCGCCGTCCACGACAGCTCGGCGAGCACGACGTTCGACGCGGCCTGGAGGTTCAGGCCGACGCCCGCCGCCGTGAGCGAGCAGACCGCGACCGCGACCTCCGGGTCGTTGTTGAACGCGTCGATCTCCTTCTGCCGTGACAGCGCGGACTGGTCGCCGCGGATCGAGATCGTCTTCAGGTCGCGGGCCGCGAAGGCCTCCTCCGCCGCATCCATCACGTCGATGTGCTTGGCGAAGAACACCACCTTGCCGACCGAGCGGGCGAGCTGGGCCGTGTAGTCCGACGCGAGGCCGGCCTTCGCCTGGCCGATCCGGCGGACCATCGTGAAGACGTTCTCGCCGGACTTGGCCGACTTCGAGTCCTCCAGTTCGGACTGCGCAACCAGCCGGATGAGGTGCTTCTTGTGCGCCTCGTCGTCGCCTTCGAAGCCGTCCGGCCGACCGGCGGCCGCCGCGCGCTGGTAGCGCGTGACGAGCCGGGCGGCGAGGTCCTTCTCCGCCTGGCGGATCGAACGCCCGAGTTCGTCGTCCAGCTCGACCGGCAGGTCCACGACGCGGCGACTCGGCAGGTCGGCCGCGACGTCGAGCTTGCGCCGGCGCACGATGCCCATGTCGATGACGGCCTCGCGGGCGGCGGCGTAGAAGCCGAAGTCGGCCGGGGTCAGCCCGGTCTCCTCCAGGTGCTCCATGAGGGTCGCGGTCGGCTTGTTGCCGTCGATCCAGCCGAGGAACTGCCAGATCGCCTTGAAGTCGTCGATGTCGTTGATCAGCGGGGTACCGGTCAGGGCGATCATCAGCGGGTCGGGTGTGGTCGAGCGGATGGCGTCGGCCAGCCCCAGCACCAGGCGCGAACGCTGCGAGTGCAGGTTCTTGATGAAGTGCGCCTCGTCGACGACCATGCCCTTGAAGCCGAGCGTGCTCAGCCAGGAGAGGTGCCGATCCAGCACCTCGTAGTTGACGATGACGATGTCCGCGAAGGCGTCGAGGCCCTCGCCGTCGCCGTGGATGACCGTGGCGCGACGCTGCGGAGTCCAGCGCTCGACCTCGCGCGCCCAGTTCATCTTGACGACGTTGGGAACGACGGCGAGCAGCGGATACGCCCCGGCGACCGAGGCGGCGAGGACGGACTGCGCCGTCTTGCCGAGGCCCGGCTCATCCGCCAGCAGGAAGCTGCGGTGGCCGAGGCGCACGCTCTCGATGAAGCGCGATTGGTGGTGCATCAGCTCGAGGCCCTGCGGAGAGTAGCGGTCGAGCAGCGGGGCGGGCGGCAGTTCCATGCTGGCCGCCTGGCCTCCTGCGCCGTACTCGAACGACTTGAACAGCGGGCCGAGCAGCTCCCACGAGTCGAGCCGGCGGCGCGGTGTCGGCGCGGACGCACTGAGACGGGAGAAGTCGGGAGCGAGGAACGGGTTGGACAGCTGGCGCGCCTTCACCGACGGCGGGACGACCTGCTTCTCCGCCAGCTCGGGCGGGATGACGCTGTCCTGCTTGGTCACCGGACGCTCGATCGTGATGATCAGGTCGTCGGGCGAGAGCTCGGTTCCCGACTCCAGGAGCCAGTCACGGCGCATCTTCTGCGCGGTAGCGGTGGAGGGCGACTCGCTCTCGAGCAGCGAGATCAGCGACGTGTCGCGCGCCGCCGTCTTCGCCAGGATGGTCGCGATGCCGTCGAGGCGCTTCAGCTGCTCCGCACGTGCGGCGTCGCTGAGGTCCGGGTCGGACTTCGCCCTGGCGCGCTCCTCGCGCATCAGGAACGCGATCACCTGGAACTTGGTGCGGTTCGTCGGCCCGAGCTTCTTGCCGTCGGCGGCCTTCGCCTCGACCTCGCGCACCTTGCGGGCGAGGACGGGGATGAGTCCGTCGTTGTTGGCGTGCCGGTTCTTCCGCTGCTGCGGCCTGGTCGGGCTGGTGCGCTGACCGGAACGAGACATGGTCCTCCAGGAGAGGCGTCGCGCACTGCCGGAGGGTGCGACGCCGTTTGGGCGTGAGGCCGGCGGGGCGGGGAGGTCGGGTACCGAGTGGACCGTGTTCGCCGCGAGTGACGCCGGGAGCGCGACACAGGATGGCCGCGCAACACCCATTTTACCGGATGTACGGCCGTTCAGCGACGCGTGTCTGCGGGGATCTTGATCGTGACCGCCGCGGCGACGAACACGACGGCTCCCGCGATCGACAGACCCTGCAGTGCGACGCCGCCGAGCGGCAGCGGCCAGACCGGATTCCAGACCACCGCGAGCGGGATGAGGCCCGCGAACCACCACCACATCCGCGCCTGTCCGGCGAAGACGCAGAGGATGAGCGCGAGGATGCTGACCGCGTAGCGCACGTACAGGTACCAGTCGCCGCCGATCAGGGCGAGACCGGCGAGGAGCACGATCGCTCCGAGCAGGCCTGGGACCAGCGCGGCGCGGTTGAAGGCGGGCTGCTGCGGAGTGTGAGGTGCGGGCATCGGGAGTCCACTCTACGCAGTCCGGATGCCGGAAATGGTGCGCCCGCCCGATGGCGGAGACGTTCTCTCCGGTCGGGCGGGCGACGCTGTGTGGTGCGGGTCGCTGTCGGTTACAGCACTCCGCGGCGGAACAGGAATGCGCAGGGCGGGGCGTCGGATCCGACACGGACCGTGACGCTGGAGTTTCGGGCGAGCTCGAGGAACGGTTCGAGCTCGAGGCGGGTCATCGGGACTCGACGGAGTTCGGCGTCGGATGCGATCCCGTTCACTGCGAACGCGACGTCGGGTACGTCGTAGGGTTCGTCAGCGAGATCAAGGAACACGATCGGCGATGCATCGTCCTGGTCGAGCGGGAACACGGAGAGGATCGCCTCGGCGGCGGCCTCAGTCGTGACGTCGTCACCGAGGTGAACGACGGGCGTTGTTATCTTGTCCTCCGGGTAGCCGCTGCCGACGAGGGTAAGCGTCGCGCCATCATGCATCGCGTCGAGCGCGCTCAAGAGCGCACCGGACAGCAGCGGGCTGAGGTTCTTCAGCAAAGTCGGGCCTTTCCTGTTAAACGAATATTTCTCAACCCCTACGTGGAGGATAGACCCACCGGTATGTCCACACACGCCCCCTATTAGGGGGATACTTGTCTGTCCACCGTGCGCACACCCAGTCGAGATGCTCTGCGCGAACGGGATGGCGTACCCCCGCCGGGTATGAGCCTTCCGGGACTATCCTGAGGGGGTGATCGCAGACATCAAGAAGCGGGCGCTGCACCGCACGCGCATCCTCGAAGGCCAGCTCCGGGGCCTCGAGAAGATGATCGAGAACGAGGACTACTGCATCGACATCATCACGCAGTCCCTCGCCATCCAGAAGTCGCTCGGCTCGCTCAATAAGCTGCTGGTCGAGAACCACCTCCGCACGCACGTCTCCGAGATGTTCGAGGAGGGCGGCAGCGCACGGGACGACGCGATCGTCGAGCTGCTCAAGGTGTACGAGCTCTCCAACAACCGCGGCTAGGCGTAGCGCATGAGTGACCGCGAAGAGCTCATCCACATCGTCCGCGGCGACATCACCGACGAGACCGTCGATGCGATCGTCAACGCCGCCAACAGCTCGCTCCTCGGCGGCGGAGGGGTCGACGGCGCCATCCACCGCCGCGGCGGGCCCACGATCCTGGAGGCCACGCGCGAGCTCCGCGCGACGACCCTCCCGGACGGCCTGCCCACCGGCCAGGCCGTCGCGACGACCGCGGGCGACCTCGCGGCGAAGTGGGTCATCCACGCGGTCGGGCCGGTCTGGTCGAGCGGCGAGGACCGCACACCTCTCCTGCAGAACGCCTACCGCTCGTCCCTCCGCGTCGCCCGCGAGCTCGGTGCCCGCACCGTCGCCTTCCCCGCGATCTCGGCCGGCGTCTACGGCTGGCCGATGGATGACGCGGCGCGCATCGCCATCAGTACCGTCCGCGCCGTGCTGTCCTCCGGCGTCGGCTCGGTCGAGCACGTGCGCTTCGTCCTGTTTTCCGACGAGGCGTTCGACGCGTTCCGGGAAGCGGCCGGCGAGTGACGGCGGAGGCGCTCGACCGCTTCCGGGCTCTGCTGCGCATTCCCACCATGTCCCGCAACGCCGTGGAGGAGACCGACTGGGCGGTGTTCGACGAGTTCATCGCCGCACTGCCGCAGCTCTACCCGGCCCTGCACAGCGCCCTGGAGCAGGAGCGGCACGGACACTCCCTGCTCTACCGCTGGCGCGGCCGGAGCGATGAGGCGCCCACCGTCCTGATGGCGCACTACGACGTGGTTCCCGCGACCGCGGAGGGCTGGACGCATCCGCCCTTCGGCGCCGAACTGACCGGCTCGGGCGAGCAGCAGCTGTTGTGGGGGCGCGGGGCGATCGACGACAAGGGGGCGCTCGTCGCGATCCTGGAGGCGGTGGAGGCGCTCGTGCAGGACGGCTTCCAGCCGGCCAACGACGTGTATCTGAGCTTCGGACACGACGAGGAGACGGTCGGCTCGGGAGCGCGGGCGATCGCCTCGGTGCTCGCCGGGCGCGGCATCCGCCCGGCACTGGTCCTCGACGAGGGCGGCGCCGTCGTCGAACGCATCTTCCCGGGCGTCAGCAAGCCCATCGCGGTGATCGGCGTGAGCGAGAAGGGCATCACCAGCGTGCGGCTCACCGTCGAACAGAACGGCGGTCACGCGTCCACTCCCCCGAAGACGACCGCGACGGTCCGGCTCGCCCGGGCCATCACCCGCCTCAACGACCGGCCGTTCCCCGCCCGCCTGACCGAGACGAACCTGCGGATGGTGGAGACGCTGGGCGCGCACGCGACCGGTCCCCTGCGCGCCGTCTTCACGCGCGCCCGCCGGCTTCAGCCCGCGCTGCGCGTCGTATTCGGCCGGCTCAGCGACGAGACGCGTGCGATCGTGCGGACCACGACCGCCGTGACGCAGCTGCGCGGGAGCCTCGCCGCGAACGCGCTGCCGGAGACGGCGGAGGCCGTGGTCAACACCCGAATCGCGGTCGGCTCGTCGGTCGCCGAGACGCTCGACCACATCCGCCGGGCGATCCGCGACGACGCCGTCCGTGTGGAGGCGGTCGACGCGAGCGAGCCGTCCCCCGTCTCCCCCGCCGACGGTCCCGAGTGGGACCGTCTCGCGACCGCGATCGGAGCCGTGCACCCGCACGCCGTTGTGACGCCGTACATCATGCTCGGCGCGAGCGACAGCCGGCACTTCACCGGCATCTGCGACGCGGTCTACCGGTTCACCCCGTTCGAGCTGAGCGCCGAGGAGCGGGGCGCGCTGCACGCGCGCGACGAGCGCATCCATGTCGCCACCTGGCGCCGCGGCGTCGCCGTCTACGCCCACCTCCTCCGCGCCTCCTGACCCGCCGCCCTCCGCCACTCCGCCCTCCGTCGAGTCCGCAAACTTTGTACGCCGCGACCGCGCGGCGCGTGCAAAGTTTGCGGACTCGACGGCTGGGGCGGAGCGGCGGGAGAGATGAGCCGGGGTGTGCGAAGTGCACAGAGTCGAGGCGAAGTCGTGCGGGGTGCACATTCCGTGAGGGGAGGGGCGCTGGCTACGGTTTCGGGCAACCGTCCCCCTCCACCCGTATGAAGGACACCCAATGGCACGCACAGCTCATGCCGACGACTTCGCCCTCTCCCGTGTTACCCCCGACGCGCGCAAGCCGTGGTTCGGGATCGCGGTGCAGCGCTTCGGTCAGGTCTCGGCTCTCTCGCAGTTCCTGCTCGGGGCGACCCTGGGCTACAGCATGACCTTCGGCGAGGCGGCGCTCGCGCTGCTCCTCGGCTCGATCATCCTCGAGGTGATCATGTGCATCGTCGGCATCATCGGGCAGAAGGAGGGGCTGAACACGGCCCTCCTGGCCCGCTGGACCGGCTTCGGCGAGATCGGCGCCTCCCTCGTCGGCCTCGCGATCGGCATCAGCCTCATCGGCTGGTTCGGCATCCAGTCCGCCATCTCCGCCCAGTCCCTCAACGTGCTCATGCCCGGCGTCATGCCGGTGTGGGTGTGGAGCCTGCTGTTCGGCCTGGCCGTCACCGCCATCGTCGCGTACGGCTTCGTCGGGATGCAGTGGCTGGCGAACATCACCGTCCCGCTGTTCCTCATCCTCGTCGGCTGGTCGATCATCAGCGAGCTCAGCAAGCACTCGCTCGGCGAGCTGATGACGTCGCCCGCGCCCGGTCCGACGATGTCGGTCTGGCAGGGCACCGGAATCGTCGCGGGCGGCCTCATCGTCGGCGCGATCATCACCGCCGACATGACCCGGTTCAACCGCAGCCGGGCCGACGTCGTCAAGCAGACCGTTCTGGGCGTGACGCTCGGCGAGTTCGTCATCGGCCTCGCCGGCGTGCTGCTCGCCCACGCGGCGGCCAGCGGCGACATCGTCGCCATCGTGACCTCGTCGATCGGCTTCGTCGGCCTGATCATCGTCATCACCGGAACGCTGAAGATCAACGACTGGAACCTGTACTCGTCCACGCTCGGACTGGTCAACTTCATCTCCACCGCGTTCGCGAAGAACCTGCACCGCGTGACCACGACGATCGTGCTCGGCATCGTCGGCTCGGTGCTCGCCGCCGCGGGCATCCTCGCCCAGTTCACCGGCTTCCTCACGATCCTCGGCGTCGCCTTCCCGCCGATCGCCGGCATCATGGTCGCCGAGTACTTCTTCGTCCGCCGGTGGCGCGGCGACCTCGACGCCACCCGGGCCTCCGGCCGCCTCCCGGAGCACGCCCCGCGGATCGTGCCCGTCACCCTCCTCGTGTGGCTGGTCTCCTCGCTGGTCGGCTACTTCGTGACCTGGGGCATCCCCGCCATCTGGTCGCTGCTGCTCTCGATCGTGCTCTACACGGTCGCCGGCAAGCTCGGCTGGGTGCGCGGCGTCGGCCGCGCCACGACCATCCAGGCTCCGGCCGGTGCGGACGGCGCGACGACGGCACCGTCGGCGGACGCCCCCTCCGGCCCCGAGGCCGTCGCCTCCAACTGAGCCTCGGCTCCCGAACCGCCCCATCACCACAGAAAGCGACACAACATGCATATCGGCATCGACGTCGGCGGCACCAACACCGACGCAGTGCTCATGGACGGCCGGACCACCCTGGCCGGCGTCAAGAACTCGACGAGCCCGGATGTCACCAGCGGCATCGTGAGCGCGATCGAAGCGCTGCGGGCGGCGCGGG
Source organism: Cryocola sp. 340MFSha3.1 (assembly GCF_000383315.1). Classification (NCBI taxonomy): domain Bacteria; kingdom Bacillati; phylum Actinomycetota; class Actinomycetes; order Micrococcales; family Microbacteriaceae; genus Cryocola; species Cryocola sp. 340MFSha3.1. The sequence continues at coordinate 767,349 of NZ_KB911087.1, forward strand.
ACTTCCGGGGCGACGACATCCAGGCGGTGATGATCGGCACCACGCACTTCATCAACGCGCTCGTCGAGGCGAAGCGGCTCGCGCCCACCGCGGCCCTCCGCCTCGGCCTGCCCGCCACGCGGGCCCTTCCTCCGCTGGTGGACTGGCCGGAGTCGCTCATCGCCGCGATCGGCGGTCGGAGCTATCTGGCGCACGGCGGCTATGAGTTCGACGGTCGTCCCATCTCGCCGATCGACGTCGCCGAGCTCAAGGGCATCGCGGCGGACATGGCGGCCAACGGCGTGCGGTCGGTGGCCATCTCATCCGTCTTCTCGCCCGTGAACCACGACGTCGAGACGCAGGCGGCGGCCATCCTCGCGGACGAGCTGGGCGACGGCGTCGCCATCTCGCTGTCGCACGAGATCGGGCGCATCGGGCTGCTCGAGCGCGAGAACGCCACGATCATCAACGCGGCGCTGCGCGAGCTCGCCTCCGAGATCGTCGACGGCCTCACCTCGGCGGTGCGCGCCCAGGGCATCGACGCGCCGATCTTCCTGAGCCAGAACGACGGGACGCTGATGGACGAGGACTACGTGCGCCTCTACCCGGTGGCGACCTTCGCCTCCGGCCCGACCAACTCCATGCGCGGTGCTGCCCTCACCAGCGGCCTCGAGACCTGCGCGGTGGTCGACATCGGCGGAACGACGGCCGACATCGGCCTGCTCGTCAACGGCTTCCCGCGCGAGACCGCCAACGAGGTCAAGGTTGCCGGCGTCCGCACCAACTTCCGGATGCCGGACGTGCTGTCGATCGGCATCGGCGGCGGGTCCATCGTCGACACCGAGACGGCGGAGGTCGGGCCCGAGTCGGTCGGCTACCGGCTGACCTCCGAGGCCCTCGTCTTCGGCGGTTCGACCCTGACCGCGACGGACATCGCGGTCGCTGCCGGCCGCGCCGACATCGGCGACCCCGCGAAGGTCGCCCACCTCGACCCCGCCTTCGTGCAGCGGGTGCTCGACCGCATCGCCGAACGCGTCGCCGAGGCCGTCGACCGGATGCGCACCTCCCCCGACCCCATCCCCGTCGTCGCGGTGGGCGGCGGCTCGATCCTGCTGCCGGACGAGCTGCCGATCTTCGGAGCCGTGCATCGGCCCGACAACTACGCCGTCGCCAACGCGATCGGCGCATCCATCGCACAGGTCGGGGGCGAGATCGACAAGGTGTACGCCGTCGAGCCCGGCCGCCGCGAGGAGGCCATCGCCGCCGTTCGGGCGGAGGCGGTGGACAAGGCGATCGCGGCCGGCGCTTCCCCCACGTCGGTCGCGATCGTCGACTTCGACGAGGTGCCCATCCCGTACCTGCCCGGCAACGCGACCCGGATCCGGGTCAAGGCCGTCGGCGACCTGGCGATGGAGGTGCGGGTATGAGCTGGACGCTGACCGCCGACCGCATCGCCGAGCTCGCGCGCGGCGCCGCCGTGCTCGGGACGGGAGGAGGCGGAGACCCGTACATCGGGTCGCTGCTGGCCGCCCAGGCGCTCGCCGAGCACGGACCGGTGACCGTCGTCTCCCTCGACGAGGTGCCCGACGACGCCCTGGTGCTCACCGTCGCGATGATGGGCGCCCCGACCGTCATGGTCGAGAAGCTGCCCAGCCTCGAGGAGGTGATCGCGCCCGTCCACGCCCTCGGCACCTACCTCGGCCGGCCGGTCACCCACGTGGCGTGCGCCGAGATCGGCGGGGTCAACTCCACGATCCCGGTGGCCGCGGCCGCAGCGCTCGGACTGCCGCTCGTGGATGCCGACGGCATGGGCCGCGCGTTCCCCGAACTGCAGATGGTGCTGCCGACGCTGTACGGCGTCACGGCGTCCCCGCTCGCCTTCGGCGACGAGAAGGGCAACGTCGGCGTGCTGAACACCGCCGACAACCATTGGACCGAGCGGATCGCCCGCGTCGCATGCGTCGAGATGGGCTGCTCGATCATGATCTCCGGCTTCCCGATGAGCGGCGCCGTCGCGCGGGAGGCGCTCGTCCCGGGTTCGTTGAAGCACTGCCTCGCCATCGGCTCCGGGATCACCGCCGCCCGCGCGGCGAAGACCGACGCGGTCGCGGCGACCGTCGAGCTGCTCGGCGGCCGCGAGTTCTTCTCCGGCAAGGTGGTGGATGTGGAACGCGGCACCACCGCCGGGTTCGCCCGCGGGCGCGCCCGCATCGAGGGCGCGGAGTCGTCGCTCGACCTCGCCTTCCAGAACGAGCATCTGATCGCGCGGTCCGGCGACGAGGTCTTCGTGACCACTCCCGACCTGATCATCGTGCTCGACGCCGAGAGCGGGGAGCCGATCACCACCGAGGGCCTGCGGTACGGCCAGCGGGTGCGGGTGATCGCCGCGCCCAGCGACCTGCGCTGGCACAGCGCCGAGGCGCTCGCCATGGTCGGCCCCGGATACTTCGGCTACGACCTGCCGTCGCACCGCTTCGACGGAACCGTCGAGCGCACCCTCGAGGGGGTGACCGCGTGAGCTGGACGCTGACGGCGGCCGACCTCCCGGACCTCGCCCGCGGCGCGACACTGCTCGGAACGGGCGGCGGCGGCGATCCCTACATCGGTCAGATGCTCGTCGCCCGCGTGCTGAGCGAGAGCGGCCTCGGCGAGCGCGGCATCACCATCCTCGACCCGGACGATCTCGCGGACGATACGTTCGTCATCCCGACGGCGCAGATGGGCGCTCCGACCGTGATGATCGAGAAGATCCCGGCGGGTACGGAGCCGACCCTCGCGCTGCGGACGCTGGAGGCGCACCTCGGCCGCTCAGCCGACGCCACCATGCCGATCGAGTGCGGTGGCATCAACTCGATGATCCCGCTGATCGTCGCCGCCGAGACCGGACTGCCGGTCGTGGATGCGGACGGCATGGGCCGCGCGTTCCCCGAGCTCTCGATGGAGACGTTCGCCGTGTACGGCGTGCACGGCTCTCCCCTGGCGCTCGCAGGAGAGCGGGGCGAGACCGTCATCATCGACACCGGCGACGACGACCGGCAGATGGAGTGGCTGGCGCGCGGCATCACCATCCGGCTGGGCGGAGTCGGGCACATCGCCGAGTACGCGATGAGCGGCGCCGACGTGAAGCGCACCGCCGTCCCGCGCACGCTCTCGATGGCGCTCGCCCTCGGCCGGGCCATCCGAGAGGCACGGGAGCAGCACCGCTCGCCCTTCGAGGCGATCGCGCAGACCCTCTCCACCACGCTGTACTCGGAGGTGCGGGAGCTGTTCGCCGGCAAGGTGACGGACGTGGAGCGCCGCACCACCGAGGGCTTCGCCAAGGGCCGGGCCACGATCTCGTCGCTCGACGGGACGAGCGGCCCGGGCGGTCCCGGTGGTTCCGGCAGCACGCTCGAGATCCGCTTCCAGAACGAGAACCTCACGGCGCACCGCGACGGCGAGCTGGTCGCGATCGTGCCCGATCTGATCTGCGTCACCGACATCGAGTCGGGAGAGCCGATCACCACGGAGGGTCTGCGCTACGGACAGCGCGTGCGCGTGCTCGGCATCTCCACCCCGGAGATGATGCGGACTCCCGCAGCGCTCGCCGCCTTCGGTCCGCGCGCGTTCGGGCTGACCGAGGAGTTCGTCCCCGTCGAGACGGCGCAGGCGCTGGTCTGACGCCGTCGCCGCGGCGGTCTCCGCCTACTCTGGAGGGCATGAGAACTCTCGGACAGGAGAGCCTGCCTGCTCTCGCCCGGGGATTCTCCCTGCTCGGCTCCGGAGGCGGCGGGGCGACCACGATGCTGGAGCTCATGGTGCAGGATGCCCCGATCTGGCCGATCGCCCTGCGGGAGCCGGAGGAGTTCGACCCGTCCACGCCGTGCGTCGCGGTGGCGTTCGCCGGGTCGACCTACCTACTGACCGAGCGCCTTCCCGCCGCCGACGCGTTCGGGCCGCTTCTGGCCGCCGCCGAGCGCTGGACGGGCGTGCGCGCCCGGGCCGTGTGCGGGCTGGAAGGTGCCGGGATGAACGGGCTCAGCCCGCTCCTCCTGGCCGACCGCCTGGACCTCGTCGACGCCGACCTGATGGGACGCGCGCTCCCCCGGCTCGATCAGATCTCGCTGCTGGTGGACGCCGTCCCCGGCGTGGTGGCGGTCTGCGACACGGGCGGTGGCGTCGTCGTGATCGACACCGCCCGCCCGGCCGACGTCGAGAGCCAGGTGCGCGCCGCCATCGTGCAGGCCGGGGGCGCCGGAGCGGTGCTGATCGCCGGGTTCACCGTGGGCGACCTCACCGAGCACGGCGTGCTCGGCACCCCGACGCGGGCCCTCCGTCTCGGCCGGGGCGGCGCCGACCGGAGCCTGGCACCGGCCGCACTCGCGGAAGCGCTCGGCGCCCGGCTCCTCGGCACGGGCCGTGTGGCCGGAGTCGAGGCCTCGATCGACGACCCGTACGTGAGCGCCATCCAGCTCGACGACGACGGCGGCGCGCTCCTTCGGCTGGTGGCGCGGTCGGAGCTGCTGGCCGTCGTGCGCGACGGCGTGACCACCGCCGCGAGCCCCGAGATCATCGTGGCGCTCGACTCGGTCTCGGGCGACGTCCTCCAGGTCGACGAGATCACCCTCGCCCGCAACGTGATCGTGCTGGCGCTGGAGCCCCCGGCGTGGTGGACGTCCTCCCCCGACCGCGAACGGCACATCACCCCCGCCGGGTTCGGGCTGCGCGGGCTGGAGGTGCCCGCGTGAGCGACGGACTCGACCTCGCCGCGCTGTTCGCGCATCCCGCGAACGGCGGGCTGCGCGGGATCGCCGGAGCGCATCCATCGGTCGTCTGGCGGGAGCTCGTCGTCGCGGCGGACGAATCGGGGCTGCCGGCCGACGGCGACGGACGGCTCGCGGTGCTCACGGTCCCGCCTCCGGCGACGCCCTGGCAGCAGGATGCGCTGGTGCGCCGCGTCCGCGACCGCGGCTACCGAGGGCTGGTGCTCCCGGAGGCGGAGGGATTCGGCGCCGGCACGCGCTCGCTCGCGGAGCGTCTCGGTCTCGCGCTCCTCGGCGCGACCGACCCGATGGCGCTCGCGCGTGCGGGGTGGGAGCTCCGCGAGGGCCGGGATGCGCTCACCCTCGGGTACGTGCGCCGCGTCGCGCAGTCGATCGAGTACCACGCCGACAACCTCGCGGACCTGCTCCGACATCTTTCCGCCAGCGTCGGCCACGGTGTCGCCCTGATCGACAGCGAGGGCGTGCTGCTGGAGGCCGGGCAATCGCTTCCGGCGGTCGTGCACGCCGCAGTCGACTTCGGTCCCTGGATCAGCACGGTCGAGCTGCCGGAGGGGTCCGCGGCCTCGGTGCGGGTCGACAGTCCCAGCCGGGCGGGCCTGCGGCTGGCCGTCTTCGGGCAGGGGCTCGGGGCCGTCCAGCTGAGCGCTCTCGCCGTCGCGGCGGAGGTCGCCATGCCGGCGGTGGCGGCGCGCATCCTCATCGACGAGGTGGCGGACGTGAACGATGCCGCCGTCGCCTCGGGCCTGCTCCGCGACTTCCTCGAGCTGCGCGACAGCCGTGACTCCGATCTGGAGCAGCGGATGCTGGAGCGCGGCTGGCGCACGACCGGATACCACCTGGGGTTCCGGCTGGTCGGACGCTCCCGCCTGGACACACTCCAGCTGCTGCGGCTGGTGGCGCGGGAGCTGACGGCACTTCCCGTGGACTCGCACGCCGCCACCAGCGGCCGAGGGGTGACGGGCTGGCTCAGCTTCGCCACGCCTCCCCCGCCGAGCCGCGTCGAGGAGAGCGTCCGGGCACTGCTGGCGGTGCACACCGCCGCCCGCCGCGTGTTCAACGTCGCGACCGGTGTCGGGACGCTCGAGAGCGGCGCGACCGGCCTCGTCGCGACCATCGACGGAGCGTCGGACGCCGCCCGCATCGCAGCGGGCCGCTCGGCGACCGGCTATTTCGTGCGGATCGACGCGCTCGGACTGGAGCAGCTGCTGCTGTCGTGGACCGAGAGCGACACATTCGTGCCGGCCGCCGAATCCCTGCTGGCCCCGCTGATCGCGCGCGGGCCGGAGCTCGTCGAGACGCTCGCCGCGTATCTGGATCACGAATCGGGCATCGCGGCGACCGCCGAAGCGCTGGGCCTCCACCGCAACACGGTCTCCACCCGCGTGGCCCGGGCCCAGGAGCTGCTCGGTCTCGACCTGGCCGACCCCGAGACCCGCCTCGCCGTGCACCTCGCGTGCCGTGCGCTGCGCCGCTGATCCGCCCATCGTCGAGTCCGCAAACTTTGCACGCTCACGCGACGCGTCGTGTGCAAAGTTTGCGGACTCGACGGTGGGCGGAGGGGCGGTGGGGCGGGAGGGGTTAGGCGGCGCCGCCGAGGTCGGGCAGGGTGATGGCGCGGCTCGACGGAGGCAGTTCGCGGAGGCGCTCCAGCGCCGGGATGAGCTCGCCGGCCCACACGCGGTAGCCCTCGGCGTTCAGGTGCAGGCGGTCCTCGGTGTACGCCGGATTCAGCTCGCCGTCCTCCAGCGCCATCGCCGGCCACAGGTCGAGCCAGCCCGCGTGCACGGTCGGCGCGAACTGCCAGAGGTGCCGGTTGATGTCGCGGATCTGGTCGGCGAACTCGTGCCCCCGCGGCATCACCGACTGCGCAAGGATGCGCGTCTCCGGCAACTCCTTGCGCAGCGTGACGAGCATGGTCTCGACGTTGCGCACGACGTGCTCCACCGAGCGGCGCCAGGCCAGGTCGTTGGTCCCGATGAGGAGCGCCACCAGAGCGGGGCGCGTGTCGATCACGTCTCCGAGCCGCGCGAGCACGTCGTCGGTGGTGTCGCCGGCCATCCCGAAGTTGCGGACCGCCTCGCCCGGAAGCAGCGCATCCCAGTCGCCTCCCTGCGTCAGGCTGTCGCCGACGAGGGCCAGCTCACCGCGTTCCGGTCTCCGCTCATCCGTCATACCGTGTCCCCGTTCCTCGCCCCCATCCTCCCCCACATCCGCGACAAGGGGAAGGAAAGCGGGCTCGGGCGGGCTAGAGGAGCGACTTCGTGTGCCAGACCGTCTTCGTCTCGGTGAAGAAGGCGATCCGGTCGAGCGAGGGCGCTGCCGCGTCCGGGCCGTTCTCGGGCGTCAGCACGCGCTTGAGGGTGTCGGCCGCGGCGATCTGCAGGTCCACCCAGTCGAGGTCGCCCGCGCCGACGAGGTCGAGGGCGTTGACGTCGGCGTGCGATGCCAGCCACGGTGCGATCTCGGCCGGCGACCCGGTCAGGATGTTGACGACGCCGCCCGGCACGTCGCTCGTCGCGAGCACCTCGCTGAGGCTGATCGCCGAGAGCGGGAAGCGCTCGCTCGCGATCACGACGACCGTGTTGCCGGCGACGAGCGCGGGGGCGACCGCGCTCGTGAACCCGAGAAGGCTGGAGTCCTGCGGTGCGACGATCGCGACGACGCCGGTCGGCTCCGGGACCGAGATGTTGAAGTACGGGCCGGCGACGGGGTTGGCGTTGCCCGCGACCTGCGCGAACTTGTCGGCCCATCCCGCGTACCAGACCCAGCGGTCGATGGCCTCGTCGACCTGCGCGGTCGCCGCGGACGCCGACACGCCTTCGGACTTCTGGATCTCGTCGATGAACTGAGCGCGACGCCCCTCCATCAGCTCCGCGATCCGGTACAGCACCTGGCCGCGGTTGTAGGCGGTGGCGCCGGACCAGCCGGACACGGCGGCACGCGCGGCGACCACCGCGTCGCGGGCGTCCTTGCGGGACGCCTTGGCCGCGTTCGCCAGGAACGCGCCCTTCGCGGAGACGACCTCGTAGGTGCGGCCGGACTCGCTGCGCGGGAACTTCCCGCCGATGTACAGCTTGTAGGTCTTCGGAACAGCCAGGCGGCTCATTTGGAGGCTCCCTTGCGGGTCGGGCGGACGGCGGGGATGCGGAGCGGCGACGCGGGCGCCAGCGAGCGGCCGGGCACGAGGTACGCGCCCAGACCGTGGCGACCGCCCTCGCGGCCGTAGCCGGACTCCTTGTAGCCGCCGAACGGGCTCGCGGGGTCGAAGCGGTTGAAGGTGTTGGCCCAGACGACGCCGGCCCGCAGCTTGTCGGCAACGGCCAGGATGCGGCTGCCCTTCTCGGACCAGATACCGGCCGACAGCCCGTACGGCGTGTTGTTCGCCTTCGCGATCGCCTCGGCCGGTGTGCGGAAGGTCAGCACCGACAGCACAGGGCCGAAGATCTCCTCGCGGGCGATGCGGTGGCTGGTGGACACGTTGTCGAAGATGGTCGGCGCGAACCAGAAGCCGTTCTCCGGGATCTCGCAGTCCGCCGTCCAGCGCTCCGCGCCCTCCGCCTCTCCGATGTCGGACAGCTCGCGGATGCGCTGCAGCTGCTCGGCCGAGTTGATCGCGCCGATGTCGGTGTTCTTGTCGAGCGGGTCGCCGAGGCGCAGCGTCGACAGGCGGCTCTTCAGCCGTTCGACGACCTCGTCGTGGATGCTCTCCTGCACCAGCAGGCGGCTTCCGGCGCAGCAGACGTGGCCCTGGTTGAAGAAGATGCCGTTGACGATGCCCTCGACCGCCTGGTCGATGGGGGCGTCGTCGAAGACGATGTTCGCGGCCTTGCCGCCGAGCTCCAGCGTCAGCTTCTTGGACGTTCCGGCGACCGTGCGGGCGATCTCGCGCCCGACGGCGGTGGAGCCGGTGAAGGCGACCTTGTTCACGTCCGGGTGGGCGACCAGGTCGCGCCCGGTCTCCCCCGCGCCGGTGACGATGTTCACGACACCCGCCGGGAGGTCGGCCTGCTGCACGATCTCGGCGAACAGCAGCGCGGTCAGCGGGGTGGTCTCGGCCGGCTTCAGCACGACCGTGTTGCCCGCCGCGAGAGCCGGAGCGATCTTCCACGCGAGCATCAGCAGCGGGAAGTTCCACGGGATCACCTGCGCGGCGACCCCGAGCGCGCGGGGCGCAGGGCCGAGGCCGGCGTGCTCGAGCTTGTCCGCCCATCCCGCGTAGTAGAAGAACCAGGCGGCGACGAGCGGGACGTCCACATCCCGGCTCTCCTTGATCGGCTTGCCGTTGTCGAGGCTCTCGGCCACGGCGAGCTCGCGGGCGCGCTCCTGGACGAGCCGGGCGATGCGGAAGAGGTACTTGCCGCGGTCGCTGCCGCTCATCCGCGACCAGACGCGGTCGTAGGCGCGACGGGCGGCGGCGACGGCCGCATCCACATCGGAGGAGTCGGCGGTGGCGATGGTCGCCAGGCGCTCCTCCGTCGCGGGAGAGATGGTCTGGAACGGCGTGCCGTGCCCGTCGACGAACTCGCCGTCGATGAACAGCCCGTACTGGTCGCGCAGGTTCAGGATCGACCGCGACTCGGGAGCCGGTGCGTATTCGAGGAAACTCATGGTCTGGTCAGCTTTCAGTCGATCGTCACGTAGTCGGCGCCGGAGTAGTGCCCGGTGGCCAGCTTCTGGCGCTGCAGGAGCACGTCGTTCAGGAGGCTGGAGGCGCCGAACCGGAACAGGTGCGGCTGCAGCCACCGCTCGCCGACCGTCTCCGCGACGGTCACGAGGTACTTGATGGCGTCCTTCGACGAGCGGATGCCGCCGGCCGGCTTGACGCCGATCTCCTCGCCGGTGAGCAGGTGCCAGTCGCGCACGACCTCCAGCATCAGCAGGGTCACCGGGAGCGTCGCGGCGGGCGACACCTTGCCGGTGGACGTCTTGATGAAGTCGCCACCCGCGAGGATGCTCAGCCAGGAGGCGCGTCGCACGTTGTCGTACGTGTTCAGCTCGCCCGTCTCCAGGATCACCTTGAGGTGGGCGTACGTGCCGTCCTCGCGGCGGCACGCCTCCTTGACGGCGACGATCTCGTCGAAGACGAGCCCGTAACGGCCGGAGAGGAAGGCGCCGCGGTCGATGACCATGTCGATCTCGTCCGCGCCGGCCGCAACGGCGTCCGCCGTGTCGGCCAGCTTGACCTTCAAGGAGGCGCGTCCGCTCGGGAAGGCGGTCGCGACGGCGGCGACGTTGACACCCCCGGTGCCTCCGGCCCGGCGGACGGCGCCGGCGTGCGCGGCGCCCAGCGCCTCGACGGCATACGGCACCATGTCGCCGTAGACGCAGACCGCGGCGGGGCGCGGAGTGGAAAGGTCGGACGGGTCCGGGGTGAGCGCCTTGGCCACCAGGGAGCGCACCTTGCCGGGGGTGTCCGCCCCCTCCAGGGTGGTGAGGTCGATCAGCTCGATGACGGTGTCGAGAGCCCACTTCTTGCTGGTGGTCTTGATGGAGCGCGTGCCGAGGCCGGCCGCGCGCTGCTCCAGGCCCACCGCATCCACTCCGGGGATGCCGTTGAGGTACCGCCGGAGCGATCCCTCCGTCAGGTCGCCGCCGAGCACCTCGACGGCGCGGGCCGCGGGTGCGAGGGTGCGCACGGGCGGCGTTGTCTCGATGGTCACGTGTTCCTCCAGGTGGTGCAGCTCGGATGCTACGGAGCGGTGGTGCCGGGCGCCGCGCGCCCGAGCAGGTCGTTGGCGGTGGATTCGTCGGTGATGAGCGTCGTGCAGAGGCCGCTCGCGACGACGGCGTGGGCGACGCGGTGCTTGGCCTCCCCGGCGATGACGGCGATGGAGGTGCGGGCCGAGCGGAGCTCGTCGAGGCTGAGCCCCAGCGTCCGCGAGTTGAGCTCCGGGTCGGCGACCTGTCCGTCGTCGGTGATGAAGCGGCCGACGACGTCGCCGACCGCGCCCTTCTCGGCGAGTGCGGCGACATCCTCCACCGAGAGGTAGCCGGAGTCGACGTGGACCGAGCTGGTGTCGACGACGCCCGCGCTGAACAGATACGCGCTGGCGTCGCGGGCGAGTTCGAGGACGCTCTGCACCGAGCGGTCGGCCTCGATCGCCCGCCGGGTGGCGGCGTGCTCGAAGATCGCCGGGCTCGGGAGCAGGGTCGCGGTGCCCTGCGCCTTGCGCGCGATCACGACGGCCGTGTCGGCGGCGGCGGTGGCCTGGCGGGTGGACGAGACGCTGCCGTTGATCTGGACGGGGTTGACCCCGACGGCCCAACCCGGCCGCAGGCGCGCGGCGACGGCGTGGAGCGTGCGGCCCCAGCTCACGCCGAGGGTGCGCGGGACGGGACGGAGCGTGGTCAGGTAATCGGCGGCGGCCTGCGCCACTCGGCCCTGCACCTCGGAGTCGGACTCCGCCGCGGGCACGACCACCGCATCCATCAGGCCGTAGAAGCCGCAGAGCTCGCGTTCGAGCGAGAACCGGCGGGCGCTGGGGTGCACGATCTCGATGCGCACGAAGCCGTGCTCACGGGCGGCGACGAGCAGGCGGCCGACCTTCCAGCGCGAGACGTTGAGGGCGACGCCGATCTCGTCCTGCGTCTTGCCGGCCTCGTAGTACAGTTCCGCGGCTTTGACGGCGAGGATCTCGTCCGAATCGTTCAGGGCCACCCCTCCAGCTTAGGAAGGGCGTGCGCGCCTGAGCAACATGTGTGTGGTGGATGCTCAAATGAGCAGAGGCCGTTTCGTTTATCGTTGGGTCGTGCCCACAGACCCCTCGCTGACAGCCGCCACCGCCCCCACCCCCTACGTCCTGGCCGTCGACTTCGGCGGGACGAAGGTCGAAGCCGCCCTGGTGGATGCGGAGGGCCGCCTCGTCGAGGGCTCCCGGCACCGCCGTCCGACCGGGCGGAACGCCACCGTTCCGGAGCTCGAGGAGTCGGTCGGCGGCGTCGTGCGCGCGGCCGCCGCATCCCTCCCGTCCGACGCCGCGATCATCGGCGTCGGCATCGGCAGCGCCGGCCCGATCGACCGGCAGCGCGGGCTCGTCTCGCCGCTCAACGTGCCGCACTGGCGCGACTACCCGATGCGCGACTTCGTCGCCGGCGTCGCCGCCGAGCTCTCCCTCAACGTTCCCGTGACCCTCGAGATGGACGGCGTGGCGATCACCATGGCCGAGCACTGGGTGGGTGCGGCGCAGGGCGTCGACAACGTCATGGGGATGGTCATCTCGACCGGGATCGGCGGCGGGCTCATCGTGGGCGGCCGCGTGATCACCGGTCCGACCGGCAACGCCGGCCACATCGGGCACGTCGAGGTCGGCGACATCAAGGGCGAGGACACGTTCGGCAACCCGTACGCGCTGGAGGCCATGGCCTCCGGGCCGCACACCGTCGCGTGGGCGCGGCAGCAGGGTTTCGAGGGCGCGACCGGTGAGGAGCTGGCGGCGGCGTACGTCGCAGGCGACCTCGTGGCGCGCGAGGCGATCGCCCGCACCGGCGAGGCCGTCGGCCGCGCGATCGCGTCGGCGACCGCACTGCTCGACCTGGAGCTGGTCGCGATCGGCGGAGGCTTCTCCCACTCGACGCCGGACCTCTTCGACCACATGCGCGAGGTCATCGAGCACCACTACTTCCCGTTCGTGCGCAAGGTGCGGATCGTCCCGTCCGCCCTCTCCTCCGAGGGTCCGCTCATCGGGGCCGCCGCCCTCATCCACCGCGCCGCCCTCCTCCCGTAACCCCCACCGTCGAGTCCGCACGAATTGCACACGACGCGCCGCTGCGGCGTGCAGTTTTTGCGTACTCGACGGGGGGCGAACCGACGTGAGGGGTCAGTCTTCGAGGTACTTGGGGCGGGCGGCGACGGCGCCGGCCGCGGCGGCCGCGAGGGCTGTCGCGGTCAGCACCACGAGGGCGAGCGTCCAGGAGCCCGTGAGCTGGTGCAGCACGCCGACCGCGAGCGGACCGAGCGCGCCCAGCGTGTAGCCGAGACCCTGCGTGAACCCGCTGAGCGCGACAGACCCCGCGTGCGTCCGCGTCCGCATATTGATCAGCACGAGGCACAGCGGGAAGAGCAGCGGCCCGAGCCCGGCCAGCGCCACCCACAGCCACGTCGCGACGCCGGGCGCGAGGATGAGACCGAGGTACCCGACGACGAAGAACGCGACCCCGGCATAGATCAGCCAGGCGACGTTCCGCATCCGCGCGGCCAGCATCGGAACCAGCAGTCCCGCCGGTATGCCCATCCCGGCATACACCGACAACAGTGCCCCCGCCTCGATCGGAGTCAGCCCGGCCACATCGTGCAGGATCTCCGGAAGCCAGGCGAACATCGCGTACGCGTTGAGGCTCGACACGGCGAACAGCACCGCCATCGCCCAGGCCAGCGGCGAGTGCCAGACCCGGCCGGCCATCGCCGGCTGCGCCTTCTCGACCTCCACGTCGCGGTCCGGGTGCGCCGGTCGGTGCGTTATCAGGATGCGCAGCCACGGCACGATCGCGAGCGCGCAGACCACGGCCCACATGCCGACGGAGACGTGCCATCCGGCCGCATCCGCCACCGGCACCGCGACGAGCGGCGGCAGCAGCGTCGACACCGACATGATGGTCGCGTACAGCGAGGTGACGAGCCCGATCCGATCGGGGAAGTACCGCTTGACCAGCGGGGGCAGCAGCACGTTCCCGACGCCCATGCCCGCGAAGGTCACCGCCGACCCGATCGCCAGCACCGCGAACGACGGGGCGGCCGCACGGATGAGGTGCCCGGCCAGCATGACGCCGAGCGCGAGCACGACGACGGCTTCGAGGCTCAGCCTCCGCGTGAAGGTCGGCGCGACCAGGCCGAACACTGCGAAGCACACCGGCGGCAGCATCCCGAGCAGTCCGACGTCGATGCTCGACACGTCGAACTCGGTGCGGATCTCGGCGAAGATCGGCGACAGCGCGGCGACGGCGGTGCGGAGGTTCGCCGCGACCAGCAGGATGCCGAGCAGCGCGATCGCGCGGCCGTGCCAGAGCGGCCGCCGGTCGGCGGCCGGGTTCGCGCCCGTCATCAGGAACGCTCGTCGGCGTCGGTCGCCGGGACGACGCCGAGGATACGCCGCGCCTGCTCCACGTCGTCCGCGATCTGCGCGATGAGCGGCTCGATGCCTGTGTACGCGACCATCCCGCGGATGCGCTCGACGAAGGCGACCTCGACCGTGTGGTCGTAGAGGTCGAGCTCGCGGTCGAGCACGTACGCCTCCACCTGCTTCTGCGGGACGCCCTCGAAGGTCGGGTTGTTGCCGACCGAGATCGCGGCCGGGTACCGCTCGCCCGCGTCGGTCAGCCAGCCGGCGTAGACGCCGTCGGCGGGGATGAGTCCCTCCGACTCCGGCGAGAGGTTCGCGGTCGGGAAGCCCAGCTCACGCCCGCGTGCCGCACCGTGCACCACGAGCCCGCGCACGGTCGGAGGGGCGCCGAGCAGCTGGGTCGCGTGCGCGACGTCGCCGTCGGCGAGCAGCTCCCGGATCCAGGTGGATGAGACGCGCCGGCCGTGCTCCGGCCGCACGTCGTCGATGAGCTCGACGGTGAAGCCGTACGTCTCGCCTAGCCGGCGCAGCAGCTCGACGTCACCTGCGCCGCGCGCACCGAACCGGAAGTCGCTGCCCACGAGCACCGCCGCGGCATGCAGCCGGTCGACGAGGATGTGGTGCACGAACTCCTCGGGCTCGAGCGCGGCGAGCGCACGATCGAAAGCCACCATGAGGGTCGCGTCGACGCCGGTCGACGCGAGCAGGTCGAGCTTCTGCGCGTTGCTCACCAGCGACGGCGGGCACTTCGCGGGGGCGAGCACCTCGAGGGGATTGCGGTCGAAGGTGATGATCGTCGAGACGAGCCCGCGTTCCGCGGCGACGGCGCGCAACCGGTCGATCACCGCGCGGTGGCCGGTGTGCACCCCGTCGAACTTGCCGATGGTGATGGCACTGGGCCCCCACCCGTCGGGAACCTCCGAGACGGCGTGGAAGACCTTCACGAGGCGGCCCCAGACGTGGCATCCTGCACCGGTTCGATCGGATGGTGCTTCCGCAGCCACAGCATCCCGAGCACCGGCAGCACCAGCGGGATGAACAGGTAGCCCATCCCGTACACCGACCAGACCGTGGCGTCGCGGCCGAACGGGTCGATGTCGTGCAGGCCGAGCACGGCGGGGGCGAACAGGCTCAGTGTCCCGATGATCAGCACGCCGGCGAGCTCGAAGCTGATGGTGACCCAGGCGACGCGGTACCAGACGCGGCCCGGCGCGATCAGGGCGACGGTCGCGACGATGTACACGACGGCGGCGAGCCCGGAGAGCGTGAACGCGACCGGCGCCTCGTGGAAGCGGTCGATGATCTGGAAGACGCTGCGGCCGGTCGCCGCCAGCGCCAGGACGCCGTAGACGAAGACGAGCACCCGGCCCACCCCCGTCATCCGCCGCCTCGGGGAGGACGGATCGGAGTCGGTGCGCGCGGACATGGTGTGGTGGGACATCGCTTCGATTCTATTTGCCCGCGGAGACGGTCACGCGCCCTGCACGAACCAGATCTGGCCCATGCGGTACACCATGACCGCGATCGCGAGACAGACGCCGCCGAGGATGACGGTGCTCCACCGGTTGCGCTCCACGAGGGCCCAGAATCCGCCCGCCAGGGGCAGGATGATCGCCGAGATCAGGTAGATGTAGAACTCGGCGAGGCTGCCGGACGGCGGATTGCCCGCAGCGGGCGCGATGATCGCGATGACCAGCTGCACGAGCAGCAGCACCTCCACCAGCGCGACGGCGCCCATCGAAACGTCGCCCGGCAGACGCCCGATCAGTCCGAGGACGATGCACAGGATGCCCGCAGCGCACGCGACGATCACCTGGAGTGTGACGAACCACTCGATCATGCGGGACCGACCGCTTCGTCCGTCGGGAAGTTCACCAGGGTCCGTGCTTCCTTTCCGCGGAACTCGATGAGTCCGACAAGCGCTCCGTTCGGGGCGACGGCCGCGACCGGCACACCGCCGCCATCCTCCCGGTCGGCGACGTGGATGCGACGGCCGTGGGTGAGGTCGATCGCCTGCTGCTCGGTGAGGTCGAGCCGCTCGAACAGCCGGACGGCCGCATCCACCGCCGGGATAAGCGCGGCCTCCGCGTCGAGCGTAGCGAGGTCGTGGGCGTCGCGCACGTCGTACGCGCCGACCCGGGTGCGCCGCAGCGCGGTCAGGTGACCGCCGACGCCGAGACCGGCGCCGAGGTCGCGGGCAAGCGAGCGGATGTACGTCCCGGAGGAGCACACGACGCGCACCTCCAGGTCGATCAGGCCCGCGTCGCGCCGGGTCCCGATCAGCTCGAACTCCGCGACGGTGATCGCGCGCGGCTTCAGCTCCACCGCTTCGCCCGCACGCACCCGGGCGTACGCGCGCTTGCCGTCGACCTTGATCGCGCTGACGGACGAGGGGATCTGCTCGATCTCGCCGGTCAGCTCGGCCATCCCGGCGGCGATCGCCTCGGCGGTCACCGCGTCGAGCGCGGCCTGCGGCGCCGGCTCCCCCAGCTCGCCCTCGGCGTCGTCGGTCGTCGACGACGCCCCGAGACGGATGGTCGCAAAGTACTCCTTGTCGGCGCCGACGATGTAGGTCAGCAGGCGCGTGGACGAGTTGATGCCGAGGATGAGGAGCCCGGTCGCCATCGGATCCAGCGTCCCGGCATGCCCGACCTTCCGGGTTCCCGCCGCGCGCCGGACGCGCGAGACGACGTCGTGGCTCGTCATGCCCGCCGGCTTGTCGACGAGGATGAGACCGCTGCCCGTCATGCGCCCTGCGCCTTCGCCGTCGCCACGGGCGCGGAGGCGGCCGCGGACGCAACGCCTCCGCCGCTCTCGGCCGCGACATCCAGCACCAGCGCCAGCTTGGTCCGGAACGTGCACTCCAGCAGCTCCGTCGCGGCCTCGTCCCGGCCGTACTCGTCGGGCAGCCGGAGCCCCAGGAGCGTGTTCAGCAGCATCCCCTCGGCGAGGAAGGAGCGCACCTGCTCGGGCGTGAAGCCGGCCTCGTCGCGCAGCAGCCGGTAGATCGCGAGGAACCCGTCGCGCGCCTTCGCGCCGATGGTCGGGTCCTGCCCCATGCTGAACGCCTGCATGAGCGACAGCAGCAGGCCGCGGTCCTCGATCAGGTTCACATACGCGAGGCCCAGGCGACGGCCGATCTCGCCGTGTCCACCGGCGACGGGCGTGCCGTCCGTGACGACGGCGGCAGCCGGTGCAGCGGGCGAGCCCTCCGCCTTCCACTCCTCCAGCGTGCGGGTGAAGGCGACCAGCAGGCGGTCGAGCGACCGCGAGAGCACACCGACGAACAGGTTCTCCTTGCCGCCGAACATCCGCACGACGTAGGGCTGACTGATCCCCGCGGCCTTGGCGATCTGATCCGTCGTCGCGCCGAAGTAGCCGCGCTCTCCGAACACCCGGCTGGCGGCTTCGAGGATCTGCTCGCGGCGCTCGGCCGACGGGATCCTCTCGCTGATCTTGTCTGTCACGCTTGACAGGTTATCAGCCGATTACTAGTGTCAGCTCTTGTAATCATCCGATAACCACATTTCTCGATAACCACACTCTTGGAGGCGTGCATGTCCGCTCCCCTCACCCGCGACGCCGGCGGCACGACCGCCCGCTCGCGGCGCATCCCGATCTGGCTGGCGATCGTCGCCGCCTCGCTGCCGATGTTCATGGCCACCCTCGACAACCTCGTCGTCACCAGCGCGCTGCCCGTGATCGCCAAAGACCTCAGCGCCTCCATCGAAGAGCTCCAGTGGGTGGTCAACGCGTACACCCTCACCTTCGCGACGCTCATGCTGATGGCCGTCGGCCTCGGTGACCGGCTCGGCCGCCGCTCCGTCTTCCTCGGCGGCATCGCGATCTTCACGCTCGCCAGCGCGGCCGCAGCGCTCTCGACCGAGCCGTGGCAGCTCATCGGCGCCCGTGCGCTCCAGGGAGCCGGCGCTGCGGCCCTCCTGCCGCTGTCGCTGACCCTGCTCGCCGGCAGCGTCAGCGAGCGTCTGCGTCCCGCCGCCATCGGCATCTGGGGCGGCATCTCCGGCCTCGGCGTCGCGCTCGGCCCGCTCATCGGTGGTGCCGTGGTCGAGGGATGGAACTGGCAGGCCATCTTCTGGCTGAACGTCCCGCTCGGCGTGATCGCCGTCCCGCTGGTGCTCCTCGCCCTGCCGAACAGCTTCGGAGCACGCGTCCGCGCCGATGTCGTCGGCCTGCTGCTCGCCGCCCCCGGTGTGCTCGGGGTCGTCTGGGCGATCGTCCGCGGCAACGACGCGGGATGGGGCAGCGCCGAAGTCCTGATCCCCCTGATCGCCGGCGCGGCCCTGCTCGTGGCGTTCGTCTTCTGGGAGTCGCGCACGTCGGCGCCGCTGCTGCCGCTCCGGCTGTTCCGCGACCGCAGCTTCACGGTGGCGAACCTCGTCGGTGTGACGTTCAGCTTCGGCATCTTCGGGGCGATCTTCATCCTCATCCAGTTCCTCCAGGTCGTGCAGGGTCACACCCCGCTCGAGGCCGGTGTGATGACCATGCCGTGGACCCTCGCACCGATGGTCGTCGCTCCGCTCACCGGCCTGCTGTCGTCGCGGACCGGGACGCGCCTCCCGGTGGTCGTCGGCCTGACCCTGCTCGCGGTGTCGATGGGCTGGATCGCTCTGACGCTGTCGGCGACGCTGCCCTACTCGGAGATGTGGCCCCCGTTCCTCCTGGCCGGCATCGGCATGGGCCTCGTCTTCGCGCCCAGCTCGACCGCGGTCCTCGCCAACATGCGGCCGGCCGACCACGCCAAGGCGTCCGGCACGAACTCGACGCTCCGGGAGGTCGGGGTCGCCCTCGGCGTCGCCGTCCTGACCGCCGTGTTCACCGGCGCTGGCGGGACGCTCACTCCGACCGGATATGTGGATGCGGCGATCCCGGCCGTCTGGGTCGGCGCCGGGGTGCTCGGCGCCGCGGCTCTGATCTCGCTGGCTCTGCCGGGCCGCCGGGCAGCGGCCCGCGCCGCCGCCGCGCCGGAGTCGGCCGCCTCCGCCCTCGCTGACGCCGAGCCCATCCCCGTCCTCGCCGACTGACCACCACAGATTCGTGCCGAATGTGCGTTATCGCCCTGCGATAACGCACATTCGGCACGAATCGTCAGGGGGTCGCCGCCGTTAGGCTGGAGCGCGTGCGTATCGGCGTGATCGGAGCAGGAGCCATCGGCGGAACGATCGCGGCGCTCCTCGATCGCGTCGGCCACCTGGTCGAGGTGACGGCCCGCGGCGAGCAGCTGGCGGCCATCCGCGACGACGGCCTCCGGCTCGACGGCGACTGGGGCGTCCACACTGCGCGGGTCGCCGCCGCGGAGACCCTCCAGACCCGCCCGGAGCTGGCCCTCGTCACCACCAAGGCCCAGGATGCGCCCGCCGCGATCCGCGCCAACGCCGCCGTCCTCGATGGCATCACCGTCGTGATCGTGCAGAACGGCCTCGCCGGCCTCCGCGAGGCGGAGCAGCTGCTGCCCGGATCCGACTGCGTCGGCGCCCTCGCGCTATACGCCGCGAGCTACCTCTCCCCCGGCCGCGTCTCGGTCACGACGACCGCGAACACCTACCTCGGCGCCGGGGACGGCCCACCGCCCGCCGCCGCCGTCGAGGCCGCCCGCATCCTCGACGCCGCGATGCCCGCCTTCGCGATCGACAACTTCACCGGCGCCCAGTGGACGAAGCTCATGGTCAACCAGATCAACGCCCTCCCGGCCATCACCGGGCTGAGTGCGCAGCAGGTGCTCGGCGACCGGCGGTTGCGGCCCATCGTGACCGCGAGCCTCCAGGAGGCCACCCGCGTCGGCTACGCGCGCGGCGTGCGCTACGGGAGCATCCAGGGCCTCGACGATCGCATCCTCCGCGTGGTCGCGCGGGCTCCGCGCTGGGCCGCCCAGGCCGTCCCCCTGCTCATGAAGCGGAGGATGGGGTCGACGCCCAACCCGGGCTCGACGCTGCAGAGCATCCGCCGCGGTCAGCTCACCGAGATCGACTACCTGAACGGCGCCGTCGTCGACGAAGCCCGCACCGCCGGAGTCGATGCGCCGGTCAACGCGGCGATCACCGCGCTCGTGCACGAGGTTGAGCGCACCGGCGCCTTCCTCACGCCCGACCAGGCCGCCGAACGGATGCGTCCCCTGCTGGCCTGAAAAGCCGCCTCAGAGCGCGCGGTCGACCCGCAGCGGCAGCTCGGGCTCGGAGTCGTCGACCAGGTGGTCGGCATGGGCGAGCGGACGGGCATCGTCGAGGTACACGGTCTCCTGCAGCGCGTTCACGAGCAGGATGGAGGCGTTCCAGGCGTCACGCAGCGTCGGACGCAGGGCGAACTCCCCGTCGACGACGAGCACCGCATCCTGTCCGGCCGTCAGCCAGCGGGCCTCGACCGGCTGATCCCGCTCCTCGTCGAAGGCCGCGGTCTGGAACCCGGCGCTGCCGCCGAGGCGGAACGGATCGAGCAGCACGCGCCGCAGCGTCACGTAGTCGTAGGAGTCGCGGTAGTAGCTCTCCTCCGTCTCGGGGCCGAGGCGGGTGCGGTACGCCCGCGAGTTGTGGAAGTCCGCGAGCCGCGCCCGGAACGTGTCGGCACCGGACTCCCGGAACACCGCCGCGAGGTCGTCGGCGAACGGGCCTCCCACGGTTCCCCCGTCGACCACGACGATCACCCGCCCGACCGGCGAGACCGCACGGATGTCACCGACCAGCGAGCGCAGGAACACCACCCGCGGCGTCGGAGGAAGCATCATGCGACGAGCATAGGCCGTCGCACCGGTTAGCCTCGATGCATGCACGACTTCGCCGGGACGGTGGTGGATTGGTACCACGCCAACCGGCGCGACCTCCCGTGGCGACGCGACGGCTTCACCGCCTGGGGCACCCTCGTCAGCGAGTTCATGCTGCAGCAGACGCCGGTCTCCCGCGTCATCCCGCGCCTCGAGGAGTGGCTCACCCGCTGGCCGACCCCGGCCGCCCTCGCCGCTGTGCCGCCCGGCGAGGCGGTGCGCGCCTGGCAGTCGCTCGGCTACCCGCGCCGTGCCCTCTGGCTGCACGCGGCCGCCGTCGCGATCACCGAGCAGCACGACGGCGTGGTGCCGGAGGACGTGGATGCACTGCTCGCGCTCCCCGGCATCGGCGACTACACCGCACGTGCCGTCGCGGTCTTCGCCTACGGCAACCGGCACCCGGTGGTCGACACGAACATCCGCCGCGTCATCGCCCGGGCGATCGACGGGCAGGCGGAGCCCGGCCCGCCCGGCAAGCGCGACCTCGCCGCGATGGAGGCGCTGCTCCCGGAGGATCGGCCGGCCGCCGCGGCGTTCAACGCCGGGATGATGGAGCTCGGCGCGATCGTCTGCGTCGCCCGATCGCCCCGCTGCGACGAGTGCCCGGTCGCGTCGCGCTGTGCGTGGCGCCAGGCCGGCTACCCCGCGTACGACGGGCCGAAGAAGGCCGTGCAGAAGCGCTACGAGGGCAGTGACCGGCAGGTGCGCGGACGCATCCTCGCCGAGCTGCGGGCGTCGCACATCCCGGTGACCGCTGCCGAGCTCGAGACCGTGTGGCCGGATGCCGCCCAGCGCGACCGTGCGCTGGCCGGGCTGCTCGCCGACGGTCTCGCCGTCACGGCCGAGGGCGGGTACACGCTGCCGTAAGTCTGGTCGGACGTCAGCTCTCGGAGAAGACGAGCGGGTCCCAGTCCTGGATGCGCACCCGATACACCAGACCCTCCGTGACGAACGGGTCGCCCTCCAGGAAGCGCTCCGCCGCCTCCCGGCTGCGGAAGATCGCCATCGAGCCCTGCGTGGCCGGGTCGCCGAAGGTGCCGATCATCAGCACCTCGCCTCCCGCCGCGAACTCGTCGAGGTAGGCGCGGTGACGGGGGTACGTCTCGACGAGACGCTGGAAGTGCTCCGGAGACGCGTCCGGGTCGGCATCGTAGAACGTGACGGCGAACATGCCGTCAGCCTAGAGCCGACCCGGCGCGGCGGTCAGTGCTTGTCGTCCGCCTCGTCGGCGTCCTCGGTGTCGTCGTCTTCGGTGTCGTCGTCCTCGGTGTCGTCGAAGTCCTCGTCGTCGTCCTCGAACTCGCGGGGCTTGACGTACGGGTCCTCGTCGCCGGCGTAGTTCGCGCCGGCCGCGAGTCCCGCGACCTCTTCATCCCGCTGACGCGCCTCGCGGAGCAGGTTCTCGATCTGCGCGGCGTTCTCGGGGATCGCGTCGAGCTGGAACTCCAGCGTCGGCGTGAGCCGGGCGGTGATGTTCTTGCCGACCTCGCTGCGCAGCATGCCGGTGGCGGCCTTGAGAGCAGCAGCGCTGTCGTCGCGCTCCTGCTCAGTGCCGTACACCGTGTAGAACACTGTGGCGTGCTGCAGGTCACCGGTCACCTGGACGTCCGTGATCGTGACGAAGCCGAGGCGCGGGTCGCGGAGACCGCGATCGAGCCGCTTCGCGATGATCTCCTTGATCCTGTCCGCGAGCTTCCTCGCGCGTGCCGGGTCAGCCATGGTTGTGCTCCTTTCAGACAAGATGGCCGGTGGCGAAGCCACCGGCCATCTCTCGAATCAGACTCGAGGCTTCTCGCGAAGCTCGGTCGTCTCGATCTCGTCGCCGATCTGGATGTCGTTGTACTTCCCGAGACCGATACCGGCCTCGAAGTCCGTACGGACCTCGGTGACGTCGTCCTTGAACCGGCGCAGCGACTCGATGGCGAGGTTGTCCCCCACCACGACGCCGTCGCGGATGACCCGCGCCTTGGCGTTTCGCGTGATCGTCCCGGAGCGGACGATGACACCGGCGATGTTGCCGAACTTCGAGGAGCGGAACACCTCGCGGATCTCGGCGACACCGGACTGGACCTCTTCGAACTCGGGCTTGAGCATGCCCTTCAGCGAGTTCTCGATGTCCTCGATCGCGTTGTAGATGACCGAGTAGAAGCGCACATCCACACCCTCGCGGGCCGCACGCTCGCGCGCCTTCACGTCCGGGCGGACGTTGAAGCCGATCACGATCGCGTTGTCGATCGTCGCCAGGTCGATGTCCGACTCGGTGATCGCGCCGACGCCGCGGTGCAGGATGCGGAGGGAGACCGAATCGTCGACCTCGATCTTCATGAGCGACTCCTCCAGCGCCTCCACGGCACCGGACACGTCGCCCTTGATGATGAGGTTGAGCGCCTCGACCTTGCCCTCCTCCAGGGCCCGGGTGAAGTCCTCGAGCGAGATGCGCTTGCGGGCCTTCGCCAGCTGCGCGTTGCGCTCCGCGGCCTCACGCTTCTCGGCGATCTGGCGGGCGGTGCGGTCCTCCTCGGTGACGAGGAACACGTCACCGGCGCGCGGGACGCTGGAGAGACCCTGCACCTGGACCGGACGCGACGGGGCTGCCTCGAAGACGGCCTCGCCGTTCTCGTCGGCCATGGCACGCACGCGGCCGTAGGCGGTGCCTGCCACGATCGCGTCGCCCACCCGGAGCGTTCCGGACTGGATGAGCACGGTCGCCACGGCGCCGCGGCCCTTGTCGAGCTTCGCCTCGATGGCGACACCGCGGGCGTCCTTGTTCGGGTTGGCGCGGAGGTCGAGACCGGCGTCGGCGGTCAGCAGGACCGCGTCGAGCAGGTCCTGGATGCCGATGTCGTTGCGCGCGGACACGTCCACGAACATGACGTCGCCGCCGTACTCCTCCGCCACCAGGCCGAACTCGGTGAGCTGCTGGCGCACCTTGGCCGGGTTGGCCTCCGGCTTGTCGATCTTGTTCACCGCGACCACGATCGGCACGTTCGCCGCCTGAGCGTGGTTCAGCGCCTCGATGGTCTGCGGCATGATGCCGTCGTCCGCCGCGACCACGAGGATCGCGATGTCGGTGACCTGCGCACCACGGGCACGCATGGCGGTGAACGCCTCGTGACCCGGGGTGTCGATGAAGGTGATGGCACGCTCGATGCCCTCGTGCTCCGTCCACACCTGGTACGCACCGATGTGCTGGGTGATGCCGCCGGCCTCGCCCGCGACGACGTTCGCGTTGCGGATGGCGTCGAGGAGGCGCGTCTTACCGTGGTCGACGTGACCCATGACGGTGACGACCGGGGGACGGATCTCGAGGTCCTCGTCGGACTCGCCGGCGAGCTCGCCGTCGAGGTCGATGTCGAAGCCCTCCAGGAGCTCCTTGTCCTCGTCCTCGGGCGAGACGACCTGGATCTTGTAGCCGAGCTCCTCGCCGAGCACCTCGAAGGTGGCCTCATCGAGCGACTCGGTCGCGGTCGCCATCTCGCCCAGGTGGAAGAGGACGGTGACCAGCGACGCGGGGTTCGCGTCGATCTTGTCGGCGAAGTCCGAGATGGACGAGCCGCGACGCAGTCGGATGACGGTGTCGCCGTTGCCGCGGGGAACGGTCACGCCGCCCAGCGACGGGGCCTCCCGCATCTCGAATTCCTGACGCTTCGCGCGCTTCGACTTGCGGGCCTTGCTCTTGCCGCCACCGCGGCCGAACGCACCGGCCGTGCCGCCGCCCGGTCCACGACCACGACCGCCGCCGCCACCGGGGCGCGGGCCGCCGAAGCCGCCGCCGGGACGCTGGAAGCCGCCGCCTGCGCCTGCTCCCGCACCGCCACCGGTGCCGGGGCGCTGCTGGAAGCCGGGACGACCGCCGCCGCCCTGACGCGGGCCGGGACGGTTCCCGCCACCCTGACCGGGTGCGCCGATGCGCGGGGCACCGGGACGCGGCGGGGTCGGACGCGGGATGTTGCCGGGCGAGGGACGCTGTCCCATGCCCTGCGACGACGAGAACGGGTTGTTGCCCGGACGCGGCGTGCGCTGGCCCATGCCCTGGTTCGACGAGTACGGGTTGTTGCCGGGGCGCGGGGCGCTCGGGCGCGGGATGCCACCGCCGCCGGGGCGGGGTGCGGAGCTCGGCTTGACGGCGTCCGGGGTCGCCGGGGCGCCTGCGGCGGGCGTGCTCGAAGCAGCCTTCTCCGCCGCCTTCTCAGCGGCCTTCTCGGCGGCGGCCTTCTCGGCCGCGGCCTGACGCTCGGCGACCGACATCGGCGCCTGCGGCTTGGGCCCGGCATCCGTCTCGGTCGCGGCGGCGGGCGCCTGCGGCGGACGCGGAGCGGCCGGACGCGGCGCCTGGGACGGCGCCTTCGGGGCGGTAGCGGTCGCCTTCTCGGCGGACGGCTTCGCACCCTCGGCCTCCAGCGCGGCACGCAGCTTGCGTGCTACCGGGGGCTCGATGCTCGAGGACGGTCCCTTGACGAACTCGCCCATCTCCTTGAGCTTCGCGAGCGCGACCTTGCTGTCGACGCCGAGCTCGCTCGCGACCTCATGTACGCGTGGTTTTGCAGCCACAATTCTCCTGTCTGGGCCCACCCCAGACAGGGGCAGGCGTTAATAGCGGACGGATCTCATTTCGAGACACTCATCGGTTGTCACTCATGTGAAGTCAACTTCTTCAGCCTGTTCTAATGAATTGCGACCGGATGGTCGCGGTGTCGAGCGTCCCCTCCACCCGAAGCGCCCGCCCGAAGGCCCGGCGCTTCAGTGCGAGTTCGAGACACTCCTCGACCGGATGCAGCCACGCACCTCGCCCCGGCCGGGTGGCGGACGGGTCCACCACGAGTTCCGAATCCTGGGCGACGATCCTCAGAAGAGAGGACCGGGGAGCGCGAGAACGGCATCCGACGCACGTTCTGACGGGTTCCATCCTACTCCTCCCGACGGCACGCGCCGAACGGACAGGAACCCGCGCCATCAATAACGCTGTGGAATGCAACCGCATTCCAACCGGCCGAACTCAATCGCGGTCGAGGATCGAATCGGGCTGGATGCTGTGCTTGTGCGCCTGCGGCGACCGTGGCGCCACGGCTCCGCCGCGTCGGCACGGCGCGAAGATCGACAGACGAACTCAATCGCGGTCGAGGATCGAATCGGGCTGGATGTCGATCTTCGCGCCCGTGAGCTTCGCGGCGAGACGCGCGTTCTGACCCTCCTTGCCGATCGCGAGCGACAGCTGGTAGTCGGGCACGAGCGCGCGGACGGCCTTGAGCGACTCGTCGATGACGAACGCACTGGTCACCTTCGCCGGCGACAGCGCACTCGACACGAACGTCGCGAGGTCCGGCGAGTAGTCGACGATGTCGATCTTCTCGTTGTTGAGCTCCGCGGTCACCGCGCGGACGCGCTGACCCAGCTCGCCGATGCACGCGCCCTTGGCGTTCACTCCCGGCTCGGTCGCCCGGACCGCCATCTTCGTGCGGTGCCCGGCCTCGCGCGCGAGCGAGACGATCTCGACGACGCCGCTGGCGATCTCCGGGACCTCCAGCGCGAACAGCTTCCGGACGAGCGCCGGGTGCGTGCGCGACACGGTGATCGACGGACCCTTCGGCCCCTTGGTGACGCTCGTGACGTAGACGCGGATGCGCGAACCGTGCGTGTACTCCTCGCCCGGCACCTGCTCCTCCGGCGGGAGGATGGCCTCCACCGTTCCCAGGTCGACGTGGATCATGCGCGGGTTCGGGCCCTGCTGGATGACGCCGGCGACGATGTCGCCCTCGCGTCCGCGGAACTCGCCGAGCACGGCGTCGTCCGCGATGTCGCGCAGCCGCTGGTTGATCACCTGCTTGGCCGCGAAGGCCGCGATGCGGCCGAAGTCGCTCGGGCTGTCCTCGGCCTCGCCGATGACGTTGCCTTCTTCGTCGCGCTCGGGCACGTAAACCGTGACATGCCCCGTCTTGCGGTCCAGGTGCACCCGTGCGGCCGGCGGCTGGTCGCTGTGACCGTGGCGGTGATCGGCCTGGTTCGTGTGCTTCAGGTAGGCGGTCAGGATGGCCTGTTCGATGATCTGCACCAGTTCATCGAAGGGGATCTCCTTCTCGCGCTCCATGAGACGCAAGACGCTGAGGTCGATGTCCATGCCGGCCTCCTCTATTCAGATCTCGCCGCCGCGTGACGGCGCGGCGGACTCAGTCCTCTACGGTACCCGAGATTCCCGAACGCGTGAACGCCGCGTACCGTTCACGCCATGACCTCCCCCAGCCGCGTCGCCTCCCGGGTCGAACGCCATCCGCTCGTGCGCGGCCTCGCCCGGGTCGGCCTCGCCGCCATCGGCATCCTGCACATCCTGATCGGCGTCATCGCGCTGGCCGTCGCGTTCGGATCGGGCGGGGATGCCGACCAGTCGGGTGCCCTGCAGGCGCTCGTCGCCGTGCCGGGCGGCCTCTTCGTGCTGTGGGCCGTGATCGTCGGGCTCATCTTCCTGGCGGCCTGGCAGATCCTGCAGGCGATCACGGCGCACAAGCCGGGCCAGAAGGTGACGGAGGTCGCCAAGTGCGTCGTGTACGCCGCCCTCGCCGGTATCGCGATCTCCATCGCGTCCGGCGGCCGGCAGGATGCGTCCACCTCCGAGAAGTCGATGAGCGCGAAGCTGCTGGCGATGCCCGGCGGAGTCTTCCTCCTCGCCGGCATCGGGGTCGCGATCGTGGTCGTCGGCGTCGTCTTCGCCGTGAACGGGCTGACCCACAAGTTCGAGCGCGACCTGCGCCTCCCGCCGAACCGCTGGGCGACCGTCACGACGACGCTGGGCCGCGTCGGCTACGTCTCCAAGGGCGTCGCCCTGGTGATCGTCGGCGGTCTGGTCGTCTTCGGCGCCTTCACGTCCGACCCCGAGAAGGCGGGCGGACTCGACGGCAGCCTGAAGGCGCTCACCGAGGTCCCGTTCGGCGTCGTCCTCCTCATCCTCATCGCGCTCGGCCTGATCGCGTACGGCGTCTTCTGGTGCGTGCGCGCGTACGCGTCCCGCCTCGCCGAGCCGTGATCGGCAGAGGCTCCTACTCGTCCGCCGCCCCGGCGAACTGCGCGTTGTAGAGCGAGTAATACGCTCCGCCGCGCGCCAACAGTTCGGCGTGCGTGCCCTGCTCGACGATCCGGCCCGCCTCCATCACCAGGATGAGGTCGGCGTCGCGGATCGTGGAGAGCCTGTGCGCGATGACGAACGACGTCCGGTCCGCCCGCAGCGCGCTCATCGCCTTCTGCACGAGCAGCTCGGTGCGGGTGTCCACGGACGAGGTCGCCTCGTCGAGGATGAGCACGCTCGGCCGCGCGAGGAAGGCCCGCGCGATCGTGAGCAGCTGCTTCTCCCCCGCCGAGATGTTCGACCCCTCGTCGTCGAGGATGGTGTCGTAGCCGTCGGGCAGCGAGTGGACGAAGCGGTCGACGTAGGTCGCGCGCGCCGCATCCAGCACCTCCTCCTCTGTCGCGTCCGGGCGGCCGTAGAGGATGTTGTCGCGGATGGTGCCCTTGAACAGCCAGGTGTCCTGCAACACCATCCCCATCCGGCTCCGCAGGTCGTGCCGGCTCATCGACGCGATGTCGACGCCGTCGAGGGTGATGCGTCCGCCGTCCAGCTCGTAGAAGCGCATCATCAGGTTCACGAGCGTGGTCTTGCCGGCGCCCGTCGGTCCGACGATCGCCACGCTCTGCCCGGGCTGGGCCACCAGCGACAGGTCCTCGATCAGCGGGGTGTCCTCCACGTAGCGGAACGAGACGTCCTCGAACGTCAGGAGGCCCTTGGTGCCGGCTGGACTCTCCGGCTCGCGCGGGTCGGGCGACTGCTCGTCGGCGTCCAGCAGCTCGAACACGCGCTCGGCGCTCGCGACACCCGACTGCAGCAGGTTCGCCATCGACCCGAGCTGGGTGAGCGGCTGCGTGAACTGACGGGAGTACTGGATGAACGCCGTCACGTCACCGAGCTGCATCGCGCCGTTCGCCACCTGCAGTCCACCCACCACCGCGATGGCGACGTACATCAGGTTCCCGACGAACATCATCGCCGGCATGATGATGCCCGAGATGAACTGGGCGCCGAAGCTCGCCCGGTACATCTCCTGGTTCTTCTCGCGGAACCGGGCCTCGACCTCGCGGTGGCGGCCGAACAGCTTGACCAGGGAGTGGCCGGTGAACGCCTCCTCGATCTGGCCGTTCAGCTCGCCGGTGTGCCGCCACTGGGCGACGAACAGCTTCTGCGAGCGCTTCGCGATGACCGTCGTGATGACCAGGGTCAGCGGGATGGTGATGAGCGCGATCAGCGCGAGGAGCGGCGAGATGACGAACATCAGCACGACCACTCCGACGACCGTCAGAAGGGACGTCAGCAGCTGGCTCATCGTCTGCTGCAGCGACTGCGAGATGTTGTCGATGTCGTTGGTGACCCGGCTGAGCAGCTCGCCCCGCTGCATCCCGTCGAAGTACTTCAGCGGGAGACGGTGCAGCTTGTCCTCCACATCCGAGCGCAGACGGTAGACCGTGCGCTGCGTGACGCCGTTGAGCACGTACGCCTGCAGGTAGCTGAACACCGACGACAGGATGTACAGCGCGAGCACCCACAGCAGGGTCTGGCCGACCGCGGTGAAGTCGATGCCGGCGCCGGGCGTGAAGGTCGTGCCGGAGAGCAGGTCGGCGTACTGGTTCTGGCCCTGCGCCCGCAGGCCGGCGATGACCTGCGCCTGGGTCTCGCCCTTCGGGAACTGCAGGGAGAGGGCGCCGGCGAACACCAGGTTGATCGCGTTGCCGAGCAGCTTGGGCCCGAGCACCGCGAACGTCACGGACACCACCGCGAGCAGCGTCACCGCGGCGAGCGGCAGCCACTCCGGGCGGAGGCGGCCGAGCAGGCGCTTCGCACTCGGGCCGAAGTTCATCGACTTCTGGACGGGCATGCCGAAACCGGCGAACGGTCCTCCCCCGCCGGGTCCGCGCCGGATCGGAGGGCCGGCCGGCCGCTCGGGGGTTGTCGTCTTGTCGCTCATCCCGCTTCTCCCTATGCCGCATCCTGAGCCGCGAGCTGCGACGAGACGATCTCGGCGTAGGTCTCGTTGCTCTCGAGGAGTTCGTCGTGCGTCCCGCGACCGACCACGCGGCCGTCGTCGAGGACGATGATCTGGTCGGCATCC
Organism: Cryocola sp. 340MFSha3.1; assembly: GCF_000383315.1. Lineage (NCBI taxonomy): Bacteria > Bacillati > Actinomycetota > Actinomycetes > Micrococcales > Microbacteriaceae > Cryocola > Cryocola sp. 340MFSha3.1. Next base: position 797,068 of record NZ_KB911087.1, read on the forward strand.
ACGATGGTGGACACCCGCTGGGCGACCACGATCCTGGTCGCGTCGGTCACATCCCGCGCGAGCGCCGCACGGAGCCGTGCGTCGGTCGCGGTGTCGAGCGCGGAGAAGGAGTCGTCGAAGACGAAGATCTCCGGCTTCCTGACCAGTGCGCGAGCGATCGCGAGCCTCTGCCGCTGACCACCCGAGACGTTGGTGCCGCCCTGTGCGATCGGCGCGTCGAGACCCTCCGGCATCGCCTCGACGAAGTCGCGCGCCTGCGCCACCTCGAGCGCGTGCCAGAGCTCGTCGTCGGTCGCATCCGGATTGCCGTACCGCAGGTTCGACGCCACCGTGCCCGAGAACAGGTAGGGGCGCTGCGGCACGATCCCGATGCGGGACCACAGCACCTCCGGGTCGAGGTCGGCCACATCCACACCGTCGACCAGCACGATCCCGCTCGTCGCATCGAACAGGCGCGGGATCAGGTTCACCAGCGTCGTCTTGCCTGCGCCGGTGCTGCCGATGATGGCGGTCGTCCGCCCCGCCTCGGCGAGGAAGGTGATGTCGGTGAGCACGGGATGCTCGGCTCCCGGGTACGAGAAGCCGACGTCGACGAACTCCACCGTTCCGTGCGTCTCCACCTCTGTGACCGGGGTGTCGGACGCGCGAACGGACGGCTCCGTGCCGAGCACCTCGCCGATGCGGTCGGCGCACACCGACGCGCGCGGCACGAGAACGGCCATCATCGTCGACATCATCACGCCCATGAGGATCTGCATGAGGTACTGCAGGAACGCCGTGAGCGTGCCCACCTGGAGGGTGCCGTCCTGCACGCGGAAGGAGCCGAACCAGATCACGGCGACGCTCGACACGTTGAGCACGAGCATCACGATCGGGAACATCAGCGCGAACAACCGGCCCGCCTTCAGCGCCGTCTCCGTCACCTGGTCGTTCGCCACCCGGAACCGGTCGGTCTCGACGCGTTCGCGCACGAACGCGCGCACCACGCGGAGGCCGGTCAGCTGCTCGCGGAGCACGCGGTTGACGCGGTCGATCCTGTCCTGCATGCGTCGGAACAGCGGCACCATGCGCGCGATGATGATGCTCACCGCGACCAGCAGTGCCGGCACGCTCACAGCGATGAGCCACGACAGGTCGATGTCCTGCTGCATCGCCAGTACGATGCCGCCGACCGCGAGGATGGGCGCCGAGACGAGCAGCGTGCACGTCATCATCACCAGCATCTGCACCTGCTGGACGTCGTTGGTGTTGCGGGTGATCAGCGAGGGCGCGCCGAAGGACGACACCTCGCGCTCGGAGAACTCCCCGACCCGGTGGAAGATCGCCTCGCGCAGGTCGCGTCCGACCAGCATCGCGACCTTGGCGCCGAAGTAGACGGCGGTGATGGCGCAGGCGACCTGCACCAGCGTCACGCCGAGCATTTCGGCGCCGACGGCCATGATGTAGCCGGTGTCGCCCTTGGCGATGCCGTTGTCGGTGATGTCGGCGTTCAGGGTCGGCAGCCACAGCGAGAGCAGCGATTGCGCCAGCTGGAAGACGATCACCCCGATCAGGAGCGGCCAGTGCGGCCGGAGGAACCGGCCGAGCAGTCTCAGGAGCATGATGCCTCCGTGTCGGATGACGGGAAGAGAACGTGGGGCGAGGTCCCGGCGACGCCGACCAGCGTCATCCGGGCGAGGTCGTCGATGCTGAACTCGATGCCCTCGTTGAGCGCGGGGAACGCGGAGGAGAAGCTGATCAGCCGCAGCAGGTGAGCGACGCGCTCCGGCGGCCAGTTGAGCTCACCGGCCTCCGGCTCCAGGATCTGGGCGATGATGCGGGCGAACTCCCCGCGCTCCTGCGGCACGGGCGGACGCTGTGCGCCGATGACCGGCATGATCCGCATGACGCTCTGGAAGCGCTCACGCAGCAGGTACAGGATCGCGCGCATCTTGTTCTCCAGCGGGAGCGCGGGGTCGATGCTGCGGAGCGCCTCGCGCAGCGGCTCCGGATCGAGGTACTTCTCGATCGCCGCCTGCACGAGCGTCTCCTTGTCACCGAAGGCGCGGAAGATGGTGCCCTCGGCGATGCCGGCGGCCTCGGCGATCTGGCGTGACGTCATTCCGCGCCCGTGCTCGAGCAGCAGCGGGATGACCGCGTCGATGATCATCGCCTTACGGTCGTCCACCGCCATCGGCTGCGCGCGCGAGCGCGGCTGGGATTCTGTCGCTGCGTCGTTCGTCACGCGGCGACTCTACCCGGAGTGAGTGCTCACTCACAAGGCTTTCGTAGGCGATTTCAGCCCGCCGGAGCGAAGATCTCCCCGATCCCGGCGACCTCCTCCGCCGTCGGCTTCCACGCGGTGGCCGCCTCGGCATTGGCGACGATCTGCTCCGGCTTCGTCGCTCCCGCGATGACGCTCGACAGTCCCGGCTGAGCGAGCAGCCAGGCGAAGGTCGCCGCGAGCATCGTGACCCCGCGCTCGTCGCAGAACGCCTGGTAGCGCTCGATCCTGTCCCACGGCGCCTCGTCCAGCAGGTGACGACGGAGGTGCATGATCCGACTGTCGGCGGGGCCGCCCTGGCGCGTGAACTTGCCCGTGAACAGGCCGTTGTAGAGCGGGAAGAACGGCAGGAAGCCCAGGCCGTAGCGGTTCACGGCCGGGAGGACCTCCCGCTCGACATCACGCGCGAGAAGACTGTACTCGTTCTGCGCCGAGATGAACTTCGGATGCCCGCTGAGGCGAGCGGTGAACTCCGCCTCGGCGATCTGCCACCCCGACAGGTTGGAGTGCCCGATGTAGCGGATCTTGCCCTCGGTGATCAGGTCGTCCAGCGTCGCGAGGGTCTCCTCGATGGGCGTCACCGGGTCGGGACGGTGCAGCTGGTAGAGGTCGATCCAATCGGTGCGGAGCCGGCGGAGCGAGCTCTCGACCGCGAGGCGGATGTAGCGGCGGGAGGCGCGCGCATCCCAGTCGGGCCCGTTGAGACCGGCCATGTCCATCCCGAACTTCGTGGCGAGGACGATGCGGTCGCGCTTGCCTTCGAGCGACTTGCCCATCAGCGTCTCGGACAGCCCGCGTTCGGAGCCGTAGATGTCGGCGGTGTCGAACAGCGTGACGCCGGCGTCGATCGCGGCGCCGATCACCGCGTCGGTGCCCTCCTGGGTCTCGGTGAGCGTGTCCTTTCGGCCGAAGTTGTTGCAGCCGAGACCGATCGTGGAGACGACGAGGCCGGAGGGGCCGAGAGTACGGTATTCGATGTTCGCCATGCCTCGAGTCTAGGCAGGGCGCAGGACGGCTGCGGATGCGATGGCGACGGGGTGAAACCGTCCACAGGCTGAGACCGGAGCGAGTTATCCCCCGATGTCCGATTCCCGCGAGTGCGCGTCGGTGGCGCGCCCTAGAGTCGTCCCATGAGCAGTTCCTTCGCCTATCTCCTCCGCACCACGAGCCCCATCGGGCGGCTCGAACTGACCAGTGACGGCACGGCCGTCACGTCCCTCTCCATCGAACGGTCGGGGCATCTCCCGCTCGAAGACCATCCCGAACGCAGCACGCCGGTGCTCGATGACTCGGCCGCGCAGCTGGAGGAGTACTTCTCCGGGTCGCGGCGCGCGTTCGACGTCCCGGTCCGGCTGCAGGGCACCCCGTTCCGCCAGGCGGTGTGGGAGAGGCTGTCGTCGCTCGAGTTCGGCACGTTCGTGTCGTACGGCGAGCTCGGCGCCTCGCTCGGCCATGCGGGTTATGGCCGCGCGATCGGCGGGGCGGTCGGCGCGAACCCGGTGCCGATCATCGTGGGCTGCCATCGCGTGCTCTCCTCCAGCGGTCGCGTGACCGGGTACAGCGGTGGCGACGGCATCCCTACCAAGATCTGGCTCCTCGAGCACGAGGGGATCCTGCTGGCCGCATGAGCGACACGACGACGACCCCCGCCCGCTCCGCTCTCGTGGTCGGCGAGGACGGCATCGCCCGATGCTCCTGGTCGGCGAGCGACCCGGAGTACCGCCGCTACCACGACGAGGAGTGGGGCACCCCGCAGCACGACCCGCGAGCGCTCTACGAGAAGCTCTGCCTGGAAGGATTCCAGGCCGGCCTCTCGTGGATCACCATCCTGCGGCGACGGCCGGCATTCCGCGAGGACTTCCTCGGCTTCGTCCCCGAGAAGGTCGCCGCCATGACGGAGGCCGACGTGCAGCGCCTGCTGCAGGACGAACGGATCATCCGTCATCGCGGCAAGATCGAGGCGACCATCTCGAACGCGCGCGCCGTGCTGCAGCTCGACGTGCCGCTCGAAGAGCTCATGTGGAGCTTCGCCCCCGAGCCGCGTGCCGATCACCGGCCACGGGAATGGGGCGAGATCCCCGCCGTGACGGCCGAGTCGACTGCGCTCAGCAAGGAGCTTCGGCGCCGGGGATTCCGATTCGTGGGCCCGACCACGATGTACGCGCTCATGCAGGCGACGGGTATGGTCGACGACCATTTCGAAGGCTGCTTCCGCGCGGCGTGAGCGATGCAGGCGCGGTCGAGGAACTCGAGAGAGGACCGAGAGAGTCGGGCCGACGGCGGATATGGACTCCGACACCGGATTCTCGCTGGTGAGGGCGTACCGCTCGTGCCCGACCGCAGGCGGAATCTTGGTGCCTCACACTCCGGCGAAGGAAACGACGCATGGGGATGACGCGTCGGCCACCACACGTCGGCCCGACTTGTTGAGACGGTGACACACAACCAGTGCGCGCACGCCTCGGATCAGTTGATCCTCTCTCTTGGTTGTGAGCTTATCTCACTTTTCACTCCTGCACCACTGAAAGTTGGCCGGGAGTGTCGTCAGATCCGCAGCGCCGCCATGAGCTTGCCGGGAGCACCGCGCACCTCCGGGACGACGAGCTCCAGGTCGCGGGAGCCATCCCCCGCGGGCCGCAGCTCGTACCCCTCGGCGTACGCCCAGTCCAGAAGCGACGCGGTCGTCTCCAACCCCGCTCCCGCCTCGATCAGAGCGCGCGTCAGCAGACCCTTCGCCTGCTTGTTGAAGTGGTTCAGCGCACGGACATGGCCCGACTCGTCGCGAGCGAGCACGCGCACGTAGTGGGCGCCGTCGCGCTCGGGAAGCGGCGCCAGGGCCGCATAGCCCTCGGAGCGGAGATCGAGCAGGAGGTCGTTCCGCTCCGCCAGAGCCGCGGCCCCCGCCTGCGACCACCGCTTCTTCAGCGACGCCGCGCCACGATGCAGCGACAGGCGCGAGTCGAACGACAGCCGGTACGCCGGCACCGGATCGCCCGCACCGACCAGACCGAGCAACGCCGACTGCACAGCGACCGTCTCTGCGGCGACCTCCCAGTCCGCAGAGGAGAGCGATTCCGCATCGAGCGCGTCGTACAGGACGCCGGTGTAACGCTCCAGCGCCCGCATGGTGGGAGCCGACGGGATGCCACGGTTCCGCTCCACTTCGCCGGCCTGCTTGGGCCCCAGCTTGAGCGCGCGGATCGCCGCATCGTGGTCCGCAGCGAGCTCGACCACCGCATCCACCACCTCGCGGCGGACAGGGTTCAGTGAGGGGAAGCGCAACCGCTCCACGGCGAGCGGAGACCCCGCTCCCCCGTCCCTCTTCGTCTCGGAGGGCGGGAGCAGGATGAGCACGCTAGCCCTCCACGAAGTTCAGTGCCGTATTGACGTTCTCGCCCAGCGGCGCCGCAGTGTCCAGGGTCACCCGGGGCAGCGTGCCGCACGCGCCGCGCCACTCGTCGTACTCGTCGGTACTCTGCTCGACGGCGTACGCCGCGACCAGACCGCTGCGCTTGCCGAGCCGCTCCTCGTGGAGCTCCGGGTCGGAGCACACCGTCTCGATCACGCGGAGCTTCACGTCGCACCGCTCCGCCAGATCGCGCCACTGCAGACGCGCCGGCTCCACGGCGTTCACGGCGTCGACGACGACAGAATGGCCCGAGAGCAGCACCTGCTCCGCCATGGTCTCTGCCACCAGATAGGCCGCGAGCCCGGTCGGCTGGTCGGAATCGATCCCCGCACGAATGATCGACGCCTCGATCGGATCCACCGAGATCACCGTCGCGCCCATGCGCCCGGCCAGGATCTCCGCGATGGTGGACTTCCCGGAACCAGGAAGCCCCGCCATCGCCACCAGCATCGGGACGCGGACGTCTCCGAACTGGCGCTCCAGCGGGGCTCCCTGCTGCCCGGACATGTCAGACCAGCTCGGCCTGACGGGCCACGATGGTGACCGTGTTGTTCTCGACGGAGAGGAAGCCGTCATCGGCGTTGGCCGTGATCGACTCGCCCCCATTCAGGGTCACGCGCACCTCGCCCTGCGCAAGGATGGCCAGCAGCGGCTCGTGGCCGGGCAGGATACCGATCTGCCCTTCCACGGTGCGCGCGACGACCATGCTCGCCTCGCCCGACCACACTTCGTGGTCGGCGGCGACGACGCTGACGTTGAGGACAGCCATTGTTAGCCGTTCTCCTTCTGAATCTGCGCCCACTTCTCCTCGACGTCGGAGATCGGTCCGACGTTGAAGAAGGCCTGCTCGGCCACGTGGTCGAACTCGCCCTTGGCGATCGCGTCGAACGACTCGATGGTGTCCTTCAGCGGGACGGTCGAGCCCTCCACGCCGGTGAACTTCTTCGCCATGTAGGTGTTCTGCGAGAGGAACTGCTGGATCCGGCGCGCACGCGACACCGTGATCTTGTCCTCCTCCGACAGCTCGTCGACACCGAGGATCGCGATGATCTCCTGCAGCTCCTTGTTCTTCTGCAGGATCTGCTTGACCGTCGTGGCCACGCGGTAGTGGTCCTCACCCAGGTAGCGGGGGTCGAGGATGCGCGAGGTCGAGGTCAGCGGGTCGACCGCCGGGTACAGACCCTTCGACGCGATCTCACGCGAGAGCTCGGTCGTGGCGTCGAGGTGGGCGAACGTGGTCGCCGGCGCCGGGTCGGTGTAGTCGTCGGCCGGCACGTAGATCGCCTGCAGCGAGGTGATCGAGTGACCGCGGGTCGAGGTGATGCGCTCCTGGAGCTGACCCATCTCGTCGGCGAGGTTCGGCTGGTAACCCACGGCCGACGGCATACGGCCGAGCAGCGTGGACACCTCGGAACCGGCCTGCGTGAACCGGAAGATGTTGTCGATGAAGAGCAGCACGTCCTGGTTCTGCACGTCGCGGAAGTACTCCGCCATCGTCAGAGCGGACAGGGCGACGCGCAGACGCGTCCCCGGCGGCTCGTCCATCTGGCCGAAGACGAGCGCGGTCTTGTCGAAGACGCCCGCCTCCTCCATCTCGTGGATGAGGTCGTTGCCCTCACGGGTGCGCTCGCCGACACCGGCGAACACCGACACACCACCGTGATCCTGCGCCACACGCTGGATCATCTCCTGGATGAGGACGGTCTTGCCGACACCGGCGCCGCCGAACAGGCCGATCTTTCCACCCTGGACGTACGGGGTGAGCAGGTCGATGACCTTGATGCCGGTCTCGAACAGCTGGGTCTTGGACTCGAGCTGGTCGAACGCGGGCGGGTTGCGGTGGATGGGCCAGCGCTCGGTGATCTCGACCTTCTCGCCCGGCTCGAGGTTCAGGATGTCACCGGTGACGTTGAACACCTTGCCCTTGGTCACGTCGCCGACGGGCACGCTGATGGGAGCACCGGTGTCGCGCACCTCGCCGCCGCGGACCAGGCCGTCGGTCGGCTTCAGTGCGATCGCGCGCACCAGGTCGTCGCCGAGGTGCTGAGCGACCTCGAGCGTGATCTCGGTCGACTCCTCGCCGATCGTGATCGTGGTCTTCAGGGCGTTGTAGATGCCCGGGATCGCATCGTGCGGGAACTCGATGTCGACGACCGGACCGGTCACGCGGGCAATTCGTCCCACACCGGCCGGCTGCGCGGTCGAAGCCTGGGCTTCGGCGGTAGCGGTAGTCATGATTGTTATCTCTCTCGTTGGACGATCAGTGGGACGAGCTCAGCGCATCCGCGCCGCCGACGATCTCGGAGATCTGCTGAGTGATCTCCGCCTGACGGGCGTTGTTGGCCAGACGCGTGTAGTCGGTGATGAGCTTGTCGGCGTTGTCGCTCGCAGCCTTCATGGCCTTCTGCGTCGCGGCGTGCTTGGAGGCGGCCGACTGCAGCATCGCGTTGAAGATGCGGCTCTCGATGTAGACGGGGAGCAGCGAGTCGAGCACCGTCCCCACATCCGGCTCGAACTCGTAGAGCGGCAGGACCTGCGTGCGGTCCGGCTCCTCCACGCCCTCGACGACCTCCAGCGGCAGCAGGCGGACGACCTGCGGCTCCTGGGTCAGCATGCTGATGAAGCGGTTGTAGATGATGTGGATCTCGTCCACACCGCCGTCGGACGCATCGCGCAGGAAGGACTCCAGGATCGCGTCGGCGATCTCCTTGGCCTGCTCGAACTCCGGGGCATCCGTGTTGCCGGTCCACACCCGCTCAAACGCACGGCGGCGGAAGCTGAAATAGCCCTGCGCCTTGCGGCCGACGAGGAAGTACACGACCTCCTTGCCCTGGCTGCGCAGCAGCTCCGCGAGCTTCTCGGACTCCTTGAGCACGTTCGAGTTGAACGCGCCCGCGAGACCGCGGTCGGAGGAGAAGATGACGATCGCGGCGCGCTCGATCTTCTCCGGCTCGGTGGTCAGGACGTGGTCGACGTTCGAGTACGTCGCCACCGCCGACACCGCGCGCGTGATCGCGCGGGCGTACGGCGAGCTGGCGGCGACCCGCGCCTGCGCCTTCTGGATGCGGGAGGCGGAGATCAGCTCCATCGCACGGGTGATCTTCTTGGTCGTCTGGGCAGATCTGATCTTCTGCCGGTAGACCCGAAGCTGTGCTCCCATGTCTCTCCTTGTTACCTAGTCTCTCAGGGCCTCAGCGCTCAGCGCCGGGCCTTGACGATGCGCTCCTGGTCGACCTCGTCCTCGTCGATGGCCTGGAACTCCTCGCGTCCGACCGAGGCGAGCGGCTTGCCCTCACCGGTCTGGAACTCGAGCTTGAAGTTGTCCACCTCGGAGTCGAGCTTCGCGACCGTGTCGTCGTCGAGGACGTTGGTGTCGCGCAGCGTGTCGAGGATGTCGGTGTTCCGGCGCAGGTGGTCGAGCAGCTCGGCCTCGAAGCGCAGGACGTCCTCGACGGCGACCTCGTCCAGCTTGCCGTTGGTGCCGGCCCAGATCGAGACGACCTGCTCCTCCACCGGGAACGGCGAGTACTGCGGCTGCTTCAGCAGCTCGGTGAGGCGGGCGCCGCGTGCCAGCTGACGGCGGCTCGCCGCGTCGAGGTCGGACGCGAACATCGCGAACGCCTCGAGCGAGCGGTACTGCGCCAGCTCGAGCTTGAGCGTGCCGGAGACCTTCTTGATGGACTTGACCTGGGCGTCGCCACCGACTCGCGAGACCGAGATGCCGACGTCGACCGCAGGGCGCTGGTTGGCGTTGAAGAGGTCGGACTGCAGGAAGATCTGGCCGTCGGTGATCGAGATCACGTTGGTCGGGATGTACGCCGAGACGTCGTTCGCCTTGGTCTCGATGATCGGCAGACCGGTCATCGAGCCGGCGCCCAGCTCGTCGGAGAGCTTGGCGCAGCGCTCCAGCAGGCGGGAGTGCAGGTAGAAGACGTCACCCGGGTAGGCCTCACGTCCCGGCGGACGACGGAGAAGCAGCGACACGGCGCGGTACGCCTCGGCCTGCTTGGACAGGTCGTCGAAGACGATGAGGACGTGCTTGCCGCCGTACATCCAGTGCTGACCGATGGCCGAGCCGGTGTAGGGGGCGAGGTACTTGAAGCCGGCCGGGTCGGAGGCGGGGGCCGCGACGATGGTGGTGTACTCCATCGCGCCGGCGTCCTCGAGCGCGCCCTTCACCGAGGCGATGGTCGAGCCCTTCTGACCGATGGCGACGTAGATGCAGCGGACCTGCTTGTTGACGTCGCCCGACTCCCAGTTGGCCTTCTGGTTGATGATCGTGTCGATCGCGATGGCCGTCTTGCCGGTCTGGCGGTCGCCGATGATCAGCTGGCGCTGTCCGCGGCCGACCGGGATCATCGCGTCGATGGCCTTGATACCGGTCTGCAGCGGCTCGTGCACCGACTTGCGCTGCATGACGCCGGGCGCCTGGAGCTCGAGCTCGCGGCGGCCCTCGCTGGCGATCTCGCCGAGACCGTCGATCGGGTTGCCGAGCGGGTCGACGACGCGACCGAGGTAGCCGTCGCCGACGGGGACGGAGAGGACCTCGCCGGTGCGGGTCACCTCCATGCCCTCGACGATGTGGTCGAACTCGCCGAGCACGACGACACCGACCTCGTTCTCGTCGAGGTTCTGAGCGAGGCCCAGCGTGCCGTCCGCGAAGCGGATGAGCTCGTTGGCCATCACGCTCGGGAGGCCCTCGACGTGCGCGATGCCGTCGGAGGCGTCGAGGACGTGGCCGATCTCGGTCGCCTGTGCGGACGCCGGCTCGTACGTGTTGACGAAGTCCTTGAGCGCGTCGCGGATGTCGTCGGGGCTGATCTGTGTGTCTGCCATAGTGATTCCTATCTTGAGGCGGTCAGCCCGCCAGCTGAAGCCGGAGTTCGGCCAGACGCGACGCGATGCTTCCATCGATGACGTCGTCACCGATCTGCACGCGCAATCCGCCGATGATCGAGGGGTCGACGACCTGGTTGATCCTGAGGTCGCCGTAGGAGGCGCTGAGCACCGTGCGCAGGCGCTCGGCCTGGGCCTCGGGGAGCGCGGACGCGGCGTAGACCGTCGCGATGGTCTGCCCGGACTGGGCGGCCACCATGCGCGCGGCCGCACGGAGCGACTCGCGGACGCTGCGGCCGCGGGGCTGGGCGACGAGCTGGCGCACGATGGCGACGGTCTCCTTCGACGCTTTTCCGCCGAGCAGGCGCTCGACCAGCGCGACCTTGGAGTCGGCCGAGGCGAGCTTGCTGCGCAGCGCGAGCTCGAGGCTCGCGTCGGAGGTCACGGCGCCTCCGAAGGTCAGCAGCTCGGCGACGATGTCGACGTTCCGGGGCGCGGAGCCGGCGATCGCGCGGATCCCGAGCTCCTCGATCGCCCCGAGCAGGTCGTCGTGCGACGACCAGCGCTGAGCGGCGATCACGGTGAGCAGCTCGACGGCCGGAGCCGACAGCGAGGCGAAGACGCGCTTCACGAGCACCGTCTTGCCCTCCGCCGGGACCGTCGGGTCGCCGAGGACCGCCCGCAGCTGGGCCGAGTCGGCGACGACTCGCCCTGCGCTGAACAGGTCCTCAGCCGTCGCCAGATCGGCCTTGGACCCCAGGTCGGCGAGAGCCGAGACGGAGTTGGCCAATGCTTCTCTGGTGGCGCTTCCCATCAGTTGCCCGATCCTGCCTTCTGGTCGGCCTGAGCCTTCTCGTCGGCCTCGAGGTCCGCCAGGAAGCGGTCCACGATCGCCTGTGCTCGCTTGTCCTCATCGAGGGCCTCACGCACGACGGTCGACGCGAGGTCGATCGCCAGCGAGCCCACCTCGCCGCGCAGCTGGACGAGCGCCGTCTGGCGCTCCGCCTCGAGCTGCGCCTGCGCCTGGGCGGTCACACGCGCGGCCTCCGTGGCAGCGGCCTCGCGGGCCTCCGCGACGATCTTCTGACCGTCGGCACGGGCGGTCTCGCGGATCTTGCCCGCCTCCGCACGCGCCTCGGCGAGCTGGGCGGTGTACTCCTCCAGCAGGGCTTCGGCCTTGCGCTGCGCCTCGTCGGCCTTCTCGATGTTGCCCTCGATCGCCTCTGCGCGCTCATCCAGCAGCTTCTTCATACGCGGAAGCACGAGCTTCCAGAAGAAGAACAGGATGATCAGGAAGCAGAGAAGCGCGCCGATGATGTCCGGCCACTCCGGGATCAGCGGGTTGTGCGACCCCTCTGAGGCTGCGATCACCACACTCTTGAGCATGGTTCCTCCTTACTGAGGGAAAAGAGGATTACTGGAAGATGAAGTAGGTAGCGATACCGATGAACGCGAGCGCCTCGGTGAATGCGATACCGATGTACATCAGGACCTGGAGGCGGCCGGCCAGCTCAGGCTGACGAGCGACGCCCTCGATGGTCTTGCCGACGACGATGCCCACGCCGATGGCCGGGCCGATGGCCGCGAGGCCGTAACCGACGGTGGCGATGTTGCCGTTGATTGCAGCGATGTCCACGTTGTGTGTTTCCTTCCGTGATGGCGATCCGTGCGGGTGCGCGGATCGTTCTTAGTGTTCCTCGGCGACTGCCAGCTGGATGTAGACAGCGGTGAGCAGTGCGAAGACGTAGGCCTGCAGGACTGCGACCAGGATCTCGAAGACGGTAAATGCGAAGCCGAAGGCGAAGGTGCCGACGCCGAACAGCGACCACCAGCCGCCCGCCGTGAAGAAGAAGAACTCCGTGGCGAGGAAGAACAGGACGAGCAGCAGGTGCCCGACGACCATGTTCATCAGGAGTCGCAGCGTCAGGGTGATCGGACGCAGGATGAAGGTCGAGACGAACTCGATCGGCGTCACGATGATGTAGAGGAACCACGGAACGCCGGGCGGGAAGAGCGCGTTCTTGAAGAAGTTCTTCGGGCTCTTCTTGACGCCCGCGTAGATGAAGGCGATGTACGCGACGATCGCGAGCAGCAGCGGCACGGCGATGACCGACGTGCCGGCGATGTTGAGGAACGGGATGATGCCGGTGATGTTGAAGAACAGCACCATGAAGAAGATGGTGGTCAGCAGCGGCAGGAACCGGCGGCCGTCCTTCTTGCCGAGCAGGTCTTCCGCGATGTTGACGCGCACGAAGTCGAGACCCATCTCGACGACCGACTGGAAGCGGCCGGGGATGAGGCGCATCCGGCGGGTGCCGAGCCAGAAGATGAGGATCAGCGCGATGGTCGCGAGAGCGCGGACCACGAAGATGCGGTTGAACTCGAGGTCACCGATCGTGAACAGGGTCGGGGGGAAGAACTCGTTGATCGAGGGACCCTGGAAGCTTCCATCATCGGAGCTTGCGGCCTGGACCAGCAGGTTCACAGCGTTAGCTAACAGCGCTATCTCCTGTTTCGGGGCGTCGAGCTGAAACAGCTCTCGCGACGACGAACGGTGGGACACCCTGCACTTCTCGCGACCTCAGAGTTTCTCGGGCGCGAACGGGGTGGGGGATCGCTCATAACTCTACAAGAGTTTTCAGCCCATAACGAATTGGATACAGGTCAGCGCTTCTCCCCCGGCAGCGTCACGTCGCTGACGTAGGGAACGCGGGAGCGGAAGACCACGATCATGTCCACCACGAGCGATCCGATCACCCCGGCGATGAGGCTGAGGAAGAGCACGACGGGGTTGATCCAGGGCTGGTCGCGCAGCAGGATCGCGAGCACCAGGAACAGCACGAACTTGACGATCCAGCCGCCCAGGACGATGCCGAAGAACAGGCCCACGAACAGGTCGGTGCCGATGAAACGGTTGGCGATCAGGATGCTGAGCGCCGTGATCGACAGGAACACCGCCGCCATCGCGGTGCCGATCAGCGCGCTCGTGACGCCGACCCATCCGGCGAACAGACCGCCGAGCAGCATCCCCACGACGGCGATCCCCGCGGCCAGGATCAGACCGTACTTCAGCACATCCCTCAGCACGGGCGTCGAGGTGGGCTGGGCGGGCGGCTGGGCCGGCCGCGGGGCGGTGGCTCCGTCCTGCTGGTCGGTCATCGGGTCTCCTCGGTCAGAGCGGTCGGGGATGTCGGGGATGCGGGCGTGGCCGGCGTGCTCTCGCTCGCCGCATCCAGCTGGTCGAAGCGCGCTGTCTCCGCGGCCTCGCGGCTGCCCGCCGGTGCGAGCTCGGCGACGGCCTCGTTCGCCTTCCTGCGGCTCAGCGGAGCGAGCGTGAACGCGGTGCAGACCACGAGCCCGATCGCGACGAAGACGATCGCCATCCAATACGGGTCGAAGAAGAACAAGAGGCAGCCGATCGACAGCACGGCCGTCCACGCATAGAAGATGAGCACCGCGTGGAGGTGGGTGTGACCCATGTCGAGCAGTCGGTGGTGCAGGTGCTTGCGGTCGGCGCTGAACGGCGACTTGCCCGCGCGCAGGCGGCGGATGACCGCGAGCCCGAAGTCGAGCAGCGGGATGATGAGCACCGCGAACGGCAGGATGATCGGGATGAACGCCGGGACGAGCGACGACCGGCCGAGCGTCTGCAGGTCCTGCGGGTTGATCGTCCCCGTCACCGAGATCGCCGAGGTCGCCATGAGCAAGCCGATCAGCAGCGCGCCCGCATCCCCCATGAACATCTTCGCGGGGTGCCAGTTGAGCGGCAGGAACCCGGCGCAGGCGCCGACCAGGATCGCGGCGATCACGCCGGCGAGGCTGAAGTAGTTCTGCGGGCTGATCTCGCGCTGAAGGAGGTAGGTGTAGACGAGGAACGTGCCGTTCGCGATCAGCGCGACGCCCGCGACCAACCCGTCCAGGCCGTCGATGAAGTTGATCGCGTTCATCACCAGCACGATGGCGAACAGCGTGATGATGATCGACATGACCGGCGAGCCGACGGTGAGGCCGCCGATCGGCAGCGAGTAGATCTGCACGCCCAGCCAGGCGACGAGGCCGGCGGCCACGAACTGTCCGGCCAGCTTCGTCATCCAGTCGAGATCCCAGATGTCGTCGGCGACGCCGATCACGACGATGAGCAGGGAGGCCCCCAGGATCGCGAGGATCGGCCCCTGGTCGGAGAAGATCAGCGTCAGCACGCCGAACTGGCTCGACAGCAGCCACGAGACGCCGAAGGCGACCAGGATGCCGAGGAACATCGCGACGCCGCCGAGGCGGGGCGTCGGCCGGGTGTGCACGTCGCGAGCCCGGATCTTCGGGTACAGGCGGTACCGCATCGCCAGCTTGTAGACGACGAACGACATCCCGAACGTGATGACGGCCGAGATCAGTGCGAGGGCGAGGAGGAGGGTCACGGCGCGGCGTCCGCAGCGGCCGCCGGCTCGTCCAGGGCGTCGCCGACGACCTCGCGCAGCTGATCGACCGAGATGACGCCGTGGCGCAGGATGCGCAGTCCGCCCACACCGGCGGCCAGAGCGGTCGCGTCCACGATCGTCGACGAGGAGTCCTTGCCCTCGACGCGCTCGTAGTCGGCACCGGCCTCTCCCCCGTCGAGGTAGACGGAGATGGAGTCGCCCAGCATGGCCTCGGCCTCGGCGGCGGTACGGGCGGCCGGGCGGCCGGTGAGGTTCGCGGACGACACGGCGAGCGGACCGGTCTCGGACAGCAGCTCGAGCGCGATCGTGTCCTTCGGCATGCGGAGGGCGACCGTGCCCTTCGTCTCGCCGAGATCCCAGACCAGCGACGGCGACGCGGGCAAGACGATCGTGAGGCCGCCGGGCCAGAAGGCCTTCACCAGCGCATCCACCTCGTCCGGCACCCGCTCGGCGAGGGCGGCGAGCGTCGGGATGCCGGGGACCAGCACCGGGGGCGGCGACTGGCGGCCGCGTCCCTTCGCGTCGAGCAGGCGCTGCACGGCGGCAGGGTTGAACGCGTCCGCAGCCACCCCGTACACGGTGTCGGTGGGGATGACGACGAGTTCGCCGCGCCCGATCGCGGCCCGTGCGAGGCGCATGCCGGTGAGCAGCTCGGAGTCGACGGAGCAGTCGTAGATGGAGGCCATGACGGCTCAATGATAGCCGGGGCGCGGAAGCCCAGACTGGGAGGACGATACTGGAGGGGATGGATGTCTACTTCTTCGACTGCGACAAGACGCTCTACGACTACGACTTCCACAAGCGGCTGCCCAAGCTCGCGGAGCTGGGAGGCGTGAGCCAGTACCGGCTCGCATCCAGCTGGTGGGCGGGTGGACACGAGCGTGCGGCCGAGATCGGCGAGTACGCCACGAGCGAGGAGTACCTGGAGGCGTTCGCCGAGGTGACCGGCGCCCGGCTGACGCTCGCGCAGTGGCAGGAGGCGCGGAAAGCGGCCATGACGCCCATCCCCGGCGCCATTGCGGCTCTGCACGAGGCCGCGACGCTGGGAACGGTGTCGCTGCTGTCGAACAACCCCATCCCGTTCAAGGACTCGCTGCCGGTGCTGACGCCCGAGATCGTCGACGTGCTGCAGGACAACGATTTGGTCTCGGCCGTGCTCGGCGCACGGAAGCCCGAGCGCCGGATCTACACCAGGGCGCTCGGGCGGTTCGGGGTGCGGCCGGAGGACGCCATCCTCTTCGACGACTCGATCGCGAACGTGGAGGGCGCCCGCGAGTGCGGGATGCACGCGTACCACTTCGCCAAACGCGAGGACGGCACCTTCGACACCGACGGCATGCTCGACGCCCTCCACGCCTTCGCCGCCCGCTGACCCCGTCCCTTCCACGCCTCTCCCCCCACCGTCGAGTCCGCAAACTTTGCACGCGACACGCTGGGGGCGTGTGCAATTTGTGCGGACTCGACGGTGGGTGGGAGCGGGTTCAGCGGCGGCCTGCGGAGCGGCGGAAGAGCCAGGCGGCCCAGACGTAGGCGGCCGCGACGATGAGAGCGCACCAGCCGAGCGCCCACCACAGGTCGTCGCCGGGGTCGCGGCCGAAGAGCAGCGCACGGATCGTCTCGATGATCGGCGTGATCGGCTGGTTCTCCGCCACCCACCGCAGCCAGTCCGGCATCGTGTCCGTCGGCACGAACGCGCTCGACAAGTACGGCAGGAACAGCACGGCGAAGCCGTACCCGCTCGCCGCGGTCGGGCTCTTCGCGGCGAGGCCGATGGCGGCGAACAGCCAGGTGATCGCCAGGATGAACAGGGCGACGATTCCGAGCGCGCCGATCCACTGCGCCACATCGGCGGTCGGGCGGAAGCCCAGCAGTAGGGCGACGCCGATGACGACGCCGGTCGCGACCAGGTTGCGCAGCAGGCTCGCCACCACGTGGCCCGTCACGACGCCGCGTGATCGCAGCGGCATGGTCCGGAAGCGGTCGACGATGCCGTCGCTCATGTCGTTGGCCACATCCACCGCGGTGCTCGACGCCCCGAAACCGGCGCACAGCAGGATGATTCCGGGCACGACGTACTGGACGTAATCCCCCGAGCGGTCGATGGCGCCGCCGAACACGAACGTGAACAGCAGCATGAGGATCACCGGAAGCGCGATGGCCATGGTGAGCGCGTCCACATCGCGGAGCGAGTGGCGGACGCTGCGACCCACGAAGACGAGGGTGCTCGTGAGGGGCGAAACCCGCCGCGCCGAGCGGACGGGGACGGTGAGAGCGGTCATCGGACGACCTCCTTCTCGGTCGAGGTGTTCTGGGGGACGTTCTGGACGGACTGCCCGGTCAGGGCGAGGAAAGCATCGTCGAGCGACGGCTTGCGGATGCCGATGGAGGCTCCGGGGACGCGGAGCGCGTCGAGCATGTCGATGGCGTCGCGGAGCGCCTCGACGCTTCCGTCGGTCGGCACCTCCCGCACGATCTCGCCGTGCGCGTCGCGGAGCTCGACGACCTCGCCGCCGACGCGCGCCTTCAGCTCGGTGGCGGTCCCCTCCGCGACGATCGTGCCGTGGTCGAGGACCGCGATCCGGTCGGCCAGCTGGTCGGCCTCCTCGAGGTACTGCGTGGTGAGCAGGATGGTGGTTCCTCGGCGTGCCAGGTCCTGGATGATGTCCCAGAGCGCCTGCCTGCTGCGGGTGTCGAGGCCGGTCGTCGGCTCGTCCAGGAAGATGACCGGCGGCGTCGCGACCAGGCTGAGCGCCAGGTCGAGGCGCCGTCGCATCCCGCCGGAGTAGGTCTTGACGCGCTTGCGTGCCGCCGCGGCCAGGTCGAACGCGTCGATCAGCTCGCCGGCCCTTCGGCGCGACTCTGCGGCGGTGAAGCCGGAGAGTCGTGCCATCATCCGCAGGTTCTCCTCCCCGGTGAGCACGCCGTCGACCGCCGCGGACTGGCCCGTCACGCTGATCGCGCGCCGCACCTCCTCGGCCTCGGCGACCACGTCGTGCCCGGCGACCGTGACGCTTCCCGCGTCGGGCCGGACCAGGGTCGAGAGGATGGTGATCAGCGTCGTCTTGCCCGCACCGTTCGGCCCGAGCAGCGCGAAGACGCTCCCCGACCGCACGCGCAGGTCGATGCCGTCGAGGACCGTCTGCTCCCCGAAGGACTTGCGGAGGCCGACCACCTCGATCGCGGTTCCGTTCATCGGACTTTCCCTTCTGTGTGCTGCCTAAACTGTTTATGCTGTAAACAACTGTTTAAGTGATACACAGTCCTAGGATGAGTGTCAACACCTGATCCCGAAGATCCGGGAACACGGGATGAGAAGGGCGGGACCATGGCCGACGACGTCGAGGACGTCCTCCCCCGCGCCGTCGCGCTCAGCTGGGGCGTCGCCGAACACCCGCAGCGGGGGCCGAAGCGCGAACTGAGCATCGAGCGCATCGTCGACACGGCCATCGAGATCGCGGACGCCGACGGCCTCGGCGCGGTGTCCATGAGCCGCATCGCCGGCGACCTCGGCTTCACGACGATGTCGCTCTATCGCTACGTCACCAGCAAGGACGACGTCCTCGCTCTGATGCAGGACGCGGTCTGCGCCATCCCGATCCCGCCGGACGACGAGCTGGCGCGGCGCGGCGACACTGTCAGCCAGGAAGGCTCGCGCACGGACGGCTCGGATCACGACTGGCGTGCCGGTCTGCGGCGGTGGGCCATGGCGAGCATCGAGGTGATCCAGGCGCACCCGTGGTTCCCCGACATCCCGATCAGCGGCATCCCGCTGATGCCCAACAACCTGGCCGTGTTGGACTGGGGGCTCCGTGAGATGCGCGGCCTGCCGCTCACGGACGCCGAGAAGATGTCGACCGCGCTTCTGCTGTCGTCGTACGCCCGCGCGGTCGCCATCGTCGAGCGGGATGTGAGCCGCTCGCGCTCCGCGGACGCGCCGCCCGCTCACGGCGAGGCGTTCACCGCAGCGCTCGCCGAGCTGGTGACGCCCGAGCGCTTCCCCGACCTGGCGCCGCTCGTGTCATCCGGTGCTTACGCGGACTCCGACGGCGCCGATGATCAGGACGACTTCGCGTTCGGACTGGAGCGCATCCTCGACGGCATCGCGACCTACATGGCCGCACGGCGGAGCGGCGAGCCCGTCACCCCGTACGAGGATCGGCCGGAGCCGATCCCGCGTGACAAGGCGGTTCGCGAGGCGGCGAAGGCGCGCCGCGAGGCGGAGTCGCGTCTCCGTGAGGCCCGCAAGAACGAGCGCGAGGCGATCGCCCGCGCCCGCGAGCGCACCGCCCGTGAGGCGGAACGCGCCGCCCGCTGACCCTCGCCCCCTCCGCGCCGCACCCCTCCGCCCACCGTCGAGTCCGCAAACTTTGTACGCTCACACCGCGCGTCGTGTGCAAAGTTCGCGGACTCGACGGCGGGCGGAACGGGTCAGATGTACATGGCGGGGTCGATCCAGTCGTCGCCCGCGATCTGCTCGTGGCCCGAGCGGGGGCGGGGATGCGCCGGCACGCCGACGAGCAGCGAGTCGGCGGGCGCATCCCGCGTGACGACGGCGTTCGCCCCGATCACCGAGCGCGCCCCGATCGTGATCGCACCGAGCACCTTGGCCCCGGCGCCGACGATCACGCCGTCCTCCACCGTGGGATGCCGTTTGCCGTGCCCGCTCCCCCGGCCGCCCAACGTGACGCCGTGGTAGAGCATGACGTCGTCGCCGATCCACGTCGTCTCGCCGATCACCACGCCCATCCCGTGGTCGATGAAGAAACGGCGACCGATGCGCGCGCCCGGATGGATCTCGATCCCGGTCAGGAAGCGGGTGAACTGCGACAGCAGCCGCGCGGGCGTCCGCAGGCCCGCGCGCCACATCCGGTGCGCGATGCGATACGACCACACGGCATGAAGCCCGGAGTACGCCGTGGCGACCTCGAACCCGGTGCGGGCCGCAGGGTCGTGCCTGCGCGCGTTGCGGATGTCCTCGCGCGCTCGGAAGATCGGCACCCCGTTCAGTCCAGCAGGTCGGCCCAGAGCGGCGTGGAGATGTACCGCTCACCGGTGTCGCAGACGATCGCGACGATGGTCTTGCCCGCGTTCTCCGGACGCTTCGCGAGCTGAAGAGCCGCCCAGACGATCGCACCGGACGAGATGCCGGCGAGGATGCCCTCCTCGCCGGCGAGCCGCTTCGCCACGTCGAGTGCGTCGTCGAAGGAGACGTCCACCACCTCGTCGTACACGGTGGTGTCGAGGATCTCGGGCACGAAGTTCGCGCCGATCCCCTGGATCTTGTGCGGTCCCGGCTTGCCGCCGTTCAGGATGGGCGAGTCGAGCGGCTCGACGGCGACCACGGTGACGCCGGGCTTGCGCTCCTTGAGCACCTGGCCGACGCCGGTGATCGTGCCGCCGGTCCCGACGCCCGCGACGAAGATGTCGACGTCGCCGGCGGTGTCCTCCCAGATCTCCTCCGCCGTGGTGGCGCGATGGATGGCCGGGTTGGCCTCGTTGGCGAACTGGCGCGCCCAGATGGCGTTGTCGGTCTTCGCGACGATGTCCTGCGCCGTCTCGACCGCTCCGCGCATCCCGTCAGGGCCGGGCGTCAGCACGATCTCGGCGCCGAACGCGCGCAGCAGCACGCGGCGCTCCTTGCTCATGGTCTCGGGCATCGCGAGGATCACCTTGTAGCCGCGCGCCGCACCGACCATGGCGAGCGCGATGCCGGTGTTGCCGCTGGTGGCTTCGACGATCGTGCCACCGGGCGTGAGGGCTCCGGCCTTCTCCGCGGCGTCGACGATCGCGACACCGATGCGGTCCTTGACGCTGCCGGCCGGGTTGTAGAACTCGAGCTTGGCGAGGATCGTCGCGTCGACGCCCTCGGTCAGCCGGTTGAGGCGGACGAGCGGCGTACGGCCGACGGCCTCGGTGACGTTCTCGTAGATGTGACCTGACATGGCCTGTTCCTCGTGCTCTCGTACGGTGGATGACGACAGGGGGATGCGTGATCGCGTCTCCACTCTAGACGCCGTGCGCCAGCCGCTAGGCTCTTCTGGCGATGACCCCCACCACCCCTGCTCCTGGCGCATCCCCCGCCGCGTCCTCCGGCGCCGTCTCCGTCCGATCCGCCCGGGAGGATGCCGCCGCCGCACTGTCGCGCGGGGGCGTCCCCGACCCGGAGGTGGATGCCGAACTCCTCATCGGGCACGTGCTCGGCGTCGGCCGTGGCCGCGTCCAGGCGCTCGTCGTGATGGATGCGGAACTCCCTCCCGAGGACGCCGCGACGCTGCGATCCCTCGTCGAACGCCGAGCCGCCCGGGAGCCGCTGCAGCACATCACGGGCCGCGCCCCGTTCCGCTCGCTCGAGCTGAACGTCGGGCCGGGCGTCTTCGTACCGCGGCCCGAGACGGAGCAGGTGGCGCAGTTCGCGATCGACGCGCTCCGCGCCGTCCCCTCGCCCGAGCCGGTCGCGGTCGACCTCGGCACCGGGAGCGGCGCGATCGCGCTGGCCCTCGCGACCGAGGTGCCTCACGCACGCGTGTACGCGGTCGAGAACTCGCCGGAGGCGTTCATCTGGGCGCGCCGGAACATCGACGAGGTCGGCGCGACGAACCTGACGCCGGTGTTCATCGACCTCGCCGACGCGCTCCCGCAGCTCGACGGGACGGTGGATGTGGTCATCTCGAACCCGCCGTACGTGCCGGACGACGCCATCCCGCGCGACCCCGAGGTCCGGCTGCACGATCCGCACGCCGCGCTCTACGGCGGCCCGGACGGGTTGGACGTGGTGCGCACGATCTCCCGGGTCGCCCAGCGTCTGCTCCGCCCGGGCGGCACCCTCGTGCTCGAGCACGGCGAGCTGCAGGGCGCGGCGATCCGCGACCTCCTGACCGCCGACGGCTGGCGTGCTGCCGCGACGCACCGCGACCTCACGACCCGAGACCGCGCGACCACAGCCCTCCGCTGACCGCGCGCGTTCCCTCAACTCTCGCCCTCTGCGCCCACCGTCGAGTACGCAAACTTTGCACGTTCGGAGCACACCCAGCGTGCAAAGTTTGCGGACTCGACGGTGGGTGGGAAGGGGTTAGTCGGTGGCTAGGTCGGCGAGGCGGGTCTCCTCGTCGAGTGCGATGTTCGACTCGATGACGGGGTCGAGGGCGCCGTTCATGACGGCGTCGAGGTTGTAGGCCTTGTAGCCGGTGCGGTGGTCCGCGATCCGGTTCTCCGGGAAGTTGTACGTGCGGATGCGCTCGGAGCGGTCCATCGTGCGGATCTGGCCCTTGCGGAACTCCGCGGCCTCGGCGTCCGCCTCCTCCTGCTGCCGGGCCAGCAGCCGGGCGCGGAGCACGCGCATCGCGGCCTCGCGGTTCTGCAGCTGACTCTTCTCGTTCTGCATCGAGACGACGATGCCGGTCGGCACGTGGGTGATCCGCACGGCCGAGTCCGTCGTGTTGACCGACTGACCGCCGGGGCCGGACGACCGGAAAACGTCGATCTTGAGGTCGTTCGGGTTGATCTCGACCTCCTCCGGCTCGTCCACCTCCGGGAACACCAGGACGCCGGCGGCGGACGTGTGGATGCGGCCCTGCGACTCGGTCGCCGGCACGCGCTGGACGCGGTGCACGCCGCCCTCGTACTTCAGGTGCGCCCAGACGCCCTCGGCGGGATCGGTGGAGCTGCCCTTGAACGCGACCTGGACATCCTTGATGCCGCCGAGGTCGCTGGAGGTCTGCTCGATGATCTCGGCCTTCCACCGCTTCGAGTCGGCGTAGTGCAGGTACATGCGCAGCAGGTCGCCGGCGAAGAGAGCGGACTCGGCGCCGCCCTCCCCCATCTTGATCTCCATGATCACGTCGCGGCTGTCGTTGGGGTCACGCGGGATGAGCAGGCGGCGCAGCTTCTCGGCCGACTCGGCGACGCTCTGCTCCAGACCGGGGACCTCCTCGGCGAACGCCGCGTCCTCCGTCGCCAGCTCACGGGCGGCGTCGAGGTCGTCGGACAGCTGCTTCCACTCGTTGTACGCGGCGACGATGCGGCTGAGCTCGGCGTAGCGCCGGTTGACGCGCTTCGAGCGGACCGGGTCGCTGTGCAGCTCCGGGTCGGAGAGCTGCTGCTGGAGGTCGTCGTGCTCGGCGATGAGGCTGTTCACCGATTCGAACATGGGGTCTTCTTTCTGGAGGGGTGCGGCCGGGGAACGACGAAGCGCCCGCCCGCCGTGCACGGTGGCACGGCGGGCGGGCGCTGATCGCAGCTAGCGGTGGTCGTTCTCGTGGCCGTGCGAGTGCGCGTTGCCGTGGCCGTTGGTCGGCGCCGGCATCGACTTCTGCACCTGCATCAGGAACTCGACGTTGCTCGAGGTCTCCTTCAGGCGGCCGAGGACGATCTCGAGGGCCTGCTGCTGGTCGAGCCCGGCGAGGGCGCGGCGCAGCTTCCACGTGATCTTGACCTCGTCCTGGCCCATGAGCATCTCCTCGCGGCGGGTGCCGGAGGCGTTCACGTCGACGGCCGGGAAGATGCGCTTGTCGGCCAGCTGGCGCGACAGGCGGAGCTCCATGTTTCCGGTGCCCTTGAACTCCTCGAAGATGACCTCGTCCATCTTGGAGCCGGTCTCCACCAGCGCCGAGGCGAGGATGGTGAGCGAACCGCCGTGCTCGATGTTGCGCGCGGCGCCGAAGAACCGCTTCGGCGGGTACAGCGCCGAGGCGTCGACACCACCGGAGAGGATGCGGCCGGAGGCCGGCGCGGTCAGGTTGTACGCGCGGCCGAGGCGGGTGATCGAGTCGAGCAGCACGACGACGTCGTGGCCCAGCTCGACGAGGCGCTTCGCACGCTCGATGGCGAGCTCGGCCACCGTGGTGTGGTCCTCGGCCGGACGGTCGAAGGTGGAGGCGATGACCTCCCCCTTCACCGTGCGCTGCATGTCGGTGACCTCTTCGGGACGCTCGTCCACCAGCACGACCATGAGGTGGACCTCAGGGTTGTTGGCGGTGATCGCGTTGGCGATCTGCTGCATCACGATGGTCTTGCCGGCCTTGGGCGGTGCGACGATGAGACCGCGCTGGCCCTTTCCGATCGGGGCGACCAGGTCGATGATCCGCTGGGTGACCTTGCTGGGCTCGGTCTCCAGGCGCAGGCGCTCCTGCGGGTACAGCGGGGTCAGCTTGCCGAACTCCACACGGGTGGCCGCCTCGTCCGGGGTCTGCCCGTTGATCGAGTCGACCTTCACCAGCGCGTTGTACTTCTGGCGGCTGTTGTTCTCGCCCTCGCGCGGCTGGCGGATGGCGCCGACGACGGCGTCGCCCTTGCGGAGGTTGTACTTCTTGACCTGGCCGAGCGAGACGTACACGTCGCTGGCGCCCGGGAGGTACCCGGTCGTCCGCACGAACGCGTAGTTGTCGAGCACGTCGAGGATGCCGGCGACGGGGATGAGCACGTCGTCGTCGGACAGCTCCGGCTCGAACTCGTCACCCGGTGCGCCGCCGCGGCGCTTGCGGTTGCGGTCGCGGTAGCGGCTGCGGTCGCCCTCGAGCTGCTGCTGGGCGTTCTGGCCGCGGTTCTGCTGGCCGTCGCCCTGCTGGCCGCCCTGCTGCAGGTCCTTCGGCTGGTTCTGGCCCTGCGCCTGGCCCTGCTCGTTCTGCTGCCCGTTGTTCTTGTTGCGGTTGCGGTTGCGGCGGTTGCGGCCCTGGCCCTGCTGCTCGCCGGCGTTGTCGCCCTGCTCGCCCTGCTGGGCGTCACCCTGCGTCGCGTCGGCCTGCTGGCCCTGCTCCGCCTGCGGCTGTTGGCCGTCGCGCTGCTGCGCGTCGCGCTGCTGGCCGTCGCGGTTCTGGTCGGCGCCCTGGTCGCCGTTCTGACCGCCCTGGCCGCGACCGCGGCGACGGCGTCCGCCGCCCTGGTTCTGGCCGTTGCCCTGCTCGTCCTGCGCGCCCTGGCCGTTCTGGCCGCGCGCCTGCTCACGGGAGGCGAGAGCGGAGTCGAGGAGCGCATCCACATCGGGGATGAGCGACTCGACGCCCGTGGCACCGGAGTTGACGTGCGATCCGGCGGCGACGCCGGATCCGGCGGTGGCACCGGCGATGCCCGTGCCGTCGGGGCTCGACACGCGGCGCGAGCCGCGGCGACGTCCGCCGGTCTGCTCGGCGGAGGCATCTGCCTGCGGGAGCACGGGGTCGCCCACGGTGGGCTCGACGCGCTCGGCCCCTGCGGGCTCGGCGATGAGCGGCTCAGCGATGAGCGGCTCGGTGAGCACCTGGGAGGCGGCGGCCGGCTCGGCGGCCGGCTCCTCGGTCTCGGGAAGCTCGAGGGTGTCTGCCGGTGCGGAGGCGGCGCGCGCTGCGGCGATCGCCTCGACCAGCTCGCCCTTGCGGAGCCGGGTTGCGCCCTGGAGCCCGAGCCCGGCGGCGAGAGCTTGCAGCTCTGCCACCTTGAGGCCGGTCAGGTCGCTGGTGTCCACGCCCCCGGCGTGGAGTTCGACATCAGTCACGGAAGAGGATCCTTTCCCCCGGCGCGCCTTACGCGCCGTCTGAAGCTTCGTCACATGAACTGCCGGGAACGTGCTGCGTTCGGATCCGCGCTACGTCGCCGCCCGGGTTCTCCGGAAAGGGAGAGCCGGGAAGGCAGGCAGGAGTGACGGCATGATTGCTAGGAGATCACCCGGAAGCGGAATTCGCTCGTGACGCGGGTTCTTCACGGGTGCGACTGCAGTTTACCACCTTGCGGCGGGGCCGTCCGACGCTAGGCGGCTGGCGTGTCCGTCCGTGTCGTCACGGCCTCGGCGGCGACACGGCTGACCGTCGCGCCCTTGAAGTCGACGGCGAGCATGAGCGGCTGCCAGCGGGTCTCGGCCGACTGCTCGACGAGGCGCGCGGCGGCCAGACGCTGGCTCGGGTCGCTCCCGAGCACGAGGATGGACGGGCCCGCGCCCGACACGACGGCGGCGAAGCCGTTCTCGCGCAGCAGCGTGATCAGCCGGTCGGTCTCGGGCATCGCCGAGGCGCGGTAGCTCTGGTGGAGCTTGTCCTCGGTCGCCGCGTGCAGCAGCTCGGGGCTCTGGATGAGAGCCGCGACCAGCAGGGCGGAGCGGGAGACGTTGAAGACGGCGTCCTCGTGGGGCACCGACTGCGGCTGGAGGCTGCGGGCGAGCGCGGTGGACATGACCGTCTCGGGCACGAGCACGAGCGGCGAGACGCCGCGGTGCACGATGAGCTTCTTGAACCGCGGACCCTCCGGGGTCACCCACGCGATCGTCAGGCCGCCGAACAGGGCGGGCGCCACGTTGTCCGGGTGTCCCTCCATGTCGTTCGCGAGCGCCAGCAGCGTCTGCGCATCCAGGTCGACGACGCCCTCCAGCAGCCCTTTCGCCGCCATGATGCCGGAGACGATGGCGGCGCCGGAGGAGCCCATCCCCCGCCCGTGCGGGATGCTGTTGCGCGCCCGCAGGTTCAGGCCGGGAAGCGGGATGCCGACGGCCTCGAAGGTGTGCGCGATCGCGCGGACGACGAGGTTGCTCTCGTCGGTCGCCACCTCTCCTTCGCCCACACCGGTGACCTCGACGGTCGCACCGGGCTCGTCCCGCACGGAGACTTCGAGCTCGTCGTACAGCGCGAGGGCGAGGCCGAGCGTGTCGAATCCCGGTCCGAGGTTGGCGCTCGTCGCCGGGACCTTGACCGCGACGGTCCGGCCGCGGAGGTCGGGCGTGGTCACGCGGTCGCCTCTGCGGCCGAGGTCTGCCCGGCGGGCGCCAGGCCGAGCACGTCGGCGATGGCGGTCGTGTCGACCGGGACGACGGTGGGCTGGACATCGGAGCCGTCGGCCGTGCGGAGGGCCCACTGCGGGTCCTTCAGGCCGTGGCCGGTGACGGTGAGGACGACGGTCGCGCCGGCGGGGATCACTCCGGCCTCCGAGCGCTCCAGGAGCCCGGCGACGCTGATCGCGGACGCCGGCTCGACGAAGATGCCGACCTCGGCGGAGAGGATGCGGTGCGCCTCGAGGATCTTGGCGTCGCTGATCGCTCCGAACCAGCCGTCGCTGTCGTCGCGGGCGTTCAGTGCGAGCTCCCACGACGCCGGGTTGCCGATGCGGATCGCGGTGGCGATCGTGTCGGGGTCCTTCACGGCGTGGCCGAGGACGATGGGGGCGCTCCCCGAGGCCTGGAAACCGAACATCCGGGGCAGCTTGGTGGACTCGCCGCGCTGCAGCTCCTCGGTGTAGCCGCGGTGGTAGGCCGTGTAGTTGCCGGCGTTGCCGACCGGGACCAGGTGGAAGTCCGGGGCGTCGCCCAGGGCCTCGACGACCTCGAAGGCGGCGGTCTTCTGCCCCTCGATGCGGTCGGGGTTCACGGAGTTCACCAGGTGCACCGGGTAGTTGGTGGCCAGCTCGCGCGCGATGTCGAGGCAGTCGTCGAAGTTGCCCTGCACCTGCAGCAGCTGGGCGTTGTGCGCGATGGCCTGGCTGAGCTTGCCCATCGCGATCTTGCCCTCTGGCACGAGCACGACCGACTGGATGCCCGCGTGCGTCGCGTAGGCGGCGGCCGACGCCGAGGTGTTGCCGGTGGAGGCGCAGATGACCGCCTTCGCACCGTGCTCGACGGCCTTGGAGATCGCCATGGTCATGCCGCGGTCCTTGAAGGATCCGGTCGGGTTCATGCCCTCGAACTTCACGTACACGTCGGCGCCTGTCCGCGCGGACAGCGCGGGGGCCGGGATGAGCGGCGTGCCGCCCTCGCCCAGCGTGACGATCGGAGTGGCATCGGAGATGTTCAGGCGGTCCGCGTACTCGCGGAGGACGCCGCGCCACTGACGACTGTAGGCCTTCGGCTGGGGCATTACGATCCTTCGACTCGGAGAACGGAAGAGATGGCGGTCACGACGTCGCTCGCCGCGAGAGCCTCGACGGTGGCCGCGAGTGCGGCCTCCTCGGCTTCGTGGGTGCCGATCACCAGGGTAGCGGTGGCCGTCCCGCCGCCGTGAATCGGCCCGGTCGCGGCGGATGCCGCTCCGGCGATCGCGACGGGTCCTGTTGCGGTGTTCGGCACGGACTGCTGAACGGTCTCGACGCTGACGTCGCCGTCGCTCAGGATGCGCGCGACCGCGGCGAGGACGCCCGGCTGGTCCTCGACGTCGAGGGTGATCTGGTAGCGGGTGACGACGCGGCCGATGTCGAGCACCGGCAGGTCGGCGTGCGTGGACTCGGCGACGCCAGGGCCGCCCACCACGTGCCGCCGGGCGGCGGAGACGACGTCGCCGAGCACGGCCGACGCGGTCTCGACGCCGCCGGCGCCCGCGCCGTAGAACATGAGGTCGCCCGCGGCGGCCGCCTGGACGAACACCGCGTTGTGGGCGCCGTGCACGGCGGCGAGCGGGTGGTCGCGGCTGATCAGCGCCGGGTAGACGCGGGCTGAGACGCCCTCCTCCCCCGTCTCCGGGTCGGTCAGACGCTCGCAGATCGCCAGGAGCTTGATGACCGCGCCGGCCTCGCGGGCCGCATCCACCTGCGCCTTGGTGACGCTCGTGATGCCCTCGCGGTAGACGCGCTCCAGCGGCACGACGGTGTGGAAGGCCAGGCTGGCCAGGATGGCCGCCTTCTGCGCCGCGTCGTACCCGCCGATGTCGGCGGTCGGGTCGGCCTCGGCGTATCCGCGGTCTGTGGCCGTCGCCAGCGCGTCCTGCAGCGTCTCGCCGTTCACGTCCATCCGGTCGAGCACGAAGTTCGTGGTGCCGTTGACGATGCCGAGGATGCGGTTGATGCGGTCGCCCGCGAGGCTGTCGCGCAGCGGCCGGATGATCGGGATGGCGCCGGCGACGGCAGCCTCGTAGTAGAGCTGCGCGCCGACCTGCTCGGCGGCGTCGAACAGCTCGGGGCCGTGCGTCGCCAGCAGCGCTTTGTTGGCGGTGATGACGTCGGCGCCGGAGTTCAGCGCCTCCAGCACGTAGCCGCGGGCCGGCTCGATGCCGCCCATCAGCTCCACGACGATGTCGGCGCCGAGGATCAGCGAGGAGGCGTCGGTGGTGAACAGCTCGCGCGGCAGGTCGGTGTCGCGCGGCGCATCCACGTCGCGGACGGCGATGCCCACCAGCTCGAGGCGTGCGCCGATGCGGGAGGCGAACTCGTCGCCCTGCGAGAGCAGGAGGCGCGCCACCTGCGATCCGACGGAGCCGGCCCCGAGCAGGGCGACACGGAGGTTGCGGTACTCGATCATGCCTGGCTGCGCTCCTTCGACGCGGAAACGGTGGATGCGGGCGCCGTGTAGCCGGCGTCGCGCGCGAGGAGGTCCTCGATGGTCTCGCCGCGGACGATCACCCGCGCCTCTCCGTCGCGCACCGCGACGACCGGGGGCCGCCCGATGTGGTTGTAGTTGCTGGACAGCGGCCAGCAGTACGCGCCCGTCGCGGGCACGGCGAGCAGGTCGCCGGGCTGGATGTCGCCGGGCAGGTACTCCGCGTCGACGACGATGTCGCCGCTCTCGCAGTGCTTGCCGGCGACGCGCACGAGCGCCGGAGCGGCCGTCGAGACGCGGTTCGCGATCCTGGCCGAGTAGTCGGCGCCGTAGAGCGCGGGCCGGGCGTTGTCGCTCATCCCGCCGTCGACGCTGACGTACCGGCGGACCACGGTCTCACCGTCGTCCTGGAACGCGACCGGCACGTCCTTCGTGGTGCCGACGGTGTACAGGGTCAGACCGGCGGTGCCGATGATCGACCGGCCGGGCTCGAACGCGACGACCGGCGTCGGGATGTCGAGCTCCTCGCATCCCGCAGCCACCGTCTCCGCGATGCGCCGGGCGAGCTCGCCGATCGGCGCGGGGTCGTCGGCGGACGTGTAGGCGATGCCGAAGCCGCCGCCGAGGTTCAGCTCGGGCACGTCGCCGCCCGCGAGGAGCTCCTTGTGGAGCGTGAGCAGCCGCGCGGCCGACTCGGCGAACCCGTCGGCACCGAAGATCTGCGAGCCGATGTGGCAGTGCAGGCCGCGAAACGCGAGGGAGGCGTGCGAGCGGATCAGCGCGACGGCCTCCAGCGCCTGCTCCAGCGCGATGCCGAACTTCTGGTCCTCGTGGGCGGTCGCGAGGAACGCGTGGGTGTGCGCGTGCACGCCGCTGTTCACCCGCAGGCGGACGCTCTGGACCACGCTGTGGCGCTCGGCTGCGGCGGCGACGCGGCCGATCTCCTGCACGCTGTCGATGATGATGGCGCCGATGCCGGCCTCGGCCGCCCGGTCGATCTCGGCGAGCGACTTGTTGTTGCCGTGGAAGCCGATCCGCTCCGGGTCGACGCCGGCGGCCAGCGCGACGGCCAGCTCGCCCCCGCTGCAGACGTCGATGTTGAGGCCGGCCTCCGACATCCACCGCGCCACCTCGATGCTGAGGAACGCCTTGCCTGCGTAGTAGACCTTCGCGGCGGTGCCGATCTCGGCGAACGCGCGGTCGAAAGCCTCGCGCACCTCGACGGCGCGCGCCCTGGCGTCCTCCTCATCGATCACGTACAGCGGCGTGCCGAAGCGGGCGGCGAGCTCGCTCGCCGCGAGACCGCCGACGACCAGCTCTCCCGCGTCGCGATCGACCGTCCGGGACCAGAGGCCCGGGGCGAGCGCGTTCGCATCCGCGGGCACGTGCAGCCACTGCGGGGCGAGCGGGTTGGACGCAGCGACAGGATCAGCCATAGGGAACCTCACGGGTGGCGACGAGTGGGGGTCTCCTAGGCGAGCGGACCCGGATTGGCCCCTGAAGCCGGTGGAGATGACAGCAGAAGTCTATCCAGGCCGCACGACACGCTCGGTGCGTGTTACGAACAGCTCCCCTTGCTGGCCATGAACTTCTGGTCGAGGACGAAGTCGCTCGCGGTCAGCTCGACGGTGGCGTGGCCAGGGGTCACCTGGATGTCGGACACCTCGACGCCGTCGGGGAGGTACTGCGCCGCGCACACCGGGAACGGGCCCTGCGAGGTCAGCGCCTGCAGCAGACGGCTGAGGTTGACGTCGCCGGCTCCGGTCGTCAGGTTGGCCTTGTCCGGCTTCAGCAGCACCTGCTTGCCGGCCGCCTCGGGCGTCGCTGTCACGGTGTAGCCGACGGGGAGGCCGAGCAGGTCGATCTTCCCGTCGTAGCCGATCGTGCCGTCGCCGAGGGTGATGTCGCCGGTCGCTCCGGGGATCTTGACGAGCGTGTTGAGCGACTCCTGGCTGATGCGCAGGGTGCCGGTCGCGTCGGCGATCGGCTTCGAGAAGTCGGCCGGGACGCCGGTGGCGACGACGGTCGCGCTCAGCGGGGCTCCCTGCACGACGAGCCTCGGCGCATCCAGCTCGACCCTCTGGAAGGAGCCCGACAGGTACTGCTGCAGCACGGAGAAGCCGCCGATGTGCGTCCTCACCTCGCCGCGGATGTCGGCCGGCAGGTTCTTCTCGATCTCGTCGGACACCCGCTGCTCGGCGTAGGCACGTGCGGCCGTGTCGACCACGACGAGCAACACCACGATGACGACGACCGGGATGCCGATGGCGAGCAGGAGGCGCAGCCACCGCGGACGCCGGCGACGGGGCGCCGGGGCCTGCGGCTCGGGGATCACCTGGGTGGTGTTGTCGCTCATCCGGTCGTCACATCCGTTCGCTACATGCGGTCCGGCGCGGAGACCCCGAGCAGGCCGAGGCCGTTTCGGATCACCTGGCCGGTCGCGTCGTTCAGCCAGAGGCGGGTGCGGTGCAGGTCGGTCACCGGCTCCTCGCCGTGCGGCAGCACGCGCGTCGAGCCGTCGCGGACCGCGTACCAGGCGTGGTAGAGGCCGGCGAGCTCCTCGATGTAGCGGGCGACGCGGTGCGGCTCGCGCAGCTCGGCCGCCTGGGCGACCACGCGCGGGAACTCCTGCAGACCGCCCAGCAGCGCCGACTCGGTCTCGTGCGTGAGCAGCTCCGGCGCGAAGGCGCTGTGGTCGACTCCTGCCTTCTCGGCGTTCGCCGCCACCGAGCGGGTGCGCGCGTGGGCGTACTGCACGTAGTAGACGGGGTTCTCGTTGCTGCGCTTGGTCAGCAGGTCGAGGTCGATGTCGAGCTGCGAGTCGGTCGAGGAGCGCACCAGGGCGTAGCGCGCGGCGTCGACGCCCACCGCATCCACCAGGTCGTCGAGCGTCACGATGGTGCCCGCGCGCTTGGACATGCGGACGGGCTCGCCGTCCTTCACCAGGTTGACCATCTGGCCGATGAGGATCTGCAGGTTCTCGTTCGGCTTGTCCCCGAACGCCTCGACCATCGCCATCATCCGCCCGATGTAGCCGTGGTGGTCGGCGCCCAGCATGATGATGTTCTGCTCGAAGCCGCGCTCGCGCTTGTCGAGGTAGTAGCCGAGGTCGCCGGAGATGTAGGCGGGCTCGCCGTTGGAGCGGATGATGACGCGATCGCGGTCGTCGCCGAACGTCGTGGTGCGCAGCCAGATGGCGCCGTCGGCCTCGAAGATGTGGCCCTGCTCGCGCAGTCGGGCGATGGCACGGTCGACCGCACCGGACTCGTGCAGGGAGTCTTCGTGGAAGTAGACGTCGAAGTCCACGCCGAACGAGTGCAGGCGGTCCTTGATCTCCTGGAACATCAACTGGGTGCCCGCCGAGCGGAACACCTCCTGCTGCTGCTCGCGCGGAAGGGCGGCGAGGTCGCCGTCGAATCCCTGCACCACACGCTCGGCGATCTCGCCGATGTAGCCGCCGCCGTAGCCGTCCTCCGGCGTCGGCTCGCCCAGGTAGGCGGCGAGCAGGCTGCGCGCGAACCGGTCGATCTGCGAACCGTGGTCGTTGAAGTAGTACTCGCGGGTCACGTCGGCGCCCTCGGCCTGCAGGATGCGGGCCAGGCTGTCGCCGACGGCCGCCCAGCGCGCGCCGCCCATGTGGACGGGGCCGGTCGGGTTGGCCGAGACGAACTCCAGGTTCACGGTCAGGCCGTCGTAGACGTCGCCGCGACCGTACGCGTCGCCGGACTCGACGATGGTCTTGGCCAGCTGCCCGGCGGCCGCGGCCTCCAGGCGGAAGTTGATGAAACCGGGACCGGCGACCTCGGCGGACGCCACACCGTCGATGCCGGCGGCGGCCGCGGCGATCTGCTCGGCGAGCTCGCGCGGGTTCGCCCCGACCTTCTTCGCGAGGCGCATCGCCACGTTCGACGCCCAGTCGCCGTGGTCGCGGTTCTTCGGGCGCTCCAGCGGCACGTCGTCGACCGTGAGAGCGAGCTCGGGGATGTCCGCGCCGGCCGCTCGTCGCTGCTCGACCACCGTCGTCACGATGTCGAGGAGGGCGGCGGAGAGGTCAGCGGGAGTCATGAGGATCGATTCTACCGGGCGGCCGCAGGGCACGGCGTCGGCGGGGCACGGCGGGCCGTCGGGTTCGCGGCGCGCGAATTGATAGGGTCATCGCGACGCGCGCTCCCGCACGGCGTGCCGAACAGAGAGACGAAAAGCCGAATGCCTTCATCCACCCGCCGTTTCGCCCTTCTGACCGCGACCGTCGCGGCAGGCCTCCTCGCATCCGCGGCGCTCGCCGGCTGCACGCCGACGCCTACGCCGTCGAAGACGCCGACCGCTTCCGCGTCGGCCACCAAGACGCCGACGGCGACGCCCGTGCCGGTGGTGACGCCGACCGCTCCCCCGACGCCCGTCGGCATCACCTGCGATCAGGTGCTCACCGCGGACCAGCTCTACGCGTTCAACCCGAATTACGGCCCGGATCCGGACTATGCGCCCAAGGACGGCACCCTGGAGAAGAAGATCGTCGACTGGCAGGGCGTCTCGTGCGCCTGGAAGAACCAGACCAGCGGCGACGTCGTGCAGATCGCGGTCGCGAAGCCCCCGTCGGACGCCATGGAGAACCTGAAGAACGTGGCGATCACCGACGCCAAGCCGGTGCCGACCTACGGCGTCCCGCCGGAGATCGAGGGCTACTTCAAGGCCGGCAGCAGCGGCCAGGTGCAGATCTTCCGCGGCCCGTACTGGATCGTGTCCGAGTCGGGCGCGTTCTTCGAGCCGGGCGACGCGGCACCGCTGATGCAGAACGTGCTGGCGAACATCCCCGCGTCCTGACCGGGCACCCGTTCTCAGCGAACACCCGCCGGCCCCGCCGATTTCGCGGCGGCGGCCGACGGGATGCTAGCCTGGAGAACACCCTGGCCCCCATAGCTCAGGGGATAGAGCGTCTGCCTCCGGAGCAGAAGGCCGTAGGTTCAAATCCTACTGGGGGCACCATCTTTCCTCGCGGCGCATGTTGGATGTATCCACAAGCCGCGCCGTCCCCGCGGACCAGCCGCACTCTCGCGCTCTGCCCTGATGAGTACGCGACACCAGCCGACGTTCCCTGGAAGTCGCGCTAAGGGCGATGAGGCACGGACGCAAACAGGAAGCCCCCCGCTCAGCGGGGGGCTTCCGAGGTATGCACGCCAGTCCAAGCCCGGCGCTCGTAAGAACTACGATACGGTCTTCTGATGTGACGAGTCAACCAGCGTTGCAGCGCCTCCTGGGTACTGCGCGATTGGCGACCTACCTCACGGCAGCCAAGGGCGACCTGAACCGGGCCGCAGACCTGTATCTATGGGTCACCCAGGTATCAGGCGCATTGCACGGACAAATCTCCTTCGTGGAGATTGCAGTCCGAAATGCGATAGACGCCCAACTCGCGATCTGGAACACCGCGAGGGGATTCGGCGCGGACTGGACGGCGGCTCAAGGGACGGCTGACCCCCTGTACACGTTGCTGCGAAAGCAGCTTGAGGACGCCCGCGGGCGTGCCGATGTCGAAGCCCGAGAACGAGGCTCGAACCATCGCCGCCATGGCGTCGCCGCGACCCACGATGACGTCGTCGCCCAACTCATGTTCGGTTCGTGGGTGAAAGTCATCCGGCCCGTATCACGTACAGAATCACCGGCACGACAGCAGAGGCTCTGGGCCGCGGGAGTGTCTCTTGCGTTCCCCCACGCATCCAGCGACGACATGAGTCGAATCGCGATTGGAGACCAACTCGACACGCTCCGTCGGCTCCGAAATCGAGTTGCGCACCACGACAACCTGCTGGAAGTGGCGCTGAAGCACAGACTCAACGGCATGCTTTCATTGCTCGCCAAGCTCGACCCTGCGTACCCTCAGCTAGCCGCAGCGCGCTCCACCCTGCGACAGTTGATCAAGGATGACCCGCGCCGCGCCTGGTGATGAGAGCCGTCGCCAAGTGCGCTGAGCGCCGGGACACATGATGAAGACCCGCCACACGGGTGTGCACGCGCCCCTTAACGTCAGGGGGCCCGCGCTTTCGTGGCGCGGGCCCCTCGCGTTTCTCCTAGACGGCGTCCAAGTCCGTCTCGAGCAGCTCCACGAGCTCGTCGAGGGCTCCCTCCGCGCCCGGTGCGTCCGAGCGCAGGGTGACGACCGTCCCCTTGCTTGCGGCGAGGCCCATGAGCGAGAGGATGCTGCGCGCATCCAGCTCGGGTCCGTCGCCGACGGCGATCGTGACGGGGATGGCCTTCTCCTGCACCGACTGAACGAACAGTTTGGCGGGTCGGGCATGGAGTCCCGAGGAACTGGCGATGGTGGCGTGACGTTCGGTCATGGGATGTGTCCTCGTTCTGAGTGTCGAATGGTTACGCGGCCACGGTCTCGCGGACCGGCTGCTCGGCTGCGGTATCGGCCGGCGCCGACTCGACCCGGCGGCCCGGAGCGGTGAACCGCTTCAGAGCCGTCACGATCAGGGCGGTGGTGACGGTTCCGGCGAGGAGCGCCAGTGCGAAGCCCCACAGCGGGTCGATCGCGAAGAAGACGAACACGCCGCCGTGCGGGGCGCGCGACTCGACGGCGAACGCCATCGCGAGGCCGCCGGCGACCGCTCCCCCGACGAGGTTCGCGGGGATGACGCGGAGCGGGTCCGCCGCGGCGAACGGGATGGCGCCCTCGGAGATGAACGAGGCGCCCAGCAGCCAGGCGGCCGCGCCGTTCTCGCGCTCCACCTCGGTGAAACCGCGCCGGTACAGGAGCGTGGAGGCGAGGGCCATGCCCAGCGGCGGCACCATTCCGGCGATCATGACGGCGGCCATGACCTGGAAGCTGGCGTCCGTCTGCTGCGCCAGTCCGGCGACGGCGAACGCGTAGGCGACCTTGTTGACCGGGCCGCCGAGGTCGAAGCACATCATCAGTCCGAGGATGATGCCGAGCACGATCGCCCCGCCGCCGCTCAGACCGTTGAGGAAGCCGTTCAGCTGGGTCATCAGCCAGGCGATCGGGGCACCGAGGATGAGCAGCATCAACCCCGACGCGATGATGGACGCCCCGAGCGGGATGATCACCACCGGCATCAGGCCGCGGAGCCACCGCGGGACGGTGGGACGCCCGATCAGCCACGCCGCGAATCCGGCGAGCAGACCGCCGACCAGGCCGCCGAGGAATCCGGCGTTCATGAAGACCGCGATGGCGCCGGCGACGAAACCGGGAGCGATGCCCGGCCGGTCGGCGATGGCGAAGGCGATGTATCCCGCCAGCGCGGGCACAAGGAAGCCCAGGCTCACGCTGCCGATCTCGAACGCGATCGCGCCGAGGTAGTAGCCGAGCCCCTCCGGCGGGAGGTTCCAGATCGCGAAGTGCTGCAGCGTGTACACGGCGTTGTTCACGCCGGAGTCGCCGTGCGCCAGCGCGATGCCGTACCCGCCGAGGAAGGGCAGGAAGCTGATCGCGACGAGCAGCCCGCCGCCCGCGACGAACGGGATCATGTAGCTGACGCCCGTGAGCAGGATGCGCTGGAGGTTGCGGCCCCACGACACGTTCTGGGACGGCGCGGACGATGCCCCGGATGTCGTGTTGGCGCCGGCCTGGACGCGGGCGCCGTTCGGGTCCTTCGCGACGGCGACCGCCTCCGCGACGAGGGCCGCGGGCTGCTCGATGCCGCGCTTGACCCCCGAGCGGACGACCGGCTTGCCGGCGAAGCGCGCCTCTTCGCGCACATCCACATCGTTGGCGAAGATGACCGCGTCGGCGGCATCGATCACGCTCTGCGGGAGCGCCTGGTAGCCGCTCGAACCCTGCGGTTCGACGACCAGGTCGACACCGGACTTCGTGCCGGCCGCGGTGAGCGCGTCGGCGGCCATGAACGTGTGGGCGATGCCGGTCGCGCAGGAGGTGACGGCGACGATCCGGGCCGGGCGGCCGTCGATGAGGAGACCGTCGGCGACGGCGGCATCCGGGCGGGCCGCCTGCGGTGCGGCGGCGGGCGCCGCAACAGTGGCCTCCCCCTCGCCGATCGCCTCGTCGACGAGCGCGACGACATCCTGCGGCGTCTTCGCGGCACGGAGGCCGGCGGTGAACTCGTCCAGCATCAGGCTGCGGGCGAGCTTCGAGAGCACCGCGAGGTGCGTCTCCGCCGCATCGGCAGGCGCGGCGATGAGGAAGACGAGGTCGGCCGGGCCGTCGGAGGCGCCGAAGTCGACGCCGGGCTTCAGCCGGGCGAACGCCAGGGACGGCACGGTCACGGCCGCGCTCTTCGCGTGCGGGATCGCGATGCCGCCCGGCAGCCCGGTCTCGTCCTTCTGTTCACGCGCCCAGGCGTCCTCGTAGAGGGCGTCGGCGTCCGTCGCCCTCCCCTGCGCGACGACGTGCGCGGCGAGCTCGCGGATCACCTCGCTCTTGTCCGCGCGGCCCACGTCGAGTTCGACGAGTTCGGGGATGATGGTCTTCGATGACACGGTGTCCTCCAGGGTGGTTCGGGGTGACAGGTGGGTGGGGTTCAGGGATGCAGCGCGGCGACGCGGATGTCGCCCGGCGGCAGGTCGAGGGGGCGCGGGGCCTGGGTGCCCGGCAGGGATGCGGCGGCCGATCCGTAGCGGACCGCGTTGACGACCCGGTCCGCTGGGGCGGCGTCGGCGAGGTCGGCCAGCAGGTAGCCCGCGAGGGCGCTGTCGCCCGCTCCGACCGTGCTCCGCACCCGGATGCGCGGCGCCTCGGCGACGAATGCGCCGTCGGCGGTGACGAGGACGGAACCCTGCGCGCCGAGCGTGATCAGCGCCGCGCCCACCGTCTCCGGGACGAGAGGGCCGGCTGCGGTGAGGACCGCGTCGACCAGCCCGTCGGGATCCGGCCGGCCCGTGCCCGTCAGCTCGGCGAGCTCCTGCTCGTTCGGCTTGATCAGGTCCGGTTGCCCGTCGAAGACGGCGGCACGCAGGGCGTCGCCCGACGTGTCGACCGCGATCTTCGGTGCGTCGTCCCGCCAGCGGTCACGGACCGCACGGATGACGGTCACGTAGAAGTCGTCCCCCGCACCGGGCGGGAGTGATCCGGCCAGGACGAGCCAGCGTGCGCCCGCGCACGCGTCGACGACGGCCGCGACGAGTGCCGCGCTCTCCGCGGGCTCGAGGATCGTGCCCGGCAGGTTGAGCTTGGTCGTGACGCCGGCCGGGTCGGTGATGGTGAGGTTCGCGCGGGCGTGGCCGTGGACGGGGACGGGACGCGTGCGCACACCGGCCGACTGCAGCGCGACCCCGAACGGGTCGTCCGCGGCGAGCGGCAGGACGGCGAGAGCCGGGACGGCGGCGGCGGCGATCACCCGGGCGACATTGATGCCCTTGCCGCCCGCATCCTCCCGCGCCCCGACCGCGCTCTGGACCTCGCCGGGCAGCAGCGGGGCGCCGAGCGTGACGGAGCGGTCGAGCGACGGGTTGGCGGTGAGCGTGACGATCATGCGGACCACACCTCGACATCCGCCGCGGCCAGCGCCTCGGCCAGGGCGCCCTCCGGCGCCGCATCCGTCACCAGCAGGTCGATGGCGTCGAGCGGCGCGAAGGCGACCAGCGACTCCTGCTGGAACTTGCTGGAGTCGGCGACGACGACGACACGGCGCGCAGCGCGGACGATGGCCTCCTTCACGGCGGCCTCCTCCGGGTCCGGCGTGCTCAGGCCGAAGCCGGCCGAGACGCCGTTGGCGCCGACGAACACGATGTCCGGGCGCAGCGAGTGGATGGACCGAACGGTCCCGGCGCCGACCGCGGCGGCGGTCACCCCGCGGATGCGCCCGCCGATCACGGTCAGCGACACGCGCTCGGTTCCGGCCAGCGCCGGCGCGACGGCCAGCGAGTGGGTCACGACCTCGGCCTCGCCGCGTGTGCCGGACAGCCGGTCGGGCAGGAGTTCGGCGACGGCGGCGGTGGTCGTGCCCGCGTCGAGATAGAGGGAGCCGCGGAAGCCGTCTCCGAGGATGTCCAGCGCACGCGCGGCGATGCGCTGCTTGGTGTCCGCCCGCAGCGCTGTGCGCTCGGAGACGGAGACCTCGGAGGTGCTGACGCGGTCGATCGCGACGGCTCCGCCGTGCACCCGCCGGAGCGCACCGGACTGCTCGAGCGCGTCCAGGTCGCGGCGCACGGTCTCGGTCGTGACCCCGAATCGCTGGGCGAGGTCGACGACGGCGACGCGGCCGTCGTCGAGCAGCATCCGCTCGATCAGCCCCTGGCGCTCCATTGCGTACACGCGGTGTCCCTCCGTTGGTTTCCCACACGTTACAACACGTTCACAGAGAAAACAACATGCAGATGTGGTTTTCTGTTGCAGTCGTCGGACGGCCCGTAGAATCGACACTCCGATGGACTGCTCCTACTTCGACGCCGGCGCGTGCCGCTCGTGCACGCTGATGGGCGTCCCGTACGCGGAGCAGCTCGACGGCAAGGACCGCCTGGCCCGCGAGCTGCTCGCCCCCTACGGCGACGCCACCTGGCTCGCGCCGGTAGCGAGCGCCGAAGCGGGATATCGCAACAAGGCCAAGATGGTGATCGGCGGCACCGTGGAGCAGCCGACCATCGGCATCCTCGACGAAGCCGGCCGCGGCGTCGACCTGCGCGAATGCGGCATCTGCTCCCCCGGCATCCGCGCTGCGCTGCCCGTGCTCGCGCGGTTCATCACGCGGCAGCGGCTGGAGCCGTACCGCGTCCCCGAGCGCCAGGGCGAGTTGAAGTACGTGCTCGTCACCGAGTCGCCGGACCACGAGCTCATGGTGCGCTTCGTCGCCCGCTCGGAGCAGACGGTCGCGCGCGTCCGCGCCGGTCTCGGCCGGCTGCTGGGCGACCTGCCGAACGCCCGCGTCGTCACGGTGAACGTGCAGCCCGAGCACAAGGCGGTCGTGGAGGGCGACACGGAGGTCGTGCTCACCCGGGAGTCCACCCTCACGATGCGTCTCGGACCCGTGTCGCTGCGCCTCCGGCCGCAGAGCTTCTTCCAGACCAACACCGACGTGGCCACCGCCCTATACGGGCAGGTCGCCGCCTGGGTCGACGAGATCGGCCCGGCCTCGGTGTGGGACCTGTACTGCGGCGTCGGCGGGTTCGCCCTGCATGTCGCTGCTCCCGGACGCCGGGTGGTCGGCGTCGAGACCAGCCGGGAGGCCGTGCGCAGTGCCCGGGCGACGGCGGCTGCCGCCGGACTGCCGCAGGTGGCGTTCCGTGCCGGTGACGCGACGGCGTTCGCCGTGTCCGCAGCGGCGGCGCCGGAGCTCGTGATCGTGAATCCGCCGCGCCGTGGCATCGGAGCAGAGCTCGCCGGGTGGCTCGAGGGGTCCGGAGTCGGCAGCGTCGTGTACTCCAGCTGCAACCCGAAGAGCCTCGCGCACGACCTCGCACGGATGCCGTCGTACCGCGTCCGGGCCGGCCGGGTGCTCGACATGTTCCCGCAGACCGGGCACATGGAGGTGGCGGTGCTCCTCGAGCGCCGCTGAGCGACGACGGCGCTCAGGCGTCCGTGTGCTCAGGTGTCCTTGCGGATCCAGCGGAACGTGATCCGGCTCGCCAGCAGACCGACGACCAGCCACACCGAGAGCACGATCGCGATCCCGGCGAGCTGCCAGCTGCCTCCCGGCTCCCGCGCCTCGAAGCCCGGCGGCAGGAAGACGCTGCGCATCCCCTCGGCGATCCACTTCAGCGGGAACACGCTGGCCACGTTCTGCAGCCACGTCGGCAGCACGTTGAAGGGGATGTAGACGCCGGAGATGAACTGCAGGATCAGGACGATCGGGATGATGACGGCCGTTGCACTCCGACCGGTGCGCGGAATGGAGGACAGCGCGATCCCGAGCACGGCGGACGTCACGATGCCGAGCAGGTAGATCCACGCGAACCGCACCCAGAGCTCGGCTTCGGTCGGGAGCGCGACGTCGAACGCGAACCGGGCGACCACCAGCAGCAGGCCGATCTGCAGCACGCTCGTCGCGAGCACCTGGCCCATCTTCCCGATGAAGTACGAGATCACCGGCAGCGGGGTGCCGCCGAGGCGCTTCAGGGTGCCGTCGCTCTTCTCCCCTGCGATGTCGACGGCCAGGTTCTGGACGCCGGAGAGCAGGATGCCCGCCGCGATCATGGCGGGCAGGTAGTAGGCGGCCTGGCTGATACCTCCCGTGCCGTCCGGCGCCGCTCCGACGTCCCCCATCCCCTGGAACGCCACGGAGAAGATGCCGAGCATCACGACCGGGAACAGGAAGGTGAAGAAGATCGTGTCCGGCTGGCGGAAGTAGGTGATCGTCTCGTACCTGGCCCGCTCGATCCCCAGGCCGAGGGCGCTCACGACTCCGCTCCCGCCCGCTGGACGAGGTCGAGATACACATCTTCCAGGCTCGGCCGGATGACCTCGAGGTCGGAGGGTTCGCCGCCGGTCTCCGCGGTCAGCCTCGCGACGACGGCCGCGGGCGTGTCGGTGCGTTCGGAGCGCGGGATGCCGTCCGCGTCACGCCAGCGCACGATCGGGACGCGCGCCGCCGCTCCCCCGAGCTGGTGGATGGCGCCCATGTCGACGAGCCGTCCCTCGGCGATCACGGCCGCGCGGTCGCTCAGCTGGGCGGCCTCGTCGAGGTAGTGCGTGGTGAGCAGGATGGTGGTCCCCTCGCGTTTCAGCGAACGGATCAGCTCCCAGAACTGGTGCCGCGCCTCCGGGTCGAACCCCGTGGTGGGCTCGTCGAGGAACAGCAGCTCGGGCCGGCCGATGACGCCGAGCGCCACGTCGAGCCGCCTGCGCTGGCCGCCGGACAGACTGCGGACGCGCGCCTTGGCCTTGTCGGAGAGCCCGACCGCCGCCATCACCTCGTCGACGTCGCGCGGCGTCGGGTAGAACCGTGCGAAGTGGGTGAGCTGTTCGCGGACGGTGACGTTCGTCGCCTCCGCCCCGGTCTGGAGGACGATTCCGAGCCGCGCCTTCCACTTCGTCCCGCCTCTGGCCGGGTCGACACCGAGGACGGACACGTCGCCCGACGACCGGTCGCGGTATCCCTCGAGGATCTCGATCGTCGTGCTCTTACCGGCGCCGTTCGGGCCGAGCAGGGCGAACGTCTCCCCCGCGTGGATGTCGAAGTCGATCCCCCGCACGGCGTCGAACGATCCGTAGGACTTCCGAAGCCCCCGGACCGTCACCGCGCTGTCGCTGCTCACGGCCTCAGTATGGCAACCGGCCGGTGGACGTGTGTCCACCGGCCGGTGATGTCGCTCAGATCGCTCGGATCGCTCAGCTCGCCGCGGTCTCGCGCTTCGGCAGCTTCCAGCCCGGGCGCACGAAGTGGCAGGTGTAGCCCCACGGGATGCGCTCCAGGTAGTCCTGGTGCTCCGGCTCGGCCTCCCAGAAGGGACCGGCGGCGGTCACCTCGGTGACGACCTTTCCGGGCCACAGCCCCGACGCGTCCACGTCGGCGATGGTGTCCTCCGCGACGCGGCGCTGCTCGGCGTTCTCGTAGAAGATCGCCGAACGGTAGCTGGTGCCGACGTCGTTGCCCTGGCGGTTCTTCGTCGACGGGTCGTGGATCTGGAAGAAGAACTCGAGCAGGTCGCGGTAGCTGGTCCGCTCGGGGTCGTACTCGATCTCGATCGCCTCGGCGTGGGATCCGTGGTTGCGGTAGGTGGCGTTGGGGACGTCGCCCCCGGTGTAGCCGACGCGGGTGCTGGTCACGCCGGGGAGCTTGCGGATGAGGTCCTGCATGCCCCAGAAACATCCGCCGGCGAGGATGGCCTTCTCAGTCATTTTCTGTGTCCTTACTTCTCGAAGAGCTTCGTGTAGTCGCCGTAGCCGGCCGCGTCGAGCTCGGAGAGCGGGACGAAGCGGAGGGCGGCGGAGTTGATGCAGTAGCGCAGGCCGCCTGCCTCGGCGGGCCCGTCGTCGAACAGGTGACCCAGGTGGCTGTCGCCGTGGGCCGAGCGGACCTCGGTCCGCACCATCCCGTAGGTGCGGTCCACCTTCTCGACGATGTTCGCGGGCTCCACCGGAACGGTGAAGCTCGGCCATCCCGAGCGGCTGTCGTACTTGTTCACGGACGCGAACAGCGGCTCCCCCGACACGATGTCGACGTACAGCCCCTCCTCGTGGTTGTTCCAGAACTCGTTGCGGAAGGCGGGCTCGGTGGCGGCCTCCTGCGTGACCGCGTACTGGCGCGGCGTCAGCTGGGCGAGGGCCTCCGGGTCCTTGCGGTAGTCCTGTGTCACGTTTCCTCCTCGTGCGGCGCGCTGGCTGCGGCGCCGTCAGTAGGTGGAACACCCGAGCGCTCCGGGATGGTCCCGCTGATCCTGTGAGTTCGCCGAGTGCGCGAAGGCCGAATGGAAAGGGGTAGACGCACGCCGAAGCCGCCCCCTAGCCTGGCGGCGTTCCGAGAGCGTCACCCACCCGTTCACAGCACAGAGCGAAGGAACATCCATGCCGAATCCCACCATCGTCCTCGTCCACGGCGCCTGGGCGGACGCCTCCAGCTGGAACCCCGTCATTTCGGATCTCCGCGCGCGGGGGTTCACCGTCTACGCCCCGCCGAACCTGCTCCGCGGGGTGACCGGGGATGCCGCGTACGTCGCCGCCTTCCTCGCGCAGCACACCGAGGGGCCGGTCGTCCTCGCCGGGCACTCGTACGGCGGCGCCGTCGTCAGCGGCGCCGGGCTGGGCGGCGGCGATGTGCGGGCCCTCGTCTACGTGGATGCGTTCATCCCCGACGAGGGCGAGAACGTCGTCGGTCTGCTCGCCGGCTCCGGGTCCGCCCTCGACGTCCCCGACCCGACGACGGTGCTCGACATCGTCGGCTACCCCGGGGCGCCGGAAGGCGATGCGGACGCCTACCTGAAGGCATCGACGGTCCGCGATTTCTTCGCCCAGGACCTCTCCGAGACCGACCAGGACCTGATCGCCGCCGGTCAGCGGCCGATCGCGCTCGCCGCCAACGTCATCGCGGCCGGCCCTCCCGCGTGGCAGAGCCTCCCCGTCTGGTCCGTCGTCGGCACCGAGGACCGCATCATCCCTCCAGCGCTCCAGCGCCGGATGTCCGAGCGCGCGCAGGCGACGATCGTGGAGACGGCCGCAGGGCACGTATCGATGCTGGCCGCCCCGGACGTCGTGACCGGCACGATCGTCGCGGCGGCCGAATCCCTCTCCTGAGTCATGGGCGGGCCTCGTGGCCCGGTTCGCCGTGGGTGCGCCGCTGCTCCTTGAGCTCCGCCTCGTAGAGGTGGCGGCGGCCCCCGGCGAGCCGGTCCCGCGCCTCGCGCTCGAGGTCGCGGAAGAGGGCGTAGTAGCCGTCGTCGAAGTCCTCGACGATCTGGAACGTCCACCGTCCCTCGATGACGTTCCGGCCGACCAGTTCTCGCTCGATGCGGTCGGCGAGGTCGGCGTGGCCGGCGTCGCG
Organism: Cryocola sp. 340MFSha3.1; assembly: GCF_000383315.1. Taxonomy (NCBI): domain Bacteria; kingdom Bacillati; phylum Actinomycetota; class Actinomycetes; order Micrococcales; family Microbacteriaceae; genus Cryocola; species Cryocola sp. 340MFSha3.1. Next base: position 841,595 of record NZ_KB911087.1, read on the forward strand.
CAGCTTCTCGACGGCCTCGCCGAGCGTGAAGTCGGCCTTCCCGGTCAGGCGGTGGAAACCGTAGAGGAGCCCGCGCGCGTGCTCGACCACCTCGAGCGCCTCGCTGAGGCTGCCGAGCGCATCCACCGTCGCGTCGTCCAGGCCGTCGGGTCGCGTGTGCTGTTCGTCGGGTCCGTCGGTCATCGGTTCTCCTCGTCTCTCGGGCTCGTCGCCTCGGTGGCCGCGGCAGTGGCGTCGGCGTCGGCGTCGAGGTCGCCGTCGCTGTCGCTGTCGCCGTCGCTGTCCCGGATGATCGGGATGGCGTCGGTGAACTGCTGCGCGCGCTGCTCGTTCTCGGGGCTGCCGCTGAACAGGCGGCCCTCCTCCTCGCTGCGGGCGCGCGCCGGCCGGTCGCGCGGTTCCGGCGGCTCGACGAGCTCCACCCGCTGTCGCGGGAGCGACGTGGGAGAGTACCGCTGCATCCAGTCGATCAGCCGCTCGCGGACCAGGCAGCGCAGGTCGAACAGCGTCGGTGCGTCCTTCGCGGTGACGAGCACCCGAACGCGCACCCAGCCTCCGATGGCGTCGGTGACCTGGAGGATGCCGGTTCGGTGGTCCCACAGATCCGTGGTGGCGAGGATGCGATTGAGCTCCGCGCGCATCCCGCCGGTCGAGACCCGCCAATCGAGGTCGAACTCGATCGAGCCGAGCAGCTCGCTGTGCTGCCGCGTCCAGTTCTCGAACGGCTTCGTCGTGAAGTAGGTGGACGGGAGCACGAGTCGGCGGTCGTCCCAGACGTGCACGACGACGTAGGTGAGCGTGATCTCCTCGATGGTGCCCCACTGCTGCTCCACCACGACGACGTCGTCGATGCGGATGGCGTCGGAGAACGCGAGCTGGATGCCGGCGAACAGGTTCGCGAGGCTCGACTGGGCGGCCACACCGGCGATGATCCCGATGACGCCTGCGGAGGCCAGCAGGCTCGCGCCCGCCGCCTGCAGCGCGGGGAACGTCAGCAGCACGGCTCCCAGGCCGATGACGACCGCCGCCACGATGGTGAGCCGCCGCAGGATGAGCACCTGGGTGCGCACGCGCCGCGCGTAGCGGTTGTCCGGCACGTCGAGCCGGTAGCGCGCGAGCCCGAGGTCCTCCACGAAGACGACGAAGGCGGCGACGAACCAGACGCCGGTGGCGATGCTCAGGATGAGGAACGTGTGATTGATGCCGCTCCGCCAGGCCGCCGTGACCTCCGGCGGCATGCTGACGGCCACCGCGATCCACAGCACGATCACGACGAGGAACAGCCGGAACGGCATGCGGACGTGGCGGATCAGCAGCTCGGGCCACTGCCTCCTCCGGCCGATCAGACGCAGCACCACCGCCAGGATGGCCGTGACGGCGACCGCGACGACGACGGCCAGGAGGCAGGCGACGGCGAGGCCGGGCCAGCTGTGGAGGGGGAACACGGGTGGGAGGACTCCTCGGGGTCGAATTCGCGAAGGAGTGTACGCGCGCACCGCCGGAGGGTCGACCCGCCCTCGCAAGCGCGGGGCCAGCGGACTAGCCTGGCCATTCGGGCGACGTCCGCCGATCGGCGACGCAGGACGCGTAAAGGAGCGGGAATGGCAGCGACACGGACACTCTTCATCGGCGGGACGGGCGTCATCAGCTCGGCGTGCGTGGCGGAGGCCCTCGAGCAGGGCCACGAGGTCACGGTGGTGAACCGCGGGAACAGCTCGACCCGCCCCCTCCCCGATGGCGTCGAGGTGCTGCATGCCGACATCCGCGACCCGGAGAGCGTGCACCGCGCGCTGGGCGAGCGCAGCTTCGATGTCGCCGCCGAGTTCCTCGCCTTCACGCCCGAGCACATCACGACCGACTTCGACCTGTTCGAGGGCCGGGTCGGGCAGTACGTCTTCATCAGTTCCGCCTCCGCCTACCAGAAGCCGCCGTCGCGCGTGCCGGTGACCGAGTCCACCGCGCTGCGCAACCCGTTCTGGCAGTATTCGCGCGACAAGATCGCCTGTGAGGATGCGCTGATGGAGGCGTACCGCGACCGCGGCTTCCCCGTCACGATCGTGCGGCCGTCGCACACCTACGACCGCACGATGATCCCGACGTCCGGTCACTGGACCGACCTCGAACGGATGCGCCGCGGCGCCCCCGTCGTCGTGCACGGCGACGGGACGAGCCGGTGGACGATCACGCACAACACCGACTTCGCGGTGGGGTTCGTCGGACTGCTCGGCCGCCCGGAGGCCGTCGGAGACGCCTTCCACATCACCGGCGACGAGGCCCCGACGTGGGATCAGATCTACTGCTACCTGGCGGAGGCGCTCGGCGTCGAGGCCGAACTCGTGCACGTGTCGAGCGAGTCGATCGCTGCCGTCATCCCCGAGGTCGGCCCCGGCCTCCTCGGCGACAAGGCGCACTCGATGCACTTCGACAACAGCAAGATCCAGGCGATGGTTCCCGGGTTCCGTGCGCGGGTGCCGTTCGCCCGCGGCGCCGGGGAGATCGTGGAGTGGTACCTCGCCGACCAGGAGCGGCAGCGTGTCGATCCCGACCTGGATGCGGCGTTCGACCGCCTCGTGGAGCACGCCCGCGCGCTCGGCTGAGCACGCGGGCGCGCTGCGTCACTTGGTGTAGCCGCTGCCGGAGGTCGGCGTGGACGACGAGGAGGTGATCTTCGTGCCGTCCGGTGCGACGACCCACCAGATGCCGCCGAAGCCCTGGCCGGTGACGTCGCCGGCCGAGGAGTCGCCGGCGTAGGTGTACAGCGGGTGCCCATCGAGGGTGACCTGCTTCTTGCCGTCGACGCCGGTGATCGTTCCGACGGTGCCGGTGACCCCCTGCACGGTCGGGTGGTCGCTCCCGGCCTCGATGGCCGGCCACTGGGTGGCGCACTGCCCGGAGCAGACGCTCATCCCGGAACCGGCGGTGTCCTTGTCGAAGACGTAGGCGGTGAGGCCTTTCCCGTCGACGACCACGGTGCCGAGCGTGGTCGAGCCGGTCTTGAGGGCGGTCGCGCCGGACGCAGAGGCGCCGGACGACGTGGACGTCGACGGACTGGACGAGGCGGGCGCCGAGTATCCCCCGCCTCCCGTGGTCGAGCAGGCGGCGAGCGCCAGGAGGATGGCGGCGGCTCCGGCCGCCAGTGCCGCGAAGCGCGTGGGTGAGGTGATGTTTCTCATGAGCGGATGCTCCCTTCCACCCATGGCACGCTGCCGAAGGGCGGATGGTTCACTTCCTGAGAGGACCATCAGGCGCTCATCTGGAAACAGGAGCTTTACTATAAAGAAACTTTCCTGATACATTTCCGCGAGAGCATCGTTCCAACGAAGGGATGAGGATGACCGGACCGGTTCGGGGCACCCCCGGGTGGCTGCGCGAGACCAACGATCGCACCGCCCTGTCGTTGCTGCTGCAGCACGGCGTCCTCACCCGCAACCGCATCGGCGAGCTCTCCGGGCTCTCCAAGCCGACCGCCGCGCAGATGGTCGCGCGGCTCGAGACGGCGGGCCTCATCCACGTCGTCGGGGAGGTCTCCGGCGGCCGCGGACCGAACGCCGCCAGCTACGCGGTGCGGACCGACCGGATGCTCGCCGTTGCCATCGACATCGACGCCGAGGCCCTGCACTCGACCGTCGTCGACGCCTCCGGCTCGGAGCAGCCCATCGCCGTCACGCCCCTCGCCGGGCGTTCCCCTGAAGAGGATGTGCGCGCGGCCATCGAGGCGGCCTGCGCAGTGGCCGGCGCCGATCCGCAGCAGGTGCGCTCCGTCTGCATCGGCGTGCAGGGCGCGCTCGACCCGCGCACCGACGAGTTGACCTACATCGAGACGCTCCCCGGCTGGCCCAAGCAGGGCATCGGCCGGCGGCTGCGCGACGCCCTCGGCATCGAGGTGCGCATCGACAACGACGTGAACCTGGCCGCGCTCGCCGAGCGCACGGACGGCGCCGGGCGCGACACGGGCGGCTTCGCGCTGCTCTGGATGGGCGACGGCCTCGGCCTGTCGGTCGACCAGGGCGGCAGCGTCCACCGCGGAGCGTCCGGGGGCGCCGGCGAGATCGGCTACCTGCCCATCCCCCGCTCCGCCGCCGAGCTCGACCCCGAGGCAGGCGACCTGCAGGACCTCATCGGAGGCCCGGCGGTCGCCCGGCTCGCGGCCCGCCACGGGGTCTCCAGCGACGGCGCCTTCGCCGGCGACCCGGACGCACGCGAGGCGTTCCTCGGCGAGCTGGCGCGCCGGGTCGCCGTCGGCGTCGTCCCCGTCCTCGCCCTCCTCGACCCGGAGCTGGTCGTGCTGGGCGGCCCCACCGGCTCGGCGGGCGGCGACCGGCTCGCCGAGCTCGTCACCTCCGAACTCCGCCCCGCCTGGGGCGAACGCAACGTCGTCGCGACCGGCGTCGACGCCCACCCGGTGCTCCGCGGAGCCAGGGAGCACCTCATCGGCGAGGTGCGCGACGCGCTCTTCGCCGAAGTGTCGCGGATCGCACCGTAGCGACCCGCGACCGCACCACCGCATCCACCCGCACCACCCCATCCACCCACATCCCGCACCACCACACCTGCACCCACCGACAGTGAGGGAGCCACCCGTGAAACACCGCCATCTCATCGCCGCGGCAGCGGTCACCGCCGCCGCCGCGCTCGCCCTCTCCGGCTGCTCCGGCGGCGGAGGCGGCACCGACTTCGCCGCCAGCACCCCGAAGGACCTCAGCGGCACCGTGTCGTTCTGGCACTTCTTCTCCGACCGCGAGGCGAAGGTCATCCAGTCCGTCGTCGACGACTTCGAGAAGAAGTACCCGAAGATCAAGGTCGACGTCCACTCCGGCCAGGACGACGAGAAGCTCCAGAAGGCCATCGCCACCGGCAGCAAGGTCGACGTCGGCCTCTCGTACTCCACCGACATCGTCGGGAACTTCTGCTCGAACGGCGCCTTCCGCAGCCTCAACAAGGTGATCGAGCGCGACGGCGTCGACATGAGCCAGTTCTCCGACACCGTGAAGTCGTACACCGAGTTCAAGGGCACCCGCTGCGCGATGCCGATGCTCGCCGACGTCTACGGCCTCTACTACAACACCGACCTGCTGAAGGCGGCCGGCTACACCGCACCGCCGAAGACGCTCAGCGAGCTGGAGTCGATGGCCGAGAAGCTGACGACCTTCAACCCGGACGGCTCCATCAAGACCCTCGGCTTCAACCCGACCATGGGCTGGTACGAGAACTCGGCCGCCCACGTCGGTCCCGCCGCCGACGCGAAGTGGCTGAAGTCCGACGGCACCAGTGCGGTGGGCTCCAGCGAGGGCTGGAAGGAGCTGATGACCTGGCAGAAGAAGTTCGTCGACACCATCGGCTGGGACAAGCTCAACGCCTTCACCTCCGGGCTCGGTCAGGAGTTCTCGGCCGACAACGCGTTCCAGACCGGCCAGGTCGCGATGAACCTCGACGGCGAGTACCGCACGGCGTTCATCGACGACCAGGCGAAGGACCTCCACTACGGCACCGCGCCCTTCCCGACCGCCGATGACCAGACGCAGCTGTACGGCGGCGGCTACATCACCGGCAACATCATCGGCATCTCCAAGGGGTCGAAGCAGCCCGAGCTCGCCTGGGCGCTGTTGCGCTACCTGACCACCGACACGGACGCCGTCGTGAAGCTCGCCAACGGCCTCAAGAACGTGCCGACGACGAAGGATGCTCTCGCCTCGCCGAAGCTGGAGGTCTCGGAACAGTTCAAGACGTTCCTCGACATCGCATCGAACAAGAACGTCCAGACCACGCCGCCGAGCCCGCTCGGCCCCGGCTACCAGCAGTCGCTCCAGGACTGGTGGAACAAGTACCAGAGCCAGGGCGGCGACCTCGACGCCGGACTGAAGTCGGTCGACAAGCAGATCAACGACGCGCTCGCGCTGAGCACCGGACCGTGAGCCGGACGCCATGACCGCGACCGCAGAACGCGTGGGGCGGGCCACCGCCCGCCCCACGCGCCGCTCCCCGGCCCGCCGCAAGCGCTCCCTGGTGACGCTGGCGCTGCTCGCGCCGGCCCTCCTCGGGCTGCTGATCTTCTTCGTCTACCCGCTGATCGCCTCCGTCTACTACTCGTTCACGCGGTTCGACCTCGTGTCGCCGCCGCAGTGGATCGGCCTGCGCAACTACCAGTACCTGTTCACGCAGGATCCGAACGTCTGGCTCGCGACCCTCAACACGCTGTGGTTCGTCGTGATCTGGGTGCCGGTGAAGACGGCGTTCGCGCTCATCGTCGCCGGACTCCTCGCCCGGGCGCGCCGCGCCTCCGGCTTCTGGCGAACCGTGTTCTACGTGCCCGCCCTGGTGCCGCCGGTCGCGAGCGTCGTCGCGTTCGTCTTCCTGTTCAACCCCGGCACCGGACCGGTGAACCACATCCTCGGCTTCTTCGGCATCCAGGGACCACTGTGGTTCAACGACCCGGCCTGGTCGAAGCCCTCCCTCGTGCTTCTCGGCATCTGGGTCATGGGCGACGTGATGATCATCTTCCTCGCCGCCCTGCTGGATGTGCCCCGCGAGCAGTACGAGGCGGCGTCGCTCGACGGCGCCAACGGCGTCCAGAAGGTGCGCTACGTGACCATGCCGTCGATCGCCCCCGTGCTCCTCTTCGCCGTCGTGACCGGCGTCATCGCGGCCATCCAGTACTTCACCGAGGCGGCCGTGGCCTCCTCGGTGGCGTCGGGCAAGGCCGTGGTAGGGCAGGGCATCAGCTCCAACCTCGGCTACCCGGACGGCTCGCTCCTCACGTACACGCAGTGGCTGTACGTCCGCGGCTTCGGCACCTACCAGCTCGGCTACGCCTCCGCCCTCGCGGTGCTGCTGTTCGTGGTGGCCGCGGTCATCCTCGTCCTGCTGCTCCGCCGCTTCAAGGCGTTCACCCCGGAAGGCGCGCAATGACCTCGGCAACCCTCACCCCCGGCACGGCGACGACGGACCGTCCCGCCCTGCCGCCCCGGCGCATCCCGACCCCGCGGTCCGCCCGCGCCCGGCGCATCCTGAGCTGGATCGCCGAGCACGCGGTGCTCGTCGTGCTCGCGGTGCTGTTCATCGCGCCGGTGATCTTCGTGTTCCTCACCTCGCTGATGTCGAGCGAGCAGACCCTGACCGCATCGCTCTGGCCGCAGCCGTTCCACTGGGACAACTACGTCAAGGTGTTCACGACGGTGCCGCTCGCGCAGTGGTTCGCCAACTCCGCGATGTACGCGGTGCTGGCGACGGCCTTCATGCTGCTCTCGAGCGTTCCGGCCGCGTACGCGCTCGCCAAGATCCGGTTCCGCGGCTCCGGCGTGCTGTTCACCGTGATCATCATCGCCATGCTGCTGCCGCCCCAGGTGACGGCCATCCCGATCTACGTGATGTGGTCGCAACTGGGACTCACCGGGACGCTGTGGCCGCTCATCCTGCCGAACCTGCTCGGCGATGCGTTCTCGATCTTCCTGCTCCGGCAGTTCTTCCTCACCATCCCGAGCGAATACGCCGACGCGGCGCGGATCGACGGCAACGGCGAGTTCGGGGTGCTCTGGCGGGTGGTGCTCCCGATGGCGAAGCCGGGAATCGCTGCCACCGCGATCTTCCTGTTCTTCGCCTCCTGGAACGACTACTACGGGCCGCTCCTGTACACCTCCGAGAACCCGGCCGCGTGGCCGGTCGCCTACGGTCTGGCGTCGTTCCGCGGCGTCCACGGCACCGACTGGGGGCTCACCATGGCCATGACGATGCTCGTCACCGTCCCAGTCGTCCTCATCTTCTTCTTCGCCCAACGCGTCTTCGTGGAGGGCATCACACTCACCGGCGTGAAGGGATAAACACGTGAAACTGACGGTCGTCGGAGGCGGCTCCACCTACACCCCCGAGCTCATCGACGGGTTCGCGCGGCTGCGCGACCTGCTCCCGATCGAGGAGCTCTGGCTGGTCGACCCCGATCCGGAGCGCCTGCGCCTGGTCGGCGGGATGAGCCAGCGGATGTTCCGCGCGGCCGGCCACCCGGGTCGCGTCGTGCCCACCTCGGACCTGGTCGCGGGCGTCTCGGACGCGGACGTCGTCCTCATCCAGCTGCGGGTCGGCGGTCAGGCGGCGCGCCACGGCGACGAGACCTGGCCGCACGAGTGCGGCTGCATCGGTCAGGAGACGACCGGCCCCGGCGGCTTCGCCAAGGCGCTGCGGACGGTGCCGGTCGTGCTGCGCGTGGCCGACGCGGTCCGCACGCACGCAAAGCCGGGCGCCTGGATCGTCGACTTCACCAACCCCGTCGGCATCGTGACGCGCGCGCTGCTGCAGGAGGGCCACCGCGCGGTCGGGCTCTGCAACGTCGCCATCGGCTTCCAGCGGCGGTTCGCCGGGATGCTCGGCGTCGCCCCGGCACAGGTGCAGCTCGGCCACGTCGGTCTGAACCACCTGACGTGGGAGCGCTCCGCCCTCGTCACCGACGACTCCGGCACGCGCGACGCCCTCCCCGAGCTGCTCGGTACCCGGCTGGAGCAGCTCGCCGAGGAGGTCGAGCTCCCCGCGTCCCTGATCCGGCTGCTCGGCGACGTGCCCAGCTACTACCTGCGCTACTACTACGCCCACGACGAGGTCCTCCGCGAGCAGCTCGACTCCCCCACTCGCGCCGAGGCCGTGCAGCGCGTCGAGCGCGAGCTGCTGGAGCTGTACGGCGACCCGGCGGTCGACACCAAGCCCGAGCAGCTCTCGCAGCGCGGCGGCGCGTTCTACTCGGAGGCGGCGGTCGACCTGATCGCCTCGCTCACCGGCGACCGCGGCGACGTGCAGGTCGTGAACCTGCGCAACGACGGAGCGCTGCCGTTCCTCCCCGACGACCACGTGATCGAAGTGTCGGCGACGGTGGATGCGCGGGGCGTCACCGCCCTCCCGATCGACCCTCTGCCCGCCGATCACGCCGGGCTGATCTCCCACGTCGCAGGCTACGAGCGGCTCGCGCTCGACGCCGCGGTGCACGGTGGACGCGACCGCGTGCTGCGGGCCATGCTCGCGCATCCCCTCGTCGGTCAGTACGATCGGGCCGAGCGACTGACCGACCTGCTGATCGCTCACAACCGCGACCACCTGGAGTGGGCCAAGTGACCGACGACAACGCGCCCATCGCGCCGCTCGTGATCGCCGTCGACGGCGGCGGATCGAAGACGGACGCGGTGGCGCTGGAGCTCGACGGCACGGTCGTCGCCGAGGCCAGGGGCACCACCTCCAGCCCTCACCTGATCGGGATGCGCGGCTCGGCCGATCTCGTCTCGGCACTGATCGGCCGCCTGCTGGAGCAGACCGGCCCGCTTCCGATCGCCGCCGCCAACCTGTACCTCTCGGGGCTCGACCTGCCCACCGAGATCGACGACTTCCGGGCGAGCATCGCGGGGACGCCGTGGGCGGCGGCGACGGTCGACAACGACCTGTTCGCCCTGCTCCGGGCGGGAACCGACGAGCCGGACGCGGTCGCCGTGGTCTGCGGCACGGGCATCAACTGCGTCGGCGTCCGCGCCGACGGCGCCGTCGTCCGCTACCCGTCGCTCGGGACCATCTCAGGCGACTGGGGCGGCGGCTGGCACCTCGGCGAGCGCGCGCTCTGGCATGCGGCACGCGCCGTCGACGGCCGCGGTCCGGCGACGGAGCTCGCCCGGGCGGGCCCCGCGGCGTTCGGGCTGGACAGCGTCCAGGCGGTCATCGAAGCGCTGCACTTCGGCCGCCTCCCGAACCGCGACCTCGCGCTGCTCGCACCGACCGTGTTCGCGAGCGCGCGCGCCGGGGACGCCATAGCGGCGGCGCTGATCGACGAGCAGGCGGAAGAGATCGCCACCTTCGCGGTGACGACGTTGCGCCGACTCGACCTGCTCGACCGGCCGGTCCCCGTCGTCCTCGGCGGCGGCGTGATCGGCGGGCGCGACGAGCGGCTGCTCGGCACCATCGAGCGGCTGCTCGCCGAGCGGGCGCCGGCAGCGCGGATGGAGCTCGTCACCGCCGCGCCCATCCTCGGCGCCGCCCTCCTGGCACTGGAGTCGGCCGGAGCAGACCCGGCCGCGCTGGACGCTGCCCGACGCACTCTGGAGGAGCGACCCGCCGCGGTGGTTCAATAGCCGCACGGACCACGATCACGACTTGGAGCGGGCGCGGATGGTCGAGCAGCAGCTCGTCCCGCGCGGGATCGAGGACCAGCGCGTCCTCGATGCGATGCGACGTGTGCCCCGGCACCTGTTCGTGGAGCCGTCGGCCGAGCCGTACGCGTACGAGGACCATCCGATGCCCATCGGCGACGGCCAGACCATCTCGCAGCCGTACATCGTCGCGCTGATGCTGCAGGCGGCGCGGATCGGCCCGGAGGACGTCGTGCTCGATGTGGGCACCGGCTCGGGATACGCGGCAGCCGTCGCCTCGCTCCTCGCGCATCGTGTGGTCAGCATCGAGCGGCATCCTGGGCTGGCGGTGGGGGCCGCGGCGACGCTGGACGCACTCGGCTACCGGGTGGAGGTGGTCACCGGCGACGGCACGCTGGGCTGGCCGTCCGGCGCTCCGTTCGACGTGATCGTTGCGGCGGCGACAGGTCCAGCCGTTCCCGGCGCCTGGCGGGCGCAGCTCGCGCCGGGCGGACGCGTGGTCATGCCGGTCGGTCGTCCCGGAGGCGCGCAGCACCTGGCCGCGTTCACGCGCGGCGACGACGGGTCGCTGCACGAGACGAACCTCGGCGGTGTGGCGTTCGTGCCGCTGCTGGGCGAGCAGGGGTGGCCGGTGCGGCCGTCCCGGGACTGAGTACCGCTCAGGCCGCGACGACCTCGCGGGCCGGGACGGCGACCCTCAGCGCTCGGAGCAGCGCGGCCAGCTGCCCGGCCGGGGCGGCGATGTCCTCGGGGTGCCACTGCACCGCGAGGAGCGGGGCGTCGGCGTGCTCGATGGCCTCGACGTGGCCGTCGTGCGACCGGGCGGTGACGACGAGGTCGGCGCCGAGCGCATCCACCGCCTGATGGTGGGCGCTGCGCACCTCGAGCGAACCCGCTCCGAGGAGATCGGACGCGCGGCTGCCCGCCTCGACCTGCACGGTGTGCGTGGTGAGCACCTGCGGGATGGGGACGCCGCGGTTGACGTGCGCGCACTCCTCGCCGAGGTCTTGGACCAGCGTGCCGCCCAGCGCGACGTTCACGATCTGGAGCCCGCGGCAGATGCCGAGCAGCGGCGTTCCGCGCACCAGGGCGGCGTACACCAGCGCGATCTGCGCGGCGTCCGCCGCCGGCAGGTGCCGTGACTCGTTGGGGTAGCCCGTCCGGCCGCCGTAGAAGTCGGGATGGATGTCCTCGCCGCCGACGATGACGACGGCGTCGGCCGGCTCGGTCTCGGCGAGCAGTGCGTCGGCGCCGCGGTCCGCCGCGAGCCGGTCGACCCTCCAGCCTTGCGCCTCAGCCTCGGCGATCACGTTGCCGACGAGCAGCTGGACGTAGTCGTGATAGGCCGGATCATGGCCGCGGAAGCGCGTGGCCTCGACGACGGCGAGAGTCGGCTGCTCGGACATGATCCCATCCCACCAGCAGGGTCCGCCGAGCGCACGGGTGGCCGTAACAGGCCGAAACAGTGACACTGTCGGAGAGCACCAATAGACTCGGCTGCGTATCAGCCGGACCCGAGAGAGTGGGTGGATGCGCTTGCGACGTCTGCTGACCGGAGCCCTGCTGGCGCTCGGACTCGTAGCGGGGCCGACGCTGCTCACGGCCTCGCCGGCCTCCGCACAGGACCCGGTCGATCTCGGTCCCAGCCACGTCGTCGATCAGGCGCAGGTGCTGAGCGGATCGGACGAGTCGACGATCACGGCGGCCGCGAAGAAGCTCTACGACGATCACCGCATCGACCTCTACGTCGTCTACGTCGACCGGTTCACCGATCCGACCGAGGCCGCCGACTGGGCCAACGAGACGGCCGCGCGCAACGGACTCGGGCAGCGCGACTACCTGCTCGCGGTCTCCACGGAGGGCCGCACCTACTACCTGTCGGGCGACGACAACGGCCCGGTGAGCGCCGACCAGCTCGACTCCATCGAGCGCAACGACATCGAACCGAAGCTGCACGACGGCGACTGGGCCGGGGCGGCCGTCGCCGCGGCGAACGGGCTCGGCGACGCCGTCGGCGGAGGTGGTGGCGGCGCCGTGTTCTTCTGGGTGTTCCTCATCGGCGTGCTGATCGTCGGCCTCGTCGTATTCCTACTGGTCCGCTCACGCGGTTCCCGCAAGAAGAAGGCCGCCGCGGGGCCGACCACGCCGCAGAGCGAGTTGCAGACCATCTCCCTCCCCGACCTCGAACGGCGAGCCGGGTCCGCGCTGGTGCAGACCGACGACGCCATCCGTACGAGCGAGGAGGAGCTCGGCTTCGCCACCGCACAGTACGGGGCGGATGCGGTGGTGCCGTTCCAGTCCGCCCTCGACACGGCGAAGGGGCAGCTGCGCGAGGCGTTCACGCTCAAGCAGCGGCTCGACGACGCGGAGCCCGACACCGACGAGCAGCGCCGCGAGTGGAACATCCGGATCGTCCAGCTCTGCGCCACCGCCAATCAGGCACTGGATGCGCAGGCCGACGCCTTCGACGAACTGCGGGCGATCGAGAAGCGCATCCCCGAGGCGAGTGCCGAGATCGCCACCCAGGCCGCGGCCCTCCGGCAGCGTCTCACGGCGACGCGCGGCACGCTCGACGGACTGGCGCAGCGGTACACCGACGCCTCCCTCGGCACCGTTCACGACAACATCGACCAGGCGACGCAGCGCCTCGACTTCACCGACACCGCGCTGGCGGGCGCCGCGCAGAAGGCGGCGGCCGGCGATGCGGGCGCCGCGGCCGTGGGCGTTCGCGCTGCCGAGGAGTCGGCGGACCAGGCGGGCCTGCTGCTCGACGCGGTCGACCGGCTCGGCTCCGATCTGGCCGCCGCGCAGCAGTCGCTCGACGGCACCCTCGCCGAGCTGCGGAGCGACCTGGCGGAGGCGCGCGCGCTCGCCGCCTCCAGCGACCCCGGCGGCGCCATCGCCGCGGCGGTCGCCGGCACGGAGCAGACCGTGACCGACGTGCAGGCGGCCCTCTCCGCCGGACGCGTCAACCCTCTCGAACTGGCCCAGCGGCTCGACGCCGCCAACCGATCCATCGACGGGGTGCTGCAGGGCGTCCGCGACGCCCGCGCCCAGGCGCAGCGCGCCCAGTCGGCACTCCAGCAGACCCTGATGACCGCGAAAGCGCGCGTGTCGGCGTGCGAGGACTTCATCACCGCCCGGCGCGGAGCCGTCGGCGCCGAGGCGCGCACCCGGCTGGCGGAGGCCGCCCGGCTCGTGGTCCAGGCCGAGCAGACCGCGGCGACCGACGCCGTGTCCGCCCTGGCCCAGGCCCAGCGCGCGGCGGAGCTCGCCGACCAGGCGACACAGCTCGCCCAGCAGGACGTGGGCGGATTCCAGCCGGACCTCGGCGGGATGGGCGGAGCAGGCGGCGGCCTCGGCGACATCTTCGGCGGCGGCACCTCCGGGCGCGGCGGCGGAAGCGGCACGATGGGCGCCATCCTCGGCGGCATCCTCATCGACTCGGTCCTGCGCGGCGGGATGGGCGGCGGCGGAGGGAACTGGGGCGGCGGCGGAGGCTGGGGCGGCGGTGGTTTCGGCGGAGGCGGCGGCAGCCGCACCCGGAGCGGCGGCGGCGGCTTCAGCGCAGGAAGCTTCGGCGGCGGGGGCACCCGCAGCCGGCGTGGCGGCGGACGGTTCTGACTGCCGCACACATCTCACAAGCGCCCAACGGGGGCGGGAGCGAAAGGAAGAGCACATGGCGAAGCAATCCATCTTCGGACGGATCTCGCAACTGTTGCGAGCGAACATCAACGCCCTCCTCGATCAGGCGGAGGACCCGGAGAAGATGCTGGACCAGATGGTCCGCGACTTCACCAACAGCATCGCCGACGCCGAGAGCGCCATCGCCGAGACGATCGGCAACCTGCGGCTGCTCGAAGACGACCACCGCGAAGACGTGGAGGCCGCGGCCGAGTGGGGCGACAAGGCGCTCGCCGCCAGCCGTCAGGCCGACCAGTACCGCTCCTCGGGCGACAGCGCGAACGCCGACAAGTTCGACAACCTCGCCAAGGTCGCGCTGCAGCGGCAGATCTCGTCGGAGAACGAGGCGAAGGCCGCCGAGCCGCAGATCGCCGCGCAGACCGAGGTGGTCGAGAAGCTCAAGACCGGGCTCAACGCCATGAAGGAGAAGCTGGAGCAGCTGAAGAGCAAGCGCTCCGAGCTGATCGCCCGCGCCAAGAGCGCGCAGGCGCAGGCGCAGGTGATGGATGCCGTGAAGAGCGTCGACATCATGGACCCGACCAGCGAGGTCTCCCGCTTCGAAGAGAAGATCCGCCGGGAGGAGGCCAAGGTGCGGGGCGCGCAGGAGCTCGCCGCATCCAGCCTCGACTCGCAGTTCGAGCAGCTCGACGACCTCGGCGAGATGACCGAGGTCGAGGCACGGCTCGCCGCGCTCAAGTCCGGCGGAGGGTCGCAGGGGGCCGTGACCTCGGGCGCCCAGGGGTGAGCGGCGCGTCCTTCCTCGTCGTCCCGCAGTGGCAGGGGTCGGGCTCGTCGCGGGCCATGCGCCTGATCGACGGCGCCGACGCCATCCGCGGCGATCTGCCGGGCACCCGCACCCACCAGGTGCCGGTGCCCGCCGCCGCGGGCGAGTCGCTCGGCAGCGGTGTCAACCGGTTCTCATCCCTCGCGGCCGTCCGCGAGGCGACGCTGGCCGAGCTCGCGCTGCTCGAGGCCCCGGTCGTCACGGTCGGCGGCGACTGCGGTGCGGAGCTCGCGCCCATCCAGCACGCGCTCGCTGCGCATCCCGCCGGGTCCGTGGCGGTCGTGTGGTTCGACGCCCACGGCGACCTCAACGATGTCGACTCCTCGCCGTCCGGCGCCTTCCACGGGATGGTGCTGCGCGCTCTGCTCGGCGACGGACCGGACGGGCTCGCCTCGACTGGACCGGAGGTCCTCGCTCCCGCTCAGCTGATCCTCGCGGGAGTCCGGGCGCTCGACGACGGCGAGTCGGCCTTCGTGGACCAGGCCGGCATCCGCGTCGTCGCACCCGGCGAGCTGGACGACCCGGAGGCGATCGTGAACGCGGTGGCGGCCACCGGCGCGACGTCGGTGTACCTCCACATCGACCTCGACGTGCTCGACCCGTCCACCATCGACGGGATCGGCTACCCGGAGCCGTTCGGCGTGCTCCCGGAGCGGCTCACCGAGGCGATCCGCGCACTCCGCCGGCGGTTCGAGCTCGCGGGAGCGGGCCTCATGGAGTTCGCGCCGGAGAACCCGGACGCCGCAGCTCACGACCTCCCGGTCATCCTCCGCATCCTCGGTGCGCTGACCGGCCCGACCGCGTCCCAGGCCGCGGCCGGCTCCGACGGAGCGCGGTAGCTTGGGAGCCATGAGCGAGCCCAAGATCCTGACCGAGCGGCGCGGGCACGTGCTGCTGATCGGCCTGAACCGGCCGGAGAAGCGGAACGCGGCCGACTTCGAGCTGCTGAGCCAGCTGGCGCTGGCCTACGGAGAGCTGGAGCGCGATCCCGAGCTGCGGGTCGGTCTCGTGCACGCCGTGGGCGAGCACTTCACGGCCGGGCTGGACCTGGCCGACCTCGGGCCGCGCATCGGACAGGACGGGCTCTCCTTCGTCGGCGAGGACGGCATCGACCCGTGGCAGGTCTCCGGTCAGCAGCTGACCAAGCCGGTCGTCATCGCCGTGCAGGGCACCTGCCTCACCCTCGGGATCGAGCTCATCCTCGCCTCCGACATCGCGGTGGCGGCACGCGGGACGCGGTTCGGTCAGATCGAGGTCACCCGCGGCATCCTGCCGTTCGGCGGCGCCACCCTCCGCTTCCCCCGGGCGGTGGGATGGGGCAACGCGATGCGCTACATCCTCACCGGTGACCTGTTCGACGCCGCCGAGGCGCACCGCATCGGTCTCGTGCAGGAGGTCGTCGAGGACGGCGAGCAGTTCGACCGCGCCCTGGAGCTGGCCGAGCGGATCGCCGCACAGGCGCCCCTGGCGGTGCAGGCCGCGCTGGCCAACGCGAAGCGAGCCGTGCGCGACGGGGATGCCGCGGCGGAGGCCGAGTTGCAGCCCGCCCTCGTCCGGCTCGTCGGCAGCGAGGACGCCCGGATCGGCATGGAGGCGTTCCTGACCCGCACGGAGGCGCGCTTCGTCGGCCGCTAGCCATCCGATCCGCGGGCGCGCGACGAACCCCACGGACGACACGACGCACCACATCCGACACACCATCGACAGCGGCCGGAACGGCGGCAGGGAGAAGACATGAGCGAGATCAAGGACTACGACGTCATCGTGATGGGTGCGGGAGCCGTGGGCGAGAACGTCGCCGACCGGGCCGCTCAGGGCGGCATGCGGACGGTGATCGTGGAGTCCGAGCTCGTCGGAGGCGAATGCTCCTACTGGGCGTGCATGCCCTCCAAGACGCTGCTGCGGAGCGGGGCGCTGCTGCGCGCCGCCCAGAAGGTCGGAGGAACGCGCGAAGCGGTCACCGGTCCGCTCGACGTGGCCGCGGTGCTGAAGCGCCGCGACGACATGACGAGCAACTGGAACGACGACGGCCAGGTCGAGTGGCTGAACGGCGCCGGGATCGACCTGGTGCGCGGGTGGGGCGTCATCACCGCGCCGCGCGAAGTCACCGTGACGGCGGAGGACGGCACGGTCACGGTGCTCCGCGCGAAGCACGCGGTCGCGGTGTCCACCGGATCCGCGGCGCTCATGCCCGACATCCCCGGACTCCGCGAGAGCGAGCCGTGGTCGAGCCGTGAGGCGACGAGCGCCCAGCGCGTGCCGGTCTCCCTCGCGATCCTGGGCGGCGGTGTCGTCGCCACCGAGATGGCCACGGCCTACGCCGGCTTCGGCACCGAGGTGCACCTGATCGCGCGCAGCGGCCTGCTGGGCGGCGACGAGCCGTTCGCCGGTGAGATGGTCGCCGAGTCGCTCACGAAGCTCGGCGCCACCCTGCACCTCGACTCCGGCGTCGAGCAGGTGGAGCGCACGGACGACGAGGGCTTCCGCCTCCGCCTCGACGACGGCACGGTGCTCGAGACCGACGAGTTCCTCGTGGCCACCGGGCGCCTCCCCCGCACGTTCGGCATCGGACTCGACGCGTTCGGTCTGGAGGACGGCGCGTGGCTCGACGTCGACGACAGCATGCGCGTGCTCGGCGCCGACGGCCGGCCCGTCGACGGCGGCTGGCTGTACGGCGTCGGCGACGTCAACCACCGCGCGCTGCTCACCCACCAGGGCAAGTACCAGGCCCGCGCCGCCGGCGACGCCATCGCCGCTCGCGCCAAGGGACGCGACGTCGCGCTGGAGCCGTGGGGCGCCTTCGTCGCGACGGCCGACCACGAGGCCGTCCCTCAGGTCACCTTCACCGACCCGGAGGTCGCCTCCGTCGGGCTGACCGCCGCGCGCGCCGAGAAGGCGGGCTACCGCATCCGGGTCGTCGACTACGACATCGGGAGCGTGTCCGGTGCGCACGTCGTCGCCGACGGGTACGAGGGCAAGGCCCGCATGGTCGTCGACGAGGACCGCAAGGTCGTGCTCGGGGTGACCTTCGTCGGTCAGGACGTCGGCGAGCTCCTCCACTCGGCCACCGTCGCCGTCGTGGGCGAGGTGCCGCTGGACCGCCTGTGGCACGCCGTCCCGTCGTACCCGACGGTCAGCGAGGTGTGGCTGCGGCTGCTCGAGACCTACGGAAGACCCGAGAAGTGAGCGGTTTCGACCGCACGCCGCTCGGCCGCATCCTGCTCGATTCGCCGTTGAGCCGCGCCGGATACCTGTATGCGACCGCGGTCGGCCTCACCTGGGGATTCCTCTGGAGCACCGGGCGCATCGAGCGTCGCGCCGGGCTCACGGTGTTCCGCGGCATGCCGAAGGCGACCTTCGGACGCGGCGGGTCGTGCGTGGGCGGCGTCTACCTCACCGACCACAACGTGAGCGACGACGTGCTCGAGCACGAGGCGATCCACAAGCGGCAGTGGCAGCGGTACGGGATGCTGTTCCCGCTGCTCTACTTCGTCGCCGGCCGCGATCCCCTCCGCAACCGATTCGAGATCGAGGCGGGCCTCGAGAAAGGCGGGTACCGATGACACGCACCATCGTGATCACGGGCGCGAGCTCCGGCATCGGAGCAGTGGCTGCCGAGCAGCTGAAGGCGGGCGGCGACGAGGTCGCGGTCGTCGGCCGCAACCCGGAGCGCACCCGCGCAGTCGCGGAACGCATCGGAGCGACTCCGTTCCTCGCCGACTTCGAGCGCCTCGACGACGTGCGCGCCCTCGCGGCGGCCCTGCTCGACAGGTACGAGACGATCGACGTGCTCGCCAACAACGCCGGCGGGCTCTACCACGACCGCGAGCTGACGGTGGATGGGCACGAGCGGACCATCCAGGCGAACCACCTCGCGCCCTTCCTGCTCACCGCACTGCTGCGGCCGCGACTGGTCGAGACCGCGGCGTCCGGACGGGATGTGCGGGTGGTCTCCACCGCCAGCCTCGCCAACCGGTTCGGCAACCTGCGCATCGACGACCTGGACTGGGAGCGGCGCCCCTGGCAGGGCGGTTGGCGCGCGTACGGCACGGCGAAGCTGGCGACCATCCTGTTCGCCGCCGAGCTGGCCGAGCGCCTGACCGGGACCGGCGTGAGCGCCTACTCGTTCCATCCCGGAACCATCGCCACCAATTTCGGCAACTCGTCGCCGCTGATCCGCTTCGGCCACCTGGTGACGCGGAGCAGCTTCGGCATCTCGGTCGCGGCGGGTGCCGCTCCCCTGCTGTTCCTCGCCGGACCGGCGCGGGTCGGTGCGCCGAGCGGCACGTACTTCGACCGCCTGACGGTGAACGGCCGCGTCAACCCGCAGGCGCGCAACGCGCAGCTCGGGCGCGACCTCTGGGCCGCGAGCGAGGCGCTGGTGGGGCTGGACGTCCCCGCCTGATCCACTTCCGTGGGTCGCAACACGCCGTTATGGCCGCGCCATAACGGCGTGTTGCGACCCACGGACGGCGGAACGTCAGTGGAAGGACGGCGCCGCGACGGCGTCGGCGGACATGCCGACCGAGTGGATGAGGTGGTCGCGCACCTCGGTTGCGAGCGCGAAGCCGCCGGTGACGATCGCACGCGTTTCGCCCGGCCCGTCGCACAGCATCTCGTCGCACCAGGCGCGCACGGCGCGGGCGCCGGCCTCGCCGCGGGCGCACAGCTCGCCGGTGCCGGGCCGACCGCTGCGGTGCGAGCGGATCAGCCAGGTGACGGTCATGCGCATCGGCGTCGCCAGCGGCACGACCTCCGAGGGCTCCCCGACCTCGACGAACACGCGGCCGCGCGCACACAGCGGGAGGAGCGCGAGTTCGGCCTCCAGCTCGGTGAGCGAGGTCTCATCCCCGACGACCAGGAACTGCACGCGGTCGTCGTGGTGCGCGGTCGAGGCGGTGTGGGTGGCGTGATCGGGACGGTACATCTCGCGATCGAGTATAGGCGAGCCTTACCTAAGCACCAACGGCTGTGAGCGCATCCTCAGCGTGCGACGCGGGTGACCGCATCCCTTCCCGAGGTCGGTCGTTCGCGGCATGATCGGAGCATGCAGCCGTCCGCCTCCTCCCCCATCGCCCCGATGCTCGCGAAGGCGGTCCCCGCCGTCCCGGAGCCCGACAGCGTAACGGGCGGCCTCAGCTACGAGCCGAAGTGGGACGGCTTCCGGGCCATCGTCTACGCCGAGGGCGACGGCGCGGTGGAGTCGGTGGAGATCGGCAGCCGCGGCTCGAAGATGCTCACGCGGTACTTCCCCGAACTCGTGGAGGCGTTCCGCAGCATCCTGCCCGGCCCCTGTGTGCTCGACGGCGAGATCGTGGTGCCGACCGGCGAGCCCGGGAAGCAGCGGCTCGACTGGGAGGCGCTGTCGCAGCGCATCCATCCGGCCGCGAGCCGCGTGAAGCTGCTGTCGGAGCAGACGCCGGCCACCTTCGTCGCTTTCGACCTGCTCGCCATCGGCGACGACTCGTACGTCGACCGGCCGTTCGCCGACCGGCGGGCGGCTCTGGAGGAGTTCGCCGGCGACCTGCCCGCTCCGATCCAGCTGACGCGCACCACGACGGATGTCGACCTCGCGCGCCGCTGGCTCGTCGAGTTCGAGGGCGCCGGGCTGGATGGCGTCGTCGCGAAGCCGCTGGCCGGGCCGTACGCGCCGAACAAGCGCACGATGCTCAAGATCAAGCACCACCGGACAGCCGATGTCGTGGCGCTCGGGTACCGCATCCACACCAGCGGCCGCGGTGTCGGCTCCCTGCTCGTCGGGCTGTTCGACGATGACGGCCAGCTGCGGAACGTGGGCGGCGTCTCGGCGTTCACCGACGCGAAGCGGCTGTCGCTGATCGACGAGCTGGAGCCGCTGGTGGAGCGCGACGAGAGCGGAGCGGCCGTCACCGGCGAGACCGACCGGAGCCGCTTCTCGGGCAGCAAGGACGTGTCGTTCGTGCGGCTGCGGCCCGAGCGCGTTCTCGAGGTGCGGTACGACCAGATGGAGGGGATGCGCTTCCGGCACACGGCGCAGTTCGAGCGCTGGCGGCCGGACCGCGAGGCGCGGTCGTGCACCTTCGAGCAGCTGGACCGGCCGATCGCGTACGACCTGGGCGACGTGCTGACCTGATCCGCCACACGACAGCGCCGAGTGGGCGTTGCGAGACACGCTCCCCGGTGGTTCCGTGATTCGCATGGCGGATGTCGAGCGACCTGGAGCCGACGAGTTCCTCCCCGAGAAACGCGACCTGCGGAGCCTGCGGGCCGCCGCACCGGACTGCCGCGGCTGCGAGCTGTACCGGGATGCGACGCAGGTCGTCTTCTCTTCGGGTCGCGCGGGGGCCGCGCTCGCCCTCGTCGGCGAGCAGCCCGGCGACCGGGAGGACATCGAGGGCGAGCCGTTCGTCGGGCCGGCCGGGCGCCTGCTCGACCAGGCGCTGGAGGCGGCGGGGATCGACCGCGGCGACGTGTACGTCACCAACGCGGTGAAGCACTTCCGCTTCCACCGCCAGGGCAGGCGGCGCATCCACGAGAAGCCGGCCGTCGGTAACATCGTCGCCTGCCACCCGTGGCTGGAGGCGGAGTTCGCGACGGTCCGCCCCCTGCTCGTCGTCTGCCTGGGCGCGACGGCCGCGCGGAGCGTCCTCGGGCGCCCGGCGCGCATCCAGGAGGAGCGGGGACGCGTCCAGGAGTCCGCAGAGGGCCGGCCGGTGCTCGTCACGACGCACCCGTCCGCCCTGCTGCGGCTGCGCGACGATCCGGGATGGGATGCCGCGTTCGACGCGTTCGTCGCCGACCTGGAGACGGCGGCGAAGGCGGCCGCCGGTCTCGCGGCGGACTGACCCGCTACGCCTTCTTCGCGCGGCTCGGCTGCACGCGCGGCGGCTCCCCCGGCATCTTGGGGTAGTCCGGAGGGAACGGCAGCTCGCCGAGGCCGTTCGACAGGTCGCGCTCCCACCAGCCGAGCAGCACGTCGATCGTGCCGGGGTCCGCACCGAAGTGCTCCCACGGGTCACCGACCGTGCGCAGTCGCTCGGGCATGGTGAGCACCGTGAAGTCGCGCGGGTCGACGTGTTCCAGCTCCTCCCACGTGATCGGGGCCGACACGGAGGCGTGCGGGAGCGCCCGCGGGCTGTAGGCGCCGGCCATCGTGCGGTCGCGGTTGGCCTGGTTGAAGTCGACGAAGATGCGCTCCCCGCGCTCCTCCTTCCACCACGCCGTGGTCACGCGGTCCGGCATCCGTCGTTCGAGCTCGCGCGCGGCCGCGATCACGGCGTGCCGGACGTCGAGGAATTCGCGCTGCGCCACGATCGGCGCGAAGACGTGCAGTCCCCGATTGCCGGAGGTCTTGATGAACGCCGTGAGCCCGGCCTCCTGCAGCACCTTCCGCAGCTCGATGGCGGCGGGCACGGCGTCGGCGAAGCCGGTACCCGGCTGCGGGTCGAGGTCGATGCGCAGCTGGTCGGGGTTGTCCGAGTCCTCGGCGCGCGACGGCCAGGGGTGGAACACCACCGTGTTCATCTGCGCGGCCCACACGGCGGCGGCCGGTTCGTCGATCACGAGTTGTGGATGCGAGCGGGCGCTCGGGTACGTCACCGTGACGGAGCGCACGTAGTCCGGCACCCCGCGCGGCGGGTTCTTGGAGAAGAACTGCTCCCCGTCGATCCCCTCCGGGAACCGCTGCAGCGACACCGGCCGGTCGCCGTTCGCGCGGACGAACGCGTCGCCGACCTCCACGAGATAGTTCGCGAGATCGAGCTTGGTGATGCCGGCCTCGGGGAAGATCACCCGCTCGGGGCTCGAGATCCGCACCTCCCTGTCGCCATCGGGACCCGGGACCGTGAGGACTACAGCGCCGCCTGCCATGCGACCACCGTACCGCCCGAACCGCCGGTGTCCGTGATGTGAATTCCTTGTGGGATCACACGTGGTCGCTTGAGCGGTCTCACAAGTGGGACAGAATGGCAGAGCGGGCGCGCATCCGTGCCGCCCGCGTACGAGGTCCTTCGAGAAGAGGTGCATGACCCTGAGGATCGTGAGCTACAACCTCCGCAAGCACGCCGCGAGCGGGGAGCTGACGGGCATCGCGGAGGCGTACGACGTCGACGTCCTGTGCCTGCAGGAATGCGACAGCGACGCCCTTCCCGAACGCCTGCACCACCTGGTGCTCGCCGACACCACCCGGGCCAACCGGCTGGGCCTCGCGGTCTACGTGCGCGACGACCGCTACGAGATCCTCCACAGCCAGGTGTTCGCCGTGCAGAAGTCGCTGCACGACCGCGTGCTGGCGCCGGCCAACGAGCGCCTGCTGGCCGTGCACCTCCGCGACCGCGACAACGGTGAGGAGATCCTGGTGGGGTCGTTCCACGCCGCACCCCTCACCGCGCTGAACTCGCTGCGGCGCAAGCAGATCGCCGCTGCCCATGACGGGATGCGCTCGCTCGCCCCCGACACCCCCGCGGTCATGGTCGGCGACTTCAACTACCCCTGGTTCATCCGAGGCCTGGAGCGGCACCTCACGACTTCCGGCTACACGCTGAAGCGCACGACACAGCCGACCTACCTGCGCTACAAGTTCTTCTCCGGCTACTTCGACTTCGTCACGTCGACCGGCTTCGAGATCGAGCGGGTGGATGTGCTGCCCGCCGGCGCCTCGGACCACCGGCCCATCCGGCTGGACGCCGAGCTCGCGGCCTGACCAGGCCGACCGCCTGGCAAGATGGTGGCGTGACAGACACCGTGCCCTCCGCCCTGCTCGTCATCGACCTCCAGAAGGGCGTGCTGCCCGGCTGCTTCGACGCTGACGGCGTGCTCTCCCGCGTCCGGCAGCTCGTCGACCGCGCCCGCGCCGCCGCCACCCCGGTGGTCTGGGTGCAGCACGAGGCGGACGGCATGGAGGAGGGCAGCGAGCCCTGGCAGCTCGCCGACGGGCTCGTCCCTGTCGACGGCGAGCCCCGCATCCTGAAGCACTATCGCGACTCCTTCGCCGACACCGACCTCGACGAGGTGCTGGAGCGTCTCGACGTCGGCCGCCTCGTCGTGACGGGAGCGCAGAGCGACTACTGCGTGCGGACCACGGCGCAGAGCGCGGCCGTACGCGGCTACGACGTGGTGCTCGTCTCCGACGCCCACACGACCACCGACAGCGGGTGGGGCGGCGTGGAGCTCACCGGTGAGCAGATCGTGGCGCACACGAACCGGTACTTCGACGGCCTCCGTTACCCGGGCCAGCTGTTCGGGGTGGCCGAGGCGGCATCCGTTCCCCTCTGACCCGGCGGGGACTCGTCGTCCCGCCGCCCCGGGCGTACGGTGAGGGCGTTCGACGACTGGGGTGGTGTCGATGGAGTTCCCCGCGTGGCTGACCGCCTGGCTGGCCGGCGACGACTACACGATCGCGCGCGAGATCCTGGAGCGCGGCGTCGCCGCGCTGTATCTGGTGGCGTTCGTGTCGGCAGTGAACCAGTTCCCCGCCCTGCTCGGCGACAACGGGCTGCTGCCCGCCCGACGTTTCCTGCGGCATCCCTACGCCCGGAAGCAGCCGACGCTGTTCCGCTGGCGCTACTCGGACCGGCTGCTGCGCACGGTCGCCTGGACGGGCGCGGCCCTCTCGGCGCTGATCGTCGCGGGCGTGGTGCAGCTTGCGCCCACCTACGTCTTCGTCCCCGTCTTCCTGATCGTGTGGTTCCTCTACCTCTCGATCGTGAACATCGGGCAGACGTTCTACGGCTTCGGCTGGGAGAGCCTGCTCTGCGAGGCGGGGTTCATCGTCGCCTTCCTGGGCGCGTGGGACACCGCTCCCCCGATCACGATCGTCTTCTTCGTCCGCTGGCTGGTGTTCCGGCTGGAGTTCGGCGCCGGCATGATCAAGATGCGCGGCGACCGATCGTGGCGCGACCTCACCGCGCTGTACTACCACCACGAGACGCAGCCCATGCCGAACCCGCTCAGCCGCTCGGCGCATCTACTGCCGAAGTGGTTCCACCGGGTGGAGGTGCTGGGCAACCACTTCGCGCAGCTGATCGTCCCGTGGTTCCTGTTCTTCCCGCAGCCGGTCGCGAGCGTCGCCGCGGCCGTCATGATCCTCACGCAGCTGTGGCTGGTGCTCACCGGCAACTTCGCGTGGCTGAACTGGATCACGATCGTGCTCGCGTTCGCCGGGATCAGCGACCCGGTGTTCTCGTGGCTGTTCGGTGGGGCGGAGGTCGGCGGGATCGGCGCTGCCGACGTCCCGCTCTGGTACGCCGTGGTAGCGGTGGCGGCGACCGTGTTCCTGGTGGTCCTGAGCTGGCCGCCGCTGAAGAACCTGTTCTCACACCGCCAGCTGATGAACGCGAGCTTCAACCGCTGGCACCTGGTGAACGCCTACGGCGCGTTCGGCAGTGTCACCAAGGAGCGCTACGAGGTGGTCGTCGAGGGAACGACGGACGACCCGGGCGACCCGGATGCGCTCTGGCTGGAGTACGCCTTCACGGGCAAACCCGGCGACGTGCACCGCATCCCCCGCCAGTTCGCGCCGTACCACCTGCGGCTCGACTGGCTGATGTGGTTCCTGGCGCTCGGCTCGCGTGACTCGCCCTGGTTCGAGGTGCTCCTGCTGCGTCTGCTCGAGGCGGACCGGCCGACCCTGAAGCTGCTCCGGCACGATCCCTTCGGAGGGGAGCCGCCGCGGGCGATCCGCGCCCGGATGTTCCTGTACCGCTTCAGCACGCACGCCGAGAAGCGGGAGACAGGCGATGTGTGGGTGCGGTCGGAGGTCGGCGACCTGGTGCCGCCGGTGAGCCTGCGCAGCGGTCAGTAGCCGGTGCGCTCCTCTTCCAGTTTGGCGAGATCCCGCCAGATGAGCAGCTTAAGCCGCGCCGGCCTCTCGCGTTCGTAGTCCGCCTTCAGCGCCTCGGCGCCCGAGAACGCGTCCAGCCCCGCCTCGATGGCGCGCCCGACCTCGTCCCATGCGTCCTGCCGGCCGCGCTCGACGAGGGCGAGCAGCTCCTCCTCCGAGTCGGCCTTCGCCCGCAGCGCCGCCGCCAGCTGGATGGCCGCATCCCGTCGCAGCCGCAGGTTGTCGGCATCGACCCGGCGGTAGTCGTGCGGGTGCTCGGCGTCGCCGCTCAGCTTCTCGGCCGCCTCCAGCTCCTCCTCGATCCGCCCGGCCGCGACGCCCTGTTCGGAGGCCAGCTCGCGCAGCATCGCCGCCGCCTCCATGGCATGCATCGCCGGGTCGTACGAGTTGCCGTACTGGATAGTGTCGACGACGATGTGGTTCTTGACCGCCATACGGGTGGCGTATTCCGCGAGCAGCATGCCTTCCTCGACGGACTGCTCGAGGCTCGGCGCTGGCGGCTCGGGCAGGGCGTGCTCGTCGAACGGACGCGTGCGTGTCGTCTTCTCGACACGCCTGCGGAACCACTTCGGCCAGCGCATGGGACTCCTCGAACCCGGCGCCCGTACGACGCCGTCCTCCCATTCTGGCCGATCGGCTCCCGGGATTCAGCGGCCTGTGAAGAACCCGTTCGCACGGCGCGTGAACAGCAGCACGATGATCAGCAGCGACCACAGGATCTGGACGATCCCGCTCGCGAGCTGACCGGAGAAGAGCAGGATGACGCCGTTCACGATGTCGACGATCATCACCACCGTCACCACGACGCGCGCGCCGGGGCTGCCGCGCAGCAGTCCGCGCGCCACGATGATCACGATGATGCCGAGCAGGATCGAGATGATGGCCGCCGTCGTGATGCCGGCGACACCTCCGCCCGCCGAGCCGGCCACCTGATCGCGCGTGATCAGCAGGATCACCCCGCCGATGACGTTCAGGATGCCGTTGATGTAGGTGAGGACGGCCACGAACGTGACCGATCCGGGACGTACCGCCATGCCGACCCCTCCACTCCGCCGCGGTGCTCTTCTCGCCCGGGCGCTTCACCGGTAGCTTGGCGGATATGGCCGGTTATCGCTATGAGTTCGAGGCGGAGCTGTTCCGCTGGGCCTCCCGCCGGGAGCTGTGGGTCTTCGCGCAGCTGCCCGAGGAGGTGTCGGAGGAGATCCGGCTGCAGCCGCATCCACCCGCCGGTTTCGATTCCGTCAAGGTGTCGGTGACCCTGGGCGGCTCGCGCTGGTCGACGTCGATCTTCCCGCAGGCCGACGGCACGTACGTCGTGCCGATCAAGAGCGCCGTGCGGCGGGCGGAGGGCGTGGAGCTCGGCGACCGGGTGCGCATCGGCGTCGAGACGCTGCTCTAGCGCTACCGCGCCCCCGACATGATCGTGTTCAGCGCGAGCACGATGATCAGCCCGTTGAAGAAGTAGCTCAGCACCGAGTGCCAGACGATGGTCCAGCGCATCCGGGTGCTGAGCACCTCCACGTCGGATGCCGCGAACGTCGTGCCGAGGGTGAAGGCGAAGTACACGAAGTCGACGAACCGCGGCACCGCCGCCGGGGTGCCGTCGGGGTGCGGGAACCGCAGCATCGGCTCCGCGGCGGCGAAGTAGCGCTGGTAGTAGATCTGCGAGAAGCCCCAGTGCAGGAACCCCCAGGCGAGCAGCATCGACCAGACGCCGACGAAGTCGGTTGCGGTGCCGACTTCGGGGTCGTTGTGTAATCCGAGCACTTGGATCGCGGCGGCCAGACCGATGAGGCTCGAGAAGATGGTCGCTGACATCGAGACGATGCGGGCGAGTCGTCCGGTCTCCCAGCGAGCCGGGCGACCGCCGGGAGGGGCAGGGCGCCGGGCGACGCGACCCAGCACGATGAGCACGACGATGAGGTACGCCGTACCGATGCCGCACCAGATGGCGAGGAGCTCGAGTGTGGTGCCGTCGTCACCCTCTTCGACATAGAGCCAGACACCCACGACGATCATCGCCAGCTGGGCCAGGAGGCTCGCGGCCAGGCCGATGACGACCCACGGCCGCCGCACGGGCGCGCTCTGCGACATACCTGGATGCTAGCGGTGCCATCCTCCATCGCTGCGCAGGGCAGGATGGAGTGGTGCAGCCCCTCGTCGTCGTCGCGGCCGTCGTCCGCGACGGTGACCGCGTTCTGGCCTGCCGTCGGGCGCCCGGGAAGGATGCCGCCGGACGCTGGGAGTTCCCGGGCGGCAAGGTCGAGAGCGGAGAGTCGCCGGAGGCCGCGCTCGCGCGGGAGATCGCGGAGGAGCTCGGGGTGCGCATCCACGTCGGTGCGCTGCTCGACCGCACGGTGACCGCGCGTGCAGGCGGCCGCGCGATCGACCTCGCCTGCTTCGACTGCCGGCTCGACGGGGACGCACCGGTCGCGAGCACCGATCACGATGAACTGCGCTGGATGCCCGTCGAGCGTCTCGGCGAGCTCGACTGGGCGGAGGCGGACCTCGCCGCCGTCGCCGAACTGACCCGGGAGGTCACGTGAAAGCCCTGTACTACGAGCGCTTCGGCGGGCCGGTGGAGGTCGCGGAGCTTGCCGACCCGGCCGTTCCCGATGGTGGTGCCGTCATCCGGGTCGAAGCGTCCGGTCTCTGCCGCAGCGACTGGCACGCATGGGCGGGCCACGACGACTCGGTCGCCCTCCCCCACGTCCCCGGTCACGAGTTCGCGGGTGTCGTCGAGGCGGTCGGCGCCGGAGTCTCGCGCTGGCGGCCGGGCGACCGGGTCACGGCTCCCTTCGTCAACGGATGCGGCGAGTGCGAATGGTGTCGCGCCGGGCAGGCGCAGGTGTGCCCGGAGCAGACGCAGCCCGGCTTCACCCACTGGGGATCGCACGCCGAGCTCGTCGCCGTGCGCGCCGCCGACACCAACCTGGTGCGCGTGCCCGACGACCTCTCCGCCGACGCCGCCGCGAGCCTGGGCTGCCGGTTCGCCACGGCGTACCGGGCGGTGACGGCGCGGGCGCGCATCCGGCTTGGGGAGTGGCTCGCGGTCTACGGCGCGGGCGGCGTCGGCCTGAGCGCGGTGATGGTCGCCTCGGCGCTCGGCGCGCGGGTGGTGGCCGTGGACCGCTCCCCCGCCGCCCTGGACCTGGCCGCGCGTCTCGGAGCGGAGCACACGGTCGTCGCCGCCGCGGACACCGCCGACCGCGTGCGCGACCTGACCAACGGAGGAGCGCACGCCACGATCGACGCGGTCGGCTCCCCCGACACCGCGACGACCGCCGTCCGCTCGCTGCGCCGCCTCGGCCGTCATGTGCAGGTCGGGCTGCTGGCCGCCGCCGTGCCCGAGCTCCCGCTGGATCGGGTCATCGGATGGGAGCTCGAGATCCTCGGCAGCCACGGCATGGCCGCAGCCGCCTACCCCGAGATGCTCGACCTGGTGGCCGCGGGCCGTCTGACCCCGCAGCAGCTGGTCGGCGGTGCCGTAGGCTTCGCCGAGGCCGCGCACCTGCTCGAAACGGCGGACACCGCGCCGCCGACCGGCATCGCGGTGCTGCACCCCGCGGGCTGACGCCGGCGGCGGCCCCGCACGACCTGCCCGCACGAAGGGAGGAACCGATTGGCCCGCAGCCGCCCGTGTCCTCCCTTTCCCCCGTCCGCCCGGAGTGTCCCGCGGGATCCCCTCCGTTTCCCACGACCCGCGGCCGCCGTCCTCGCGGCCGTCCCCGCCTCCGGAACCGGTCCGGCGAGGACGGAAATGGAGGCGATCCGGCTTCATCCCGCCCGTTCAGGCGGGAAACGGAGGCGCTGGAACGCCGCGAGACAGGGAATCGCCTCCGTTTCGCGGTCAGGCTGACGGCGCGGTGGCGCCTTCAACCTCCGGCCCGTCGGCGTCCACGGCGCCAGCGAACGGTTCGTCCCCGACAGGCGGCGCCCACTCCTGGCCGCGGGCGGCCCCACCCTGAGCCGCCGCGACGGGCGCCAGATGCGCGCTCGCCGCTCCGATGTACTGCCCGCGCACGAACACCCCCGGCGACGGCGACGTCGGCTTCTTCGGCTCGAACGCGAAGACGATGACCGGGATCAGGAACAGCACGGCCGTGACCAGTGTCGCCGCACCCGCGATTCGCCACCACACATCGGGCCACTGCACCTCGGGAAGCGCGGGCGGCAACGCCAAAAGCACCGCGATGACCCAGATGAAGACGAGCGCCATCGCGGCGAAGACCTTCGTGGCCTGCGAGGTGGCGTGGGCGACGAACCGCCGGCCATACGTCTGCGTGACGATGAGAGCTGCGCGCAGCAGGATCACGATCCAGACGAAGAGGAAGAGCTGCGCGGACCACACGACGCCGCTCCCCGTGTCCTCCGGCTGGAAGAATCCACCCCACGTCTTCAAAAGCCCGACGAGTACGAGGAGGGCGTTGACGCCGGTTGAAACGGGGAGATACCAGCGGTTGGGGCCCTGGGCCATCCCGGCGTCGAGCACGACGGCGCCGGCGAACGCAGCGGCGAGCAGCAGCGTCAGCCAGGCACGCCCCGCGATCTCGGCCTGATCGCCGAGGATGATGAAGATCGACCCGAGCACGGCGGCGGCGACGAGAACGCCGATCGCCAACCAAAGGGACAACGTTCGCATGCGCGGTCCCCGTGTCGTGATTTCGTGTTTCATGGCTCTACCGCTCTCCGTGACTCGTCTGCATACATGAAAAGTTCTGTACACACGTACCGACGGCCGAAGCGGGCGATCGTGACGCCGCCAGCCCGCATCCCCCTCCCATCCGGCAGGATGAGCACATGCGCATCGCCGACTTCCCCCGCCCCGACACCAACGCCTCCCGCGCGGCCCTCGAGATCGCGACCGAGTACCACACGCCCTCGCTGCTGAACCACGTGCAGCGCTCGTGGCTCTGGGCGGAGGCGTTCGCGGCCGTGCGCGGGTTCGAGCCCGATCACGAGCTGCTCTACGTGTCGGCACTGCTCCACGACCTCGGCATCGCGCCCGAGTTCGACAACAACACGCTCGCCTACGAGGATGCGGCCGGTCACGTCGCCATCGCCCTCACCGCGGGCGCGGGATGGCCGGCCGACCGCCGCGTGCGCGCCCACGAGGTCATCGTGCGGCACAACTGGCCGGAGGTCGACCCGGCGATGGATGTCGAGGGGCACCTGCTCGAGATCGCGACCGCCCTCGACATCTCCGGGGCACGCGACGGTGAGCTTCCCGCGGAGTTCCTCCGAGAGGTGGTGACCGCGTACCCGCGGCTGGAGCTGGCCGCCGAGTTCGGCTCGTGCGTCGCCGACCAGGCCGAGCGCAAGCCGGACACGTCCGCCCGCCGGCTCGTCGACGGCGGGGTGCAGCGGAAGCTCCGCGACAACCCGCTGGAACGTATCCTCGAAGGGTGACCCTCTCCCTCGCCGAGCGCCCGACGCTGCCGCCCACCCGGCTGGCGGAGTCGGAGTGGCGTTCGCGCGAGCAGGCGCACATCGAGCG
Source organism: Cryocola sp. 340MFSha3.1 (assembly GCF_000383315.1). NCBI lineage: Bacteria > Bacillati > Actinomycetota > Actinomycetes > Micrococcales > Microbacteriaceae > Cryocola > Cryocola sp. 340MFSha3.1. The sequence goes on from NZ_KB911087.1 coordinate 872,488, forward strand.
CGCCGACGCGCTGACGGCCGCGCACCGCGAGCGGGCGGCACGCGGCGAGAAGCACCCGGTGTGGGACTTCCTGTTCACCTACTACTCGTACGCGCCTGCGCAACTGCGCCGCTGGCATCCGGGCCCGGGTGTCGAGCTGGAGGGAGCGGACCAGGATCCGCGTGCCGCCTGGCGCTGGTACACAGCCGGGTCGGTGCCCGGCTCACTCGTCGTCGACCGCGTCGGCCTGGAGCACGAGAAGGCGACACTGCTGCGGGGCGTCGAGCGCATCCTCCGTTCGACGGCCGCGCGGCCGGGACGGTTCGGCTGCTTCGGTCTGCACGAGTGGGCGATGGTCTACCGGCAGGACGAGCACCGGCATCCCGTGCCGTTGCGTCTCGGTCAGGATGCGACGGATGCCGTGGTCGACTCGCACGAGCTGCGCTGCACCCACATCGACGCGTTCCGGTTCTTCACCCCGGACGCGGTGCCGCTCAACCGGTTCGCACCGACGCGCGAGACGCAGCCGGAGCTGGAACAGCCGGGATGCCTGCATGCCGGGATGGATGTCTACAAGTGGGCGATGAAGCTCGGCCCGCTGGTGCCCGGTGAGCTGCTGCTCGATGCGTTCGAGCTGGCCCGCGACATCCGGCTTCTCGACATGCAGGCCTCGCCCTACGACATGCGGCCGTGGGGCGCGGAGCCGGTCGCCATCGAGACCGCGGAGGGCAAAGCCGAGTACGTCCGGCGGCAGCGCGCGTTCGCCGAGCGCTCGAATGCACTGCGAGGCCGCATCCTCACCGCGTGGCGCGGCGACGAGGCCGCGCCCGACCCCGCACGCCCGGCCGGCTGAACGCATCCACCCGGCCGCCTCTCAGGTCTCGGCTCAGCCGCCCTTCTTCTTCCCCGGCGACGTGGGCGTCGGCGTGCTGCCGCCACCCGGCGTCGGGGTGCCCGTCGCGGCACCGCCCTGCCCGTTGCTGATCGTGAGCGTCACCGAATCCCCGTCCTCGAGCGATGCACCGACGGCGGGGTCGCTCGAGGCGACCGTCCCGGCCGGCTGGTCGCTCGGCACGGGCGCGGAGTCGACGGTCACGTCGAGACTGAGGCCCTCGAGCAGCTTCTGCGCCACGTCCGGGGCCTTGCCCGTCACATCCGGCATCGTGATCTGCTCGCCGTAGAGCACAGCGTCCGTCGGCTCGGTGAAGTCGCCGCCGCCGTACGCCGCGTTCAGGGCCTTCAGGATCGGCTTGGCGATCGAGAACTTCACGTTGCCACCCCCGATGCCCTTGAAATACAGCGAGCGGAGGGGCGTCGAGCCCGAGACGTTCCCGACCCACGTGGCCGTCGCGACCTTGGTCGTGGATGTGATGAGCCAGTTCTCCAGCGAGTCGTCGGTGGTGCCGGTCTTGGCCATGATCGGGATGTCGTCGTACGGGTTGGCGCTCGCCGCCGTCCCTCCGCCCTTGATGACGCCCTCCAGCGCGTAGGTCACGCCCGCCGCGATCTCCGGCTTGAGGCCCTGCGTGCAGGTGGTCTTGCTGACCTTGTGGTCGCTGCCGTCGGCGTTCACCACCCGGTCGATCGCCACGGGCGTGCACACCACGCCGTTGTTGGCGATGCCCGCGTAGGCGGTGGCCATCGTCAGCGGCGAGATGTAGTTCGTCCCGAGGATCATCGACGGCGTCTGCACCCACGGGTTGCTCTTCGAGGCGGGATGCACGCCGAGTCCCTTCGCCGCGTTCACGATCGAGCACAGGTCGACCTTCGTGCCCATCTCGGCGAAGGCGGTGTTGACCGATTCGGCGGTCGCGGCCATCACCGAGAGCCGGCTCGCCGATCCCTCGTCGTTGGTCACCGGCCAGTCGGGGCCGTCGATGTTCGCGCAGGTGTTGGTGAAATCGGAGGTCGGGAAGACGTGCTGCGAGGCGTTCACCGTCTCGTAGAGGCTGTGACCGGCCTCCAGCCATGCCGCGAGGTCGAAGGCTTTGAACGTCGACCCGGTCTGGAAGCCCTGCGATCCGCCGTAGTCCTCGTCCGTGTTGTAGTTCACGGCCGTCGTGCCGTCGATGGGTGTGTCGGTGTTGTTGAAGCTGCGGTTCTGCACCATGGTCACGATGCGGCCGGTGCCCAGCTCCAGCGCCACGTTGCTCGCGCCCAGGTCGATGCCCGGACGGGAGGCGGGGATGTACTTGCTGAGGGAGGCCTGCGCCACCTGTTGCAGGTCGAGGTTGAGGGTGGTGTAGATCTTCAGGCCACCGCGGTTGAGGGTCTGCCAGCGGTCGTCCGCCGTCGCGCCGTACGCAGGATCGTTGAGGATCACGTCGCGGACGTAGTCGCAGAAGAACGCGGCGTTGTACTGCTGCGCCGCCGCGCATCCCTGGGTCGTCGGCGTGATCGCCGGCTGGATGGGCGTGGCCTTCGCCGCGTCGCGCTGCTGTTTCGTGATCGTGTGCGTGATGTACATGCGGTCGAGCACGTAGTCACGCCGCTCCTTGGTGAGCTTGTAGCCGTTGGCGGCGCCGTTGTCCTTGCTGTCCGGCTGGTCGATGCGCAGGTTGGCCGGGTTGTTCAGGATGGCGGCGAGCGTCGCCGCCTGGGCCAGATCCAGCTTGGCGGCGGTGGTGTTGAAGTAGTACTGGGCAGCGGCCTGAACGCCGTACACCTGGCCGCCGAAGCCGACGACGTTGAGGTAGCCGGTGAGGATGTCCTTCTTGCTGTAGGTCTTCTCCACCTCGACCGCGTAGCGCATCTCCTGGACCTTGCGCTGGAGGGTCACTCCCGCGGCGTCGGCGTAGCAGGCCTGCACCTTCTTCTGGCTGGTGAGCGCCTCGCACTTCTCCACTTCGACGTTCTTCACGTACTGCTGCGTGATCGACGACCCGCCCTGCACGTCACCGCCCGCGACCGTGGAGACGGCACCGCGCAGGGTGCCCCAGATGTCGACGGCCCCCTCTGTGTAGAAGCGGGGGTCCTCGGCCGAGACGGTCGCATCCTTGACGGTCTGGGCGATCTGGTCCCAGGTGACGTCCTGCCGGTTCTGGGCGTAGAACGTGGCGATCGGCACATCCTGACCGCCCTGCTTGGCGTACACCGTCGAATTCTGGGCGAACTGCTGGATGTGCAGGTCCGCCGGGAGCGCGTTGAAGTCGCTGGCGCCGGCCGCCGCGGTCACGCCGATTCCCAGGAAACCGGGCAGCACGAACAGGGAGCTGAGCACGGCAGCGACGAGCGCGAGGCCGAGGAACTGCGCGATGAGCCCGCCGCGGGTGCGCGCGGGCTTCAGCTCGAAGCGCTTGACGGGTTCCAGCCGCTCGTCGATGGCGGCCAGGCGGGGATTGCGGGGTCGATCGGATGCGGGCACGCCTTCCAACAAACCAGCCGACCCTGGATGAGTCCAGGGGTTTGGGTGTGCGTCGCTTTGGAGACGTTCAGGATGCGCACATCCCGCCCCGCCCGGTGGGTCGCAACACGCCGTTACGGCGCCCGCCTCCGGATCCGTGGGTCGCAACACGCCGTTACGGCGCGCGCATAACGGCGTGTTGCGACCCACGGACGCGTGGCGGCTAACGCACGAAGCGCCGGCCCTGCGAACAGGACCGGCGCTTCGTGGGAGGTGCGGGGCGGGTTACGCCGCGAGCGGGAGTGCCGCCGGAGCCGCGGCGACCCGCAGGTCACCGGCCTCGGCGTCCACGATCACGCGGCCGCCCTCGGAGAGCTCGCCGCTGACCATGAGCTCGGCGATGCGGTCGTCGACCTCGCGCTGGATGACGCGGCGGAGCGGGCGGGCGCCGTACTCCGGCTCGTAGCCGGCGTCGGCGATCCAGGCGACCGCCGCATCCGTCGCCTCGAAGGCGATGTCGCGGGCGGACAGCCGGGAGGCCGTCGCGGTGAGCAGCAGGCGGACGATGTCGCGGAGCTGCTCGGCATCCAGCTTCCGGAACAGCACGATCTCGTCGATGCGGTTCAGGAACTCGGGGCGCATGGCCTCGCGCAGCTTGCCCATGACCCGGTCGCGGATGTCCTTCTCCGAGGAGAAGCCGTCCGAGCCGGCCGGGACGAAGCCGAGCGCGCCGCTCCGCGACGCCAGGAACTCCGAGCCCAGGTTGGAGGTCATGATGACGACCGTGTTGCGGAAGTCGACCGTCCGGCCCTGGCCGTCGGTGAGGCGGCCGTCGTCGAGCACCTGCAGCAGCAGGTTGAACACGTCCGGGTGGGCCTTCTCGATCTCGTCGAACAGCACCACCGAGTACGGGTTGCGGCGCACGCGCTCGGTCAGCTGACCGGCCTCGTCGTAGCCGACGTACCCGGGAGGGGCGCCGACCAGGCGCGCGACCGTGTGGCGCTCGCCGAACTCGCTCATGTCGAAGCGCAGCATCGCCTTCTCGTCGCCGAACAGCGACGACGCGAGCGACTTGGCCAGCTCGGTCTTCCCCACGCCCGTCGGGCCGAGGAAGAGGAAGCTGCCGACCGGGCGGCGCTCGTCACCGAGGCCGGTGCGGTTGCGGCGGACGGCCTTCGCGACCGCGACGACCGCGTCGTCCTGACCGATGACACGGTGGTGCAGCTCCGACTCGAGACGCGCAAGGCGCTCACGGTCGGCCTCACCGATGCGCGACACCGGGATGCCGGTCGACCGGGACACGATGGCCGCGATCTCGGGCTCGCCGACGACGGCCTCGACGCGCGGGGCGGAACCGAGCTCGTCCAGCGAACGCTGCACGGCCTCGATCTCGTCACGCAGACGCGACGCCTCCTCGTAGTGCTCGGCCGCGACGGCGGAGTTCTTCTCGGACTCCAGCGTGGCCAGGCGCTCCATCAGAGCGGAGGTGTCGACGCGCTTGCCCAGCGACAGGCGCAGACGCGCTCCGGCCTGGTCGATCAGGTCGATGGCCTTGTCGGGCAGGAAGCGGTCGGAGATGTACCGGTCGGAGAGCTCCACGGCGGCGCGGATCGCGTCGGCCGTGTAGGTCACGCCGTGGTGCTCCTCGTACGCGGCACGGAGGCCGTCGAGGATGAGGACCGCGTCCTCCACCGACGGCTCGCCGACGGTCACCGGCTGGAAGCGGCGCTCCAGCGCCGGGTCCTTCTCGATGCGGCGGTACTCCTTGAGCGTCGTCGCGCCGACCAGGTGCAGGTCGCCGCGGGCCAGACGGGGCTTCAGGATGTTGCCCGCGTCCATCCCGCCGGACTCGCCGGACCCTCCGGCGCCGACCACGGTGTGAAGCTCGTCGATGAACACGATCAGCTCGTCCTTGCCGTCGCTGATCTCGTCCATGAGCTTGGTGAGCCGCTCTTCGAAGTCGCCGCGGTACCGGGTCCCTGCGACCATGCCGGCGAGGTCGAGCGAAACGACCTTCTTGTCCTGCAGCTGCTCGGGCACGTCGCCGGAGACGATCGCGCGGGCGAGGCCCTCGACGATCGCGGTCTTGCCGACGCCGGCCTCACCGACCAGCACCGGGTTGTTCTTGGTGCGGCGGGAGAGGATCTCGACGGTCTGCTCGATCTCGTCCAGACGTCCGATCACCGGGTCGAGCTTGCCGTCCCGGGCGAGCGCGGTCAGGTCGGTGCCGAACTGGTCGAGCATCGGGGTCTGCGAGTCGTCCTGCGCGGCGTCCGCGTCGCCCGGCTGGCCGGCGCCGACGGTGGTGCTCTGACGCATCGCCTCGGTGAGGGCCTCCGGCGTCACGCCGGCGGCCTGCAGCACGCGACCGGCCGGGGCGTCCCGCCCGATCACGAGCGCGAAGAAGACGTGCTCGGGGTCGATGTAGGTCGAACCGGAGGCCTGCGCCACCTGGTACGCGTGGAAGAGGGCGCGCTGGAGCGGCCCGGTGATGGATGCGCCGTCCGCCTGGATCACGTCGCCCGCGGCGGGCAGGCGCGACTCGGCGGCCTCGGCCACCCGGGAGGGGTCGACGCCGATGCGGCGCATGGCGTCGGCTGCCGGCTCCTGCTCGGCCATCACGCGCAGCACGTGCAGCGCGTCGAGCTCGCTGTGGCCGTGCTGCAGCGCGAACCGTCCGGCCTCCGCCAGGATCTCCTGGGTACGCCGGCTGAGGAAGCGGCTGATGTCGATGGAGCGTGCGTTACGCGCACGCTCACCCGCGAGGTACCGGGCGAGGAACTCGTCGAACGAGTTGGCGCCGTCACCGTCGGGAGTGAAGTTCTCAGGCACGTGTTCTCCTGTTTCTGAAAGTTGAGCCTTGTGCACTCAAGTCCAACGCAGGAGGGACGGCCTTATTCCCGCGTGCCCGTTTCCGTCATGCCCCGAAGCCTCCCCGACGCGTCACTCACCCGAATCGAGGGCGTCGAGCGCGGCCACATCCTCCGCCGACAGCTCGAAGTCGACATCGGCGTTCTCGCGGATGCGCTCGGGCGTCGTCGACTTCGGCAGCGGCAGGATGTCCTTCTGCAGCAGGTAGCGGATGCTCACCTGGGCCACCGACTTGCCGTACTTGTCGGCGATCTCCTTGATGTCGCGGTTGTCGAGCAGGCGCCCGGTCGCGAGCGGCGAGTAGCCCTCGACGAGGATGTCGTGCTCCTTGCTGTACGCCGTCGTCTCGGGCTGGGTGTTCCCGACGAACCAGCGGATCTGGTTCGCGTGCGGCACCACCTCGGTGGCGTCGATCAGCGACTCGAGGTCGGCGACTTCGAAGTTGCTGACGCCGATCGAGCGGGTCCGGCCCTGCTCGTAGAGCTCCTCGAAGACCTTCCACACCTCGATGTTCCCGGCCCGGTTGTCGCTGCCGATCGCGTTCCACGGCCACGGCGCGTGGATGAGATAGAGGTCGACCGGGCCGAGGTCGAGCAGCGCGGTGGACCGGTCGAAGGCGTGCCGGGCACCCTCCGCATCCTTGACCTCGGCGGGGCACTTGGTGGTGATGAAGAGTTCCTCGCGGGGGATGCCGCTGTCGCGGACCGCGCGGCCGACGCTGGCCTCGTTGCCGTAGGCGCGCGCGGTGTCGATGTGCCGGTAGCCCGCGTCGAGAGCGGTGCGGACCGAGTCGTACGTCTCGGAGCCGTCAGGGATCTGCCAGGTGCCGAACCCGATCTTCGGGATGGTGACGCCGTTCGACAGGGTGAAGGTGTCGGTGAGTGCGGGCATGCGTTGTTCCTCTCTCGGAAGGATGCGGTGCCGCACATCGTAGCCCGCGCGCGGATTCAGTCCACCGGCTCCGGGCTCCCGTTGCGGAGGTGCTCGTAGACGACGCTGGTGCGCACGTCGGCGATCTCCCGGCGCTGCGTCAGCCGGTCGATCACGAACGCGTACAGGCTCTCGTTGTCGGCGACGGCGACGTGGACGATGAAGTCCTCGTTGCCGCTCGTGACGAAGACGCCGAGGGTCTCGGGAAGTGAGGCCACCCAGTCACGGAACCCCTCGATGACGGGCCGGGACGGCGGACGGATGCGCACGGCGATGAGCGCCTGCACGGGCCGGCCGATGGATGCAAGGTCGACATCGAGCACCGCCCCGCGGATGATTCCCCTGCGCCGGAGCGCCCGCGTCCGTTCCAACGCGGTGCTCGGCGAGACGCCGACGGCCGCGGCGACGTCGCGATTGCTCTTCCGTGCATCCGACTGCAGTTCGCGCAGGATCGCCCGATCAAGTTCGTCCATGACGCCCAGGATAGAGCACGCGCCGAACGAAGTTCGGAGTTCAAGCGCTGTCTCCTCGGATTCTGTAGCTTCGTCCCCATCCCACCGAACGAGAGGACGACGAATGGCGGATCAGGTCGGCTTCCTGCCCGACGAAGTGGACACGGCGGCGCCCACGCGTGCGGCGCGCTTGAAGTGGGTCGTCGTCGTCGACGAGTCCCTTCCGACGGGCATCGCGGCCAACGCGGCGATCTGTACCGCAGCGGCGACGGCTGCGGGCGTCACCGGGCTGCTCGGACCGGACGCGGTGGATGCGGACGGCAGCACGCATCCCGGGCTCCCGTGGGCGGGATGCTCGGTGCTTCGCGCGAGCGGTGAGCAGCTGGCGGCGATCCGGGCGAAGGCAGACGCATCGGAGGGCGTCTTCGTCGCGGACATGCCCGCCGCCGCCCAGCTGACGCGGGTCTACGACGAGTACCTCGAGACGGTCGCGGGGACAGCATCCGACGCGCTCCCCTATTACGCGGTGAGCGTGGTGGGTCCCCGAAACCGCGTCGACAAGATCGTGGGGCGGCTCGCCCTGCTCTGAGTGCGCGGCCCCTGCCCAGATGTCGGTGCCCCGCGGTAGCGTCGCCCCCATGCAGATGGTTCTCGTCCCCGGTTTCTGGCTCGGCGCCGACGCATGGCGGGAGGTGATCCCGGCCATCGAGAGTGCGGGCCACACGGCGCATCCGCTCACGCTTCCCGGCCTCGAGTCGCGCGACACCGACCGCAGCCGCATCCGTGTGCGCGACCATGTGGATGCGATCGTGCGCGCCATCGACGAGCTGGGCGGCGACGAGCGGGATGTGGTGCTCGTCGGTCATTCCGGCGGCGGCCCCCTGGCCTATGCGGCCACCGGCGAGCGTCCCGATCGCATCGCGCGCACGGTGTACGTCGACTCCTGGCCGCTCGGGCCCGGCGGGTCCGTCGCACCCGACCTGCCGGCGGCCGACGGCCAGGTCGAGCTTCCCGACTGGGAGGACTTCGAGGACGCCGACCTCATCGACCTGACCGACGAGCAGCGGGACGAGTTCCGCCGGATCGCCGTGCCGGAACCGGCCGATGTCGTCGCCGGTCCGATCGAGCTCGCCGACGACTCCCGCCGACGCGCGGTGCCGGCCACCATCGTCGCGTGCGAGTTCACGCCCGCCGACCTGCGCTCGTGGCTCGACGGCGGCGAGCCGGCCGTGGCCGAGGTCGGGCGCCTGGAGCGCTGGGACGTGCTGGAGCTGCCGACCGGGCACTGGCCGATGTTCACCCGGCCGTCAGAGCTGGGCGCGCTCCTGGCAGAGCTCGCGGACCGCTGAGCGCTGCGAGATCGCCGTAGCCATGACGGAGATGCTGGATCGCGACGAGGCGCGCCGCATCGCGGTGCGCGCGCAACGGCTCGACGCCGAACGGCCGCTCGGCCTCGTCCCTTTGGTCGAGCACCTGACCTTCCTGCAGCTCGACCCGACCGCCGCCATCGCCCCGAGTGCGGACCTGATCTCCTTCACACGACTCGGGGCGTCATACCGTCCTGAGCAGCTCGCCGAGGCGGTCGAGCACGACCGCACCCTGTATGAGCTGAAGTCGCAGGACGACCCTGTGCAGCCTCCGTTCGCCATGGTCCGCCCGGTGACCGATCTCGGGCTGAACCTGGACCGGATGTCGGCCGGTCCCATCCACCGCGGGTGGCGGGCGTGGCTCGAAGCGAACCCGAGGTTCCGGCGCGACGTGCTCGACCGGCTGCGCGACGCGGGTCCCCTGCTCTCGAAGGACATCCCGGACACCGCCGAAACGCCCTGGCAGTCGAGTGGATGGACGCACGAGAAGAACGTCACCCACATGCTGGAACTGCTGCAGGGTCTGGGCGAGGTCGCCGTCGCCGGGCGGATCGGCCGCCAGCGCACGTGGGACCTCGCCGAACGGGTGTACCCGACCGGCATCGAGGTCGTCCCGGAACCGGAGGCGACCCGGCTGCGCGATGAGCGCCGCCTGCGCGCCCTCGGCATCGCCCGTCCGCAGCTCGTCGGAGACGCGGGCGTCCCCGTGCGCGTCGAGGGCAGCGACCGCGAGTGGCGGGTCGATCCGGCCGCTGTCGGGCACCCGTTCGCCGGCCGCACGGCGCTGCTGTCGCCCTTCGATCGGCTCATCCACGACCGGGTGCGGTCGCAGGAGCTGTTCGGGTTCGAGTACCTGCTGGAGATGTACAAACCGGCCGCGAAGCGCCGCTGGGGCTACTTCGCGCTGCCGATCCTGCACGAGGACCGCCTGGTCGGCAAGCTCGACGCCGCGGCGGACCGGAAGGCCGGTGTGCTGCGCGTCGCCGCGGTGCACGAGGACGAGCCGTTCGGCCCCAGCACACGCGACGCCGTCGATGCCGCGATCGACGACCTGACCGCGTGGCTGGGGCTGACGGTCACCCGAGACTGACCGCCCGGCGGCGCCGGACCGACCTGCAGCGCCCGGTCAGGCCGCCGCGTCCTTGCCGTGCGGGTCGGATGCGTTGAGCACCTCGACCACACGGTCGTAGTCGCCGCGCGCTTCGCCGTAGCGCAGGAACTTCACGCGCTCCACCTGGAGCTCCTTCGCGTCGGGCTGCGTCTCGATGAGCGTCATGACCTCGCCAACGAACTCGTCGAGCGGCATGGCGAACTCACTCGCCTCCTGACCGGGCAGGAGGCCCGTGCGCACCGCGGGAGGCTCCAGCTCCACGATCCGCACGGACGTGTCGGCCAGCTGCAGCCGGATGCTCTCGCTGAGCATGTGGATGGCCGCCTTGCTGGCGTTGTAGCTGGGCGTCGCCGCGAGCGGCGTGAACGCCAGACCGGACGACACGGTGACGATGGTCGCATCCGGGCGGGTCTGCAGGTGCTCGACGAAGGAAGCGATCAACCGGATCGGCCCGAGGACGTTGGTGGTCACGACCGACTCGGCGGAGTCGAGGAATCCGGCGGGCGTGTGCCAGTCCTCGACGCGCATGATTCCGGCCATCGCGATCAGCACGTTGAGGTCGGGATGAGAGGCCAGCACCTCGGCGGACGCGGTGCGGATGCTCTCGGCGTCCGCGGTGTCGATCCGGACGGTGTCGATGCCGGGGTGCTCCGCGGCGATCCGCTCGAGCAGCTCGGTGCGTCGGCCGCCGACGATGACGGAGTTGCCGCGCTCGTGCAGAGCCACGGCGAGGGCGAGCCCGATGCCGCTGGTGGCGCCGGGGATGAAGACGGTGTTCCCTGTGATGTTCATGCCTCCACTGTGCGAGCGCCGCGCCAGGCGAGGAAGTGGAGCGGTCATCCAGGGATCGCCGATCCCTGGATCGCGGCAGCGGTCGGCGTCATCATGGAGGGATGGACCGTGCCGCACTCGCCGACTTCCTGCGCCGCCACCGCGAGATGCTGCGCCCGGAGGACGTCGGACTCCCGAACGGACTCCGCCGTCGCGCGCCCGGGCTCCGGCGCGAGGAGGTCGCCATGCTCGCCGCGATGTCCACCGACTACTACACGCGGCTGGAGCAGCGCCGAGGCCCGCAGCCCAGCGAGCAGATGCTGTCGTCGCTCGCCCGGGCGCTCCGCCTCACCGACGACGAGCGCGACTACCTGTATCGGGTCGCGGGTCACAACACCCCCGACCGGTTCTCGGGCGGCGGCCACGTCTCCCCCGCGCTGCAGCGTGTGCTCGACCGGCTCGAGGACACCCCGGCGCTGGTGCTCTCCAATCTCGGCGAGACGCTCGTCCAGAACCGCATGGCGGTCGCGCTGCTCGGCGACCGCTCCGGTTACACGGGTCTCGCCCGCAGCGAGTACTACCGCTGGTTCACCGATCCGGAGAACGCGCGAGCGCAGTACCCGGAGGAGGACCGCGCCCGACAGAGCCGTGCTCAGGTCGCCTCGCTGCGCGATGCGTACGGCGCGCTCGGTCCGCGCTCGCGCGCCGGCGAGCTGGTCCGGGCTCTGCTGGCGGAGAGCCCGGAGTTCGCGGAGCTGTGGGAGCGTCACGAGGTCGCCCGTCGCTTCGAGGACCACAAGACCCTTCTCCATCCCGAGCTCGGCGCGATCGAGCTCGACTGCCAGGCGTTGTTCACCGAGGACCAGTCGCAGTGCCTGCTGGTGCTGACGGCCGCTCCGCGCACCGAGGCCGCCGAGAAGCTGGCGCTGCTCAGTGTGCTGGGCACCCAGTCGTTCGCCGCCGCGACACCGCGGGAGTAGCCTGGCCGCGTGGGCGAAGCGCGATGGAGCCGGGACGACGCGGTCATCCGCTGGCTGCTGGAGGGCGACCCCGCCATCCGCTGGCAGACGCTGCAGGATCTGCTCGGGGCGCCGGCGGACGAGGTGGCCGAGGAGCGCTCCCGCGTCGAGCGTGATGGCTGGGGCGCCGAGCTGCTGCGCCGCCAGGACGACCGCGGGACGTGGGGCGGCACGGTGTGGAAGCCGGAGGACCGCGACGCCACAGACAGCGTCGTGCTGCTGCTCGGGCTGTTCGGCGCGGAGGGCGAGCGGACGCGCGAAGCCATCGACCGCGTGGCCGCCAACGTCGACTGGGGCGAGGAGTGGGATGACAGCCCTTTCTTCGACGGAGAGATCGAGCCCTGCATCAACGGCCGGGTGCTCACCGCGGCGGCGGCGCTCGGCCGGCCCGCGGACGTTCTCGTCGAGAAGCTGCTCGACGGCCAGCAGACCGACGGCGGGTGGAACTGCTACGCCGAGACGAAGGATGCGCCCGGCTCGTTCCACAGCACGATCTGCGTCGTGGAGGGCCTCGCCGCCTATCGCGATGCGACCGGGCGCACCGATCTGGACGATCCGCTGAAGCGCGGTCAGGATTACCTGCTGGTGCGCGGGATGATGCGGCGCCGGTCCACCGGCGAGCTGATCGACGAACAGTGGCTGCGCTTCTCCTTTCCTTATTACTGGCACTACGACGTGCTGCGCGGACTCGACCACCTGCGCGCCTCCGGCCTCACGGCCGAGGGCTGGATCGCCGAGCGCATCGCCGAAGCGGTCGAGGCCGTGCTCTCCCGCCGCGGCCCGGACGGCCGATGGGCGCTCGACCGGCTGCTGCCCGGCCGGCCGGCCATCCCGCTCGAGGAGATCGGCGAGCCCAGCCGCTGGAACACGCTGCGGGCCTTGCGCGTGCTCGACTGGGCGGGCGTACAGTCCAGGACATGACCGCTCGCACCCTGCTCCTGATCCGGCACGGCGAGAGCACGGCGAACGTGGCCGCGGCTGCCGCGGAGGTGGCCGGAGCCGAAGTGATCTCCGTCGAGGCGCGCGACCCCGACATCACGCTCTCGCCGCTCGGCGAGCTGCAGGCCGCCGCCCTCGGCGCCCGGCTCCGCGACGCGCTCCCGTCGGACGCCGTTCTGTTCAGCTCGCCCTACCGTCGCGCCATCCAGACCGCCCGGTTCGCGCTCGGCGAGGAGGTGCCTCTGCGGCTCGACGAGCGCCTGCGCGACCGCGAGCTCGGCATCCTCGACCGCCTCACCGCCCTCGGGGTGGAGCGGCGGCTTCCGCTGGAGGCCGAGCGCCGGCGCTGGGCGGGCAAGTTCTACTACCGCCCGCCGGGTGGCGAGGCGTGGACGGATGTGGCGCTGCGCATCCGCTCGTTCCTGCGCGATCTTCCCGAGACCGGCACGGTCGTCGTGTTCGCCCACGACGCCGTGGTCAGTCTTTTCCTGTACGTGCTGCTGCGCATGACCGAGGGGCAGCTCGCCGAGCACCTGCTGACGCATCCCGTCGCGAACGCCTCGGTCACCGAGCTGACCGGCGACGGCGCCGAGTGGACGTTGCGGGCATTCGCCGACGACGCCCATCTCGCGGTGGCCGGACTCCCCGCCACCCAGCACCCCGGCCAGGCGCGCACCGATGCGTGAGCGCACGACGACGCCCGCACCGGAGCGCGTCACCCCCGAGCTGCTGCGCGCCTGGCCGCTGCCCCAGCCGTCCGGATCCAAGCGGTCCCGTGGCGAGGTGCTCGTGGTCGGCGGTGCCCTGCGCTCCCCCGGCGCCGCCTTGCTCGCCGGGCGTGCGGCCCTGCGGATCGGAGCCGGGAGGCTGACGCTCGCGGTCGGCGCGTCCGTCGCCGCCCCGGTCGCCGTGGCCCTGCCGGAGTGCGGCGTCGTGCCCCTTCCCGAGACCTCGTCCGGAAGCGTGCGCGGTGCCGGTGTCCGCGCCGCGGCCGCCGACCTGGCGTCCGCAGACGCCGTCCTCATCGGGCCGGGACTGGACGACGCTGCGGAGACCGCCCGGATGCTGCCCCGCGCCGCACACGCCGCAGGCCACGACACCGTGCTCGTCCTCGACGCCTACGCCCTCGGAGCCCTCGCCGGGCATCCGCGGCTGGTCGGGAACGTCCCGCGCATCCTCACTCCCAACACCGAGGAGGCGGCGCGGCTGCTCGGCCGGGACACCGACGACCTGGATGCCGACACTTTCGAACTCGCCCGCCGCTACCGCGCGACCGTAAGCTGTTTCGGACGGGTCGCCTCCCCCGACGGCCGGTTGCTGACCGTCGGCAACGGGGACCCCGGCCTCGGCACCTCCGGCAGCGGGGATGCGCTGGCCGGCGCGATCGCCGGGCTTGCCGCGCGCGGCGCCGACCCTCTCCAGGCCGCCGTGTGGGGCACCTACCTGCACGCTTCGGCGGGCGACGCGCTCGCCGCGAGTGTCGGCCGGCTCGGCTACCTGGCCTCCGAGATCGTCGACCGCCTCACCGTGGAGCTCGACGCCCTCTCCTGACCCCGGCGGCAGTTCGGCATCAGCCGCGGAATATGTCTAGCCGCGCGAACAGGTGCGGCGTTACTCTCAGCCCACATCCAGGCTCGCCGAGCTGGAGTGGAGAGGGGAAACCGAACATGGACTGGAGCAACTTCTGGAGCGTCATCTGGCTCTTCTTCTGGAGCTTCGCCTTCGTGGCCTATCTGTTCGCACTGTTCGCGATCATCAGCGACCTGTTCCGTGATCACAAGCTGAACGGGTGGTGGAAGGCGCTGTGGATCATCTTCCTGATCTTCGTGCCCTTCCTGACGGCGCTGGTGTACCTGATCGCCCGCGGCCCCGGCATGGCGGAGCGCAACCAGAAGGAGGCCAGGCAGTATCAAGCGGCCACGGACGACTACATCCGGCAGGTCGCCGGATCGAGCCCGGCGGACGAGATCGCCAAGGCGAAAGCGCTGCTCGACAGCGGCGCGATCACTCCCGATGAGTTCGCGCACCTGAAGGCGCACGCACTCAGCAGCCACGGTGCGACGGGCGGGTCGGCTCCGGCCGCCTCCGCAGCGGCACCCGCGGCACCCGCCGCACCGGCCGGACCGGCGACACCGCCGCCGGCAGCGCCGACGGTCTGACCCCCGCGGTCGGGCGTTCGTCGTGACGAACGGGCGCGGCGCAGCAGTCGCCAGACGACTGCGGCGTCGCGTCCCGGTCCGGCCACGCCCTCCCGGCGGATGAGCCGGCGCACACGCGGGCCGCTTCGCGGCTCTTGACGCAGAAATGGAGCGGCTCATGACCCAGGATGCCCCCATCCCGGCACCGTCCTCGGCCCCGGCGGAGCCCGACCACCGGACCGGCCGACGCTGGCCCTTCTCGCGCAGGCGCAAGCATCCCGTCGCACCGGCGGAGCCCGTCGACCCGGACACCGAACTGGGGCCGGCCGGTGGCATGGGGCGCGGTGTGCGCATCCTGCTCGGCCTGGCGGCCGGTGTGGTGATCTCGTTCGGGATGGCCGCGATCGGCGGCATCCTCGCCCCGACCCTGCTCGCGCTCGTCCTGACCATCTGCGCCCAGCCGGTGCGGGTCTGGCTGGAGCGCCACGGCACCCCGCAGGGCCTCGCCACGGGCGCGGTCGGCCTGACCGTGTTCGCCCTCCTCGCCGGGTTCATCGCCGTGCTGTGGATCGCGACCGCGCAGTTCATCGGGATGCTCCCGCAGTACAAGCCGCAGCTCCAGCAGCTCGGGACGGAGTTCACGAACTGGCTCCAGAGCATCGGCGTCGGGCAGCAGCAGGTTCAGCAGATCAAGGCGGGTTTCGATCCGGGAACCTTCCTGTCGTTCTTCGGCGGCCTCCTCGGCAATGCGCTGGGGCTGGTCGCGTTCCTGGTGATCGTGCTGACGATGCTCATCCTCATGCCGGCGGATGCCGCATACACGCCGACCCTGCTCCGACAGCTGCAGCCGACCCGGCCGAACCTGGTCTACGCGTTCGGCGGCTTCGCGCACTCGGTGCGCCGGTACATGGTGGTCACCACGCTGCTCGGCATCGTGCAGGGCGTGATCAACGGGGTGGCGTTGTGGCTGCTCGGAGTCCCGGCCGCTCTGCTGTGGGCGATCCTGTCCTTCCTGTGCAGCTTCATCCCGAACGTCGGCTACTTCATCGCCATCGTGCCGCCGCTCGTCTTCGGGTTCCTGACCGGTGGGTGGGGCACGGTCGTGGCGATCATCGTGATCTACGGGGTGATCAACGCCGTCGTGCAGTCGATCGTCCAGCCGAAGGTGGTCGGCAACGCCGTCGCCCTCAGCCAGACGCTGACCTTCTTCTCCGTGCTGTTCTGGGCCGTGGTCCTCGGCCCGATCGGCGCCATCCTGGCGATCCCGCTGACGCTGCTCGTGCGTGCCGTGCTCGTCGACTCCGACCCGAGGTCGCGGCTGTGGCGCCCGATCATCGGCGACCTCACGCACACGCGCGAGCTCATGAAGGAGCAAGCCGTCGAGCGGAAGACGGAGCGCAAGCAGCAGCACGCGCAGAAGTAGTGGGGAGCGTCCGCGCCGCTAACGATCCTCCTGTTATTCGTCCGCGATGCGATTCAGGGGGTCGTCGTTGCAACGCAGCACTCGGATGTTTCTATTCTCGTCGGGGAAGTCGGGAAGCCCTCGCTCATAGTCGCTTCTGCTGTAGTGCGGACCAACGAGGTGATGCTCCTTCAGACAAGCGATGATTTTCGGAATGAGATCGATGTTCTCCGGATTTCTGAGCACAAGTGAGTAGACCAGACCGACCGTGTTCTCCCCGGAGGACTTCTCACACTCCGACACCTCGTTATTCGCGGCGTCTGTTTCTTGGGCCGGGTTCAGATCGAAGGTCGAGCCGCCGGCTTTCCCGTACGAGACCAGCACGTGTCCGAAGCCACTCACACACTTCCGAAGGCGTTCAACCATTTCGGCTTGCTCCGCGTCAGTGATCGTCCCGTCAGCCAACGCCTCACGCTCGGCCGTCGTGCGCGATTTGGCATACATGTCCGCGAGCACGGCCGCATATGGTCCGGTGAAGGTCGGACCGCCCGGTACCGTCGTGATCTGACTCGGAGGAGAAGGTGCTGACGGCTTCGAACCGGACGTGACACCCGACGTGGTGCACCCGGTCACAGTGACGCCAACGAGCAACAGCACCAACGCTACCTTTTTCATTCTCTCTTTGGCTCTCCGGGCTATTCGCCCTTGGCGAGGTTCAGGGGATCCTCGTTGCATCGCTGCACCTGAGCAGTTCGCTTCTCATCCGGGAAACGTGGAAGCCCGCGTTGGTAGTCGCTCTTGCTGAAACCAGGTCCGACCAGGTGATGCTTCTTCAGACAGGCAACGACCTTCGGTACGAGGTCGATGTTCTGCGGATTGACCACCATCTGTCCGTAAATCAGTCCGACCGTATTCGCCCCCGAAGACCACTGACATGACTCCACCGCTTCATTGCCGTCGTCGGGGTGTCGGCTTTCATCCAGGTCCTTGATCTCGTGTGCACCTGTCTTCGTGTACTTCTGCAGCTCGAACCCGCTGGCGGCCAGGCACGTTCGCAGACGCTCGATCATCTCCGCCTGCTCGGCATCGGTGATCGTGCCATCCGCCAACGCCTCACGCTCGAAATCCGAGCGGGACTTCGCGTACCTCTCCGCAAGCTCTGCCGCATACGGCCCGGTGAACTCCGGGATCGCACCGGCCGTCGACGTCGGGCTCGGGGCGACCGTTGCCGACGGACTCGACGGCGAATCGATTCTCGACGCGGTGCACCCGGTCAGTGCGGCACCCACAGCCGACAGCAGGACGGCAACGATCAGTTTTCGTTCGACGACGCGCAGGTGTGACACACCTATATAGACGCAGCCGTCTACCGAATATGACGGGAGGGGACTAGACCCCGCTGCCCTGCACGGACAGGTCGCCCCCGCCCTCGACGGTCAGGCGGCGGCCGATGCGGACCAGCTGCGGCTCCTCGGTGAACGCGCCCGCGAAGAGCGCCTCGCCCTTGCGGAAGGTCGGCGACTGCTCCAGCAGGTGGTGCGGAACGAAGCCGAAGACCTCGGCCAGCTCCGCGAGGTCGCGCGGCGAGTTCATGCGCATCAGGCCGAGGTTGTCGCACTGGGAGAGCACGTTCGGGTGGATCTTGGTCGGCCGCTGCGTCGACAGGAACAGCCACAGCCCGAACTTGCGGCCCTCCGCGGCGATCTGGATGAGCTGCTCGGTGAGCTGCGCCTCCACCGTGGTGCGTGCGACCGGCGGGCAGAAGTTGTGCGCCTCGTCGATGACGATGAGGAGCGGTCGCCGCTCCATCCGACGCTCCCACAGCTGTTCGAGGATGCCGAGCGCCGCCGCCTGCGGCTCCCCAGGGTGCGAGAAGCCGCCCAGATCGAGCACGGTGGCGCGCGGCCGCTCGTCGACGACCGAGGCCGCGGATCCACCGCCCATGGCCCACAGCGGCCAGTCGAGGATCTGCAGGTTGTCGATGCGCAGCCCGAGCCGCCGGTGGGCGGGGTCGTCCGCCTCGAGCAGCGAGCTGAGGAACGTCCCGCGCTCGAAGTGCTCCGGCCGCGCCTCCAGATGCAGCAGCGCGTTGAACTCCTCCGCGTCCGCGATGGGGTCGAGCCGGCCGACGGCTCCCTTCGAGCGAACGCTGAGGTCGATGAAGCGGATGCGCACCTGCGGCTCCCGCGGCGTGCTGGAGTGCAGCACGCGGATGTCGAACCCCTCCCACCGCTCGGCCGCGTCTCCGTCGGATCCGTCGCGTGTGTGCGCCAGCTCCACGAAGTCGGCGTTCGGGTCGAGCACGGCGACGGGCAGCTCGGTGTGCAGCAGCAACTGCTCCAGCACCACGCCCAGCGCGTAGGTCTTGCCCGAGCCGCTCTGGCCGCACCAGAAGGTGTGCCTGTTGAAGCGCGAACCATCGATGACGGCAGGCCGTTCCGGCGTCTCCACCGTGGTGCCGACAGTGAGCGGGATCATCCGGCTCGTCCCCCGTTCTGCGGCCGTGTCCCGTCCGCGTGGCGCCGATGCTAGCGCGGGGCCACCCGTCGCGGACAGACCGGAATCCGGCGGCCCCCTATCACTCCGGGCGGAGGTTCTCCGGGAGGGGGAACGGCAGCGTGTAGACGATCTGGGGCGCGTCGATGGCGCCGAAGTCGTCCTTCTTGACCACGATGCGGTCGGTGGAGACCTCGGTGATGCGCACGCGCATCCATCGGCCGTCGTCCAGGCGCAGCTCGTAGCGGTCGGCGAGGTAGCCGATGCCCGCCGACTCCAGCATCTCCTCGCCGGTGAGCCAGTCGGTCGGGCCGGACAGCTCGCGGCCGAGGAGGTCGATCGGCACGAAGCCGTCGCCGTCCGGGCGCAGCCAGCCCACGCGCTCGCCGTCCTCACGGCGGTGCTCGATCCACTCCTGCTCGATCTGTTCCCGCATCCTGCTTACCGTAGCGGCAGACCGCGACCTATGATGAGCGCGTGCTCGCCGGAAGAGCCGACGGCGAGGGCGGGCACGTCGCTCCCGAAGGAGGTGCGGCATGACTCTGGATGTCGCAGAAGCGGGTGAGCGCGCGGAAACCCCGCTCACTCCCGAGGAGCTGGCCGCGGCCGGGCGTGCCGCCCGGGCCACGCTGCCGCGCTCCGCCCACGCGGACTACGTGCCCCCACCCGGGCGCGACCCGATGGGCATCCTCCGCTCCCAGCACGAGGACCGGCTGCAGAATCTCGTCGACCTGCGGGTGGAGCGGATGAGCGCCGATGCGTTCGCCTTCTACCGGGGCACGGCGGCGATCCAGGCCGCCGACCTGGCCGCGGCGCCCACGACGGGTGCGGAGGTCGTCGTCTGCGGCGACGCCCACATCTCCAACTTCGGGATGTACCGCTCACCCGAGAACGCGATGGTGTTCGACATCAACGACTTCGACGAGTCGACGGTCGGGCCGTGGGAGTGGGACGTCAAGCGGATGCTCACCAGCATCGTCCTCGCCGGGAGGTCGCTCGGGATGTCGCCCGAATTCGTGCGGGACACGACGCGGTCGGCCGGGGAGGCCTACCGCCGCTGGCTGCAGGAGACGCTGACCGAGCCGCTGACCGCCCGCTACTTCACGCCGACCTCCGTGACGTCCGGCCACGGACGGCTCAGCGCGGACATGGAGCAGTTGATCCGCCAGGTCACCAAGGAATCGAAGAAGCGGACCACCGAGCATGCCGCGCGCCGCACGCTCCGCGCCGACGAGGACGGTGTGCTGCGCTTCGTCGACCGGCCGCCGATCCTGCGGCGGGCGGAGCCGGAGATCCAGGCGCTGGCCCAGGATGCGTACGACCGCTACCGCCGCACGCTCCCGCCCAACACCGCCCTCCTCGCCTCGCAGCTGCGCGTCGACGATGTGGCCCGGCGCGTCGTCGGGGTGGGCAGCGTCGGCACGCGCTGCTTCGTGATCGCGCTGCGCGGGCCGATCGGCGAGCCGGTGATCCTGCAGCTGAAGGAGGCGAGCGCCTCGGTCGTCGAACGGTTCGGCGGGGTGGCACCTCTCCCCGGCTACCTCGACCTCTCCCTGCTCCCGGACGACCAGGGCTACCGCGTCGTCGCGTGCCAGCGCATCCTGCAGGCGGTGTCCGACCCGTTCCTCGGCTTCATCCGGGTCGAAGGATTCGCCTTCTACCTGCGCCAGTTCCGCAACCGCAACGCGTCGTTCGACATCCCGTCGATGAACGCCGCACAGTTCTCGGACTACGCCCGGGTGTGCGCCGTCGTGCTGGCCCGGGCGCACGCGCGCTCCCCCAAGTCGGCATTCGTCTCCGGCTACCTCGGCTCCGGACCGGCGTTCGCCCACGCCGCGACGACGTGGGCGGAGCGATACGCCGATCAGGCGGAGGCCGACTACCGCGAGTTCGTCGAGGTCGCCCGAGCGGGAGGGTTCGCGGTCAGCTGACGGCGGGGCGGAGTCCCGCGGCGCCACGGTCGAGGAATGCCCGCACGGCGTCCTCGACCGCCGGGGTGTCGAGGTGGAGGCCGTGGCGGGCGTCGAGTTCGAGCAGCGTCGCGTTCGGGATGCCGCCCGCGAGCAGGCGCGCGTGCTCCAGCGGGGTGAGCACATCCCGGGTGCCGTGGATCACCAGCGTTTCGGCGCGGATGCGTGCCAGCGCGTCCGTCCCGTCGTGGTCCCTGCTGGCGGCGAAGTGCCCGCGGAGCGCCGGACGGCCGGCGACGCGCGAGAAGAAGCGGTCCACGTCGCCAGGATGCTCGGCCGCCCACGCATCGTCGAAGAACAGCGGCAGCATGCGGTCTCGGTCGCCGCTCAGAAGGTCGGCGATCGCCGAGGGATCGCGGCGCTGCGCTGTGCGGTCGCCGGCGGAGGTGGCGATGAGGACCAGCCGCCGCACACGCGCGGGATCCTCCGCGGCCATCCACTGCGCGACGCGGCCGCCCATCGAGTGGCCGACGACGTGGGCGGCGGCGACGCCTGCGGCATCGAGCACGGCGACCGCGTCGGAGGCGAACTCGCGCGTCGAGTAACGCGAGGTGTCGCCCTCGCCGCTGGCCCCGATCCCGCGATGGTCGAACACGATGACGCGGAAGTCCTGCGCCAGCGCGTCGGCGAACGGGCCCCAGCCGTGCATCCCGGTCGCCTGCCCGGCGATCAGCAGCACCGGCACCCCGACGCCGCGCTCGTCGAAGGCGATCGGCGTTCCGTCGTCCGCGGTCGCGAAGCTGCTCATGCGGGGATCGTGCGCTCCCGCACCGCGCGCGCACTCCACCGGCCGTCGGCCTTCTCGACCCGGATGCGGTGCTCGAAGGCCCGCGTGACGGTCTCCGTCGTGACCGCCTCGTCGATGCCGCCGCGCGCCACGATGCGTCCGTGCGCGATCAGCAGGGCGTGCGTGGTCGTCTCCGGCAGCTCCTCCAGGTGATGGGTGACCAGGACACTGGCGAGCTCCGGCGCCGTGTGCGCGAGCCCGTCGATCGTCTCCAGCAGCTGCTCCCGCGCCGCGACGTCGAGGCCGGTCGTCGGCTCGTCGAGCAGCAGCAGCCGGGGCTCCGAGATGAGGGCCCGCGCGATCAGCGAGCGGCCGCGCTCGCCCTGCGAGAGCGTGGGCCAGCGCGCCTCCCGGCGTTCGTCGAGACCGACCGAGTGGATGAGATCGTGCGCACGGCGGACCTCCTCCTCGGTCGGCTCCCACCGCATCGGCAGTTCCAGTGTGCCGGTGATGCCGGTGAGCACGACCTCGGTCACGGTGAGCGGCGACCGGACGGGGTGCCGCGGGTTGACGTGCCCGATGTGACGCCGCAGCTCCTGCAGCTCGACGCGTCCCAGCCTGCGGCCCAGCACATCCACGGTCCCGGAGGTCGGGAAGGTGAGGGCGCCGCAGAACCCGAGCACCGTCGACTTGCCCGCGCCGTTCGGCCCGAGCAGTGCCCAGTGCTCTCCCGCCCGGACCGTGAGGTCGATCCCGTCGAGGATCTGGGTGCCGTCACGGCGGAACGTGACATCGCGGAGTTCGAGGACGCTGTCTGCGGCGGTCGGGGTCACCGATTCACCCTATCCGGGGCAGCACCCTGTCCGGGGCGGCGCCCTATCGGGCGGCGAGGGCGTTGCGCATCCACCCGGTCGCCGTCAAGGGACTCGTCCGCACGCCCGCATCGTGCGACGGTGTGGATATGACGACCCCCACGCCGACCGCCCTCGCCGGATACGAGGAGGTCGCGGCGGAGTCGCCCGGCCGGGTGGTCCCGCTGCTGGAGGCCCTCTCGCGAGTGCCACCGGATGCGGTCCCTCTGCCCGGCGGCGGGCGAACGGCGGAGCGATTCGGCACGCTCTCGCGGATCGCGGCGATCGACCTGACGGCCGCGCGGGTGCTCGAACCGCACCTCGATGCGCTCGCGATTCTCGCTGAGGCCGGGCTCCCACACCCCGCGACAGGGACGACGTGGGGCGTGTTCGCGGCGGAGGCCCCCGGCACGGTCCTCGAAGCCGTGCGGAGTGCCGACGGATGGACGCTCGACGGCGTCAAGCCGTGGTGCTCGCTCGGCGGTCGCCTGACCCATGGTCTCGTCACCGCGAGCGTCGCCGACGAGCGGAGGATGTTCGCGGTCGACCTGCGCCAGGACGCCGTGACGGCCGAGCCGGCAGCCTGGGTCGCGCGCGGGCTCGCCGAGGTGGAGAGCGGTCCGCTCCGCTTCGAGAACGCCGCCGCTGAACCGGTGGGCGCGGCCGGTTGGTATCTGGATCGACCTGGATTCCGCTGGGGCGGCATCGGCGTCGCCGCGTGCTGGTGGGGCGGCTGCCTCCCGCTGTTCCGCGCCTTGACGAAGCGGGCCGCCGCCCCCGGGAATCCGCTCCTGGCCGCACGGGTCGGGGAGCTGTACCGCGCGCTGGAGTCGGGGCGCCTCCAGCTGGAGCATGCGGCCGGCCTGATCGACGCCGGAGCGGGAGGCGACGATGCGGCGGCGCTCGCCCACACCGTGCGCGGAACGGTCGCCGACGCGGTCGTGCTGACCCTCGCGGCCGCGCGCGACCTGCTCGGACCGGCGGCCCTCGCCTTCGACGAGGCGCACGCCCGCCGCGCCGCCGACCTCGAACTGTACGTGTCGCAGTACCACCGCGGCCGCGACGACGAGTCGCTCGCGAAGCGGCTCGCCCAGTTGGATGCGCGGTCCGTCTGGTGGTGAGCTTCGACCCGCGGACCGCCGTAACGGCCCCGGAAGCGTGGGAGGCGCTGGAGCAGTGGTCCGGTGTCCCCGCGTTCGACGAACAGCCGGACGAACTGATCGTCTTCTCCGCCCACCCCGACGACGAGACGCTCGGCGTCGGTGGTCTGCTCGCGCGTGCCGCCGGGGCCGGGATCCCGGCCCGGGTCGTGGTCGCCGCCGCGTGCGATGACGGAAGGCTGGATGAGTTGGATGCCGCACTCGCGTCCCTCGGCCTCCCCACGACTCCCGCGGCGCAGCCCGTCGTGCCGCTCGGCCTGCCCGACGGCGCCCTGAAACACCACACGGCTGACCTCCGCGCCGCGATCGCGGAGATCCTCGACGCGCCGTCGGAGGCGCGGAACCGCCTGGTGCTCGCGCCGTGGACCGGCGACCGGCACGGCGACCACCGGACCCTCGGGCGGGAGGTCGTCGCGGCCGCCCGCGAGCGCGGGCTGCGCATCCTGCTCTACCCGGTGTGGCTCTGGCAGTGGGGCACTCCGGCCGACGTCCCATGGCGGCGGGTGCGCGAGGTCGTCCTCGACGCCGGCGGGCGCAGCAGCAAGCGCACAGCTCTCGCCGCATTCGCCTCGCAGCTGCGAACCTCGCAGAACCCGGGAGGCGTGCTGGAGCCGGGCTTCGTGGCGCGTGCGGCCGACGGCCGCGAGGTCGTCATCGAGCCGCCCGAGCCGGCGGATCAGCACTTCGAGCGGATGCACCACGAACGCGACGACCCGTGGCGTGTCCGCACGCGCTGGTACGAACGGCGGCGACGGGCGGTGCTCGCCGCCTCCCTCCCCCGTGAGCGGTACGGCCGGGCCGTCGAGCTCGGCTGCTCGATCGGGGAGACGACCCTGGTGCTCGCCGATCGGTGCGACGAGCTCATCGCGGTGGACGGCTCCGGGTCGGCCGTGGAGGCCGCGGCGGAGCGGCTGCGCGACCGGCCGAACGTCGTGGTCGAGCGGATGCGCGTCCCGCAGGAGTGGCCGGTGGCCGCTGACCACGGCACCGACCTCGTGATCGTCTCCGAGCTGGCGTACTACCTCGCCGAAGACGAGTGGGATGCCGTCATCGACCGCATCGTCGGCTCCCTCGTGCCGGGCGGCGAGGTGCTGCTCTGCCACTGGACGGGCGACTCCGACGACTTCGCCCAGTCAGGAGAGGCAGCGCACGACCGGTTCCGCGAGCGCTCCCGTCTGCGACCTGCGGTCGTGCATCGCGATGAGGAGTTCGTGCTGGAGGTCCTGCGATGAGGCCCGCGATCCGTCGAGCGGTCGTCGTGATCCCCGCCCGCGACGAGGCTCCGACACTCGACGCGTGCCTCGCGTCGGTCGAGGCCGCCGGCGCGATCGTCGACGTGCCGACGGACATCGTCCTCGTGCTCGACGCGTGCACGGACGGCTCGGCCGCGATCGCGGCACGGCATCCTGCTGTTCGCACGGTGACCGTGGATTTCGGGAA
Organism: Cryocola sp. 340MFSha3.1; assembly: GCF_000383315.1. Lineage (NCBI taxonomy): Bacteria > Bacillati > Actinomycetota > Actinomycetes > Micrococcales > Microbacteriaceae > Cryocola > Cryocola sp. 340MFSha3.1. Next base: position 897,454 of record NZ_KB911087.1, read on the forward strand.
CGTCGGCCGCAGCCGTGCATTCGGCGTCGAGACGGCGCTCGCCAGCGGTAGACAGCGCCCGGAGAGAGTGTGGCTGGCGTTCACCGATGCCGACGGCACGGTTCCGCGCGGGTGGCTCGCCGAGCACCTGCGCGCGGCCCGGCACGCCGACGCTTACACCGGCGCCGTCGTCCCGGTGCTCGACGACCTCGACGCCGAGCGCCGCCGCGTCTGGGAGGACCGGCATCCCCGTGGTGCCACCCTCGGCCACGTGCACGGCGCGAACCTGGGGATGCGGGCATCCGCCTACCGCCGGGCCGGCGGCTTCCCGCCACTCGCCACCGCGGAGGACGTCCGCCTTGCCGCGCGGCTGCGGGAATCGGGCATCGTGATGCTGTCGTCCGAGCATGAGCCGGTCGTCACCTCCGCGCGGCTCCGCGGGCGGGCGCCGGAGGGGTACGCGGGCTATCTGGAGGCGCTGGCGGCCGACCGCTGACCGCGGTCACAGTTGGGTCACGTTCGGGCTTCCTTCGACCTACACCTAGGGGACGCACAGGCCGACTCCCTACGCTCGCCCGTTATGACGACGCAGCCGCTGAGACTCGGGCCGTTCGCCCGACGCCGCCTGGTCCGGCTGGCGCGCCGCGACGCGGCCACCGTCCACGACACCGAGGTGGATGCGGGCGACCGGACATCGCCGACCGTCGCCACCCTGCAGGCCAGGGCCGATGCCTTCGCCCGCCGCGAGGAGCAGCGCTTCTTCCGCAGCATGCGACGCGAGCTCACCGAGCACCGCGTCCTCACCTCCGCCCTCCGCTCCGACCTCGACACGTACGAGGAGCGGATCGACCGGCTTCCCGAGGGCGACCGGCTCCGCATCGCCGAAGGACAGGGCACCGCGTTCGAGGAGCTGCGGCGGCTGGAGCGGCGCATCCGCCGGGCACACCGGCGCAGCGACGAGCTCAGTGCCTTGATCAACGCGCGGTTCACCGCGGCGCAACTGCGGGCGGCACGGATGTTCGACCGCTCCGACGAGAAGGCCGCCGTGTACTGGGGCGCCCTCCGTCAGGCGACGTCGGGACGCGTATCCGCGCATCCACCCGCCCTGCAGCGTTCCGGCTGGCTCACCTCGCGCGGCACCGCCGTCGACGCCCTGCACCCCATCGCCGCAGCCCGAACCGCGGGCGAGGAGACCGCCGGCGTCGCCGCCGGCCACGACGACCACAACAGGAGGACCGATGCCTCGGCGTGACCGACTGACCGACTACCGCGTCCCCGCCACCGGCGGTCTCCGCCGACGGCTGCTCCGACGGCTGCGCCGCATGCGCCACGCCGTCGACGTCGAGACCCTGGAGGTGTTCGAGCACGAGCTCGCCGCGTTCGAGCGCGCCGGGGTCGCCGAGCTCGAGCGGCAGCGCACCCGCAACGTCGCAGCGGCCTCGGCCCGCGTCGCCGAAGCGCAGGCGCGGCAGGAGCTCATCCGCCGGGCGCTGCAACGGGCCGAGGACGACATCCGCCGGGCCGACCAGGACGTCGAGCGGCTCGACGCCAAGCTGGCCGGTCACGACCCCGACTTCCACTCCTACGCCTGAGAGGCCGCCCATGGCTCGCGACATCGTCACCCGCCCTCCGCGCCTGCGTCCCCACGTCGGCCACGTCTCCCCGTTCGCCCACGTCATGGTCTACGTGCTGCTCGTCGCCATGATCGCGGTGGACTACATCCTGCTCGCCCAGGCGCTGACGCTTCTGCTGCGCAACGACAGCCAGTACGGGTCGATCGGGCTGCAGATGTACGTCATCACGCTCGGGATCTCGCTCGCGGTCGTCACGCTGCCGCATGTCGTGGCCATCCTGCTCCGCCGCGTCCAGGCGGGCGTCATGTCGCGCAGGTGGATCATCACCTCGGTCGTGCTCGGACTGGTCTGGGCCGCCATCCTCGCCGCCATCACGATCGCCCGGATCAAAGCGGGCATCGACGCGCAGAACGCGGGCGGACTCACCGGGCTCGTGGGCGGCGAACAGACGGCCGCGCCCGCCGGGTTCTCGTGGACAGCGCCGGACACGATCATGGCGTTCCTCATGCTGGGTGTGCTGGCCACCTCCGGCGCCCTCAGCTTCGTCGTGGCGTGGCTGACGACGAAACCGCTCCTCACCGCGGCCGAGAAGGCGCACGCGCAGGCGGCCCGGCTGCGGTTGCTCCGCGACCGGCTGCACGGCGAGGCGGTCGCCGCGGAGGAGCGCACGCGCCTGGCCCTGCAGCTCGATGCGCACGACGCCGTCCGCTACACCGGCGCCCGTGTGACGTTCCACTCCCGGATGGATGTGGTGCGCGCCCAGCTCGCGACCCGCCTGGCGCAGCGCGAGCGCGACCCGGAGAGCACCAGCCAGATCATCCGCGAGCTGCGCGCCCGCCGCAGCGTCGAATCCCCGGACCTCGCCCCACCCCTGCCGCCCGGGGCCTCCGCATCCCCCACCTCCCCCGCCTCCCCCGCCTCCCCGACCTCCCCGACCTCCCCGACCGCGTGAAAGGCCCCCACATGCCCCACCTCCCCCCGTCGAGTACGCACGAATTGCACGCGACGCGCCACGAGAGCGGTCAGTCTTCGCGGACTCGACGGTGGGGGAAGCGCGGCGTGCGTGCGGGAGCAGTTGCAGGGGTCGTCGTGGCGGTCGTCGCGGGACTCGCAGCGTGCGCGCCGGCGACGGCATCCGGCGAGGCGTGCGACCAGTCGCACAAGCGCAACCTCGGGGTCGTCGCCGGGAGCACGGCGAATGCGCCGGCCGTGAGCATCCCCGCATCCGCGTCCGCCCAGCTGCAGGCAGCAGGCAAGACGAACGGCAGCGTGACCGTCGTCGTGCCGTCCGGCACCCCGCAGGTCATGGGCACGACCGCCCTCGGGTCGTCGGCTCAGGATGCGATCGTCTGCCAGAACGACCAGCGCACCAAGCTCACTCAGATCACCTCCTACATCGACGGTCTCAAGGCGTCGGCGCCGGAGGTCGACTACCTGGGCGCCATCGACCAGGCGTCGCGCAACCTCGGCAGCGACCCGATGGGCGTCATCGTCGTCGGCAGCGGGCTGCAGACCACCGACCCGCTGAACTTCGCCGGAACCGGCCTGCTCTACGCCGATCCGGCGCAGGTGGTCTCCGACCTCACCTCCCGAAAGCTGCTCCCGACGGACCTGAAGGGCGTCACCGTGTACTGGTCCGGGATGGGCGACACCGCGGGCGCGCAGCAGCCGTTGACCGTCCCCGCGCGCAGCAACCTGGAGGCGATCTGGTCCGCCGTGATCACGGCGGCCGGCGGAACCCTCTCCCTGCTGCCCGAGCCGGCCTCCGGGAACGCAGCCGCCGGGCTCCCGGCCGTGACCCCGGTGACCATCGAGCCGGTCGCCACGAAGACGGACTGGTCGAAACCCGTCGTCATCCGCAACAGCGAGCTGCTCTTCACCAAGGACACGGCGGACTTCTCCGACCCGGCCGCGGCCCAGAAGGTGCTCGCAACGCTCGTGCCCGCGATCGAGCAGAACGGCAAGCCGGTGACCATCACGGGCACCGCATCCAAGGACCAGGCGACCGACAACACCGCCGACACCGCGCTCTCGCTGAAGCGGGCGGATGCGGTCAAGGCGGCGCTGGTGGGTCTCGGCGTGCCCGCCACGCTGCTCCAGACCGCGGGGGTCGGCTTCGAATGGTGCGGCTGGAAGAAGGAGACCGACGCGTCCGGCGCGTACTCGGACGCCGTCGCCGAGCAGAACCGCACCGTCATCCTCACCTCGGCGGGCGTCGGGCTCTGCGGCTGACCGGGATGCGGCCGGCGGGAATCATCGAGAGTCCGTTCCGGTTCCGGCAGGTATGACGACAATCGGATTCATCGGTTCAGGACACATCGGCTCCCAGCTCGCCCGCCTCGCGGTCGCCCGCGGCTACGACGTCGTGCTCAGCAACTCGCGCGGCCCGGAGACGCTGAGCGGCCTCGTGGACGAGCTCGGCGAGCACGCCCGAGCCGCCACCCCGGCCGAGGCGGCCGCCGCCGGCGACATCGTCGTGGTCACGACCCCGCTCGCCGCCGAGGCGACGCTGCCGGTCGAGGAGCTGGCCGGCAAGATCGTCATCGACACGAACAACTACTACCCGCAGCGCGACGGGCACATCCCGGAGCTGGACGACGAGTCCACCACCGTCGCCGAGCGCCTGCAGAAGGTGCTGCCGACATCGCACGTCGTGAAGGCCTTCAACCACATCGGCGCCGCCGAGCTGACCAGCCAGAGCCTGCCCGCCGGCACCCCGGACCGCCGCGCCCTCATCGTCGCCGGAGACGACCCGGCCGCCCGCGAGCGCGTCGCCGCGCTGATCGACGAGTTCGGATTCGACACCGTCGACGTCGGCGCGCTGTCCGAGGGATGGCGCGCCCAGCGGGACACACCGGCCTACGTCCGCCGCTACGACGCCGCCGGCCTGCGTGACGCGCTGGCCGCCGCGAAGCGCTACCGCGACATGTGACAGGAGGCGGGGCGCGTCATCCCGTCGCGCCCCGACCCGTCAGCCCGCGCGCTGCGCGGTGACGAGCTCCACGGTCAGATCGGCGTCGTCGGCGTCGGCGGCTGCACGCGACGACAGGTAGCTGCCGCTGACGAACGCGATCGCGGCGAACACCAGGGCGATCACCAGATCCGCCCACTCGGTGGGGGTCAGATGCTGCAGCAGGCCGCCCGGACCCTCGGTGGCGTCGGAGGCGTCGGGCGCCACGAGCAGCCCCACGGCGATGGCGCAGACCGCCAGCGCGAAGCCCAGTACGTACCACGCGATTTCCTTCACCTTCCTAGCTAACCTCCGATCGCGGATCCTCTGAACCGCCTTGCGCAGGACCGATGGGGAGTGCTACAAGGCTCGCGCGGCACGCCCTCTGTACATTTGCACAGGAACGCAACACAATGACGTTACATGAGCCACCCTCATGTAATCCGCACGCCGGACCAGAGGCTGCGGATCTTCGTCTCCTCCACGCTGCAGGAGCTCGCCGCCGAGCGCCGGGCAGCGCGGACCGCCATCGAGCGGTTGCATCTCGCCCCCGTCATGTTCGAATTGGGCGCCCGGCCGCATCCTCCACGCGAGCTCTACCGCGCCTACCTGGAGCAGAGCGACGTCTTCCTCGGGCTGTACTGGGAGCGCTACGGCTGGGTCGCCCCGGACGAGGAGGTCTCCGGCCTCGAGGACGAGTACAACCTCTGCCCGACCGAGCTGCCGCGCCTGCTGTACGTCAAGAGCCCGGCCGACAACCGCGAGCCGCGCCTCGCCACGCTGCTTGCGCGCATCCGCGACGACGACCGTGCCGCGTACAAGTACTTCGAGACGCCCAAGGAGCTCGCGCAGCTGATCGAGAACGACCTCGCCACGCTGCTCGCCGAGCGCTTCGACCAGAGCCGCGCCCTCATCACCGCCGACGTGGCGAGCGACGCCGACCGCGTCGTGGAGCCCGTGCGCCTGCCGGTCCCGCTGACCGGGCTGGTCGGGCGGGAGGCGGACATCGCGGCGATCGGCGATCGACTCGCGCGGGGCACCCGCCTCGTGACGCTGGTCGGGCCCGGGGGCATCGGGAAGAGCCGGCTCGCGATCGCGGCGGCGCGTGCCGCCGCCCAGCACTTCGACGACGGCGCCGTGTTCGTCGACCTCTCGGCGGTGCACGACCCGCAGCGGGTACCGAACCGCATCGCTCAGGCCCTGGGCGTGCGCGACACCGGAGACGCGCCCATCCTCGACAACCTCGCGACGGCGCTGCGCGACCGCAGCATCCTGCTGGTCCTCGACAATTTCGAGCAGGTGCTGGATGCGGCGCCCCTGCTGACCGGCCTGCTCGCGGCCGCACCCGGCGTCGCTCTGCTGGTGACCAGCCGGACGCTGCTGCGGGTGAGCGCCGAGCAGAGCTACGACGTCGGACCGCTCGCCGAGGACTCCTCGGTCAACCTCTTCGTCGAGCGGGCGCACGCCGTGAAGCCCGACTTCGAGATCACCGCGGAGAACGCCGACGCGGTCGCCCGGGTGTGCACCGCGCTCGACGGCGTGCCGCTGGCGATCGAGCTCGCGGCCGCGCGCATCCGGGTGCTCTCCCCAGCTGAGCTGCTGGACCGCCTCGACCGTCGCCTCTCGGTGCTCGTCGGCGGGTCGCGCGACCTCCCGGAGCGCCAGCAGACGATCCGCCGCACCATCGAGTGGAGCACGCAGCTGCTGGCGCCGGAGCAGCGCCGCCTGCTCGCCCGGCTGGGGGTCTTCGAGGGCGGTTTCACGCTGGAAGCGGCGGAATTCGTGGGCGCGGACGGCGACGATGCCGCCGACGTGCTGTCCGACCTCGCCATGCTCGTCGACTCCAGCCTCGTCGCCCAGCACGACAGCGACGACCGGCCGCGCTTCACGATGCAGGCGATCGTCCGCGAGTACGCCAGAGAGCAGCTGCACGGCGACGGCGAGCTCGAGAGCGCCCGCGACGCACACGCCCGGTACTTCATCGACCTCGGCGCCCGGGCCCGGCTGCCGCTCAAGGGCGGAGGGCAGCGCGAGTGGATGCAGCGGCTCGGCGACGAGCGCGACAACCTCCGCGCCGCCGAGCGCTACCTGCTGGACGCCCGCGACTGGGATCGCGCCGCGGAGCTCGCCTTCAACCTCTTCCTGTACTTCTGGGTGATCGGCCTGCTCGGCGAGGTGCGCACGTGGATGGACGAGCCGCTCGAGTCGGGTGAGGCCCTCCACGACCGCACGCGCGCGGTCGCGCTCTACTTCACGCGGACCATCCGGTTCTGGAAGGACCCGGACGGACGCGTCGCCGCCGATCTCGCGGAGAGCGCCGACCTGTTCCGCCGCTGCGCCGACCGCTCCGGCGAGGCGATGGCGCAGATCTCCCTCGCCCTCGCGCTCCTCGCCGGCGAGAAACCGGACACCGACCGCGCATCGGACGTGATGGAGCGGAGCCTGCGGCTGTTCCGCGAGACCGGCGACGTGTGGGGCGAGGCGATGGCGCTCGTCCTCCTCGGCCGGGTGGCGCTGCTGCGGCAGGAGCTGCACGCCGCCTTCGAGCGGTTCGACGAGTCCCTCGCCCTCACGCAGCGGGCCGGGGATGCCGTCGGTGGCCGGATCGCCTCCTACCACCTGGGCTGGGCGCACCTCCTGCTCGGTTCGCCCGAGGACGCCAGGAAGGACTTCTCGCTGAGTGTGACCCTGTCCACGTCGCTCGGACACATCGAGGGGATCGCATACGGGCTCGAGGGCCTCGCGGCCGTGGCCGCCCTCGCCGGCGACGTCGAGCGGGCCGGGCGCCTCGCCGGGGCCGCACACGCGCTGCGGGAGCGGTCGGGAACCCACAACGGGCCGACGTTCACCTTCCACCAGCGGTACCTGGACCGCCTCGCCTCCGTGGCGCCGGCCGGGCGGCTGGCGGCCGCGGTGTCCGAGGGTCGCGAGCTCAGCGTCGAGCAGGCCGTCGCCGAAGCCCTCGCGGAGCCGAGCCTGAACTGAGCGCTCGTCAACGATGGGAGCCCCGGCACCAGAAGAGGCGCCGGGGCTCCGTCGGATCCCGGTTGGCGCACCCGAAACGCCGGCCGGGATGGTTCAGGGGGTCAGGCGATCAGCGCCTGCTCCTCGGCCGGTGCCGGTGCGACCCAGGCGCCGTAGACGGCGACGCGTGCGGACTCCAGCGTCCCGTACACGCCCAGCTCACGGCCGGTGCAGTCGGTGGCGACGAAACCGTCGTGGTTGCGGTCCACCATGCCCACGTACGCGGTCGGCGTCGAGGCGACCCAGAGGGCGGCCGCCGGCGAGTGCCACGAGACGTACTCGGTGGGCAGGTCGACGATTTCTGCGAGGGACTCGGCCATGGCTCTTTCCTAACTTCTCTTCCGTCGTGGTGCGATTCGAAGATCTAGTTAGATGATCGAACTACCCGCTCGGTGAAGCAAGAAAATCGGGGGGCCTTGTTTTCGCGAAACGCTTCCGCTATAAGCGCTGGGCCAGCCTCAACGACCCTGGTTCGGGCGCATCTCGGACTCCTCCATCACGATCATCCCGGAGGCCCTGCTGGCGGTCTGGATCATGGCCTCGATCCAGTCCTTGTTGAGGGTCGGGACCTTGGAGCCGGAGAAGAAGATGTGCAGGGGGACGCCGTTGTCGACCCAGACGGTGTGACGACCGCTGCCGAGCTCTGCCGGCACCGGCCAGGTGAGGAAGAAGTTCTCCCCGCGGCGGAGCTTGGTGCTGATCGCGATCTGCATGTGGAACAGCAGGCGGTCGTCGAGTTCGTAGCTTTCGCCGTCGTAGCGCAGTGTGCCCACGGATGCCTTTCCTCTGGTCGTTCGTGGCGCCTTGCGGCGCTGCTGCGAGCTTACCCGTCCGGAATACAGGTGTATCGTGACCGCGCGATAGTCTTCTACATCATCCCCACGGAAAGGATCGCCGCATGATCGTTCACCGCCTCACGGTCGATGGAAAGGACTACTTCCTCCCCGATCCGGTGGACGACCTGCGCGGGAAGATCCTCGAGGCCGTACGAGCCGGCGGCGGCTACGTCACCATCCCCCCGCTTCGCGGCGGCCCCGGCGTGGACGTGCTCTTCTCCCCCGGCATGCCGGTCACCTGGGCGCAGATCGAGGTCGACCCGCCCGCTCCCCGTCAGGAGGAGTCGCGCGTCGACATCGACTCGTTCGACGCACTCTGAGCACCGCTCACCGGACGACCTGGACGCGCTCGGCCTGACCACAGGCCGGGCGCGTTCTGTGTCAGGACTCGCGGGTGCGCATCCGGTACCACGAGAGCAGCGACGTGGCCGGTTGCGGGCGTGCGATCCAGTACCCCTGGGCACGGTCGCAGCCCGCGGCGGCCAGCCGGTCGAGCTGCCCGCGGCTCTCGACGCCCTCGCCGACGACGCGGATGCCGCGGCGGTGCGCCTCGCCGATGATCTGGGCGACCTCGTGAACCCGGTCATCCGCCTGCACCAGGCTCTTGTCGAGCTTCAGCTCGCTGGCATGCAGGGATTCGACCCGCGCGAACGACGAATGCCCTGTCCCGAAGTCGTCCACCGAGATCGTGACGCCGGCCGCGGCGAGCGCCTCCAGTGGAGCAGCGACCCGCTCGGGATGCTCGATGCTGTAGCTCTCGGTCACCTCGACGATCAGCGTCTCCGGGTCGCACCGGCCGGTCGCGAAGGCGCCCTCGAACATGTCGTAGAGGGAGGGATCCTCCAGCTGGGTCGCCGAGACGTTGACCGCCACATCGATGGTGCAGCCCGGGATGTACTCCGACGTCACGTCGGAGATGATCCGAGCCGTCAGCAGCGGGAGCAGCCCGGTCTTCTGCGCGACGTCGACGAAGACGTCGGGAGCGACCTCGCCGTGCTCCGGATGCGTCCAGCGAGCGAGCGCCTCCACGCCGACGACCGTGCCGTCGGCGACGTCGATCTGCGGCTGGTAGGCGGCCGTGACCTGGCGCTGCGCCAGCGCGATCTCGAAATCGCGGGCGAAGTCCTCGAGGGTCCCGTCCACCAACGTCACCTTCGTGATGATTCCCACGCCAGGCTGGGTTGTCAACTTTTGAGGGACCCCTTGCGGAGAACGGGGGTGTGGCGCTAGCGGGCGCGTCGGCGGCGGTGCCGCTGACCTCCCGCGATGCTCAAGAACGTCGCTGCGGCCGCCCCCGCGACCCCGGCGACCACCAGATCCACCGCCTGGACGACAGGCGACACCGCCTCGCCCACGGGCGCGAGCAGCAGGACGATCGCCGCGACAGCGACCGCTGCGGCGAATGCTCCCGCCGATGACAGACCGTACATGGCCCTTCCCCCTCCGGATGGCCTTCCCCCCCGAACGATCCGAAGCATAGCCAGTCCACAGCTTACGGGGCAGACCTGACTCGGCCTGTTCACCGAATCGTCATCACCGCATCCGTGGCGGTCCCCCGGTACTCCGCCGAGAGGAGGCGGTAGGAGCGGGTGAGGAACGCGCCGAGCGCCAGCGCGACCATGATGAGGCCGGAGACGAGGAACACGAGGGCGATCCCCCGCGCGCTGCCGTCGCCGAGGAGCCAGCCCCACGTCGCCGAGCCCGACTCGGACGCCATGTACGGGATGATCAGGAACTGCGCCACCGGCGCGATCAGGAACGCGGTGATCGGGGCCGCGGCCGACTCCAGCGCCTGCGCGAAACCGAACACGCGACCCTGCCGGGCGAACGGCACGATCTTCTGGATGACCGTCTGCTCCGACGCCTCCACGGCCGGGATGAGCGCCATGTACGCCCAGATGCCGGCCGCGTACAGCAGCCACCACTCACGGAGGGTGAAGGTCGCGCCGAGTAGTCCCATGATGGCGACCAGGATCAGCATGGTCCGGATGGGGTTCTTGCCGAGGCCGACCTTCGCCACGACCAGCCCGCCGATGATGAACCCGGTGGAGGCGACACCGAGGACGATGCCCCACACCTCCACGGCGAAGAGCTCGAGACCGTACGGGTCCATCAGCGCGAGGTAGACGCCGCCGATCAGGTTGTTGAACGTCGAGAAGATGATGAGGGCGAACAGTCCGGGCGCCTGGCGGATGGCCGCGATGCTCCCACGCAGGTCGACGGCCGACGCCGACGCGTCGCGCTCCGGGAGCTCCTCGGGGATGCGCAGCATGAGCAGGTGGAAGGCGGCCAGCCCGGTCAGGACGATCGCGATGACGAGCGTCCACCCCATCCCGAGCAGGCCGATCGAGAGGCCGCTGAACACGCTGGTGACGATGAAGGCGAGACCCTGGACCGTGCCGACGAGACCGTTGGCGTTGGCGTGGCGCTCGACGGGGACGAGCAGGGTGACCGTGGTCGACAGGGCGATGTTGCGGAGGTTCTCGACGACGGCGCCGAAGAGGATGATGCCCGCGAAGATCCAGAACATCGGGCCGCCCAGGTCGAGCAGCGCCTCCTCGGGGAAGATCAGATAGAGCACACCGGCGATCGAGAAGGACGCGAGCGTCAGCAGCGAGGCGAGCATCATGACGGACTGCTTGCGATGCCGGTCGACGATCGTGCCGAAGCCGATGGAGAACACCGCGACCAGGAGCATGTAGGCACCGCCTACGATGCCGGTCGCGAGCACCGACCGGGTCTCGAGGTAGACCCAGAAGGTCAGGGCGAACCAGAGGTAGCTCGTCGTGACGTTGGCCACGGCCGTGTTGACGAGCACCTGCGCGAAGGTGCGCATGCCCCGCTCAGCTGACGCCGCCGTCATACGCGAACCCTACCCGCCCCTCCGCCCCACCGTCGAGTACGCACAAACTGCACGCGGAACGCCGCGGGGATGTGCAAAGTTTGCGGACTCGACGGTGGTGCGGAGGGGCGCGAGAGGGTCAGGCGGCGGGCGGGAAGGGGACGGGGTAGGGCTCGGCGGCGTCGGCGGAACGCGAGACGGGCGCCCACGCGAGGTCGGAGGCCAGGAGGCGACGGTCCTGCGCGACGCTCATCTCGGTGGCGTTCACCCCGAGCGGGAGGTTCTGCGGGATGTCGTCGCTCTTGGCGAGGCGGACGAGGATCTCGGCCGCGCGGTCCGGGTCGCCGGCCGGTCCCTCGTCGGACTGACGGACCCGGCGGTTCATCGCGCCGACGGTGCTCTCGTATCCCTCGGGGATCTCGCGCACCTCCATCGACGAGCCCGCCCAGTCGGTGCGGAAGCCGCTCGGCTCGACGACGAGGACCTTCACCCCGAACGGAGCCGTCTCCGTCCGGAGCACGCGGCTGAAGCCGTCGATCGCGAACTTCGCGGCCTGGTAGGAGGCGATGCCGGGCGACCCGCCGACGCGCCCGCCGACCGACGAGAACTGGATGACGAGCCCCCCGCCCTGCGCACGCAGCAGCGGGATGGCCGCCTTGCTGATGTTGTACACGCCCCAGAAGTTGGTCTCGAACTGGGTGCGGAAGTCGGCGTCGTCCGTCGTCTCGATCGGCGACACGTTCGCATAGCCGGCGTTGTTGACGATCACGTCGAGCCGGCCGAACCGGTCGTATGCCTCGCGGAGCGCCTCGGCGGCGCGGGCGGGGTCGGTGACATCGAGCCGGAGCGGCAGGATGCGGTCGCCGAACTCGGCGACGAGGTCGTCGAGCTGTTCTGGGCGACGGGCGGTGGCGGCGACGCGGTCACCGGCGCGGAGCGCGGCGACGACGAGGGAGCGGCCGAAGCCGCGGGAGGAGCCTGTGATGAACCAAGTCTGTTCCATGACGTTAATGAAACACCGTTTCTTTAAATAATGCAACTCGGTTGCGCTAAACTGGCGGCATGACCCAGCAGGAGACGCGAGAGAGCGGGCAGCGACGAGCCCGATCCCCCGAGGCGAAAGCCGCCCGCGAGCAGGCGATCCTCGACGCTGCCCGCGCCCTCGGCCGCGATCGGGGCATCCGTACCGTCACCCTGACCGACATCGCCGACGCGGTCGGGATGCACAAGTCGGCCATGCTGCGGTACTTCGAGACCCGGGAGGAGATCTTCCTCCGGCTCACCGCCGAGGCGTGGCGGGAGTGGACGCCCGTGCTGTGCGAGCGGGTCCGTCGCGCCTCCACCGCCGACGGCGTCGCCACCGCCTTCGCCTCCACCCTCGCCGCGCGCGGAGCGTTCTGCGACCTGCTCGCGCAGGCGCCCCTGAACCTCGAGCGCAACGTCTCCGTCGAGGCCGTGCGCAGCTACAAGCTCACGAGCGGCGAGAGCCTCGCGGCGATCAGCGACGCGGTCCGGGATGCGCTCCCGGCCCTCTCGGACACCGCCGCACGCGATCTGGTCGCCGCCGCCACCTCCCTCGCCGGCACCTTCTGGCAGATCTCCACCCCGCCGCCGGAGATCGCCGAGCTCTACCGGACCGACCCGCGGCTCGGGCACGCGCTGATCGACCTGGAGCCGCGGCTCCGCCGCATCCTCCGCGCGTACCTGACCGGAGCGCTCGCCGACTGAGCGAGGCGTACGGTGTCGGCGTGACCGACGTTTCACAGGGCCCCTCCGGAGAGGACACCGCTCAGGGAACCGTGCGGCGCGCGGTCCGGCCTTCGCGGTCTGCATCGCCGTGGGCGCACTGACCATCCTCGATCTCTCCGGTGTGAACGTCGCGCTGCCGTCCATCCAGCGCTCCCTGCACGCCGACTCGACGCAGCTGCAGCTGATCGTCGCGGGCTACGCGCTCGCCTTCGGCCTCACGCTCGTGCCCTCCGGGCGCCTCGGTGACACCCGATCACGCCGGGCGATGTTCGTCATCGGCCTGGTCGGCTTCAGCCTCGCGAGCGCCCTCTGCGCGCTCGCCCCGAACATCCTCTGGCTGACCATCGCGCGCTTCGTGCAAGGGGCCGCGGCCGGCGTCCAGATGCCCCAGGTGCTCGGGATGATCCAGCAGCTCTACCGCGGACCGGAGCGCGGGCGCGCGTTCGGGGTCTTCGGTGCGATGGTCGGCATCGCCACGGCGATCGGCCCGAGCCTCGCCGGCTCCCTGATCGCGCTCGGCGGCGCGGAGGAGGGCTGGCGGCTGCTCTTCTGGTTCAACGTGCCGTGCGGAGCCGTCGCGCTCTTCTTCGCTCTGCGGTTCCTGCCGCGCAGGCAGGAGAGGCCCGCGGGAGGGACGCAGCTGGATCCGGTCGGGCTGATCCTGCTGGCCGGGGCCATCCTCGGCCTGATGCTGCCCTTCCTGCTCACCACGGGCTCCCCCACCGACGACCCGCTCCGCTGGCTGTGGCTCATCGCATTCGCGGCCTTCGGGTCGGCATTCCTCCTCTGGGAGCGCCGCTACGCGAAGCGCGGGCTCTCGCCGATCGTCCACCTCGACCTGTTCCGGCTGGCGTCGTACCGCAACGGCATCCTCATCGCCGCGGTGTATTTCGCCGGTCTCCCGGCGAGTTTCCTCGTCACCACCCTGTTCCTCCAGGAGGGGCTGCACGCTCAGCCGCTGGCCGCCGGACTGGTCAGCGTCCCCTTCGCCCTCGGCGCGGCGGTATCGGCGTTCATCGGGGGCCGTCTCGTCCAGCGCTTCGGACGCGCCCTCGTCGTCGTGGGGCTCGTCATCGTGATCGTGGGCATCGGCGCCCTGCTCGCCTCGGCGACCCTGGCACCGCCGGCCGCGGCGGAATGGCTGATGGCCGCATCCACCCTGGTCGGCGGCATCGGCGGCGGGTTCGTCATCTCCCCCAACCAGACGCTGACGCTCTCGGAGGTGCCGCCGGAGGAGGGCAGCGCGGCCGGGTCGATCGCGCAGCTGGGCCAGCGGGTCGGAACGGCCGTCGGCGTCGCACTGGTCACGGCGGTGTTCTTCGCGACCGTCCCGGGCGGCGGCGACCATCCGATCGATCAGTACCACCAGGCGGTCCGGGACGGCTACCTCGTCACCCTCGCGCTGCTCGCGGTCGCCCTCGTCGTCGGGTTGGTCGACCTCCGTGCCCGCAAGAAGGCAGGGAAGACCGGCGTCTGACCCGGCAGCCGTTCCCCGCAGAGCGCGCGTCACTCCGCCGATCGGCGCGACCGACGCCGTAGCCTATGCAAGTATTTACGCCCGTTCGGGGATGGGGTGGTTCCGATGGTCTCGCAGCTCGGGCGCGTGCGCGCGCTCACCGTGGCGGCGGCCGTGCTCGCGCTGGCGCTGGCCGGTTGCGCGCCGGAGTCCGGCGCCGACGCCGGGACCCAGACGCCGTTCCCGACGTCGACGCTCACCGCCAGCCCGACGCCGACGCCGACGGCCCCCGCGACGCAGACTCCCGCGCCGACGACCGGCCCGGATGCCACAGACGCGCCGGACGCCCCCGCACCGACCGGGGCGCCCGTCGACACCGCCGGGGCGAAGGCGCTGGCCGTGCAGGCGTGCCAGCAGGTCGCCGACGGCTTCGCCGCGACGCGAGTCGCCGCCGCGACGCCTCTCGCCGCCGCTGCCGCCGAGAAGGACGGCGTCTGGAAGCCGCTGGCCGCGAACCTCGCCTTCATCAATGCCAACCCCATCAATCCGGAGACCGGCGCGGGCCCGCAGAAGACGGTGGACGACTCCTCCGCCGTCGCACGCGACTGCTTCACGCTCGCCGGCGTCACCGTGAGTCAGGACTGACATGCGCCGCCTCCGCCGAACGTCCCTCCGCGTCGCCTTCGCGCTGATCGCGGTGCTCGTGGTCGCCGGGTTCTCCGCCGCAGCGCCCGCGCCCTCCGCCCGGGCCGCTCTCGCGCAGCCGGCGGAGAGCACGTGCGTCGAGACGTGCGTCGACGTGCCCGCGACGGCGCAGGCCGCCGCACAGAAGCTGCTCGAGGACTACAACCAGGGCACGCTCATCATCGAATGGGCCGAGCGCGCCATCATCCCGAACGAGTTGCAGCCGATCGCCAACGGCACCATCGGGCAGACACCGCAGTGCAACATCGACAAGCGGACGCTGCAGACGCTGGTGATCATCATCCGCAACTACGGCTCGGTGCAGGTGAGCGACCTCAACCGGCACTGCGCCAACGACGGCGTCGCCACCTGCGCGAGCAACCCGACCTCCCGCCACTGCACGCCGCCGGGCGCGCCCAACGCGATGGACCTCACCTACATCGGCTCCGCCAGGACGCGCGGCAACGACGGTCCGACGAACATCCTGCTCCCGTTCCTCGACTCCTTCCTGCCGGCCGGATCGCGCGCCGGGCAGGCCTCGGGGGCCGACGGCTGCGGGGCGTACTGGATGCCGCCGCTGCGCAACATCTCGCGCTTCGCCGACTACTGCACGCACATCCACATCGACTTCGGATCGTCGACCGGTGAGCTCCGCGGCCTGACCCGCTCGGGCGGCTGACCCGCTCGGGCGGCTGACCCGCTGCGCCTACTTCACCGGGTCGACGGGGTTGGTGCGCCCGACGATCAGCGGATCGACCGGTGTGAACGGGAACTGCGGCAGTTGCGCCTCCGGCACGCCGAACGCCGACGACAGCACCTCCCGCGAGAAGGCGGATGCCGTGGCGCGGTATCCGATGTCACCCGGCGTCGGCTGGTCGAAGAAGATCAGGAAGTGGATGCCCTCGTCGCCCAACGCCTCGATGTGGTGCGGGTACGCGCGCGGGATGAAGTAGGCGTTCCCGGGCTCCAGCTCGTACGTGTCGAGCGAGCCGTCCGGGTCGAGCACCGTCATCCGCGCGTGCCCGCTCTGTACGTACCCGAGCTCGGCCGTGACGGGATGCCAGTGCGGCTCGCGCATCCCGGTGTTCGCGATCTCGAGCGAGTACATGGAGAGGTCGTCGAGCGCCGCCCAGAACTGCTTACGGGCGAGCCGCGCGCTGCCGTACGCGTACGAGAGCGGTGGATTCTGCCCCGCGGCATCGAACAGGTGGGCGTTCGGCAGGCCGGCGGTGTCCGGGATGCGGGCCGGGCCCTCCCGACGCACGATCTGCTGCGCGTCGTGCCGGTCGAAGGCGGCGAACGCCGACGACGGAAGGTCGTAGGTGTTGCCGAGCACCGCATCCGTCATCGCATTGAAGCTGTTCTGCAGCGAGAAGTGCGCCGGACGCGAGGTGCGGAGGGAGGCGATGATCTCCGCGGTCTCCTCCCCCACGTTCTCGATGTGGTAGATCGCGCCGGACGCGACGTGGTACATCTGCCCCGCCGTCACGACGAATGACGCGAACTCGTCCGCGTTCGCCAGCATCGACACCAGCACCGTCCCGCGCACCACGTAGGCGATCTGGTTCGCGTTCACGTTCCACTGCGGCTCGCGGACGCCGCCCGGTTCGAGGACGATGCGCTTGAGCGACATGCGCTTCAGGATCGGGAAGTCGTCGGCGGTGAGCTGCGAGATGCTGCCGAAGTCGTTCTCGTAGGTGTCTGTGGCATCGGTGAGCGAAGCGACGTGCGGCGAAGTCGTGGGCATGCGGGTCTCCCTGTCGATGGTGTTGTGTCACCGTCACGCTAGGGGCGACCGGGCCGTCAGGACAACGCTTGTGTTGGCACGCCTACTGCGGGTAAGGCGTCTCGCCGCGCTCGAGCATCCCGATCAGCTTCGCCAGCCGGTTGCCGCGGGTGGTCGCGTTCGGTGCGGTGGTCACCCGCCACAGCACGGCGTAGCGGTTCTGGGCGTTGAGCCGCTCGAACGTGGCCGTTGCCGCCGGTGAGGCCTCGAGCGCGGCCACCAGATCCTCGTGCATCTCGATCCGCCCGGCGCCCGCGTACGCGCGTTCCCAGCGACCGTCCGCCTTGGCCCGATCGATCTCCGCCTGCCCGGCCGGCCGCATCCGCCCCTCGGCGATCAGCGTCTCGACGATGCCGATGTTGCGCTCCGACCACAGCGAGGTCTTGCGCCGCGGGGTGTACCGCTGCACGAAGGTCGTGTCGTCGCGGGATCGGCGCTGCCCGTCGATCCAGCCGCTGCAGAGTGCCTCGATCAGGGCCTCCTGATAGCCGAGGGACGTCGGGTCGGTGACGCCCTTCTTGGCGAGCACCAGCCACACGCCGTCGGAGCTCTGCTCGTTCTCGTCGAGCCAGGCGCGCCACGCCGCCTGGTCGGCGACCACCAGGGGTTCGGGAGCTGTTCGCTGCGGGTCGTCGGCCATGCCCCGATCGTAGGGGCGACCGCCGACGCCGGGCGGCGGCGTGGCCGCTATGCCGGCCCGGCCAGGCGCGATCAGGGACGGGCAGGCGCGCTCAGGGCTGCGCGGTGGCCGCCGTGTCGGTGTCCTCGGTCGCCTGCAGCGCGCGGATCAGCGACTGAGCATCGTACGGACCGACGTGACGGCGGCCGTTGATGAAGAACGTCGGGACGGCCGTGATGTCCATCGCCTCCGCATCCAGCATGTCGTCGCGGACGCGCGCGGCCACCTCGGGCGAGCTCAGGTCGGCCTCGAAGCGATCGAGGTCGAGGTCGAGCTCCTGGGCACGGCGCAGGATGTCGGACGGCAGCTGGTGCTCCTGATCGGCGAAGAGGGCACGCTCGAACTCGAAGAACTTGCCCTGCCGCGACGCCGCCTCCGACGCCTCCGCCGCGGCGAGGGCGTTGGGGTGGTACCGCGTCAGCGGCGCGTGCCGCCACACGTAGCG
Organism: Cryocola sp. 340MFSha3.1; assembly: GCF_000383315.1. Lineage (NCBI taxonomy): Bacteria > Bacillati > Actinomycetota > Actinomycetes > Micrococcales > Microbacteriaceae > Cryocola > Cryocola sp. 340MFSha3.1. The sequence continues at coordinate 915,458 of NZ_KB911087.1, forward strand.
CAGCCGGTCGCCGAGCTCCCGCTGCACCTCGAACACCGAACCCGTCGCCTTCAGGCAGAAGCCGCACTGGAAGTCGCCGTACTCGACGATCTCGTACGGCGCGTCCAGCGCACCGAAGATGTGGTCGCGTGCCGGGTCCACCGGGCGCACCAGGGTCAGGCCCGCCTCCTCCTTCGGCCGGCGCGCGTCGGAGATCCGGAAGACGATGGTCGCGACGACGAACGCCACGATCGTCGCCGCGAGCACGCCGACGCGGGCGGCGTTCTGCGCCGCCTCATCCGGGACGCCCAGATCGACGATGAACAGCGAGATCGTGAAGCCGATGCCGCACAGCGCCGCTCCGCCGGCCAGGCGGTCGAGGGTGAGGCCCGGCCCGAAGTCGCCGATCTTGAGCAGGCGCAGCACCGCGGCCGAGCCGAACACCCCGACGAATTTGCCGACGACGAGCCCGGCGAGCACACCCCAGGCGATCGGCGAGACGAGCGCGCCGGCGAGGATGTCGCCGTCCAGCCGCACGCCCGCGTTGGCGAGGGCGAACAGGGGCAGCACGACATACGCCACGTACGGACCCCACGCCGACTGCAGCCGCTCGTTGATGGAGATGGACTCGCGCAGGCTGTTGGCCGCCGCCCGCGCGTACTCCGTGTTCGGTGACTGCCGGAAGGTGCGGGCGAGATCGAGGGCGTGCTCCACATCCCGCCGGTTGGGCCGGTAGACGGGCACGAGCAGGGCGATCGCGACACCGGCCAGCGTCGGGTGCACGCCCGAGGCGAGGAACGCGAGCCAGACGATGATGGCGAGGGTCGCGTAGACCGGGCCGCGGCCGCCGCGCAGGTAGCGGGTGAAGTAGACGCCGACCAGGCCGACCGCGGCGATGATCAACGGATACGGGTTGAAGTTCTCCGTGTACACGAGCGCGATGATGCTCAAAGCGCCGATGTCGTCCACCACGGCGAGCGCCAGGAGGAACACCCGGAGACGGCCGGACGCGCGCGGGCCGATGAGGGCCAGGGCACCGACCAGGAACGCGGTGTCGGTGGAGATGACCACTCCCCACGCGTGCTCCATGCCCGTCCCGAGGGTGAACAGCACGAAGATGACCGCAGGGACGGCGAGCCCGAAGACGGCGGCGACTACCGGGACGACGGCGCGCGCCCAGCTGGTCAGCTCCCCGATCGCGAACTCTCGCCGCACCTCCAGGCCGACGGTGAAGAAGAAGATCGCCATCAGGGCGTCGTTGACGAGCGCGTGGAGGGTGAAGTCGAGCTGCAGGTCGCCGACCCCGACGATCAGATGCGTGTCCCAGAACTGCTCGTACCCCGTGAACGAGATGTTCGCCCACACGATCGCGATGAGCGTCGCCGCTACGAGCAGCAGCGCGCCGATCCGGCTCCGGCCCATCGAGCGGAAGCGCTCGGCGATGCTCGGCCGGCGGTCGCGCGACTGCCCGACCGACTCCGGGTCGGGAGAACGCTGGATGAGCGTGAGCGGGGTGGTCACGGAAAAACTCTAGCGACTCCCGCGCCCGCGGTCACTCGGCGGCGAGGACGGCCGCGAGCTCGCCGAGGGTGAAGCTCCAGCCCTGCCGGTACGACTCGGCGGGCGACGCATCCGTCCAGGGCCCGGTGTGGCGAACGACGAGCCGTGTGCCGGAGCCTTCGTCGGTCAGCCGCAACTCCACGGCTTCGTCGGTGGTGGGACCGTCGTCGTCGCTCCACCTCCATTCGAACGCGAGGCGCTCCAACGGCTCGACGGCGAGATAGTGCCCCTCCACGACGATGCCCGCGCCTGGTGCGACGATCCGGTAGGCGCCTCCCACCCGCACGTCCGCGACGATCGACACGTCGTGCCAGTGCCGCCACCACCACGTGCGCAGTCCGTCGGCCGAGGCGATGGCGCTCCAGACCCGGGACCGGTCCGCATCGATCGTGCGCGTCAGTTCGAGGGGATGCGAGGCGAGCGTCCGCCAGACATCTCGCCCGGCCGCGCGTCCGGCAGAGCCGCCTGCGTCATCCTCTCGGCCCGAAAGCACCCCGTCGAGCACGGAGAGCGCGTCATCCCATCCGCCGCCCGCCGTCACGATCTCGTCCCGCCGTGCGAGCCGATGGTGCAGGGTCAGTTCGGCGCGTCCGTCGGCGGTGTCCCTCCACTCGGCGGTGACGATGCTCGGCGGCTCCCCGTCGACGGTCCAGGACACCCGCAGGGCGTCCGTGCCGCACTGCAGCACCCGGCCTTGCGCTCGGGTGTCTTCGTCGAGCTGCACGGTGAACTCCGACCCGACACCCGACGGTTCGCCCGCGACGACGCCGAACCAGCGGGACAGTCGTTCCGGCGACGTGCATGCGTCCCTCAGCTCCGCGGCGGTCGAGCGGTACTCGTGGCGGAGGATCAGCTCGGGATGGTCGTCGGTGCCGACGAGAGCGCGGATCGTGCGCGCATCCATCATCGTCCCCCGTCGGGCCGTGCGCTCCCGTGTCCGCCGCTGCTCCCGCGGGCGAGCTCGGTCTCCAGGGCGTCGAGCCGTTGAGACCACAGCCGCCCGTACCGGTCCACCCAGGCCGCGATATCGTCCAGCGCGCCGGGGACGATGCGATAGATGCGCTGCGATCCCTGGCGCTCGGCCGAGACGATCTCCGCCTCCCGGAGCACGCGCAGCTGGTTCGAGACGGCCGGCTGGCCGATCCCGAACTCCGCCATGACGACGGCGCCGATCCGACCGGCGGGCGCTTCCACCTCGGAGAGGAGTTCCACCATCCGGCGACGGACCGGGTCCGCCAGCACCGCAAACGAGTTCATGGGTGCATGATATCACCGCTCACTGATATGACGTAGGCATGCCTTGCCCCTTCCGCGGACACGTGGCAGCGTGCACGGTGAACGGGACGGAACGGAGCGCGCATGGCGAAGCAGAAGAAGCTCGAGAAGGCGGCGAAGAAGGCGTTCGAGCGGGCGGAGGCGGCCGTCGCCGACGCCAGGAGAGCGGCCGAGAAGCTCGACAAGAAGAAGGCGAAGAAGCGTGTTCGCACCCTGGAGCAGGAGCTGGCGACGCTCGCCGGCAGCAGCACGGCCGAGCACGCCGACAGCGCTGCGGACACGGCCGACCTCGACCTCACCCCGCCGCTCCCCTCCGTCCGCGACGAGACCGTGGAGGCGACGGTCGAGTTCGCCGGGTCGGTCACCACATCCGTCACGCACGACCCGGAACTCGACCAGCTGACCGTGCAGGCCCTGCGCGATGCGGCACGCGCCCGCGGCCTCCTGAACGTCTCCCGGCTGACCAAGGGGCAGCTGATCGAGCGCCTCAGCGAATGACCGGGTGAATCCCACCGCGCCGTTCGGCAGACGCGGACCGTTTCGGGGGTTACGTTTGCAGTCACGGAAGGAGACCAGGTGGACGACGAGGCACTCGAGGTGACGGAGCAGGACGCGGTGACGGCACCCGACGAGGCAGCTGCTGAGGAGCAGGCGGCGCCGGAGGAGATCACCTACGACGAACAGCTCTACCCCGCCCGGCCCCGCCGGCTGCGCCCGCGCGCCAACCTGCGCGGCGGCAGCATCCGCCGCACGTTCTCCGACCCCCGGGCGGCCAACGGCCAGAACCCGGCCTACGTCGAGTGGCTGGTGCGCCAATCCATGCTGAAGGATGCGGACGTGCTCAGCCGGCAGCTGTCCGGCTCACCCAGCATGTGGCGCAACCCCTACGCCCGGCCGGACGCCCGCCGCGCCGTCTCCACCTCGGACGTCTGGTTCACCGCGTACCCGATCTCGCTGATCACGCGACCGGGCGAGTCGTTCCTCACGGCGCTCGCCGACCCGGAGCTGTGGCGGGCGTTCCAGCGGATCGGGATCAACGGCATCCACACCGGTCCGGTCAAGCGGGCCGGCGGCATCCGCGGCTGGCAGGAGACCCCGAGCGTCGACGGCCACTTCGACCGCATCGGCACCCAGATCGACCCCGCGTTCGGCGACGAGGAGACGTTCCGGCGGCTGACCGACGTCGCCGAGGAGCACGGCGGCAGCGTCATCGACGACATCGTGCCGGGCCACACCGGCAAGGGCGCCGACTTCCGCCTCGCCGAGATGGCCTACAAGGACTACCCCGGGATCTACCACATGGTCGAGATCCCTCCGGACGAGTGGCACCTGCTGCCGGAGGTGCCCGAGGGCCGCGACTCCGTCAACCTCGACGAGTCGACGGAGGCGGCGCTCGCCGAGCGCGGCTACATCATCGGCGAGCTGCAGCGCGTCATCTTCTACGCCCCCGGCGTGAAGGAGACGAACTGGAGCGCCACCGCTCCCGTCATCGGCGTCGACGGCATCACCCGACGCTGGGTGTACCTCCACTACTTCAAGGAGGGCCAGCCGTCGGTGAACTGGCTCGACCCGACGTTCTCGGGCATGCGCCTGGTCATCGGCGACGCCCTGCACTCGCTCGGCGACCTGGGCACGAGCGCCCTGCGACTGGATGCGAACGGCTTCCTCGGGGTCGAGAAGAGTGCGGAGGGGATGCCGGCCTGGTCGGAGGGGCACCCGCTGTCGCACGCCGCGAACCACATCATCGCTGGGATGGTGCGCAAGGTCGGCGGCTTCACCTTCCAGGAGCTCAACCTCACCGTGGAGGACATCCGCGACACCGGCGCTGTCGGCGCGGACCTCTCCTACGACTTCATCAACCGCCCGGCGTACCACCACGCCCTCGCAACCGGCGACACCGAGTTCCTGCGGCTCACGCTGCGCACCTCACTGGAGCTGGGCGTCGAGCCGGTGAGCCTGGTGCACGGGATGCAAAACCACGACGAGCTGACCTACGAGCTCGTCCACTGGGCGACGCTGCACCAGAACGACCTCTACACGTTCCGCGGCGAGGAGATCAGCGGCGGCGAGCTGGCCCAGCGCATCCGCGCCGACCTCGTCGAGGCGATCACCGAGCCGACGGCAGACTACAACCTGGTGTTCACGACCAACGGGATCGCCTGCACGTCGGCCTCCCTCATCGCCGCCACCCAGGGGCACGCGACCCTCGACTCGATCACCGAGGACGACATCCCGGCGATCCGGGACGCGCACCTGCTGCTCGCCGCGTTCAACGCGTGGCAGCCGGGCGTCTTCGCGCTGTCGGGATGGGACCTGCTGGGCGCACTGACCGTGCCCCGCGGCGAGGTGGCCGACCTGATCGCGGAGGGCGACACGCGCTGGGTCGAGCGGGGAGCGCACGACCTGCTGGGGTCCGCCCCCGACGCCGAGCGCTCCGCGTACGGGATGCCGCGGGCGCGCTCGCTGTACGGGCCGCTCCCCCAGCAGCTGCGCAACCGCGACTCGTTCGCGAACCGGCTTCGGGAGCTGCTGCGCATCCGCGACCGCTGGGGCATCGCGAGCGCGCGCCAGGTCGACGTGCCGGATGTCGCGCACCCGGGCATGCTCGTCATGGTGCACGAACTCGAGACGCTCGACGAGCAGGAGCTGCCCATCGTTCAGCTGACCGTGCTGAACATGACCGACTCGGCGGTCGACGGCACCGTCCGCTCGGAGGCACTGCCGCATCGGGCGACGGTGACGGACGCCGCCGATGGCAGCGAGGTCGGCACGGTGGATGACCTGGCCAGTTTCCCGGTCAGCGTGCCCGCCTACGGCGCGCGCTTCCTCATCCTGAGCCGCACCCCCCTCGACCAGTAGCCCCCCCCCCCCTCGCTCCATCCCCCCACCGTCGAGTCCGCAAACTTTGCACGCTCTGACGGCGCGTCGCGTGCACAGTTTGCGGACTCGACGGTGGGAGGGGACGGGATGCGCGGGCGGCTAGACGCGGACGGCCGCTTGGGCGGCGGCCTCGATGTCGGCGTCGCTCGCCGCACTGAGGTCGAGCTCGGTGAGCGCGGTCACGCGACCCGCGACATCCGCGTGGGCCGCCCGCAGCCGCTCCACGAACTCGGCAGCGACATCCGCCTTGCCCGACCCGTGGCCGATCACGACGAACGAACGCTCCGGGGCGGTCGACCGGAGCGCCTCGGCGACGGCGTCGAAGAAATGGTTCAGGTCGCGCTCGTCGTCGTGACCGGTGTGCCGCTCCACCGTGCGCAGGTGGTGGGCGCGGCGGTCCTCGTCGGCGACCGTGTGCTCTGTGTCGCTGACGGTGCGCGCATCCAGGTCGAAGTCGAAGATGCGGGCGTGCTCGGCGTCGATCGCGACCGCGAGCAGGTCGCCGTGGCCCTTCGGCTCCGGGGTCGCCGCCAGCAGGTGGCGTGCGCGCTCGATGTCCTCGATGGAGACGCTGCCGTCGTGCTGGCGCCGGAAGACCTCGCGGTGCCCGTTGAGCTTCACGGCCAGACGATCGCCGGTCTCCTGCTCCACCTGGTCGGCGCGGTCCTGCCAGAAGCTGATGAACTCGGTCCACTCCAGGTCGCGCGGCGCCGGGGAGCCGGTGATGCGGGCGTAGGTCTTGTCGGCGTGCGTCGTCATGCGTCCTCCTGAGCTCGGTGTGTCGGTTGGGTGCAGGCTAGCAGCCGTCGAGTCCGCGAACTTTGCACGCGACGCGCCGTCGGGGTGTGCAAAATGTGCGGACTCGACGGTGGGCGGATCCGCGAGGGAGGAGGTCAGGCGAGGAGGGCGCGGACGCGCGGGACGACCTCGGTGCCGTACAGGCGGATCGCCGCGAGGAGCGACTCGTTCGTCATCCCGGGGATGCCGTACTTGAGGTCGAAACGGTTGGCGCCGACAACGCGCAGGTTGGCGGCGATCTTCGCGGCGACCGTCTCCGGCGAGCCCACGTAGAGGCTGCCGTCGGGGCCCAGCTCGCGTTGGAACGACGCCTCGGTCGGGATCGCGAAGCCACGCGTCGCGCTGACCTTCGTGATCATGTCGCGGTAGTGCGGCCAGAACTCCTCGCGCGCCTGCTCGTCGGTGGCCGCCACGTGGCCGGGCGAATGCAGGCCGATCTGCTGCGGCTCGCGGCCGAACTGCTCCAGCGCCTTGTGGAAGAGCTCGCTGTACGGCGCGAAGCGGGAGGCCGGTCCGCCGATCACCGCCAGCATGAGCGAGAAGCCGTAGTGGGCGGTGCGGATGACGGATTCCGGGCTGCCGCCGACGCCGATCCACGTCGGCAGCGGTGTCTCGAGGTGCGGCACCACATCCTGCTCGCGGAGTCCGCTGCGTGTGCTCCCCTCCCAGGTGACCGGTCCGCCCTCACGCAGGTGCGCGAACAGGTTCGTCTTCTCCTCGAACAGCTGCTCGTAGTCGGACAGATCGAAGCCGAACAGCGGGAACGAGTCGATGCTCGAACCGCGGCCGAGGATGATCTCGGCGCGGCCGTCCGACACCGCGTTGAGGGTGGAGTAGCGCTGGAACACCCGGACGGGGTCGTCCGAGCTCAGCACGGTGACGGCCGACCCGACGTGGATGCGCTCGGTGCGTGCGGCGATCGCGCTCAGCACGATGTCGGCCGCCGAGAGGGGCATGTCGTCGACGTGGTGCTCGCCGATGCCGAAGAAGTCGATCCCCGCCTGCTCGGCGGCGACGCCGTGGCCGACGAGGTCGCGAATGGTCTGGGCGTGCGAGATGGGCCGGCCGCCGGCGTCGCTCGTGACGTCACCGAAGGTGTTCAGGCCGAAGGTGAGCGGAAAGCTCTGGGGTGCGTGTTCATTTGTGTGCTTTCGGGTGTGGATGCGAGGGAAAAGATGCGGTCGCCGCCGGGTCAGGCGGCGGCCTCGGCGGAGGCGAGCTCCGACTCGCTCTCGCCCGCGACGGCGGCCCGGAAGCCGCCCGCGTCGAGGCGCGCACCGAAGACCGGGCCGCCCGGCTCGAACGTGACTCCGTCGCGAAGACTCTCGACGAGGACGGTGTCGTAGCCGACGTCCTGGATGAGGGAGGCGACGAGTGCGGCCGCTTCCGGGTCGTCCGAGGCCACGCCGAGAGCGCGGCGGTCCGGATCTCCGGGGAGGCGGCGGTCCTCCTCCATCTCGTGGTAGCCGATGTGGTTGAACGTCTTCACGACGGTGGAGTTCGGGAGCTCGCGCTGGACGATCTCGCTGCTGGTGAGGGACGTGTCCTCGAACAGCGGCTGCACGCCGTCGGTCGGCGCCCAGTAGTTCATGGAGTCGATGACCAGCTTGCCGTCGAGCATCCCGCGGTCGAGTCCGGCGAACCGGTGCAGCGGGATGGCGAGGATCACGACATCCGCCGCGGACACGGCCTCCGCGGCCCACGCCGGACGGGCGCCCGGCATGACGACCGAGGCGATGAGCTGGATGCGCTGCGGGTCGCCCGAGGCCGCCACCTCCACCTCGTAGCCGGCGCCGAGCAGGATGCGCGCGAGCGCCGAGCCGACATGTCCGACGCCGAGGATCGCGACGCGGGGTCGCGCGGTAGCGGTGGTGGTCATCGGCGGTGTCCTTCTGTCGTGTCGGTGTTGGTATCGGTGTTGGTGTTGGTGTTGGTGTCAGGGTCGGCCGCGGCGCGGTCGAGGTGGTTCTGGATGCTCTCGAGCGCCCCCGCGAGCGCGTCGAGCTGGTCGGGGCGGAGCGCGTCGGCGAAGAGCCGCTTCACGGCCCGCAGGTGGGGCCCGGACGCGCGGCGGATGGCCTCGTAGCCGTCTTCGGTGAGGACGACGAGCGCCCCGCGGTTGTCGCCGGGACACTCGGTGCGGCGGATGAGGCCGCGCTTCTCCATGCGCCCCAGGTGGTGCGACACCCGGCTGCGCTCCCAGTCGATCGCGTCGGCCAGCTCGGACGACCGCAGCGTGCGGTCGTCCGCCTCCGTGAGCGCGAGCAGCACTGCGTAGTCGCCGGTCGAGAGCTCCACGCGCTGCAGCTCGGACGACAGCAGCCGGCGCAGCTCGCCGGTCGTGTCGAGCAGCGAGCGCCACACGGCGAGTTCACGGTCGGTGAGTCGCTCAGTGGCTGTAGTGGGGGTCATGCGGGTCCTCGTTCTCGATCACGCCAGCCGGATAGCTGACGTGTCAATCAACCGCTGGCCGAGTGGATTTGTTCCCGCCATGGCGCGCGCCTTGTAGCGTTGCATCATGAGCGATCTGCCCGACGCCCTCCCCGCCGATTACGACCCCGCCCACGTCTTCCGCGTGGTCGCGATGCCGGTCTCGCAGGGCTGGGGTGTGTGGCTGCGCGCGGCGGACGACAGCATCATCCACAGCTTCGGCCTCGGCTTCCCGCCCGGCACCCCGTTCCAGCCAGACGTGCTCGATGTGCTCGGCCCGCTGCTCAACGTGCAGTATCGGCTGGCGTTCCACGGCCCCGAGTCGTGGGACGAGCTTGGCGACCACTGGTCCGCCGTCGTCTACGAGTACACCCCGCGCTGACGCCCGAGTTTCGTGCCGAATGTGCGGAATGCGGCGCGCAAAGCGCACATTCGGCACGAATGTTGCCGCCCTCTCCCCATCGCTGCGTGTGAGATTTGCGCCAAATCGTGGTTTTGGGCGCCGCATTCCCGCGATTTGGCGCACATCGTGCGGGTGATCCGCCGTTGTCTGCGAGCACCCCGCGCTAACAAGCCCCGAGTATTCGTGCCGAATGTGCGGAATGCGGCGCGCGAAGCGCACCGCCCTCTCCCCATCGCTGCGTGTGAGATTTGCGCCAAATCGTGGTTTTGGGCGCCGCATTACCGCGATTTGGCGCAAATCTCGCGAGGGGATCAGGCGTCGGCGTCCTCGCGCGCGGGGACGGGGGCGTTGCGGAGGGGCTGCAGGCGGGTGAGTTGGGTGACGTGGTGGGGGCCGAGCTCGGCGAGCGAGGTGACTTGGAGGAGTTTCATGGTTCGGATGAGTTGGTCGGTGAGGATGTGGATGGTGCGGTCGACACCCTCCCGCCCGCCGGCCATCAGCCCGTAGAGGTAGGCGCGTCCGATGAGGGTGAACTTGGCGCCGAGGGCGTAGGCGGCGATGATGTCGGCGCCGTTCATGATGCCGGTGTCGATCGCGATCTCCGTGTGCCGGCCCACTTCCCGTGCAACGGACGGGAGCAGGTGGAACGGGATCGGGGCGCGGTCCAGTTGCCGGCCGCCGTGGTTGGAGAGCACGATCCCATCCACCCCATGGTCGACCAGGGTGCGCGCATCCTCCAGGGTCTGCACGCCTTTGATCACGAGCTTCCCCGGCCACATGTCCCGGATGATCTTCAGGTCCTCGTAGTTGATCGACGGGTCCATCGCCGCATTCAGCAGATCCCCGACGGTCCCGCCGGTGGAGGACAGCGAGGCGAACTCGAGTTTGGGGGTGGTGAGGAAGTCGTACCACCACCACGGCCGCGGGATCGCGTTCACGATCGTCCCCAGGGTCAGCTGCGGCGGAATGGAGAACCCGTTGCGTTTGTCCCGCAACCGGGCTCCGGCGATCGGGGTGTCCACGGTGAAGAACAGGGTGTCGAACCCGGCCGCCGCCGCCCGCTCCACCAGGCCGTAGGAGATCTCGCGTTGCCGCATCACGTACAGCTGGAACCAGTTCCGGCCGTGCGGGTTCGCCGCCTTCACATTCTCGATCGACGTGGTCCCCAGGGTGGACAGGGTGAACGGGATGCCCGCCGCACCGGCAGCACCCGCCCCCGCGGTCTCCCCCTCGGTCTGCATCAACCGGGTGAACCCGGTCGGCGCGATCCCGAACGGCAACGCCGACGGCCCACCCCAAATCTGGCACGACGTATCCACGCTCGACACGTCCCGCAGGATCGACGGATGGAACTCCACATCCTGAAACGCCTGCCGCGCCCGCGCCAACGACAACTCCCCCTCGGCGGCGCCCTCGGTGTAGTCGAACGCCGCACGAGGGGTCCGGCGGCGCGCGATCCGCGCCAGGTCCTCGATCGTGAGCGCGGACTCCAGCCGCCGTTTCTTCCCATTCAGCTCCGGCCTCCGGAACTGCATCAACTCCAACAACTCCGCCGGACGAGGCAACTGGCGATCAACCATGGGCAAGGATCCTAACGGGGTCGTAGCGCGTGATCTGAGTGGTGCGGGCGACCAGGGCGCGCAGCGTTTCGAGGTCGCCGGTGAGGAGGCCGGCAGCGCGAGCCTGCACGAGCACGTTGCCGATCGCGGTCGCCTCGACAGGTCCCGCGAGCACCGGCAGCCCACTGCGGTCGGCGGTCGCCTGGCAGAGCAGGGCGTTGCGGGCTCCCCCGCCGACGATGTGGATGGTGTCCACACCCACGCCCGTCAGCGCGGCCGCGCGGTGCACCGCGTCGGCGAACGCCGCAGCGAGGCTCTCGACGATCACGCGCACCATCCCGGCCGGCGACGCCGGTGCGGTCGACCCGTGCTCGGCGAACCACTCCGCGATGCGCGACGGAAGGTCGCCCGGCGCCATGAAGCGCGGGTCGTCGGGGTCGAAGAGGTCCGACGGCCGAGGCAGCTCGGCCGCCTCGGCGAGCAGCGACTCCAGCGTCACCCGCAGCCCGCGGCGCTGCCACTCGCGCACGGACTCGCTCAGCAGCCAGAGGCCCATGACGTTGTGGAGGTAGCGGATGTGCCCATCTACGCCGCCCTCGTTGGTGAAGTTCGCGGCCCGGCCCTCCTCCGACACGACGCGCTGCGGAAGCTCTACACCGACCAGTCCCCACGTTCCGCAGGAGATGTACGCGGCGCGGGATGCGTCCATCGGCACAGCCACGACCGCCGAGGCGGTGTCGTGCGAGCCGACCGCCGTGACGACCGGGCCCGCGCCGTCGAACGGCAGGTCGCCGCGCAGGGACGGCAGGAGGCGCCCGACCGGCGTCCCCGCATCCACGAGCGGCGGGAACACGGACCGCGGAAGCCCGAGCCGCGCGATGAGCGCGTCGTTCCACGCGCCGTCGGCCGTGAGCAGCCCGGTGGTGGAGGCGTTGGTCCGCTCGGCTTGCGCGACCCCGGTCAGCCAGAAGGTGAGGAGGTCGGGGACGAGCAGGAAGCGGTCCGCGCGCTCCAGAGAGCCGCTCGCGGCATCCACCGCCAGCTGGTAGAGGGAGTTGAACGGCAGGAACTGGAGTCCGCCCTCGCGGTACAGCTCCCCCGGTTCGACGGCGGCATGCGCCGTCGAGACCCCGGCCGCCGTACGCTCGTCACGGTAGTGGTACGGCTCGCCCAGCAGCCGCCCGTCGCGCAGCAGGCCGTAGTCGACGGCCCACGCGTCTACGCCGATGCTCGCGAGCGCCGGGTCGGACCGCGCGACCGAGGCGAGCCCGTCGAGCACGTTCGCGTACAGCCCGGTCAGGTCCCAGTGCAGTGCAGCGCGGTCGCCCTCCCACACCCGCACGGGCGTGTTCGGGAACCGGGCGGCCTCGGTCAGCTCCAGTGTGTTCGCGCCGACGCGGGCGTGCATGACGCGTCCGCTGGTGGCGCCGAGGTCGACGGCGGCGACCGTGCCGACCCCGGGAGGCGCGGCATTCATCGGAGGAAGGCGGCTGCGACTCCCGCATCCACCGGGATGTGCAGGCCGGTCGTGTGGTCGAGGTCGCTGGTGCAGAGCACGAACACGGCGTTGGCCACGTGCTCGGGCAGCACTTCGCGTTTGAGCAGGGTGCGCTGCGCGTAGTACTGGCCCAGCTCCTCCTCCGGCACTCCGTAGACGGCGGCGCGTTTGGCGCCCCAGCCGCCAGCGAAGATGCCGGACCCGCGGACGACTCCGTCGGGGTTGATGCCGTTGACGCGGATGCCGTGCTCGCCGAGTTCCGCGGCGAGCAGCCGCACCTGGTGCGCCTGGTCGGCCTTCGTCGCCGAGTAGGCGATGTTGTTCGGTCCGGCGAAGATCGAGTTCTTGGAGGAGATGTAGACGATGTCCCCGCCGAGCTTCTGATCGATCAGCACGCGCGCGGCGGCGCGGGAGACCAGGAACGACCCCTTGGCCATCACGTTGTGCTGCAGGTCCCAGTCGGCGTTCGTGGTCTCCAGAAGCGGCTTCGAGATCGACAGGCCGGCGTTGTTGACCACCAGATCCAGCCCGCCGAACGCGAGCAGCGCCTCCCGGATGGACGCGTCGACCGCCTTCTCGTCGGTCACGTCCGCGGCCACGCCGATCGCGACATCCGCGGTCCCGATCTCGGCCGCGGCGGCCTGCGCCTTGACCAGGTCGAGGTCGGCGATGACCACGCAGGCGCCCCCGGCGGCGAGCCGGGTCGCGATGGCCTTCCCGATCCCGGACGCGGCCCCGGTGACCAGGGCGATGCGCCCGGCGAGCGGCTTGGGCTTCGGCATCCGCTGCAGCTTGGCCTCCTCGAGCGCCCAGTACTCGATGCGGAACTTCTCCGCCTCGTCGATCGGCGCGTACGACGACAGCGCCTCCGCCCCGCGCATCACGTTGATCGCGTTGACGTAGAACTCGCCCGCGACCCGGGCGGTCTGCTTGTCCTTGCCGTAGGAGAACATCCCGACGCCGGGGATCAGGACGATCGCCGGGTCCGCACCGCGGATCGCCGGCGAATCCGCCGTCGCGTGGCGGTCGTAGTAGGCCTGGTAGTCGGCCCGGTACTGCTCGTGCAGCTCCTCCAGCCGCGCCACCGACTCCTCGATGGTTGCGTCGGCCGGCAGGTCGAGGACCAGCGGCTTCACCTTCGTGCGCAAGAAATGATCCGGGCACGAGGTGCCCAGCGCCGCCAGCCGCGGATGCTCCGCCGACGCCAGGAACTCCAGCACCACGTCCGCGTCGGTGAAGTGCCCCACCTGCACCCGGTCGGTGGAGGCGATCGCGCGCAGGTGCGGAGCCAAAGCCGCCGCCTTCGCCCGCCGCTCGCCCTCCGGCAACGGCTCGTAGCCCGGCAACACCGGCCCGAACGGCTCCGGACGACCATTGGCGGCGATGTAGTCCGCCGCGGTCTGGATGATCCACAGCGAGTTCGCCTCCGCCTCCTCGCTCGTGTCCCCCCACGCCGTGATGCCATGCCCGCCGAGGATGGTGCCGATCGCCTCCGGGTTCGCCTGCTTGATCGCCGCGATGTCCAGGCCCAGCTGGAACCCGGGACGCCGCCACGGCACCCACACCACCCGGCCGCCGAAGACCTTCCCGGTCAGCTCCTCCCCGTCGGCCGCCGTCGCGATCGCAATACCCGCATCCGGGTGCAGGTGATCCACGTGGACCGCATCCACCAGCCCGTGCATCGCCGTATCGATCGACGGAGCCGCACCGCCCTTCCCGTGCAGCGTGTAGTCGAACGCGGCGACCATCTCGTCCTCGCGCTCCACACCCGGGTACACGTTCTGCAGCGCCCGCAGACGGTCCAGCCGCAGCACAGCGAGCCCGGTCTCGGTCAGCGTGCCCAGGTCACCGCCCGAGCCCTTCACCCACAGCAACTCGACCGGCTCCCCCGTCACCGGGTCGATCTCAGTCCCCTTCGCGGACGTGTTCCCGCCCGCGTAGTTCGTGTTCGCCGGGTCCGACCCGAGACGGTTCGAACGGGCCAGCAGGGATGCGACAGCGTCGTTCGTCATGCTCAGGCCCCCCATCCGGCCTGGGTGCCGCCGACGCGGTCGGCCTCGATCTTCTCCTGGTACCCGGAGGCCTTGTACGCGGCCATCGGATCCGCGGGCAGCCCGCGCGACTCCCGCCATGCAGCCAGGTCGGCACGCACGTCGGTGTTGAACGCATCCATGAACACCGTGTTCGCGGCCAGCACGTCGTTCGCAGCCTGCGCGGCGGCCAGCGCGTCGGTGTCCACCAGCAACGCCTTCGCCGTGGCCTCCTGCACGTTCAGCACCGAACGGATCTGGCCCGGGATCTTCGCCTCCAGGTTGTGGCACTGGTCGAGCATGAACGCCACCTCCGGGTTGGCGTAGCCGCCGCCCTGGATCACCTCGAAGATGATCCGGAACAGCTGGAACGGGTCCGCCGCCCCCACGATCAGGTCGTCATCGGCGTAGAACCGGCTGTTGAAGTCGAACGACCCCAGCTTCCCGAGCCGCAGCAGCTGCATGACGATGAACTCGATGTTCGTTCCCGGGGCGTGGTGGCCGGTGTCCAGGCACACCACCGCCCGGTCGCCCAGCGCCGCGGTCTGGACATAGCTGGTCCCCCAGTCCGGAACATCCGTGTGATAGAACGCCGGCTCGAAGAACTTGTACTCCAGAACCAGCCGCTGACCCTCGCCGATCCGCTCGTAGATCTTCTGCAGACTGTCCGCCAGGCGGTCCTGCCGGGCGCGCATCGAATCCTGACCCGGATAGTTCGTGCCGTCCGCCAGCCAGATCTTCAGATCCCGCGACCCGGTCTCGTTCATCACATCGATGCACTCGAAATGGTGGTCGATCGCCTTCTGCCGGATCCGGTCATCCGCGTGGGTGACCGAACCGAACTTGAAATCGTCGTCCTGGAACGTGTTCGAATTCACCGTCCCCAGCTCGACCCCGTTGTCCTCCGCGTGCTTCCGCAGATCGGCGTACGAATCGACCCGGTCCCACGGGATGTGCAGCGCGACCGTCGGCGCGAGCCCGGTGTGCTTGTGCACCTGCGCGGCGTCCGAGATCTTCTCGAACGGGTCACGGGCGGTGCCCGGCGTCCCGAACACACGGAACCGGGTGCCCGAGTTGCCGAACGCCCAGCTCGGCAACTCGATCGCCTGCAGCGCCAGCTGGTCCCGGATCTCGACGGGGAGGGTCATGGGAGTTTCGCTTTCTCTCTGCCGCTGCGGGATGCGCGGCCGCGGTTGTGGTCGGAGCGGTCGCCGGTCAGCGGGCCACGTCTGCGACCGCCGGGAGGGCGGTCGTCTCGGTCGTGCGCCCGGCGCCGATGGTCTGGTCGTCGCGTCCGGGGAGCCGGAGCACACCCTCCACGCCGTCGGGAAGCTCGGCATCGACGGTGAGGTCGTCGCCGTCGAGCGACCACCGCACGCTGACCGTGCCGTGCGGGGTGGCCAGCGAGGTCTCTGCCTCGGTCAGACCGCCGCCGGGCTGCGGTGCGACGAGCACGCGGGCGTAGCCGGGCTCCAGGGCCGAGAGGCCGCCGACGACGCGGTGCATCCAGTCGGCGACGGCGCCGAGGGCGTAGTGGTTGAAGCTCGTCATCTCGCCCGGGTTGATCGTGCCGTCCGGCAGCATCGAGTCCCAGCGCTCCCAGACCGTCGTCGCACCCATCGTCACCGGGTACAGCCACGACGGGCACTCGCGCTCGAGCAGGAGTCGATAGGCGTCGTCCAGGTGGCCGGTCTGCGTGAGGGCGTCGGTGATGAACGGCGTGCCCGCGAATCCGGTCGAGATGCGGTAATCTGCCTCGGCGACCAGCTCGGAGAGCCGGGTGCCGGCGAACTCCTCGTCCGCGACGCTCAGCAGCCCGAAGACGATGGCGAGGGCGTACACGGTCGTGCAGTCGCTCTTCACGACGCCGTCGCGCACGTACTCGGCGTTGAACGCCTGACGCAGGCGCGCGGCCAGGGCCTCGAACTCCGCCTGCTCCTCGGTGCGGCCGAGCAGCTTCGCGGTCTCGGCGACGATCGTCGCCGAGCGGTAGGCGCAGGCCGTCGCAACGACGCCCGTGTCGGCCTTCGCCTTCGCCGGGTCCTCCGGCGGAGCGTCCGGGTCGAGCCAGTCGCCGAACTGGAAGCTGGTGTCCCAGACCCCGGCGGGCGAGAGCAGCGACTCCACCCGACGGACGTGGGCGGCCATCGAGCCGAACTGCCGCCGCAGGACCGCGTCGTCGCCGTACGCCTGGTACAGCGTCCACGGCACCCAGACCGCTGCGTCGCTCCAGATCGCCGTCGAATCGACCGGTCCGAAGTCCGTCGGCTGGTCGATCATCTTCAGGATGTCGGGGATGACGAAGCCGACGATCCCGTCGTGGTGCTGCTGCTCCAGGTCGAGGTCGACCAGCCAGTCCGAGAGGAACCCGTCGACGTCGTAGAGGAACGCCGCGGTCGGCGCGAACGCGGCGATGTCGCCCGTCCAGCCGAGACGCTCGTCGCGCTGCGGGCAGTCGGTGGGCACGTCGACGAAGTTGCCGCGCATCCCCCACACCACGTTCTCGTGGAACTGGTTGAGCAGCGGGTCGGAGGTGCGGAACTCGCCGATCCGCGTCAGCTCGGAGCCGATCGCGATCGCCGTCAGGTCCTCCGCCTTCAGCTCGCCCGGCCATCCCTCGATCTCGGCGTAGCGGAAGCCGTGGAAGGTGAACGTCGGCTCGAACTCGTCGACCCCGCCGCTCAGGATGTAGCGGTCGGTGGCCTTCGCACTGCGCAGTGGACGGGTACCCAGTTCGCCGTGCTCGAGCACCTCGGCGTGCCGGACGACGATCTCCGTTCCGGCCTCGCCCTGCACCCGCAGCTTGATCCAGCCGACCAGGTTCTGACCGAAGTCGACCAGGGTCTTGCCCGACGGGGAGGTCGTGATCTCCTGCACGGGCAGCGCCGCCCAACGGGTCACCCGTGGGCCGATATACGGCGTCAGCGACGCCGTGTCGAATTCGAGCTCGCGCACGCCGATCCATCCGTCGCCCGCGAAGCCCGGCCTCTTCCACGCGTCGTCCCGCAGGCGGGCGTCGATCGTCTCGCCGTCGTACAGGTCGTTGGCGAGCACGGCGCTCGGGCCGGAGGTCCACTCCTGGTCGGTCACGACGAGCTGCGTCGTGCCGTCGGCGAACTCGACCTCCAGCTGGGCGAACGCACCGAGGCTGTCGCCGTAGTACGAACCGCCGCCGGCCCAGCCGAGGCGGCCGCCGAACCAGCCCTTGCCGAGGGCGAGCCCGAGCACCGACGTGTCCTCGAGAAGCTCGGTCACGTCGTAGTCCGCGTACCGGAGACGCCACTCGTAGGCGCTCCAGCCGGGGGTGAGCAGGTCTCCGGACACCGGGCGGCCGTTGATCCAGGCCTCGACGATGCCGTGCGCGGTGAGGTGCAGCGTCGCACGCGTCACCGCCCCGTGTCCCGTCTCGAGCGCGAACTCGCGCCGGAGCAGCGGTGCTCCGTCGAAGGTCTCTCCAGCGGCGATCATAAGGGCGTGCCAGTTCATTGCGTTGTCTCTCCGGTTCTGTGTCGTGTCGTTCGCGGTGTCGGTGCACATGGCGGTGTCGGTGCTCGTGGCGGTGTCGGCGAGCATGGCGGTCAGCCCTTGACCGCGCCGCTCGTCATGCCGGCGATGATCTGCCGGTTGAAGAAGATGTAGGCGACGAGGGGCGGGATGGTGATGAGCAGGAAGTCCATGAAGAGCAGGTTGTAGAAGCTCAGGTTCTGCCCCGCGAAGCTGTACAGCGTCGTCTGGACCGTCGCGTTGTCGGCGCCGGGGAGGAAGTACAGCGGGTTCTGGAAGTCGTTGAAGACGAACACCGACTGCACGACGATGACGGTCACGATCACCGGCCGGAGCAGCGGGAGGATGACCTGGAAGAACATCCGCACCCGTCCGGCACCGTCGAGCACTGCGGCCTCGTCGACCTCGCGGGGGACGGTCCCGAAGAACGCGCGGAACATGAGGATCGAGAACGACAGCCCGAAGGTGGTCTCGATGAGGATCATGCCCGGCATCGTCTTGAACAGCCCGAGCCCCTGCAGCACCCAGATCGTGGGCACGACCGCCGGCGGCACGATCAGGCCGGCGAGGACGAAGAAGTTGACGACCGGGCCCCACTTGCTGCGCTTGCGGGCGAGCACGTAGCCGGCCATCGCCGCGATGATCACCATGAGTGTGACCGAGAAGACGGTCAGGACGGCCGAGTTGAAGAACGCGCGCCAGATCAGGCCGTCGCCGCTCTCCAGCACCGCGACGAGGTTCGGGAAGAAGCTCCACTCCTTCGGCCAGGTGAAGGCGAGGCTGGATGCGTCGTCCGGCGTCTTCGCCGCCTGCAGGAGCACGAAGGCGAGGGGGACCAGGAAGACGATGACGGAGACCGCGATCGCGATGATCCCGATCGTCCAGGAACGGATGCGCTGCCGCTTCACAGCTCCACCTGCTTTCTGTTCAGGAAGGACGACAGCGGCACCATGATGATCGTCACGACGAGGAACAGCACGACGTTGCCGGCGGTCGAGAGGCCGTAGAAGCCCGCCTGGTACTGCTTGTAGATCACCGACGCGAGCACGTCGCTGGTGAAGCCCGGACCGCCGCCGGTGGTCGCCCAGATGATGTCGAACGAGCGCAGCCCGCCGATGAGCGAGAGGATGATGACCGTCGCGGTCGCACCGCGACTGAGCGGGATGGTGATATCCCGCAGGATGCGCCAGCCGCTGGCCCCGTCCATCCTCGCCGCCTCGAAGTACTCGCCGGGGATGGCGACGATGCCGGCCATGAAGATGAGCGTCGCGATGCCGACGCCCTTCCAGATGTCGACGCCGGCGATCGTGTAGAGCGCCAGGTTGGGGTCGGTGAACCAGCCGGGCTGCGGGAGCCCGAAGAACCCGAGCACCCCGTTGACCATGCCGTGGAACGGGTCGAGCAGTGCCTTCCACAGGATGCCGACGCCGATCGTCGACAGCAGCACCGGGAAGAACACGATGGCCCGGAGGTAGCCGCGACCGACGACCGGGGAGGTCAGCAGCAGGGCGAGGAAGAAGCCGATGATGACCTTGGCTCCGGAGGTGAGGACCGCGTACACGAGCGTGTGGATGAAGCTGGTGTAGAGCTGCGGATCCTGGAAGAACTGGACGTAGTTCGCGAACCCGATGAACTGGGCGTCGAACAGCGACCACCGCGTGAGCGAGAAGTAGAACGACGACAGCGACGGGATGGCGAAGAAGACCGCGTAGAGCACCAGCGCCGGGATGAAGAACCAGGTCGGGTAGTGCGACCGCGTGGCCTTGCGTGCTGTCTTCCGCCCGCCGGGCCTCCTCCCTCCTGGACTCTTCACGTCCGTCAGGATCTCGGCCGCCTGTGCCGCGGTCGAAGGGGTAGCCGTCGACATGTCCGCTCCTCGTCGAGTGTCTCGTGTGGCCGTTACCGGGTGCCTGCGGCCGGGCCGACGTCATCCGCCGACCCGGCCGGGCGGATCACCAGCCCTTGAGCCCCAGCTGCTGGGCCTGGGCCTTGACGTCCTGGTCGTAGAGGGCGGCGCCCTCCTTGGCCGAGGAGATCCCGGAGCCGACCTGGATCAGGATCTTCTCCAGGTTCGGGCCCTTGATCGGCGAGAGGAACTCGAGCGCGAGCCCGGTCTTCTTGGCGTCCTGGTAGGCCAGCTCGTCCTTGACGAGCGCAGGGGCGTCGTCGGGGATCTTGCAGGTGCTGATCGCGAACGGCCCGGCGGGGGTGCCTGCGCTGTTCTGGATGTCGCATCCCTCGGACGTGTTGATGAAGGCCACCAGCTTCTTCGCGGCCGTCAGCTTGTCGCCCGACGTCGACTTCGGGATGTACGCCGCGGTGGGCTCCCAGACGGTCGCGTGCGGCTCGCCCGCGTCGGTGGGCATCGCGAAGTAGCCGATGTCGTTGATCTGGTCCGGGTTGCTCTGCAGCACGTTGCTGATGACCGCGGTGATCATCGGATACTGCGCGCCCTCACCGGTCGCCAGCATCTTCAGGGCGTTCACGTTGGTGAGCGACGCGTAGTCCTTGTTCAGCAGGTCCTTGTCGAAGACCTCCTGGGTGTGCTCGAACCCGGCGAACGCCGGTTCCTTCGAGTATTTGGCGTCGGCCTTGTTGGCCGTGTAGTCCTTGGCCCAGTTCGGGTCCTGCGCGCTCACGTTGGCGAAGTCGCCGAGCACGAAGAGCTGGCTGGTCCAGGTGTCGCCGTACGACTGGATGATCGGCGCGATTCCGGCGGCCTTGATCTTCTCGCTGTTGGAGATGAACTCGCTCCAGGTCTTCGGAACGGTCAGCCCGAGCTTCTCGTAGACCTTCTTGTTGTACATGATGCCGCCGTTGAAGGTGGTGCCGGTCGGCGCTCCGTACAGGCCCTTGTCGGTGCTGACGGAGTTCTTGAAGTCGTCCGTCACATCCTTCGCCCACGACTCGTCGGTGAGGGGCTGGAGCTGGCTGTCCGGGCGAAGAGCCTGGAACAGCGAACCGGAGTTGTACAGGAAGACGTCGTTCATGTCTCCCGTCGACAGGCGCGTCTTCACCAGGTTGTCGCCGTCGGTTCCGCCGGGGCGGGTCTCGACCTTGACGGTGATGGACGGGTTGGCCTTGTGGAACGCCTTGGACAGGTCTTTCGCGAAGCTGGTGCTGGCCGGGTCGTTGCCTGCGGCGAGCAGGGAGATGGTGGTGCTGCCGGACCCGCCGGATGAGCTGCAGCCGGCCAGAGCAGCGCCGATGAGCGCGACGCCGCCGAGCGTGGCGGCGACCCGTGTCGCCGTCCTCCGAGAGA
The DNA here is from genome assembly GCF_000383315.1 of Cryocola sp. 340MFSha3.1. Lineage (NCBI taxonomy): Bacteria > Bacillati > Actinomycetota > Actinomycetes > Micrococcales > Microbacteriaceae > Cryocola > Cryocola sp. 340MFSha3.1. Next base: position 936,636 of record NZ_KB911087.1, read on the forward strand.
ACATCAAATACCTCCTTGTATTTTGTGAGCGTCGACGCCCCGGGGGAATTTTCGGGTCCGCTTGAAACGCTTCACTGACCATAAATGCATTCGTCGGCTCCCGTCAAGCGGGGAATATAACGATTCAAGACACGCGTTCCGATCGTGCAGGATTGATCGATTCAATGCATCCATCCGCTACGATCGCAGCCAGGGAGGAATCGCATGGCTTCCGCAAGCGTGAAAGACGTCGCCGCACTGGCGCAGGTCTCGGTGGGCACCGTCTCGAACGTGCTCAACCGTCCGGAGATCGTCGCGCCCGAGACCGTCGAGCGCGTGATGTCGGCCATGCAGAAGCTCTCCTACGTGCGCAACGAGGCCGCGCGGCAGCTGCGGCTGGGGCACAGCCAGGCGCTCGGGCTCGTCACACTGAGCGGCGGCAACCCGTTCTTCACCGACCTCGCCACGGCGGCGGAGGATGCGGCCGCCGACGCCGGCTACAGCGTCATCGTCGGCAACAGCAACGAGAGCACCACCCGCGAGTCGGGCTACCTCAACCTCTTCGAAGAGCTGCGTGTGCGCGGCGTCCTGCTCTCCCCCGTCGGCGACCCCGCACGCCGGCTGCGGCAGCTGCGGGATCGCGGAATCGCCGCCGTCCTGGTCGACCGCGTGAGCAGCGACGACTCGTTCAGCTCCGTCTCGGTCGACGACGTGGCCGGGGGCGCTCTCGCGGCGGCCCACCTCATCCGCTCAGGACGGACGCGGCTCGCGTTCGTCGGCGGCCCGCTGCAGATCCGCCAGGTGAGCGACCGTCTCGCGGGGACTCGGCAGGAGGTCGAGAAGCACCCGGGCGTCTCCCTCGAAGTCGTCCCGGTCGACGCCCTCACCGTGCTGGAGGGACGACGGGCCGGAGAGGAGCTGGTCCAGCGGAGCGCGAACCGCCGCCCGGACGCCGTGTTCGCCGCCAACGACCTCATCGCCGTCGGACTGCTGCAGGGGCTCTTCATCAACGGCCGCATCCGCATCCCCGAGGACATCTCGCTCGTCGGCTACGACGACATCATGTTCGCGAGCGCGTCCGTCGTGCCGCTCACGTCCATCCGGCAGCCCAGCGCTCTGATCGGTCGCACCGGCGTCGAGATCCTCATCGAGGAGGCGCAGGACCCGGACCTCGAGCCCCGGCATGTGCTGTACCAGCCGGAGCTCGTCGTGCGCGGGAGCAGCTCGGCGGACGCGGCTGAGTAGCGCGTTCGTCCCGACGCTTCTGCCGCGACAGGCGCGTGGCCCGCTAGTCTCGACACGGACACCGCGACGAAGGGGGACGCTCGTGACCGAATCCAAACTGCGACCGAAGGTGGTGCTGTGGTGGGGCATCGGCCTCTCTGCGGCCGGCCTGCTGTTGAACCTGCTGCTGCCGCAGGTCGGCTATGCGCTCACCGTGCAGGTGAATGCATCCACCCGTGTGGACCAGGGGATGCTCACGGCCTTGAGTGTGGTGCTCGACCTCGTCCGACAGACGCTGCTTCCGCTCGGGATCGCCCTGATCGCCGCCTCCGTGGTGATGGCGTACATCGCCCGCCTGCTCGGGGTGCGCGCGTATGCGGAAGCCGACGAAACCGGCGACCCGGAGAGCTGACGTGGATCCGTTCAGCGCTCTCGCTCTGACCGTTACCCTCTCCGGCGCTGCTCTGTACGCGCTCTACTGGGTGGTCCGCCGCGGGGTGGCGGACGGCATCCGGGATGCGCGGGGTGCGTCCGGCGATTCGCCCGCGAGCGACAGGGTGGTCGAGTGAGGGACGACACGTCCCCGCAGATCGGTTCGTACGACGTTGACGCGGCGGCCCTCGCCGGCGATGGCGAACCGCTCGTTGACGTGCTGGCGCGGCTCGGGGTCTCCGAGTTCGAGGGCGGGGACGTCGTGCCGAACGGCTGGCGCGTTCTCGGCCCGCCGCCTGCCGCGCGGGTTCCCCTGCTGATCGGCGCACCCGTCTCCAGCGACCATCGGTCGTGGTCGGTTGGGCAGGTGCATGGCGCCCGGGATGGGGCTCCCGCGCGAGTCTCGTTCTATCCGCATGCACTGCCGGTCCGCCCCAGCGTCGCCGAACGCCGCGGCGGGCTCGCGCTCCGCTGGCCGGCATTGACGCGCGAGCTGGCCGACGTCGATCGCCTGTCGATCGACATCGTCAACGAGGCTCGACCCGCTGGCTGCCCACCGGCGACACGTTCAACACGTTCGCGTCGATCGTGGCCGCCGTCGGCGGTGTCAGCGACCTCTCGCGGACGCCCCGGACGACCGGGCTGCCGTCTCCCGTATCGCCGCTCTGCTCGAGTGCGACACCGACTCCGCTCGGGCGGTCTACTCGGCGCAACTCAGGCGCTTCCGCATCGGAGGCGCCAACGGGCTCGATGGCGAGATCGCGGATCTCGAGCGCGCTCTTTCGGAGGAATGACCGGCGCGCATCGGCCCCGACCGCCGCGAACGGAGGACACCCGCCGCTCCGCCCCGGCGACGTCCTCCCTTTCCGGCATCCGTTTTCGGGTCGCACCCGGCGCGTCGCCCGCGGTGACCTCCGTTTCCCGCGCGCCGCGAACGGAGGACTTCCGGGTCGCTCGGTCCGCCGGCCCCTCCCTTTCGCGCTCCCGCCCGGCGTGTCGGCCGTTGTTTCCTCCCTTTCCCGCAGCGAGGAAAAGGGAGGAGTTCCGGCTCGACTCGCCGCAGCCGAGCGGGAAACGGAGGCCTTCCCATCCCGTGCCGCGCGGATCGCCTCCGAAAACGACGAAGGCGCGGCCCCCGTCGGATGACGGGGCCGCGCCCGAGGCTGTCGCCGCGCTCAGCTCTGCTGCTGCGCCGCCTTCAGCTCGTCGTACTGCTTCCGGACCTCGGTCATGTCGAGGGCGCGGATCTGCTCGATGAGGTTCTCGACGGCCTCGCCCGGGAGGGCGCCTGCCTGCGAGAACAGCGGGATGCCGTCGCGGTACGCGACGAGGGTCGGGATCGACTGGATGCCGTACGAAGCGGCGAGGGCCTGCTGGGCCTCGGTGTCGATCTTGCCGAACGTGATGTCGGAGTGCTGCTCGGACGCCTTCTCGAAGATCGGGGCGAACATGTGACACGGGCCGCACCAGTCGGCCCAGAAGTCGAGAAGCACGATGCCGTCGGCGACGGCCTGGTCGTGGTTGGTCGACGTGATCTCTGTGGTTGCCATGGTGGATGAAACGCAAGCTCACCAGGCAGTATTCCGGCTCAGCTCCCCCGCCGGCCTGTGAAGACGGTGAATGCGAGAGGCACGACCGACGCGATCATCAGCACCGAGCCGAGCACCGCGTCCGACGCGTGCACGATCGCTCCGGCGATGATCGCACCTCCGAAGACGACCGCCGCTACGAGACGCCGCGCCGCGCGTTCGAGCCGGCCGACCCGCTGCTCGAGCCGTGGCGAGGTGACCGCCACCGTGCCGTCCTCGACCCGGGTGACCAGCGCATCCAATCGTTTGGGCAACCGCCAGGCGATCCCGGCGATCTCGAGCGCCTGCTGGCCGAGGTCCTGCACCAGGTTGCCGCGCTCGTCCCGGAGCAGTTGGGCCGCATACGGCTCGACCGAGTCCCACAGGTTGAACGCCGGGTCGAGCGCGCTGCACACGCCCGAGGTCAGCGACATCGCCCGGATGATGAGGAGGAAGTTCTCGGGCAGCTGGAACGGCAACGAGCGGACGACGTCGCCGAACTCGACCGCGAACTCCCGGAACTCGCGAGGGTCGACCTCGCGCAGCTCGGCGAATCCCATGCCGCCGAACCGGGCGAACAAGTGGGTCATCGCGCGCTCGAGCTCAGCCGTGTCGGCGGTCGGGAGGAGCACCCCCACGTCGCGGATCGCATCGACGAGGCCCTTCCCGTCGCGCGATGCGGCGGCGATGAGCAGTTTCCGGAGCCCGCTGCGGGTGCCCGCCGGAACCTCGCCCATCATTCCGAAGTCCACGAACGTGAGCAGCCAGGGTCGCTCCCCCGCCACCGCGGGCCGCGGCGTCACGAAGATGTTGCCCGGGTGCGGGTCGGCGTGGAAGAACCCGTTGGTGAAGAGTTGGTCGAACATCACCTCGGCGAACACCGGCGCGACCTCGGCGGGGTCGATGCCCGCGGCGCGCAACGCGTCGGCGTCGGTGATCTTGATCGCCGTCACGTCCTGGAGGGTGAGGACCCGGCGGGTGGTCCGTTCCCAGACCACGGCGGGGACGGCGACGCGGTCGTCACCGGCGAACTCTTCGGCGAACCGCGCGGAGTTCGCGGCCTCGTGCAGGTAGTCGATTTCCTGCAGGCTGGTGCGCGCGAACTCCTCCACCAGTCCGGGTGCGTCGACGCGGTCGGAGACCAGCCGGACATGGCTGAGCCAGCGGCCGACCCTGCGCAGGGCCGCGAGGTCCACATCCACGATGGTGTCGATGCCGGGACGCTGCACTTTGAGCACCACGGCGTCCTGCCCGGTTTCCGCCGCCACCTCGGCGGTGAGGCGCCCGCGGTGGGCCTGCCCGAGGGATGCGGCGGCCACCGGCGTCTCGTCGATGAACGCGAATGCGCTCTCCAGCGGCACGCCGAGCTCGGCCTCCGCCAGCGCCCGGATCGCCGGGAACGGGACGGCCGGCACCTCATCCTGCAGCCCCTCCAGCTCGCTGGTGATCTCGGGCGGCAGCACATCCAGCCGGGACGACATGAACTGCCCGACCTTGATCATCAGGCCGCCCAGCTCGACGGCGAGCCCGTGGAACCGCTGCGCGAACCTCCGCATCCGCCGCGACCGGCTGCGCGCGGCGACGCTGGCGAGCCCGATGCGTGGCAGGAACAGCTCGTACCACCAGGTCACGGCGAGATTCCAGCCGGCGAACCGGAGGATACGGCGGTAGCGCGCGCGGGTGGCCGGCGTCCCCGCCGGAGCCTTCGACGGCGCGGCGGGCGCCTGGTCCGACGTCACCCCGGTCAGCCCTGGGCGAGGATCGCGTACAGCTTCCGGCGTGCCTCGTCGAGCACGTCGGCGGCTTCCTTGACCTGCTCGGGCGTCCCGCTGCGGTGCACCTGCGCGGCCGCCTGGGCGAGTTCGACGCCGGCCTTCGGGAGGTTGGCTCCGCGACGTTCTCCGGTCGTTGTTCCGGAGTCGCTCGTGCCGGTCTGCCAGGGTGTGGATGCTTCGGCGGCGGCGACCTCGCGCCCCGCCTCGGTCAGCGCGTAGGTCTTGCGCCCGTTGGATTCCTCGGCCGAGATGAGTCCTTCGTCGGCGAGCAGCTGCAGCGTCGGGTAGACGGAGCCGGCGCTGGGCTTCCAGCTGCCTCCACTGCGCTCCTCGATCTCGCGGATGATCTGGTAGCCGTGCATCGGCTTCTCGCTGAGCAGCGAGAGGACGGCCGCGCGGACATCGCCGCGGCCCATTCGGGTGCCGACCTTCTTCTCGAACGTCGACCGCAGTTGTTCGAACGCCTGCCACATGGCGTCCGGGTCCATGCGGGCGCCGAACCCGCCGGTGGGGAATGAGTTGGACATGGTGCCTCCTCGATCAGGTAGCGATAGTCAACGATATATCGTTCATGTGCGATTGGGAAGGGAGAGCCTGCAGCGCCACCCCCGAGTTGGGGCTGTACCGAGGATTGCTCACTGTCCATCCGTCTGGAAGGATCACCCTGTCCGTCTCCACCCCGAGGCGGCGAAGGGAGCAGAATGGCCGGACTGCCGGGAGGTACTCTCACCGCACATCTCCTGCACCGGCATCCGCGATCCGTCCTCACAGTGGTCATCGGAGTGGTCGCCGTCACAGCTTCGATAGCCGTGCCGGTATCCGCGTCCGCCGCTGCCCATGACAGCGAGCTCGCCTCCTACCGGGACGCACGCGCAGCCCTTCCCGCCCTGTCGGAGCAGCTGACCGAGGCGCGAGCTCGATTCGACACCGTGCACGCGCACGCTGTCGCGCTCGCCGGATCGCTCGACCCCGTGATCACGGCGTCCGACGGCCTCCTTTTGCCCAGTCAGCGCGACGCGCTGGCCGCTGCGTCCGACGGACTTGCCCGGACGATCGCACTGACTCCCGGCGAGAATCCGACACCCGCGGAAGCCTCAGCGGCATCGACCTCGTCCGGCGACGACCTCCGGGCAGCCACGCTGACCCTGCGCCACCAGATGGAGCGAGAACGCGGCTGGCTGCACACGACCCGCTGGACGACGGAAGCACTGCTGACGCAGACGGGACTCGCGGACGCCCTTGTTGCCGGGGTGATGACCGGTATCCCGGCCGACGGTGACCGCGCGGCGATTCCCGGCATCGACGCTACGGCGACCTCGCTGCGCGACCTGTTCCCCCGCTCTGACCAGCCCGCGAAGGATGCTCTCAGTGCGTCCATTCGTGCGGCTGTCGACGCCGTGCGTGCCGGTAAGCCCGCCGTTCCCGCCCTCGCCGACATCGTCGCCAAAGCGCGAGCGGTTCGCGACTCACAGACTGCGGTGGACACAGCGGCGGCCGCAGCAGCGGCGGCGGCGGCTGCAGCTGCGGCCGCCGCTGCCGCTGCCGCCGAGGCGGCCGAACACTCGGAGCACTCGACGCCGTCCCCGTCTCGCAGCTCGGGCGGCGCGACACCGCCCGTAGGCGTCATGCCGCCTCCCCCGGACTTCACCCTGATCACGCATAATCCCCAGGTGCTGACGAGCGGCTACTACTCGCCCGGCTGTACTCCGTCTTCCCAGTTCCAGATCGTCGCGGCGAACCACGGCTACCAGATCGTCGGCCTCGACTACGACTACGCCTACGACTACTCGACGTTCACGACCGCCGACGGCTGGGGCGTCACGGTCTACAACTGCAGCTGATCCAGACGACCTCAGGTCAGATCGAGCACACCCACGACCTCGCCGAACAGCTCCTCCCCGGTCGGGACGAATCCGCAGGCGAGGTAGAAGGCTTCAGGGCCGCCGTCGCCGCGCTCCCAGAGCACGGTGATGCGCGGGATGCCGCGCCGCCGCGCCTCCGCGGCGACCTCATTGACGGCGAACCGACCGACTCCGCGACCTTGCGCCTTCTCGTCGACGTTGAGCCGCCAGATGCCCGCGCGGAACGCCTCCAGCTCGCTGTCCGGATCCCAGTTCGCCATCACGAAGCCGACCACCTCACCGTCACCGACGATGGCGCGCGGCCACGCCGTCGGCGTCACGTACGCCTCGGCGATCGACTCGAGGACCGGCGCGACGAACCGCTCCTGGCCGGGCGCGAGCCGCAGGTCGCGCAGCCCGCGCAGGTTCGACGTCGACAGCTCTTCGATGCGCAGGTCCATGGGTGGACGGTAGCGCGATCCACCGACATTGGGCTCACCCCGTCATCGTCTCTTCTTCAACGCGCAACGCTGCCGAAATACCCCCTCCGTAGCGTGGTCTCATGACCTCGTTCACGTTCAGGGAATGCGCACACTGCGGCGAGCAGCAGCCGGTGCTTGCGGACGGTCGGACGGCGATCCACTTCACCGGGAACGGCGAGCGCTGCGCCGGCTCCGAGCGCCGCAGCCAGAACGAGGGCGTCACTGCGCAGCAGGCGCGCGTCATCGAGGCCGAGCTGCGCCGTGCGCTGCGTCAGGTGATGCGGGAGCAGGCGTCGTAGGGAAAGGTGGACGGAGTCATCCGCCTGGCTTCTCTTCACGGAGTCCGCTCGTTGTCCGGCTGGCATATGCCGGCGGTATGGCGTCGGCAATCCAGATGAGTTCTCCACGCCGCTGGAATCGAACACCGGCCTCGAACGCTTCGCGGCTTCGAACGGTCAGCAGGACCGTGTCCGTCCCGTGCCGACGAGCAACCTCGTGCGCCGTTGCCGAATCCGGCGAGAGGTGAACATGCTGGCGCTTCATCGGCAGGATTCCCGCCTCCAGGATGCTGCTGACCGCTTCGGCGACCGTGCCGTGGAAGAGCTCCACCGGTGGTTCCTGGTTGACGAGATCATCCGCAATGCGGATCGAATGACCATACGTCGCGCGAATCCGGTCGCCCACGACTTCGTGCCGGACCTTCGACGAGTTCGCGATCATCCGAAGCACCGCGTCCTCCGTCAGACCATCGAAGCCGGCCGCGCTCAGCGCATTCACCAATGACCGCATCTCCACCCAGCCATCGTTGTCCACCGCAAGCCCGTACTCGCCCGGCGCATGACGCAACGCATGGGTCACCGCGCGACTCAGGTCCGTCTCGCTGAACACCGGCATGCCCCCTCTTCACCTTCGCCTTCGTCGAGGCGGCTCCTCACCGTACCGTGCAATCGCTGGCGACCTCAGTTGGCTGGGGTGTTCGCGAGCGTGAACTGGTCGGCGTCGATGTGGCCCCAGCTTCCCGTGTTGTGGTCGATGATCTGAACGGTCGCGTTCTGCCCTTGCAGGTCTGTCACGTCCCAGGTGGACCAGGCAAGGTGCTCACTGTCCTGCCCTGTGCTGGTGCGAACGGTCTTTCCGCCGACGATGAGGTTCACCGTCGTCTGGTCGTCGGGCTCCCCGACTGTCGCCCCTGGCCTACTGCTCACGAGGATCTGGTCGACCATGAGGTGGCCCCATCCGGTGGTTGTCTGATCGGTGATCTGGATGTGCGCGGTGTGGCCGATGAGACTGTGCACGTCCCAGCTGACAGGCGTCATGGTGGAGCTGTTGGCACCTGTTGCGGTTCGGTGGACGGCGCCATCGACGATGAGGTTGACCGCTGTCGCACCGGGGGCGCCCCACGGATGGTTCCCGCCTGCGACCAGGAGGTCGATGTAGTCCCGGGTGATGGTGAAGGCAGGCGACGTGATGGTGCCCATCGATCCGTCACCACCACCGACATAGGTATCCAGCACCTTCGCACCGACCTGGCCGGGAAGCGTCTCAGTGGACGGGCCCTGCCCTGCGAAATCGCCGGTTGCGGTCCATCCGGCACCCCAGGTGCTCCCCTCGAAGTCCGCGAAGAGGGACGACGGCGCTGGATGGTCACCTCCGCCGGCGAGGAAGTTGAGGAAGGGTTTGTTGATGTTGAAGGCCGGTGAGGTCAGCGTTCCGGTAGAGGCGTCGCCGCCGTTGAAGCTGTTGACCAGTCTGTTCCCCGCGTACCCGCTCACCGGCTGTTGGTTGGGCAGAGTGCCGGAGGCTGGTCCGCTCCCGAACGCGGCACCGGTTGTTGTCCAGGCGCCGTAGCTGCCGCCCTCGAAGTCTGCGAAAGGAGCTGTCGGCGCGGCGGCGGTGGAGGTGTTCGCAAACTCCTTGATGGTCAGGTTGGAGAAGGTGGCGGAGCCGCCGTCGGTGTACAGGGAGACTCCACGGTCGGAAGACTGGAAGAACACGTTGTTGGAAAGCACGCGCTCGCCGTCGTTCACAAACACTTCAACACTTGATCTGTCGACGAAGATGCGCAGGTGGACGCTCTTCGCCGTCGGGTCGATGGGAGCCTGAGTGTGCTGGAATGCTGAGCCGAAGCTGTACGCCGCCTGGTTCGAGCCGGACCTGTCGACGTAGACGTTCCCCTGGTAGACACCGACGTTGGTGTGCCTGCTCTCGTCGGCGGACTGACCGATCGAAATGCCGACGTTGTTCAGCTGCTGCCAGGAGATGTCGGCGTCGAGTTCGTAGGCCGAGCCGTGATAGTCGAGGTCCGCGGACCCGTTCACGGTGACGTCGGCGGGATGCACGGTCTTGGTGACGATGTCGTCGAGGCCGGCGGTCGGCTGCGAGATCAGGCTGTACGTCGTCCCCTTCTTCGCGAGGTTGAGCTTGCGGACGATCGACATCTGGCCGTTGTACCCGTCGCTTGCATCGGTGGGAACGGCGTTGGGCGCGTAGTTCCAGTTGTTCATCCAGCCGAGGGCGAAGCGGGATGTGTCCGGGTTGTCATGGTCAGGCCAGGAGACGGCGGCGTACCAGTCGGAGCCGTAGTCGAGCCATTGCGGGTCGCGGGCGTCGGTGATGAAATTCGTTCCATCCCAGGTGCCGGTCCAGTAGGCGTAGGTGTCCGGCTGCCCGGAGTAGTCGCCCTGCATACTGCCGGCGAGCACCCAGTGACTCGTACCGTCGTCTGCAGTGATCTGATAGATATCGGGGCATTCGAAGCCGCCGATGTTCGGGGACGAGTATCCGAACTGCGACTTGTACGTCCAGTTCTTGAGGTCCGGAGAGGTGTAGAACCACAGCTGTTGCTGCCGGCCGATCACGGCAACCCAGGTGTTGTGCGCGCTGTCCCACACGATCTTCGGGTCACGGAACCAGTCATTGCCGTCGGGGTTGGCGATGACCGGCGCCCCGTAGGCGGTGAAGGTATCCCCACCGTCGGTGGAGTACCAGAGGTACTGCGACTGTTGATACCGGTCACCGCCGGGAGGCTGAGTGGCGAGCACGACCACGGCGCCGGCACCGAACCCGGCTGTGTTGTTCGTGTCGACCACACCCGAGCCGGTCCATACGGGGAAGGTGCCACCCCCGCCGAGGGGAATGGCGACTCCCTGATCCTTGAAGACGACGTTGTCCACCGTCGTGGCGTGACGCCAACCCCCGGGACTGTTGTTCGGGCTGCTGTACAGGTAGTAGAGGTTGTATTTTCCGTTTGCCCAGACCGGCCTCTGCGGGTCGGAGAGCCAGTGATCGGGCGGGGTGAGATGGTACTGCGCCCGCAACGATTGGTCCGGTGGATTCACTGCGGTGGAGGTGGCTGCCGGCACGATCACGAGCGCTGCCGCCGCGGCGAGAGCTGCGAGTCCGCTGACGATGCGTCGTGGAGTGATCAGGTGGCGAGAGGGCTCGTTGACACGCATGGGCTTCCGTTCATCGATGAACTGGTTAAACGCTTAACCAGATTCTAGTCGACACAAGATTGCGCGGTCAAGCGTTTAATCACCGCGCGAAGTTTCGCGAGGTCGGGCGAGAGCGTTGCGCTACGCCGTCGGCACGCGGCGGGCTTCGCCGATCGACTCGCGAAGAACAGGCGGGCACGCGACGGTCACCAGTTCGTCGCGTCGGTGCTCGTCCACTCCCAGGAGCATCCGGACACCCTTTGCGCCCAGTTCGTAATGCGGGAGCGCGACCGTCGTCAGTGGGGGGCGCAGGTGAGCGGCGATGACTTCCTGGTTGTCGAAGCCGACAACGGCCATGTCCTCCGGAATCGAGAGCCCCCGGCGGCGCAGACCGTCGTAGAGCCCCATCGCGACGCGGTCGTTGTGGCAGAAGACCGCGGTCGCACCGCTCGCGAGGAGGGCGTCGACCGAGTCGTATCCGCCTTCCTGCTCCGGCAGCGCGTCGAAGACCAGGGACGGATCGAAAGCGACGCCTGCATCCTCCAGCGCCTCGCGATACCCGAGGAGGCGCCCTTCATGCGCCGGCGACGGTGTCGTCGTGTTGATGATGGCGATCCGCGTGTGACCGCTGTCGATCAACAGCTGCGTCGCTGCCCGACCCCCTTGGACCTCATCCGGGACGACGGCGGGTGCGTCGCCGTCGGGCGAGAAGCAGTCGACGAGGACGAAGTCCGTCTCACGGAGCGACTCAGGAACGGCCGCCGCCCGGTGGTACCAGGTGGAGTAGAGGATCCCGCGGACCTTGTGCTCGAGCATCATTCCGATCGCCTCGCGCTCGGCGTCCGCGTTGCCGTCGGTGTTGGCGACCAGGAGGACGTACCCGTGCTTCCACGCCTCGTCCTGAGCGCCGTGGATGATCTGGCCGGCGAACGGGGTCGTGGCGATCGCGTCGGCGACCAGGCCGATGAACTTCGAATGCCCGCTGACGAGATTCTTGGCGAGAGCATTCGGCCGGTAGCCGAGGGTGCGGATCGCCTCACGGACGCGCCTGCGAGCGTCGTCGCCGATGCGGGCGTTCTTCTTGTCGTTGATCACGAGCGACACCGTCGCGATGGAGACGCCGGCTGCTTCGGCCACGTCGCGCATCGTCACCGGATGCCCGGAATGCTGGGTTGTCTCGGACGTCATTGCCCCCTCCTGCTTCAGCTTAGCGACGCGCACGCCGTCACCCCTTGGTCGCGCCGCTCTCCAAGCCGTACCGCATCGCCTTGTTGAGCACCAGGAACACCAGGAGCAGCGGGGTGATGGTGACGCAGACCGCGGCGAACGTGGCCGTCCAATCGACCTTCCCCATCGCGCCGATGTAGTTCTGCAGCCCCAGCGGGATCGTCTTCAACCCGTCGGAGAGGACGAACGTGTTCGCGAAGATGAAGTCGTTCCAGATGAAGATGCTGTTGACCAGCACCACCGTCACGATCGTGTTCACCGACAGCGGGAAGGTGATCTGGCCGAAGATCCGGTACGGGCCGGCGCCGTCGAGGGATGCCGCTTCATAGGTCTCGCGCGGGATGTACTCGAAGAACGAGGAGAACAGGTACACCGACATCGGCAGGGCGAAACCGGCGAGCGGGATGATCATCGACTGATAGGTGTCCAGCAGGTTCACCGACGAATAGTCGATGAACAGCGGCACGAGGGCGATCTGCACCGGCACGATGATCCCGATGAGGAACAGCCCGCGCACCGCCCGGCTGAACCGGAATCCCAGGACCTGGATGGCGTAGGCGGCCATCATCCCCAAGATGACGATGAGGATGTTGGCGCCCATCGTCACGATGAAGCTGTTGAGGATGTTCAGGCCCAGATTGCCTGTGCCGAACGCGCGCGCGTAATTGTCGAGGGTGAACGAGGTCGGCAGGGCGAACGGGTTTCCGGTCGTGAAGTCGTGCTCGGTCCGGACGCTGGTGAGGAACAGCCAGGCCAGCGGATAGACCTGCACGACAACGATGACGGCGATGATCACGCCGTTGAGGCTGCGGTAGATGTTCGGCCGGCGCCGCCGGCGGACCGGTCGGCGCGGCGCCGCCGTCGCGATCGGTGACGGAGCGGGGCGGGTCAGCTGGGCGGTCATGCGTCGGCCTTTCGACGAAGCAGTACGAAGATCAGACCGACGGCCACCAGGCACTCCACGACGATGAAGACGGAGATGCTGCTGGCGTATCCGTAATTGGTGCTGGTGAAGGCGGTCTTGTACATGTAGGTGGTCAGGAGCTCGGAGGATTGGCCCGGACCACCGTTGGTGAGCAGGTACGGGATGTCGAAGCCGCGCAACGCGTAGGTGGTCGCCATGATGACCGTGGTGATCCACACCGGCCGGATGTACGGGAACCGGATCTTGGTGAAGATCCGCCACGCGTTCGCGCCGTCGAGCCGGGCGGCCTCTTCCAGCTCGGCGGGTACAGCGATCAGAGCCGCATAGATGATCAGCACATACAGCCCGGTGAACCGCCAGCCTTCCGGGATGGACACCGCGGCCAGCACCGTGTTCACATCGGACAGCCACGGCCGAGCCAGGTCGCCCAGTCCCACCCACTGCAGCACCTGGTTCAGCAGGCCGACAGGGTCGGACGAGTAGATGCGGGCGAACAGGAACGCGATCGCAACCGTGCTGATCACCGCGGGCAGCAGGTAGAGCGTCTTCACGAACTCCCGTCCCCGGCGGAGGGAGGTGAGCAGGCTGGCGACGACGAGGCCACCGCCGAGCTGGAGCACGAGGCAGATGAACAGGTAGCCGAGCGCGTTGAAGAACGCCCGCCAGAACACCGTGTCGCCCGTGAACATGTGGACGTAGTTCTCGACTCCCACGAACTGGAGGTCGCTGATCCCATCCCATTCGAAGAAGGAGAGGAAGAGCGACTGCAGGATCGGGAACAGCACGGCGATGCAGTACAGCGCCAGTGGTGGGATCAGGAAGACCAGCACCGAGAGCCGGGAGCGGCTGGGAAGCATGGGATGCCTTTCAGGGCTGGTGAGGGCGGCACCGGGGATGCGCCGCCCTCACCGAGCTCGGGTTACTTGAACGCTTTCGGACCGTTCTGCTGAATCGTCTGATCCATCGTGCTGATGAACTCCTCCGGCTTGATGTTCCCCTGCACGAGGAGGGTCAGCTCCTGCTGCAACCGGGTGTTGGAGGTGGGGTCGAGCTGCGTGTCCCAGGGCATGGCGATCTTGTCACCGAGATCGTTCGCCTGGTCGACCGCCTTCTTGTACAACGGGGTCGCATTGTCCGGGATGGTCGTCTCCACATTCGACGTCGGAGACAGCGCACCGGTCGCGGCGTACCGCTTCGGGTACTCGGTCAGCGCGTACTTCAGGAAGTCGCGCACGAGCGGGTCGAAAGTCTTCGCGTTCACGGCCATGCCGATGCCGGAGGGAGAGACGTACTCGTTCGCCGCGGTCACCGAGTCCTTCGTGGTCGGGAGCGTGAAGTAGTCGACGTCGGAGCGGACCGACGGGTCGAGCTTGTCGGTCGCGAGGCTGCCCAGCTCCCACGTGCCGATGTTGTACATGGCCGCCTTCCCGGAGGTGAAGAGACCCTGCGCATCCGAGTAGCCGGTGGAGGAGAACCCGTCCTCGAAGCACTTCGCCTGGCCGAGCTGGTTCAGCCAGTCGACAGCGGCGGTGCCGGTGGAGTCGCTGAGCTTGGCGTCACCCTTCTTCAGCTTGGTGATGTAGTCGGGGCCGGCGGTACGGAACGGGTGATAGGCCATGTACCGCTCCAGCGGCCACTGGTCCTGACCGTCGAGCGCGATCGGGGTGATCCCCGCCTTCCGCAGGGCGGTGCACATGGCCGGGATGTCATCCAGCGACGTCGGCACGGCCACGCCCGCCTTCTCCAGCAGCGCCTTGTTGTACCAGAAGAACTCCAGCTGGAACTCGAACGGAACCATGTACAGAGACCCGTCGTCGAAACGCTGATAGTTCAGCGCAGCCGGCCGGTAGTCGTCGTACAGGCCGAGGCTCTTCAGCAGCTTCTCCGCGTCGATCATCCTGCCCTGCTTCGCCAGCTTCGCCGCGAACGGGGTGGCGTCGGTGTCGAACAGTTCGGGAAGCTTGTTGGCTGCAGCGAGGGTCTCGTACTTCTGGATGTAGGAGGGGCGATCCGGGGTCGTGATCAGGTTCAGCGAGAAGCCGGGGTGCTTCTTCGCGTAGTCGGCTGCGATCTGCTTCATAGTGGTGATCACGCCGCCGTCGGCAGGGCGGGACAGCAGCCAGGAGATCTGTCGCGGCTTGATCTCCCCGCTGGGGTTCACGTTGCCGGCGTTGCCTCCTCCTCCGCCGCTGCAACCGGCGAGCGCGAGGGCGACCGCCGCGGTCGCGGCGATGGTCCCGAGCAGTTTCTTCATGGTGTCTCCATCTTCTTTGATTGGAATCGCTAGGCGGTTCGGGTTACTGGTGCAGGGTGTCGGCGCGCTGGTACACGTGAAGCGCCTGGAGGGTCGCGCCGCCCTCTCCGGCGAAGAATCCGAGCCGCCCGTCCGGGTGGCCGTAGATGCGGGTGCTCAGCGACACCGCCCGGTCGATGACGGCGACCAGGATGTCGTCGTCGGCGATGATCTCCACGGTGTGGCGACCGGGTTCCAGCGTGCAGGGCCGTTCCAGCTCGATTTCGAACGGGACGTCGCCGGAGATGTGCCACTGAGCATCGCCGGTCTGCTCCCGGGGCCACCGGTCGAACACGACGCGGTTCCGGCGGGGCTCCAACCGGAGGACGTAGGAGCGGTCGCCGTCCTCGGTCGCCCTCAGCAGGAAGCCCGTCTCCGTCGTGTCCGGCTCGATGTCGATCTCCGCACGAGCGTAGAAGGTGTCCGGGAGCTCATCGATGGACACCGTGTCGGCGTACCCGTCCGGTGTGGAGAAGCCGACCGGCAGCGGCTCCGGGAAACGCAGCGGAACCTCCTCATCGAAGCTGTCGACGAGCTCCCGCGGGAATCCGAAGCCCAGCGTCCCGTCACCACGTTGCGTCGCCTCGAGGATCGACATGGTGCCGGCCCACTGCCAGGGCCCGTCGTCGACGTCGCCCTCCTTGGTGGCGATCCACCCGAAGAAGAACCTGCGGCCGTCCCGTTCCGCCGTCTTCGCCGCGTAGTACGCGCGGCCGTCGATGCTGTCGTGATCGGGAACGACCCACGGGCCGTCCGGGGTCCGGGCCATCCGGTACCGGGTGGTGAACGACTCCGAGAACTCCGAGTAGACGAGGTACCACCAGTCACCCCACTGGAACACGTCAGGGCATTCGTGGGTGATGTACCGGCGCGGATCCCAGAACGGCGCTGTCGGCGTCCAGGTGTACAGGTCCGTCGATCGCAGCTCCGCGATGACGCCGCGGCGACGCTCCGCGCCGTCCGCGTGACGGGCGGCGACCAGCATCCGCCACAGCCCCTTTCCGTCATCCCAGAACACGAACGGGTCACGCCAATCAGCGGGCTCGTAGCCCGATGGAGCACCGAACGTCAGCCGGGGATGCTTCTCCCACGTCGCCATCCCATCCGAACTCGTCGCGTGGGCGACCAGCTGAAGCGGAAGCCCGTCCGCGCCCAGCCGGTGCGGGTTCTGTGCGGTGTAGAACAGGTGGACGAGCCCGTCCGGCCCCTCCACGACACTTCCCGTGTACGCGTTGAAATCGGCATCCTCGGCGCTGCCGGCCGGAAGAGCGACACCGCGGTCGCGGAAAGTCACGAGGTCGTCGGTCACGACGAGGTTCCACGGCGTCCCCGGCTTCGGCGTCTCCCGGAGCTCATGGAGGTAGTAGAGGAAGAACCTGCCGTCCTTCTCGAACGGGATGATGTCTCCTACCCAGCCGTTGGCCGGGCGGAAGAAGACGGGGCGTGGCATCGGCGTCGATGACCTTTCTGAACCCACCAGCGAGTCCTGCTAAAGCGTTTGACCAGCTCACGATAACTCAGGCTACAATCCTGGTCAAGCGTTTAAGCAGACGACGATGTCACGAAAGGTTCACGATGTTCTCTTTGCCGGACTCCTGGGTGTGGGACTTCTGGTTGGCCGACGACGGCGAGCGGCACCACCTGTTCTTCCTCTACGCATCGCGCGCGTTGAAAGATCCCGAAGCCCGCCACTATCGGGCGTCCATCGGGCATGCGGTGTCCACTGACCTGACGGACTGGACCCGTGTGGAGGACGCCCTGGTGCGATCGGACGCACCCGCGTTCGACGACCTCGCCACCTGGACGGGGTCCATCGTCCGCGGCGACGATGGCCTCTGGCGCATGTTCTACACCGGGTCGACGCTTGCACCGGATGGGGTGAAGAACATCCAGTCGATCGGCGTCGCCACCTCCGAAGACCTGCGCGACTGGACGAAATCGGCCGCGAACCCGATTCTGACCGCCGACCCGCGATGGTACGAGACCCTCTCCCCCGACTGGCACGACGAAGCGTTCCGCGACCCCTGGGTGTTCCGGGATCCCGCCGGCGAAGGGTGGCACATGCTGATCACCGCGCGCGCGAAGACCGGCGACCCGTTCAGCCGAGGGGTCGTGGGACACGCGACCTCCACGGACCTGGACCGCTGGGTTCTGCAGCCTCCGCTGACCTCCCCCGTCGACCACGGTTTCGGGCAGCTCGAGGTCACTCAGACCGAGTCGGTGGAGGGTCAGTCGGTGCTGATCTTCTCGTGTCTGGCGGAACACGCGAGCGCCGCGCGTCGCGAGCACACCGGCGGCGTGTGGGCTGCGCCGGCCGGCGGACTCGTCGGCTCGTTCGACATCGATGCCACCTACCCGATCACGGACGCGAACCTGTACAGCGGCCGTCTCGCCCGCCTCCGAGACGGCTCGTGGGCGATGCTCGCTTTCCGCCTCACAGGAGAGCACACACCCTTCGTGGGCGAGATCACGGATCCCCTGCCGGTGGCGTGGGACGGCGGCCGGCTGGTGGTGGCGACGGGACTCTAGCGCTCGCCACTCGGCGCGAGAGCCGGCAGGTTGCGCTCTGCGACGAACAACACGATGAGTACGCCCACCACGCTCGCAAGCGCGATCAGAGGGGAGAGCATGCCGAGCACGGGCGCGAGAGCGACGAAGGCCGCGGCGATCACGAGACGGACGACATTCCAGCGGCCGAGGAGGCGTCGAGCGAACGCTGCGGTCCCCGCGAGATAACAGGCGACTCCCCCGCTGAGCGCGGCGGCGCCGAACAGTCCGAAGCCCTCGTTCGACTCGGCGTGTGCCATCGCGACCTCGAGGCCGAGCGCCGCGAGCACGATGCCGCCGACCAGGGCCAGGTGGAGGTAGGTGTACGCGTCGGTGGCAGCCCGGCCGCGGTCGACGACGGGGACAGCCATGAGAGCCCGCTCGGCGTCGCCGGCGAGCCGGGTGAAGTAGGCCCACCACAGAGCGATGCAGATCAGCATCGACAACACCACGCCGAGAAGGATGGCGAGGCTGATCGGCTCGGTTGAGGCCCCTGTGCCGATGCCGAGAATGGACTCGCCGAGGGCGAGGATCACGATCAGTCCGTGTCGCTCCGTGAAATGAGCGGTGGAGCGCACCGGCCAGGCGACGCCGACGCTGGTGCGGTAGGAGACGATCGGCTCGATCACCACCGCGGCGATGGTGCACCAGATCTGCCACGGGGCACCGAGCAGGGCTCCGGCGACCAGCAGTCCTCCGGACGGAACGACGGAGAGAGTGACGGTGATCAGCGTGCGTCGGCGGAGCTCGGGGGCGGCGAGCCAGACGAAGACGATCGCGTGGGTGATCCGAGCGACGAGGTAGGCGCCGACGAACACGAGGGGGCCGAACAGGCCGTCGGGCAGGTCGTCGTAGGCCTCCAGGACGACGATGCCCGCGACGAACATCGCCGTCATGCCGATGATCATGGCCACGCGGACCACGCCTTGGTCGGCGTGGGCGATGTTCGAGAGCCACCCGTAGGCGGTCCAGGCCCACCACAGCAGGGCGAGGATGACCAGCGCCTGAAGGATGCCGAGGGCATCGTGCTGCTGCGCCATCAGGCGGCTGAGCTGAGTGAAGGCGAACACGAACGCGAGGTCGAAGAAGAGTTCGAGCGTCGTGACGCGGTCGCCCTCGCGACTGGTGACGGCTCGGATCAGCGGATCACCTGAACCCTGTTGGCGCCCTCTCATGGCGTGGCCCGGACATCGCCGCGAACGACGAAAGGCGACAGCCGCTCCCGGAACACTGCGGCGAGCCGGGCGCGGTTGCCCGGATCGAGGCTGTCAGCGCTGGGACGGACGACGTGGCCGTTCTCGAGGTAGCTGCCCGACGGAACAGCTGCGCGGCTCGCAGCGAGCACCAGCTGCGCGCCGCGCGACGCAGGGCCGCCGATGCGACCCATCATCGCGGCGCTGAGCGGGGTGTCGTTGAGCCCCGGGCACAGTGCGACGACATCGTGGGACGAGGCGGCCTCCTCCTCGGCGAGGAGCGACGACCACGTCACCATCGCCAGTTTCGCCCGCGCGTAGGCGGCGATCGGGGTGTAGTCGTGTTCCAGGTCGACGTCGTCGAAGTCGAAGTGCTCGACGCGGTGCGCCGAGGAGCCGACGTTGACGATCCGAGCGCCCTCGGCGAGTCGGGGGATGAGGAGGCGGGTGAACAGCGCCGGTGCGAGTGCGTTGACCTGCAATGTGCGTTCGAATCCGTCGGGGGTGACGATCCGCTCCGCAGCTCCAGGAACACCCGCGTCGTTGATGAGCAGATCGATCGATCGTGCCACCGTGCCGACCCGCTCCGCTGCCGAGACGACGTCGGCCAGGCGGGTGAAATCCGCCGAGATGTAGTGGACCTCGGCGTTACCCGCACGGCGGATCCGTTCGAGGGCGGGAGCGGCATCCCGCTCCGATTCGATGCCGAGCGCGATCAGGATGGTCGACATGCCGGCGAGTCGGAGGGCGGTCGCCTCGCCGATGCCGCTGGTCGCCCCGGTGAGGACGACCGTCCCGAACCCGGCGCTCACAGTGCGTACCCGCCGGTCGCCAGGATGTCTTCGCCCGTGATCCACGCCGAGTCGTCGGAGACGAGGAACGCGATGACCTTCCCGACATCGGCCGGCTCGCCGATGCGGCCGAAGGCGGTCTTCGCTGCGAGCCCGTCGATCACCTCGGGGAAGCGCTCGAAGGCGTTGTCGCCGAGGCGCGTCCGGGTCGGGCCGGGGCTGATGGAGTTCACGCGGATCGACCGGCCGGCGAGTTCCTTGGCCAGGTACCGTGTGGCCGTGGTGAGACCGCCCTTCATCGCCGCGTACCCGGAGTAGCCGGGCTCGGTGTCGCCGGGGCGCACAGAGCTGCTGGAGGTGTTCACGATCGCGCCGCCGTCTTCGATCAGAGGCAGGAGGGCCTGGGTGAGGAAGTACGGACCGCGCAGGAGTACCCGGTAGTAGGCGTCGAACGCGTCCTCCGTCATCTCCTCGAAGCCCATCCCGCCGCCGAAACCGGCGTTGTTCACCAGCGCATGAATGCCATCCGCTCCCCACTCCGTTCTCACCACGCGGGTGAGCGTGTTCGCGAAGTCGGCGAAGGTGTCCGTGCGGCTGATGTCGAGCGGAAGCGCGACCGCCGTGCCTCCGTTCTCCCGGATCTCCTCGACGGTCCTCTCAGCGCCCTCTGGGCGCGCGTTGTAGGTGATGACGACGCCCATTCCGCGGGCGGCGATCTCAATGGCGGCGCCGCGCCCGATGCCGGAGCTCGCTCCGGTGATGACGACGATCTTCTGGTCGGATGTCTGTTCGCTCATGCTTCAACACAACCGTCAGCCCCCTGCGGCGAGTTAGGGGAATCCCATCGACTCCTTGCACAAAACTGTCATCTTCGACAGGAATGGATGCCTTCCTCGAGGGATGATGTTTCACTCTTCCCATGTCCTTCGATGAGTTCCGCGCCCTCGTGGCGCAACACGCCCCGGGTGGCGTCAGTCCGACGGCGATCCCCGGCGTGGTCGTGTCGCGGATGGACCACGGCGGTTCGCAGGACGAATCCACGACGGGCACGATCCTCGCCATCGTCGCGCAAGGCACCAAACGACTCTCGGTGGGAGGAACAGTCCACGACTACGGAGCCGGGCAATATCTGGTCGCCTCCGTGGACCTCCCGGTCTCCGGGCACTTCACCGACGCCACCCCCGAGCATCCCGCGTTGGGATTCGGTCTGGAGCTGCGCTCGGAAGTGATCGCCGAACTCATGCTGACCGCCTCCGCGGCAGAGTTCCCGCGGCCGTCGCGCGGGGAGTCATCCCCTCCGGCGATCGCCGTCGGAGAGACCTCGCCGCGGCTGCTGGACGCGACCATCCGCATGCTGCGACTGCTCGACCACCCCCGGGACATCCCGGTGCTCGCCCCCATGATCGAACGGGAGATCCTCTGGCTGATCATGTCGGGCGACCAGGGCGCGACCGTGCGACAGCTGGGACTCGCCGACAGCAGCCTCAGCCGCGTCCGCCACGTCGTTCGCTGGATACGGGAGCACTTCTCCGAGCCGCTCCGCGTCGACGAGCTCGCCGAACGCGCGAGGATGAGCCCCTCAGCGTTTCACCGAGCGTTCCACGCGGTCACCTCGATGAGCCCGATCCAATACCAGAAGAGCATCCGTTTGCAGGAAGCGCGGCTGCGCCTGATCGCGAACCCGGGCGACATCGGCGCGACCGCCTACGCGGTCGGATACGAGAGCCCGTCGCAGTTCAGCCGGGAGTACCGGCGCGAGTTCGGCGCGTCGCCCAGTGAAGACGCGGTCGCGCTGCGCGGGTCGGCGCGGGCGTGACCGTCTTCGGAGAGAACCTCGTCACGTAAGTGAGGTCTTACGCCTCCGACGGTCCATGGATGTAGAAGGCGATGTCATCCGCGGAGATACGTGCTCTGACGGGCGCGAGATCATCTCGGTAGACCTCTAGTTCCGCTAGCTTGCCGTTCACGACATGCAGCAAGAGATGTATGAACACCCCATCGGTATCGGCGACCTCCGCATCCGCAAAGACTCCACGGACATCGCCCAACTGCACACCCTGAGTCGGAGTCAATCGGAAACTGTCCGTACCGTGAATGCCACTCACATCAAGGTTGGGGAGCTGTGAGCTCAGCAACCGATCATCTCCCCGGAGACCTTCGACAGCCCGAGTTACGAGCTCAATCACAGTGGACCGCGAGAGGGACACGTCGACTGACACCTCCTACTTCGGCAATGATTTATCGGTCTTGTGCGCGCGGACGGCCACCACTTCACCGGTCGCAATCGCCCGACCTTCCCAGAGTGCCATGACGTCGCCTACGGAAAAGCGATCGAGCCATGCATCCGGGTCCAGCAGCGAAGCCTCCACATCGTAGGTCTGACCCAACCGCAGGACCCTTCCGCGGAGCCAAACGCGACAGTCGTACATGGTCGGGTCACCACGACCGATCGGGCAGGAGTAGTGGTCGGCATTCCCGCCTATGTCCGTCATGCGACCCCCCTCCTCGGTGCTAAGGAATCGAACCTTCATCACCAGATCGGGTAGAGCCTCGCTAGGTTTCACTCTCAGCACCAATCCACTTGGCCCTCGACCCGAGAGTCGAAGGGCGGCAAGACGCGCCTAGGCGCCCGTTTGCTGGCCGCATCAGTGGCCCCTCAATTCGTAAACGGGAGGGATCGCGCCACTTTCGATGTGAGCGAGGAAAATATCTGAGGCCTCTTGATAGGAGAAGGCTTCGCTCTGTTCGACCTGTACCTCAAAGTTCGACCACTGCACCTGTACCTTCGAGGCACTGCCCTCGCTACGCGAGCGCCTCCCGACCGTGAAGAGACGCCCGGTGCCATCGAACTGAAGTCGCACTTCAACGGTCAGCTTGTCGGCTGCGCCCGCACACTGAATAAAACTCTCCGGGAAGTAATCAGCACTCAGGTCAGCTACGCTCTTGACACCCTCGGGTAGCTTCCAGACCAGCACGGCGAACGAGTTGCTTCCGTCAAGTTGGGACAACAAAGCGGGAATCGTCTGGTTGATTGGCCGGAAGTCCTCGGTGAGGTCCATCGTTACCGCGCCGTCAAGCTCGATTCCGAACCGTTCTTGCATCTCCCTCATCGCCTACGTGGGCCGGTCGGGCCATGGTCCGCTACAACACTGCCGACGGACCCCGTCGAATGGCGTCATTCGCCGCTCGCTCTCGAACGCTATCGACTCGACGAATTGATCAACAAGCTCGCTCGCCTGCGAAGCTTTACAGAGAGCAACGACATGTTGCATTGCGTGAGAGCCATTGCCCCGTCGAGCCCTGCGTCGGGCTGCGCCCCACCCGCTCCCCCAAACGCCGGCTCTCGCTGCGCTCGGGTCGGCGCCCGGAGCCCCTCGCGCGCGGGGACCCCAATAGACAGCAGCGAGCAGTGAAAAAGCCGGTGGGCACGTCGGTCGCGAAGCGACCTCGTGCCCACCGGCTTTTTCACTGCGTCGGGCTGACAGGATTTGAACCTGCGACCCCTTGACCCCCAGTCAAGTGCGCTACCAAGCTGCGCCACAGCCCGTTGTCGCCGCCCGAGCCGAGGCTCCGCGCGGGGCAACTCGACCATCCTACCGTGTCGGAGAGGTGCCCCGCGCACGCCGGGTCAGATGTCCTTCGTCACCCAGTCCATCAGCTTCGGCGAGCCCAGGGTGCCGCCGAGGTGACAGATGACGACCACGCGGCCTGCGCGTCGAGCGGGTCGTCGGGCGACGCGGTGGCCGGAGCCGGCGTCGCGGTGGCAGTCGACGTCAAGGTCACCGTCGGTGTCGGCCCCCGCCGCGAGCGTCATCGCCTGTCTTTCGTGCCGGCAGGGATGCGGTGCGCCACCCGAAGGCACACGGATCCCCGCCGGCACTGCGCCGTCGCACCGGCCGAATGACCTGTGCGAACGGGCGCCCGGACCGCCCCGCCCCGCAGCGGGTGTCCAGGTATGAGTCGGCGACGGGGCGCGAGTGGGGGGAGTCAGCGTCCCGCCGCCGAGCTGGGTTCAGCGGCTGGAGCCGCCGATGATCTGGTCGACCTCGTCCTGGCTGAGCGGGGTCCAGGGCGACGAGTCGGGGTTTGCGCTGGCGGCCTCGGGGCTGTCGCCCTGCGTCCACCACTTAGCTTCGTAGGGTACCCCGTCGAAGAGGACGCGCTGCCCCTTGTCGTAGGCGCTGGTCCCGGCCCAGGTCGGGTACGTCCCGGCGGGCAGGGTCGGCTGCGGGATGGGCGTCTCGCCCGGGAGCACCGGGCCGACGAGCTCCCACGGCGTCTCCCACGCGTTCAGCACGGGGTTGTCGGGCACGTCGCCCTTCGTCCACCACTTCGCCTGGTACACGTTGTGGTGCCAGACGACCTTCGTGCCCTTGAGGTACGAGTTCTTCGACGCCCACACCGGGTACGGCGAGTGGGCCGGGTCGTCCGCGGTCGCCGTGGAGGTCGGCTCGGCCGTCGTGACAGCGCCCTCCCCCAGCGCGATGTGTCCGTCGAAGCCCTTCGCCAGGACGGTCGCGAACGACGTCTTGCCCTGGTCGACGCCGCTGCAGGCGTCGGAGACGACGGTCACATCCACATAGTTCGACCCACAGGTCTTGTCGCGGTTCGCCGACCACATCGACATGCGCCCCAGGCCGTTCGACACCGCCCAGCTGTTGAAGGAGGCGGCGTCCGCAAGCGTGAACACCTCGCCCTCGATGTCGTTCTGGCCGATCATCGGGGTGGCGCCGAGCTTCGCCCAGAGGCTGGGGTCGCTCTGGTGCAGCTTCGCGCGGTCGTAGAGGATGCCGAGCTGGCGCTGGGCGGCGGACACGGCGGACTCCGCGGTCTTGGCCATCGAGGTCTTCGCGTCCTTGGCGTCGCCGAAGTCCATGGTCATCACGTTGACGCCGGCGATGTCGACCTTCGCCTTCAGCATGGCGGCGATCGCATCCGTGCCGTCCGAGGTCATCCCGGTGGGCGCCACGGGCAGGGTCAGCCACACGGCGAGGCTCTTGCCCGCGGCACGGCGCTCCTGCTGCAGTGCGGCGATCGCCTCGGCGCGGCGGGCGGCGGCGTCCTTGTCGGCGAGTCCGCCGCCCTCGAGGTCGAGGTCGATCGTGCCGATCTTGTAGCGGTCGACGACGGACGCGTACGCGTTCTTCAGCGCGGACGGGTCGACGCAGTGCACAGCCAGCTCGTCGTTCCGCTGGCCGCCGAACGACACCGCGACGGTGCCGCCCTGCTGCTGGAGGCGCGCGATGCGGCGGTCAAGATCCAGGGATCCACGAGCCTGGTCGAGCGAGTAGGCACCGCCCCAGCTGGGCGCGCACGGGTCCGACGGCGACGACACGACGAACGAGAGGACGGCATCCTTCGTCGTCGTGCCGCCCAGGTTCTCGAATGCGAACCGGGGCGTCGCCGTCACATCCACGTAGGAGGCGAACCACGGCTTCGCGTCGACCGCCGCGCGGGCGCTCCACCACTGCAGGCCGACCGCGCCGGCGGACACGACGACGATGGCGACGAGGGCGGCGCCGATCACGCGCCACGGCGACAGGCGGCGGCCGCTCGCGGACTCGGGAGCCTGTGCGCGCTCGACGGCGTCCGCCGAGATCTTCTTCTGGGATGCGCGAGCCATCAGGCGGCCTGCCTCTCGCCAGAGACGGACTCGGCCGGAGCGGATCCGTTCGCGGCGGCCGCTGCCTCGGAGCCCTCGGCGCCGGACGCCTCCACCGCCTGGGCGGCAGCGCCATTCACGGGGACCTCCGAGCCCTGCAGCGGCACCTCGGCGTCCTCGGTCCGGGCGTCGACGACCGCGCCGACCCGGGCGAGGTGCGGCACCTCGCCGCCCGCGTGGCCGTGGTAGAGCACGGAACGCCAGTCGATGGATGCGGTCTGCGGTGCGGCCTCCTCGGTCGAACGGCGGCGCGACTTGTCCACGTACAGCGGCTTCGTCATCCCGATCCAGATGTCGACGATGGTGTTCCAGATGCCGATGTAGGCGACGATCGCCCAGATCGCCAGGGTGGCGTTGAACGCGGCGAACGCAGCGTTGCCCCAGTTCTGCGCGTTGACGTCACGCCACAGCGTGAACAGCGAGAAGGCGACGATCGCGAGCGGCGCGATCACGTACAGCAGCGGCGACGCCGTGCGGTTCTTGACCTTCGGCGTGCGGGCGAACGGGATCTTCTTGCCTGTCAGCGACTGCTGGATCGACTTGAGGACACCGGCCAGGTTCACCGGAAGCAGGATGAGGTTGAAGCCGTAGATCCGGAAGATGTCGGTGGCCTTGTACCCGCTGTAGCGCAGGTCGGCCGCCTGGCTGATGAAGTACGGCAGCGCGGCGAGGAGCACCATCGGGCTGAGCAGCCGGCCGTCGTACGGGTACGCCAGCAGGAAGATCAGGCCGAAGCTGGCCCAGCTGATCGACGCCATGTAGTTGACGCGCAGCAGCAGCTCGATGCGCGAGACGGTCTCGCCGCGGCGCTTCCGCTCCTTCACCTGACGCCACAGCTTCGGGAGGATCAGCAGACCGCCGTTCGCCCAGCGGCGACGCTGCACGATCAGCGAACCGAAGTCCGGCGGGGTCGCGGAGTAGCTGAGGCGCTCGGGGTAGTTGGACAGCGTCCAGCCGTGGGTGCCGAGGTCGATGCTCGACTCGGTGTCCTCGATGACGGTGCGGTCCTGGATGTAGCGGCGCACCTCGAAGCCGCCGACGAACTCGGTCTCGACGATGTCGTCCAGCGCGCTCTTGCGGATCACCGCGTTCGCGCCCACCCAGAACGTCGCGCCGTAGTACGACTTGCCCTGGTGCAGGATGTGCTGGATGTCGGTGGTCGCACCGGCGAGACGCTCGATGCGGGTGCCGGCGCCGCGGAACGACGAGTACGGCGTTTGCGTCACAGCGACGCGGGCGTTGTCGGGCTGCTGCAGGAAGTAGGTGAGCCGGAGGCAGTACTCGCGCAGCAGGATGGAGTCGGCATCCAGGGTCAGCAGGAAGTCGCTGTCCGGGATCTCGATGTCACCGGGGCGGCGCTGGCCGGCGGCGACCGGGCTGAGGATCTGTCCCTCCGGCGTCTCCTCGACGCGGTAGGTGCCGCCCATCAGGCCGATGTAGGCGTTGAGGTTCATCGCCTTGTTCGCCTCGTGCGAGAGGGACGCCCACTTCTTGCGCTCGAAGACGGCGAGGTCGGCGTCGAACGTCCACGACAGGCGACGGTACAACTGCGCGACGCGCTTGCTGGTGAGCGAGGCGCCCTCGGCGATCGCGGCCGAGACGGCCTCGCCGGTCAGCGCCAGGTCGTCGCCGAGAGCGCGGAGCACCTGGTCGGCGAAGAAGACGTCGACGTGGTCCTCGACGGTGTGGGCGTCCGCCTGGGCGTAGAGCCACTGGGCGGCCCAGCGGTAGTGGTCGGCGAGCTCCCGCGCGGCCTCGTCGGTCGCATACACGCCGGTGTCGCCGAGCTCGTAGCGCATCAGTGCGTCGGAGAACCGGAAACGGGGCTCGGCCAGCGTTGCGCTGATGTCGTGCGCGAGGTCGCGGGTCGCCTCGAGGCGCTCACGAACATCCGGGTCGCTCGGGTCGGGGTTGTCGTCGAGGAGCAGCACGACCCGCTTGGAGGGGAACTCCTGCAGGGCGGCGGAGAGCAGCGTCATCCGCACCACCTCGGGCTCCTCGGCGTACGACGGGACCAGGACGGTGATCGACGGCTGGTTGTCGGCGAAGTGGCGGTCGAGTTCGGCACGCGGCACGCGGACGTGCTTCTGGAAGCGCTGGAGCGCTCCCTGCCGGGCCACCAGATACATGAGGGCGGAGAAGGTGAGGAAGGTCACGACGACCGTGTAGCCGATGGCCTCCATCGTGAAGCGGAAGTTCTGGCTGCCGCTGTCGATGAACTGGCGGATGATCGTGGTGACCACGTAGATCGCCCAGAAGAGGACGGTCAGCACGATGGCGACGCGGCTCCAGGTGATCTTCCGGTCGGAGGGCTTCGGGTGGACCGTCGGGAGCGGCTCTGTGCGCTTCTCGGAGCCGAGCTGGCGCTTTCGGGCAGGGGTGTATGCGGTTGTAGAACTCATGATCGGGTATGCGTCCTTCAGAAGACGGGAGCCCGGCCCTCGGGTGGGCACGGTCGGGTGGCTCCCGGTTGTCCACACTAGTGAGGACAATCCGGGGTACAAATACCCCTTTTAGGGTCGCCCCCTCTTTGGGGTGGCTTCCCTGCCTCCTTTCTCAGATTCGGCCGGTGTGTCGCGCTTGCGCTGACCGATCTCCATGCATATGCATCAAAGGTCGGGAGCGTGTCGGAGGGTGCGGTCTAGGCTGGCCGCATGCCGTCGCAGCCGTCACCGCAGCTGTGGCGGGGGCGCAGCCCGCTCGGAACCCTGCTCCTGCTCGTGGGCCTGGTGGTCGGAATCCCCGTGGCCCTGCTGTTCGGGATGCTGCTCCTGGCTCTCGGTGTGCTCGGCGGTGTCCTCGCGGCGGTCGGCTGGCTGCTCTCCGTAGCGGCGGCGTGGGTCTGGTACGCGGTGCAGCGCACCCGGCGCATCCCGTATCCCTTCGGCGCACCGCCGCCCACGACCCGACGTAACAGACGCGTCGCGCTCAGTGGCCTGTACCTGTCGCTCGTGCCGCGGACCGTCGGAGGCGTCGCACGCGTCACCGGGTGGCTGCTCTCGCCGCTCGCTCTGCTGGTGTCGCTGGTCGGGCTGTTCCTCCCCCGCTGGCGGGCGAAACCCTACCTCGCGGTGTTCACGCTGCCCTCGCTGCTGCGCAAGGTGGTCAACCTCGGTCGCAGGCGCGGGCTGCTGCGCGACGGCCACGACGCGGTGCTGACCGGCTATGACGACTTCCTCGGGCGCGCGTTCCCGCTCATCCGTGACGTCCTCGACTGGTGGAACGACCCGCTCGCCGGCGACGACTATACGCCGACGCCGGGACTGCCCGACGTGCCCGCGGGACTGCTGGGGCTGCCGCTGGGGCCCTCCCCCGATCCCCTCGGGCAGCCGGGCATCGCCGCCGGAGCCATGCGTCGCCGGTCGATCCGCTCGCTGCGGGATGTGCTGCTCAGCCAGCGAGAGATCGACGACCTCTGCGACCCGGACCTCGACGACCGCGCCGACGTCGCGACCGTACGGATCGTGGAGGTGCCGCCGTCCGGGCATTCCGGCCGGCGCTGGATCGTGCAGTTCGCGAGCACGAAGTCCTGGCATCCGCGGGCCGGCGCGGCGCCCAACGACCTCACGGCGGACCTGCTGATCGGGGCAGGCGACGAGCCGACCGTGGCGCGCGCGAGCTTGGCGGCGATGCGGGAGGCGGGCATCCGGCCGGGTGAGCCCGTGCTGCTGGCTGGGTTCAGCCTGGGCGGGATGGTCGCCGCGCAGATCGCCGCCTCGGCGGTCGCCGATGGGCTCGATGTCACGCATCTGGTGGTGGCGGGCTCACCGCTCGGGCGGATCGTCGTGCCGCCGACGGTGAGCGTGCTGGCGCTGGAGCATGTGCTCGATCCGGTTCCGCGGATCGAAGGGCGCGAGAATCCGCTTCGTGGGTCGCTCGGGGCGCCCTTCCTCACGGTGAAGGCGCGGCCGCCGCTGTCGCTCGGATTCCGGATCGGAGCGCTGCACCAGTCGACCGCCTACGCGGACACGGCGGCGATGGTGGAGGCCGACCCGCCGGATGGGTCGGTCGCCCTGCTGCTCGCCGGGCTGGCGCCGTTCTTCGGGCCGGGCCAGCGAATCCACGACCGGGCCGCCGTGCGTGCGGGCGGGCTGCCGCCGCGGCCATCGGTCCCGTTCTACCTGCACAGCACGGTCGAGGAGGGCATCACGCGCGGGACGCTGCGGCAGACCGTTCGGCGGCTGCCGGGCGTCATCGCGGTCGACGTCTACCAGTCGCGCAGCGGGTTCGCGACGACGATCCTGTGGAACGCCGACATGCTGGTCCGCGAGCTCGATCCGTGGCTGATCGCCGCCGGACGCACCGCGGTGTACCGGGGACTGCTGTCGTTGCTCGCGCGGCGGCGTGCTGTCGGCATCCACCTGCGGCTGCAGGCACGGTCGACGCCCGGGATCACCTGGGAGGCGACGGTGCAGCGGCTCTCGGACGGGCGCTGGCGCGAGTCCATCGACGTCACGGTCGACGACCGCGCCGATCCGGATGCGGTGCGCCGCCTCTTCCCGGGAGGGACCGCCCCGGTCGTGGTCGTCCACGACCCCGACGCGTTCGACCCCATCCTCGACGTGGCCCGCCAGCGCTGACGTCGCCCCTCCGCCACTCCGCCCCACAGCCACACCGTCGACTCCGCACAGACTGCACACCGCGGGGCGGTTTTGTGTGCAGTTTTTGCGTACTCGACGGTGGGTGGACGGGGACGGGGTCAGCGCTTGCGCTTCTCGCGGACGCGCATGTTGAGGACGATCGGGGTGCCCTCGAAGCCGTAGACCTCGCGGAGGCGGCGGATGATGTACCGCCGGTAGCCCGGGTCGAGGAACCCGGTCGTGAACACCACGAATGTCGGCGGGCGGCTCGTCGCCTGCGTGCCGAAGAGGATGCGCGGCTGCTTGCCGCCACGGACCGGGTGCGGATGCGCGGCCGTGAGCTCGGCGAGGAACGCGTTGAACTTGCCGGTCGGGATGCGGGTGTCCCACGACTCGAGCGCGAGCTCCAGCGCAGGGACGAGCTTCTCGAGGTGGCGCCCGGTGCGCGCGGAGATGTTGACCCGCGGCGCCCAGGAGACGTGCGCCAGATCCTGCTCGATCTCCCGCTCCAGGTACCGGCGACGGTCGTCGTCGAGGAGATCCCACTTGTTGAACGCGAGCACGAGCGCGCGGCCCGACTCGAGCACGAGGTCGATGATCCGGACGTCCTGCTCGCTGATCGGCTCGCTCACATCGAGGACGACCACGGCGACCTCCGCCTTCTCCAGCGCGGTGGATGTGCGCAGCGACGCGTAGAAGTCGGCGCCCTGCTGCAGGTGCACGCGGCGGCGGATTCCGGCGGTGTCGACGAACCGCCAGATGCGGCCGCCGAGCTCGACCTGCTCGTCCACCGGGTCGCGCGTTGTGCCCGCGAGCTCGTTGACGACGACGCGCTCCTCCCCCGCGGCCTTGTTGAGCAACGACGACTTGCCGACGTTCGGACGACCCAGGATCGCGACGCGGCGCGGACCGCCGACCTCCTGCTTGGCGACGGCCGACACCTCCGGCAGCACCTTCAGGAGCTCGTCCAGCAGGTCCGCGACACCGCGGCCGTGCAGGGCGGAGACGGGATGCGGCTCGCCGAGGCCGAGCGACCACAGTTCGGTCGCATACGGCTCCTGGCGTGCGTCGTCGACCTTGTTCGCGGCGAGGAAGACAGGCTTCTTCGTCTTGCGGAGCAGCCGGACGACGTGCTCGTCGGTCGACGTCGCGCCGACCGTCGCGTCCACGACGAAGAGCACCGCGTCTGCGAGATCGATGGCGACCTCCGCCTGCGCGGCGACCGAGGCGTCGATCCCGCGGGCGTCGGGCTCCCAGCCGCCGGTGTCCACCAGGGTGAACCGGCGACCGTTCCACTCCGCCTGGTACGAGACGCGGTCGCGCGTCACACCCGGAGTGTCCTCGACGACGGCCTCACGGCGGCCGAGGATGCGGTTGACGAGCGCGGACTTGCCGACGTTCGGCCGCCCCACGATCGCGAGCACCGGTAGTGCCGGCAGGTAGGTGATGCCGTCGACGTCCTCGCCGGCGACCTCGAGGATGTCGAGGTCGCTCTCGTCGAGCTCGTACTCTTCGAGACCGCTCCGCAGCGCGTTGGCGCGCTGGACGGCGAGTTCCTCGTCGAGCTCGGAAAGCCGGGTGACGAGGTCGTCGTCGCCGGTCGGCTCGTTTTCGATGTCAGACATGTGCTGCTTTCTGTACGACCTGGATGACCGCGTCGACGGTCTGGTCGAAGTCGAGGTCGGTGGAGTCGACGGTGGTCACACCGTCCGCGGCGTTCATGAAGTCGACGACACGGGCGTCGGCCTCGTCGCGTCTCCGAAGTGCCTCGCCGACGTGGGCGGCGGAATGGCCGGCCAGCTCGGCGGAACGCCTGGCCATTCTAACGGCTTCGTCGGCGGTCAGCAGGATGCGCACCGGCGCATCCGGGCAGACCACGGTCGTGATGTCGCGGCCCTCGACCACGATCCCGTCGCGGTCGGTCGTGCGGATGATGTGCCGGAACAGCCCGGTGAGGAACTCCCGCACCTCGGGGACCCGCGCGATCGCACTGACGACGGCGGTCACTTCCGGCGTCCGGATGGCCTCGGTCACGTCGGCGTCGCCGACGAACACGTGGTACGTGTCGGGGTCGGTGCCGATCCGGTAGTCGAAGTCGGGAAGGGAGTCGATCACCGCCGCGGCGTCCGTCGGGTCGACCTGCCGCTCCACGACGTACCAGCTGAGCGCGCGGTAGGCGGCGCCGGTGTCGAGGTAGGCCCAGCCGAGCCGCTTGGCGGCCGCCTTGCTCACGCTCGACTTGCCGCTGCCGGCCGGTCCGTCGACCGCGACCACAATTGTCTCGGTCATCCGGTGATCCTCCATCCACGTTCGGTCAGGTCTTCGACGGTGCGGTGCAGCACCTCGGGCAGCACCGCGATATCGGCGAGGCCGAAGGCCGCGCCGGGCGAGTGCTCCAGGCGCAGGTCCTCCATGTTCACGCCGAGTTCGCCGAGCTCGTGCAGCAGGCGCGCCAGTTCGCCCGGGCGGTCCTCCACCATCACCACGAAGCGCGAATATTTCCGGTCCTGGCCGTGCTTGCCCGGGAGCCGGGACACCCCGATGTTGCCGCCCGCGATCTCCTCCGCGATGGTGCGGCGGGCTCCCGCGGCGTCGAGGTCGCCGAGGGCGATGAGCACGCGGTCGAGGTCGTCGCGGTAGGCGCGGAGGATCTCGACGATGGCGGGCGCGTTCGCCCCGAGGATCTGGACCCACAGTTCCGGCTCGCTCGCGGCGATGCGCGTGACGTCACGGACGCCCTGCCCCGCGAGCGCGAGGGCCGTGTCCGGTGAGTCCGCCAGGCGCTTCGCCATGAGGGAGGAGACGAGCTGGGGCGCGTGCGAGACGAGAGCGACGGCGGCGTCGTGCTCGGCCGCATCCATCTCGACCGGGGTGGCGCCGAGGTCGAGGATGAGCGCCTCCACCAGGCTCACGGCTGGTCGCGGGTTCTCAGGGCGCGCGGCGACGACCCAGGGCCGGCCGATGAACAGGTCGGCGCGCGCGGACGAGGGCCCACCGCGCTCCCGCCCGGCGAGCGGGTGGCCCCCGACGTAGCGGGCGAGGTCGACCCCGGCGTCCTGCAATTCGGCGAGCGGAGCGACCTTCACACTGGCGACATCGGTGACGATGGCATCGGGATGCGCGGCCAGCTCTTCCGCGACGACCTTCCCGGTGAGGTCCGGCGGCACGGCGACCACGATGAGCGCGGGCTCCGCTCCCCCGTCGTCGAGCCGACCCGCCCCATAGTCCGCCGCCAGCCGCAGGTGCGCGGGCGACGCGTCGGCGAGCAGCACGTCGACGCCCCGGGCGCGCAGCCCGAGTCCGACGGATGCGCCGAGCAGCCCCGCGCCGACGACGCGGACGGGGCCGGAGAGGCGGGCGGAGATCTCAGTCACCCGTCCACCTTAGCCAGCGCGTGCCGCCCGTTTTCGCACTCGACCGGTCTCGGAGGAGGCTTCGGCGATATCCGTCACGGATCCCCTCCGTTTTCGGCGTACGCCCGGCGCGGCGCGGGAGGAGACCTCCGTTCGCCACAGCTGAGGTGGGTACGCGCAAACGGAGGAGTCTCGGGCCGACACGCCGGCGCCCGACGATGAACGGAGGTCGCAGCGGCGGGCACGCGCCGAACCGCCTCCGTTCCCGCCGAGGCTGCCGCGGGGATGAGCCGGAGGGCGCTCAGCGGTTCTCGCGCGAGATGGTGAGCAGCTGACCGAGTTCCGCCTTCGTGAGGTCGCGCAGCTGACCCGACTTCAGCGTGCCGAGGTGCAGCGGCCCGAACTGCCGCCGGACCAGCTCGACCACCGGGTGCCCGACCTCGGCGAGCATCCGCCGGACGATGCGGTTGCGGCCCGAATGCAGGGTGATCTCGACGAGCGAGTCGTCGCCGCGCGGGTTCGACTGCAGCAGCTTCGCCCTGTCGGCGGCGATCGGGCCGTCCTCCAGCTCGACGCCCTTCGTCAGCCGTCCGATCGTCTGCGGCGTGACGACGCCGCGCACGCGGGCGATGTACGTCTTCGTCACCCCGAACGACGGATGCGCGAGCACATGCGCCAGCTCGCCGTCGTTGGTGAGGATGAGCAGCCCGGAGGTCTCCGCATCCAGCCGGCCGACGTTGAACAGCCGCTCCGGGTAGTCCGCCGTGAAGCGCGAGAGGTCGGGCCGGCCCTGCTCGTCGCGCATGGAGCTCACAACGCCCACCGGCTTGTTGAGCATCACGTAGCGGCGGGAGGTGTCGAGCTGGACGGCCGTGCCGTCCACCGCCACCTGATCCACCTCCGGGTCGACTCGCGTTCCGAGCTCGCGGACGACCTTCCCGTTGACCGTCACGCGGCCCGCCACGATCATGTCCTCCGACACCCGGCGCGAGGCCACACCGGCGGCCGCCATCACTTTCTGCAGGCGCTCGCCCTGCATCGACTCAGCGGACATCGCCCTCGAACCCGTCCGCACCGTCTGCGAGCAGCGGCGAGATCTTGGGCAGCTCGTCGATCGAGTTGATGCCCAGCTGGCTGAGCAGCAGATCGGTGGTGCCGTAGTTGATCGCGCCGGTCTCGCTGTCGGTGAACAGCTCGGTGATCAGGCCGCGGCCCAGCAGCGTCCGCACCACGGAGTCCACGTTGACGGCTCGAATGGATGCGATGGCGCCGCGGCTGATCGGCTGCTTGTACGCGATCACCGCGAGGGTCTCCAGTGCCGCCTGCGAGAGCTTGGTCGGGTTCTGCTGCAGCACGTAGTCGGCCACGACGTGGTCGAACTCCTCGCGGACGTAGATGCGCCATCCCCCGCCCACCTCGCGCAGCTCGAAGCCGCGGCGGACACCGCCGCCCTCGCCGTCGAAGTCGGCGACGATCGTGGCGAGCGCCGCCCGGACGCGCTTCACCGGCGCTCCGACGGCCGTAGCCAGCGTGACCACACTCATCGGCTCGTCCGCGACCATGAGGATCGCCTCGAGGGCGCGCTCGATCTGCGCGTCCTCGACCGGCGCGGGCACTTCCGTGGTGTCGGTCACCTCGGTCGTCTCGGTCGCATCCGCGACGTCCGTGTTCTCAACCGTCATAGTCGGCTCCCAGATTCGACAGGTTCTCTTCTGACCAGTGCTCGGCGGTCCACCTCAGCGTGAGCTCGCCGAGCGGCTCCAGCTGCTCGAAGGCGATCGCCGCTCGCCGGTACAGCTCGAGCACGGCGAGGAACCGCGCGACGACGACGCCCTTCTGCTCGGCGCCGGCCACCAGCTGCCGGAAGCTCATCGGCTCGCCGTGGCGCAGCATCCCGACGACCACGGCGGCCTGCTCGCGGATGCTGACGAGCGGCGCGTGCAGGTGGTCGAGCCCGACGACGGGGACCTCGCGCGGCGTCATCGCCAGCGTGGCGAGGGCCGCGAAGTCGTCGAGGCTGAGCGTCCAGACGAGCTCAGGCGTGCGCTGGCGGAACTTGTCCTCTAGGCGCACCAGCCGGGCATGGCGGGCGCCCTCGGCCTCCAGCTGCTGCGCGAACCATGCGGAGGCCTCCTTGAAAGCGCGGTACTGCAGTAGCCGCGCGAAGAGGAGGTCGCGGGCCTCGAGCAGGGCGACGTCCTCCGCATCCACCAGCTCGCCCTGGGGCAGCAGACCGGCCACCTTCAGGTCGAGCAGGGTCGCCGCGACCAGCAGGAACTCGCTGGCCTCGTCGAGGCTCTCGTCGGTGTCGAGCTGGCGGAGGTAGGCGATGAACTCGTCCGTCACCCGGCTGAGCGAGATCTCGGTGATGTCGAGCTCGTGCTTGGTGATCAGCGAGAGCAGCAGGTCGAACGGGCCCTCGAAGTCGCCGAGGGAGACGCGGAAACCGGACGACTCCTCGGCGGCAACGGTCGCCGCCGGTTCGGTCGCCGCCGGTTCGGTCGTCCCCGGTTCGCTCGTATCAGGCGACGGCGCCACGGAACACCAGTTCCCGCGCCAGCTGGCGGTACGCCTCCGCCGCCTGGTGCTCGGGCGCGAACTGCGTGATCGGGGTGGCCGCGACCGACGCGTCCGGGAACTTCACCGTGCGCGAGATGACCGTCTCGAGCACGCGGTCGCCGAAGGCGTCGACGACGCGCTCCAGCACCTCGCGCGAGTGCAGCGTGCGCGAGTCGTACATGGTGGCGAGGATGCCGTCCAGCTCGATCGCGGGGTTCAGCCGCTCGCGCACCTTGTCGATCGTCTCGATGAGCAGAGCGACGCCGCGGAGGGCGAAGTACTCGCACTCGAGCGGGATGAGCACGCCGTGGCTGGCGGTGAGCGCGTTGACGGTCAGGATGCCGAGCGACGGCTGGCAGTCGACCAGGATCACGTCGTAGTCGTTGGCGACCTTGCGCAGTACGCCGGCGAGGATCTGCTCGCGGGCGACCTCGTTGACCAGGTGCACCTCGGCCGCGGACAGGTCGATGTTTGCCGGGATGATGTCGAGCCCGGGCGTCGACGTCGTCTGGATCGCTCCCTGCACGTCCGCGTTGCGGTTCAGCAGCAGGTCGTAGATGGTCGTCGCGTCGTGCGTGTGGGCGCCGAGGCCGGCGGACAGTGCACCCTGCGGGTCGAAGTCGACCGCGAGGACGCGACGGCCGTACTCGGCGAGGGAAGCGCCGAGGTTGATGCTGGTCGTCGTCTTGCCGACCCCGCCCTTCTGGTTGCAGAGGGCGATGATCTTCGCCGGACCGTGCTGCTTCAGCGGAGCGGGCACCGGGAACGCACGCTGCGGACGGCCGGTGGGTCCGGGCTTCGTGGCGATGGATGCGACATCCATGCCCGGCAGCTCGGTCTCGACCTCGTCGTTGCGCGTCACCTGGGTGTTCCTCGTCCCTCTCGTGGCCGGTCTTTCAAGGGGACAGTCTATCCGCGCCGTGCCCCGCTTGCGGGGCGCGCGCCCGGCGGTTCGGTACGCTGGCGGCGTGCAGCCGATGCCGTCCGCCCTCGAGACCCCGCGCCTGCGTCTGCGCCCGCGCGATGGGCGCGATGCCGAGTGGAACCTCGCACTGCTCGCCGAGCATCCCCTCGGCCGGGCTCCGGGCTCGGTGGAGGTCGAGCGGGAGCGGCTGGATGCGGAGCGCGCGACGTTCGAGGAATCCGGCTTCGGCCTGTATGCGATCGAGCTCGCCTCGACGGGTGAGGCGGTCGGGTACTGCGGGCTCGTGGTCGGGCGGGCCAGCGCATCCCAGCCGGAGGTCGCCTACGAGCTGCTGCGGGGCCATGTCGGGCACGGCTACGCGACCGAGGCCGCGGCTGCCGTCGCGGACGCGGCGTTCGACGCGGGGTTCCCGACCCTGTGGGCGACGGTAGCGACGTGGAACGCGCCCTCGTTCGGTGTGCTCGCGAAGCTCGGCTTCGCCGGGACGCGCCGCGCCGGCGGGGACGCACGCTCCGTGTTCGTGTGGCTGCGCTGCCGGGCCCCACGCCGCCGGCATCGCACGGCTCCGTAGGCGAAGATTTGCGCCAAATCGCGGTTATCGCAGCGCCAAAACCGCGATTTGCGCCAAATCTCGCGACTCCCGACTGCGGGACGGAGGGCGGCTCGCAGGGTTCAGCGCGCGCGCGGGTGGGAGGCGGTGTAGACGTCGCGGAGGGTGTCCGCGGTCACCAGCGTGTAGATCTGCGTCGTCGCGACCGACGAGTGGCCCAGCAGCTCCTGCACGACCCGCACGTCCGCTCCCCCGGCCAGCAGGTGCGTGGCGAACGAGTGCCGCAGCGTGTGGGGCGAGATCTCCAGGTCGAGCTTCGCCCGTTCTGCGGCCGCCCGGATGATGAGCCAGACGTTCTGGCGCGACAGCCGCGCCCCGCGCATGCCGAGGAACAACGCGGGGGTCGCCCGTCCCTTCGCCGACAGCACCGGCCGGGCGCGCACCAGGTAGGCGGAGAGCGCGGCCTGGGCGTAGCCGCCCAGCGGCACGATGCGCTGCTTGCTGCCCTTGCCGGTGAGACGGACGACGTCGGTGTCGATGACGTCGTCGACGTTGAGGTCGACGGCCTCACTGACGCGGGCGCCCGTGGCGTACATCAGCTCGAGCAGCGCCTTGTCGCGGAGCGCGGCCACGTCGTCGCCGTCCGTCGCGGCGAGCAGCGCCGCCACCTGGTCGACCGTGATCGCCTTCGGCAGGCGGCTGGGCAGTTTCGGCGGGCGCAGGTCGCGGGCCGCGTCGGCCTGCACGCGCCCCTCCTCGAGCAGGAACCGGTGGAACCCGCGGACCGTGGACAGCATCCGGGCGAGGGATGACGCCGTCAGCGGCGACTCCTCCCGCGTCCCGAGGTGCACGGCGAACTCGGAGAGGGTCGCCGGGGTGACGACCGACACATCCCCGATGCCCTGCTCCTCCAGCCAGGAGGCGTAGACGACCAGATCGCGGCGGTAGGCGGCTACGGTGTTCGCCGAGAGGCCGCGCTCGATGGCGACATGCCTCAGGAAGGCGTCGACATCGGCCGCGACGGTCATCTCGCGAGCTTGGGGTGGCTCGGCCAGGGCTCGTCCGCCGAGCCGAGCGTGGTCCATCCGCCGTCGCGCGCGGTGCGGGCGGCGAGCAGGGCGATGATCAGCGGAGCGTTGTGGACGCGGCGCTGCAGCACAGCCTCCACCGCCTCGTCGAGGGGCACCCAGCGCACCTCGATGTCGGCCTCCTCGGCTTCGCGGGCGAACGCGGAGCCGGTCGAGCTGACCCCGCGAGCCAGATAGATTCGCACCACCTCGTCGTTGCCACCGGGGCTGCTGAACATGTCGGCGAGCACATTCCACTCGTCCGCCTGAAGGTCGGCTTCCTCGCTCAGCTCCCGCTTCGCTGCTGCGAGCGGACTCTCCCCGGACATGTCGAGGAGTCCGGCCGGGATCTCCCAGTCGCGATGACGCACGGGGTGCCGATACTGCCGGATCAGCAGCACACGCCCGTCGTCGTCCATGGCGAGAATCGCCACGGCCCCTGTGTGATCGACGTACTCGCGCGTGATCTCTTCGCCGTTGTAGCGGAAGACATCGCGGCGCAAATCCCACACCGCACCCTCGAAGACCGTCTCGGATGAGACGATCTCCGGGCGGAAGGGCTGGTCGTTCAGCTCGGCTGCAGCGGTCTCGACGTTCTCCGTCATCAGGCTTCGGCGACCATCTCGGCGTCCGCCTCGGCGACCTCGAACAGGAGGCTCGCCTTCTGGCGGTCGAGGGCGGCGCCGACGAGCCCGGCGAAGAGCGGGTGCGCGCGGTTCGGGCGCGAGCGGAGCTCGGGGTGGGCCTGCGTGCCGACGTAGAACGGGTGGACGTCGCGCGGCAGCTCGACGTACTCGACCAGGTGGCCGTCCGGCGACGTGCCGGAGAACCAGAGACCCGCGTCGGCGATCTGCTCGCGGTAGTTGTTGTTCACCTCGTAGCGGTGGCGGTGACGCTCCGACGCCTCGTTCGAGCCGTACAGCTCAGAGACCAGGGAGCCCTCGGCGAGGTTCGCCGGGTACAGGCCCAGGCGCATCGTGCCGCCGAGGTCGCCGCCGGCGATGATGTCCACCTGCTCGGCCATGGTGGCGATCACGGGGAACTCGGTGTCCGGGTCGAACTCCGACGACGACGCGCCTCCGAGGCCGGCCTCGTGCCGGGCGTACTCGATGACCATGCACTGGAGGCCCAGGCACAGGCCGAGCGCGGGGATGCCGTTCTCACGCGCGAACCGGAGCGCGCCGACCTTCCCCTCGATGCCGCGAACGCCGAAGCCGCCGGGCACGCAGATGGCGTCGACGTCCGACAGCTGCGCCGCGGCGCCCTCGGGCGTCTGGCACTCGTCGGAGGCGATCCACTTCAGCTTCACCTTGGTGCGGTGGGCGAACCCGCCGGCGCGCAGGGCCTCGGTGACCGAGAGGTAGGCGTCGGGCAGGTCGATGTACTTGCCGACCAGGCCGATGGTGACCTCGTGCTTGGGGTCGTGGACCGACTCCAGCAGGCGCGCCCAGCCGTCCCAGTCGACGTCGGCGGCCTTGTCGAGTCCGAGCTGGTCGATGATGTACGCGTCGAGGCCCTGCTCGTGCAGCATGGTCGGGATGTCGTAGATGCTCGGCACGTCGACGGCGTTCACGACGGCCTGCTCATCCACGTCGCACATCAGCGCGATCTTGCGCTTGTTGCTGTCCGACACCGGGCGGTCGCTGCGCAGGACGAGCGCGTCCGGCTGGATGCCGATGGAGCGGAGGGCGGCGACCGAGTGCTGCGTCGGCTTGGTCTTCTGCTCGCCGGACGCGTTCATGAACGGCACGAGCGAGACGTGCACGAAGAAGCAGTTCTTGCGGCCGAGCTCGTGGCGCACCTGACGGGCCGACTCGATGAACGGCTGCGACTCGATGTCGCCGACGGTGCCGCCGATCTCGGTGATGATGACGTCGGGCGCGGGCTCGCCGTCCGGCCCCGGCTGCGCCTGCAGCCGCATCCGGCGCTTGATCTCGTCGGTGATGTGCGGGATGACCTGGACGGTGTCGCCGAGGTACTCGCCGCGGCGCTCCTTCGCGATGACGTTGGAGTAGATCTGCCCGGTGGTGACGTTGGCCGACTGCCC
The DNA here is from genome assembly GCF_000383315.1 of Cryocola sp. 340MFSha3.1. NCBI lineage: Bacteria > Bacillati > Actinomycetota > Actinomycetes > Micrococcales > Microbacteriaceae > Cryocola > Cryocola sp. 340MFSha3.1. Next base: position 977,090 of record NZ_KB911087.1, read on the forward strand.
GAGGTTGATGTCGAGGAAGCGCTCGTAGTGCCCGATGTCGAGGTCGGTTTCCGCACCGTCGTCGGTGACGAAGACCTCACCGTGCTGGAACGGGTTCATCGTGCCCGGGTCCACGTTGAGATAGGGGTCGAGCTTCTGCATGACCACGCGGAGACCGCGGGCCGTCAGAAGGTTGCCGAGGGAGGCTGCCGTAAGGCCCTTCCCCAACGAAGAAACGACACCACCTGTCACGAAGATGTGCTTGGTAGTGCCGTTCGATGTGCCCGCGTCTGAATAATCCACCACGGGCTTATAGCCTATCACCCACCGGGGCTCCGGCTGACCGTCAGCGCCGCGCGGCGGACGCCATGTCGACCAGCTCGCGGGCGTGGGCGAGGCCGCTCTCGGAGTCCGGAAGGCCGGAAAGCAGGCGGGCCATCTCGGCGATGCGCTCGTCGCCGTCGAGTCGCCTCACGGACGACTCCGTCACGGCGCCGTCGCTCCCCTTGACCACGGTCAGGTGGTTGGTGGCGAACGCGGCCACCTGGGCCAGGTGCGTGACGACGATGACCTGCGCGGTCTCGGCGAGCCGCGCGAGGCGGCGGCCGATCTCGATGGCGGAGGCGCCCCCGACGCCGGCGTCGACCTCGTCGAAGATGAAGGTGGGCACCGGGTCGCTGCCCGCGATGACGACCTCGATCGCCAGCATCACGCGCGACAGCTCGCCGCCCGATGCACCTTTGCCGAGCGGGCGGGGCTCGGCGCCGGGATGCGGCTGAAGCAGGATGGCGACCTGGTCGCGGCCGCTCGCGGTGTAGGCCTGCGGGTCTGCGTCGTCGCGCTGCGTCACCTCGACGACGATGCGCGCGTCGGGCATGGCCAGCGCGGAGAGCTCCTCCGTGACCGCTTCGGACAGGCGTGCGGCGGCGGCCGTGCGCTCGGCGCTCAGGCCGGCGGCGAGCTCGGCGACCAGCGCGGCATCCGCCTCGACCTCCTGCGTCAGCTCTCCGATGCGGTCGGCGTCGCCGTCGAGCTCCAGCAGGCGCAGGCTGCCCGTCTCGAGCGTGCGGATGACGTCGTCGAGGGTCGGGCCGTACTTGCGGATCAGGATCGCGAGCTCCGAGCGGCGCTCCTGCACCACCTCCAGCTCGTTGGCCCCGTCGGCGTCGAGCGTCGCGAGGTAGGTCGACAGCTGCGCCGCGATGTCGGAGATCAGGTAGTTCGCTTCCGCGACCGACTCGGCGAGCGGCTGGAGGGCGCTGTCGTGGGGTGCGACGCGCTCCAGCTGGCGGCGTGCGTTGTCGAGCAGGCCCAGAGCGTCTGTGCCCTCGGACTCCTCGGCGCTCAGCAGCTCACGGGCGGCGCCCGCGGCGAGCCGGAGGTCTTCCAGGTTGGTGAGGCGCTCGGCGCGTTCGGCCAGCTCGTCGTCCTCGCCCGGCTGCGGTGCTACTGCTTCGATCTCGGCCATCGCGACCCGCAGATCCTCCGCCTCACGTGCGCGGCGGTCCTGATCGGCGATCAGCTCGTCGAGTTCGGCGCGGTTGTCGCGCCAGCGGTGGAACACTTGCTCGTAGGTGGCCAGCTGCTCCGCGAACAGCGGACCGGCGAACCGGTCGAGGGCGGCCCGCTGGGCGATCGCCGAGCGCAGCCGGATCTGATCGGACTGCCCGTGGACGACCACGAGCTGCTCGCCGAGCTCGGTCAGCACCGAGACGGGCGCGCTGCGACCGCCGACGACGGCGCGCGAGCGGCCCTCGGCCGAGACGGAACGGCTCAGCACGAGCTCCGCCTCCGCGGTGTCGATGGGGTCGACGTCGCCGCCGGCGTCGCGAACACGTGCGACGACCTCGCCCGACGACGGCACGCGCCAACGGCCCTCCACCCAGGCCTGCGGACTGCCGAGGCGGACCGCGCCGGTGTCGGCACGCTCCCCGAGCAGCAGGCCGAGCGCCGAGACCACCATGGTCTTGCCCGCGCCGGTCTCGCCGGTGATGGCCGTGAATCCCGCGCCGAGCGGGAGGGAGGCGTCGGCGATGACGCCCAGGTCTTTGATCGAGATCTCCTCGATGCCTCCGCGTGCGTCAATCACGACCGACCGGCCCCCTCCAACCCGTCACGGGGAGGTCGAACTTGTGCACAAGACGGTCGGTGAAGGGCCCGGGGTGGAGCCGAGCCAGCCGCACCGGGATGGGCGAGCGCCGCACGACGACACGCGCCCCCGGCGGGAGGTCGAACGGACGGCGGCCGTCGCACCAGAGGATGCCGGCGCCGCCCGCACGGTCGAGCAGCTCGACCGCGAGGGAGGAGTCCGCATCCACCACCAGGGGCCGGGAGAACAGGGCGTGCGCACTCAGCGGCACGAGCAGCAGCGCGGCGACGCCGGGCCAGACCACCGGGCCGCCCGCGGAGAACGAGTACGCCGTCGAGCCGGTCGGCGTCGACATGACGACGCCGTCGCAGCCGAAGCTCGACATCGGGCGGCCGTCGACCTCGATCACGACTTCGAGCATCCGCTCGCGGCTGGCCTTCTCGACCGTGGCCTCGTTGAGAGCCCAGCTCTCGTAGACGACCTCACGGCCGACCTTCACCCGGGCCGACAGCGTCATGCGCTCCTCGACCTCGTAGTCCTTCTCCAGCCCGCGGGCGACCGCGGTCTCGAGGTCGTCGCGCTCGCTCTCGGCGAGGAAGCCGACATGACCGAGGTTCACGCCGAGGAGCGGAGCCGAGCAGCCGCGCACCAGTTCGGCCGCGCGCAGGATGGTGCCGTCGCCGCCCAGGACGATGACGAGCTCCAGTTCGCTCGGGGCCACGTCGTCGCCGAGCACCGCCACCGCGTCGAGCGACGGATCGGCCTCCAGCAGGTCTCGTCGCTCATCGGCGCTCAGCACCGGGACGACGCCCGCGTCGAGCAGCTGCCGGGACACCCGGACACCCGCCTCGAGGGAGTCCTGACGACCGGTGTGCGCGACGACGAGGATGTACCGCGTCGCTGCACCCATCAGTGTCACGTTCCCTCCTGTCGAAAAGCCGTTCTCCCATTCTGTCTGTTTTCACGCGCAGGGCGAGGCCACGCGGCCAGGTTTGTGGAGAACGTTCACCTAGCGCGAAAGTCGCACGACCTCGTCGCGCAGCCCGGACGGGTCCGGCGCGCCCGAGCGCAACCAGACCAGGAACTCGCGGTTGCCGTGCCCTCCGGCGATCGGCGACGGGATGAGGCCCGCCGTTCCGAGGCCGACGTCGTGAGCCGCCCACAGCACGTCGGACACCGCGTCGGCCCGGAGGCCCGCATCCCGGACCACGCCCTCGCGGATGCCCTGCCGCCCGACCTCGAACTGCGGCTTGATGAGCAGGAGGAAGTCGGCGCCGCGGACGGCCGTGGCCACCAGTGCGGGAAGCACCTGCGTGAGCGAGATGAACGACAGATCGGCCACCACGAGGTCCGGGCGCACGTCGTCGCCGGTCAGACCGGCGAGCACCTCGGGCGAGAGGGAGCGGACGTTGACGCCCTCGTACGATTCGAGGCGCTCCTCCCCCGCCAGCGCGGGCGACAGCTGGCCGTGCCCCACGTCGACGGCGATCACGCGGGCGGCGCCGCGTTCCAGCAGCACCTGCGTGAAGCCCCCGGTGGATGCGCCGGCGTCGAGAGCGATCCGGCCCGCCGGGTCCACTCCGAAGCCGTCGAGGGCGGCGATGAGCTTGTGAGCGCCGCGGCTGACGTAGTGGTCGGCTCCGGCGATCCGCAGTTCCTGCCCGTCGCCGACCTTCGCCGCCGCGCGGACCACCGGCTGCCCGTCGACGGTGACCAGCCCCTCCGCGATCAGAGCGGCCGCGTGCGACCGAGAGCGGGCGAGGCCGCGCTCGGCCAGGGCGACGTCGAGCCGCTGCTCAGCTCCGGCCATGGTCGTCGTCGCCCTCCAGGGTGCGACGGAGCTGCTCGTGGAGGTTCGCGTAGGCGTCGGCCCGTGCGGCCAGCGGCTGCTCCTCGATCACATCCAGCCGGTCGACGAGGCCGCCCTCGTCGACCGATCCCTGCGGTTCATCGGACATGGCTCAACCGTACGTCAGCGCCTCACGCGACGAAGACACCCGCGAGGGTCTTCTTTCCGCGTCGCAGCACCACCATGTCGCCGGGCAGCACCGAGGAGCCGATGGGCTGCTCCGCGTCCTCGACCTTTGCGTTGTTGACGGAGACGCCGCCCTGGGCGACCGCGCGCCGCGCCTCGCCGAGGCTCGACGTCAGCCCCGTGTCGACGAGCGCCTGCGCGACCGTCGTCGACGGCGCGGTGGTGGTCGTGTTGGGGAGTTCGCGGAGGGCGGCCTCGAGCGTCGCCGCGTCCAGGTCGGCCAGTTCGCCCTGGCCGAAGAGCGCCTGGGAGGCCGCGATGGCCGCCTCGGTCGCCGCGACGCCGTGCACGAGCGAGGTGACCTCGAACGCGAGCCGTCGCTGCGCCTCGCGCTTGAACGGCTCGTCGGCCACCTTCTGCGCCAGCTCCTCGATCTCGGCCCTGGACAGGAAGGTGAAGATCTTGAGCCGGTCGATCACGTCGGCGTCGTCGGTGTTCAGCCAGAACTGGTACATCGCGTACGGCGTCGTCAGCGTCGGATCGAGCCAGACGGCGTTGCCCTCGCTCTTGCCGAACTTGGTGCCGTCGCTGTTGGTGATCAGCGGCGTCCCGATGGCGTGCACGTGCGCGCCCTCGACCTTGCGGATGAGCTCGGTTCCGCTGGTCAGGTTGCCCCACTGGTCGCTTCCGCCGGTCTGCAGCACGCAGCCGTACTGGCGGTAGAGCTCGAGGAAGTCCATCCCCTGCAGGATCTGGTAGCTGAACTCGGTGTACGAGATGCCCTCGTCGGAGTTGAGGCGCGCGGCCACCGCATCCTTCTTGAGCATGGTGCCGACACGGAAGTGCTTGCCGATCTCGCGCAGGAAGTCGATCGCCGACATCGGCGCCGTCCAGTCGAGGTTGTTCACCAGCCGGACGGCGTTGTCGCCCTCGTCGGAGAGGAAGCGGGTGACCTGCGCCTGCAGGTAGCCGACCCACTCCGCGACGGTCTCCTTGGTGTTGAGGGTGCGCTCGGCCGTCGGCCGGGGGTCGCCGATCAGGCCGGTGGAACCGCCGACCAACCCGAGCGGCCGGTGGCCGGCGAGCTGGAGGCGCCGCATGGTGAGCAGCTGCACCAGGTTGCCGAGGTGGAGGCTCGGCGCGGTCGGGTCGAAGCCGCAGTAGTACGTGATCGGGCCGCCGGCCAGGAGCTCCTTGAGGGCGGTCTCATCCGTCGACACGTGGATGAGTCCGCGCCACTTCAGCTCGTCCCAGACGTCGTCGAAGGACGCGTCGTTGGCCTGTGCGGCGAGCCCGTGCGCGCGGACGCTGTCTGCGCTGCTGCTCGGATCGCGGGAGAGGGCGGTTTCTGACACGCGTTCAGGTTATCAGCGGGTGTCCCGGCGGATGCAGCGCGGCAGGCGACCCGCGATCAGGGCAGCAGACCTGATGGACTGGTCATCAGGCTGAGAGACCTGATATCATCCTCATCAGGCCCACGGCCCTGATGAAGGAGGCCCGGATGTTCGTGATCACCGCCGACCAGGTCGACAGCCGACGGCGCGCCGACATCGTCGCCCCGACGCTCGACGCCATCCATGAGCGCTACGGCGAGCGTCTCGCCCTGCCACCGGACCGCAACGCCGGAGACGAGCTGCAGACGCTGACGGCGGATCCGGCGACGGCACTCGACCTCGTCCTCGATCTCACCCGCGACGGGGCCTGGAGTGTGGGGCTCGGACTGGGCGACGTGCGCCTCCCCCTGCCGGGCAACACCCGGGAGGCCACCGGGGATGCGTTCATCGCGGCGCGCGCGGCGGTCACCCGCGCAAAGCGCACCCCTGCCCGATTCGCCGTCGAGGCGGTCGCCGCCGAGGAGCCCGCAGCGGACGCGGAGGCGCTGCTCACCCTGCTGCTGACCCTCCGCGAGGGGCGCACCGCCGCCGGCTGGGAGCTCTACGACCTCGTCTCGTCCGGACTCACCCAGGCCGAGGCGGGCGCCCGGCTCGGCATCACCCCGCAGTCGGCCAGCGATCGTGCGCGGGCCGGGGCGCTCCGTGCAGAACTGGCGGCCATCCCGGCGCTGACTAGGCTGTTGGCACGTGCCGACGCGGCCCAGGCCGATCGACGGAAAACCGAGGAGGACGCATGACCACGTGGCCGCCGGTGCCGGTGCTGCTGAACCAGGTGGCGCCGCACGCGCTCTGGGTGCTCGCCCTCCTCCTGCTGCTCGCCTCACTCGGCTGCATCGTGGCCACGTTGCGGACACCGCGTCGCCCGCTGGTCTACTGCGCGACCGCATTGCTGGCCGCTTCCCTGGTGATCGTCCTCATCCCGGCGCAGCACGCGCCCTTCGTGCTCAGGCTGCCGATCGGTGCAGCCGCCCTCGCCCTGGCGGTGCTCGGCGGCTGGCCCGTCTCGCAACTGGTCCTCGCGCTGGCCACTCGAAGCACGACCGAGCCGAGCGCCCACGGCGGCATCCTGGTGCGAGCGGTGACGCCAGAAGGCGACACGACGACCCGCGAGGTGCTCCGTGGCGGCACCACCATCGGCCTGCTGGAGCGGCTGGCCGCGGCCGGGACGATCATGGCCGGCTTCCCCGAGGGGCTGGCCGTTTTGGTCGCCATCAAGGGCGTCGGCCGGTTCACGGAGCTCGAGGAGGCCGAGGCGCGCGAGCGCTTCATCATCGGCACCCTGACCAGCATTATCTGGGCGTGCGTCTGCGCGGCCGTGTTCCGGATCGTGGCCGGCTGAACCGCGCCGCCACGGCATCCCGTCAGTCGTCGGACTTGGGATGCCGCTTGTACGGCGAAACGGTGGGGTCGCCCGTCAGCCAGTAGCGCCACGGGTACGCGAGTCCGCCGCCCGCCCCGGAGACTCCCGTCCTCGGTCCGGTGGAGTACTCCGCCTGCTCCGTCGGCAGCAGCAGCTCGAACGGCGGGCGGAAGAGGTCGGCGCCGTCGTCGGCGAGGCTCATCCCGGCGGCGACGACGAGTCGTGCCGGTCCCCGCGCGAGGTCGCGGTGCGGGATGCGGCGGCCGCTGCCCCCGACCCGCCGCGCCTCGGCGAGGTCCTCCCCCTCGATCACCTCCGCCGCGCGCAATAGCACGGCGGTCGCCTCGCCCTCCGGCGAGCAGACGACGTTGGCGCACACATGCATCCCGTACGTGAAGTAGGCGTACAGGTGGCCGGGCGGCCCGTACATGACGGCGTTGCGGCGGGTGCGTCCGCGGAAGGCGTGCGACCCGGGGTCGAGGCCGTCGCCGATGTACGCCTCCACCTCGGTGATCCGCAGCCCGACCGTCCCCTCCGGCGTCTCGTGCCGGAGCACGGCGCCGAGCAGCTGCGGCGCGACCTCGAGCGACGACGCCAGGAAGACGTCGCGCTCGGGCCGGTACAGCGTCACGTCAGAAGATCCGGCCGCCCGCGGCGACGGCGACGACCAGCCCGATCACGATGACGGCGACGGCGAGCACCACGACGGCCGGGATGATCCAGGGTCGCTTCCGCTCGGGTTCGAAACGCGCCATCAGACCAGGTCCCTTCTGGATGCGCGGAGGGCCAGCGCGGCCTTCCTCACGTGGTCGGTGAGAGCCGCCAGCTGCTCGGCGACGCGGTCGGGCGCGGTGCCGCCGACGCCGTCGCGGCTCGCCACCGATCCCTCCACCGAGAGCACGGAGCGGACCTCGGGCGTCAGCAGGGGTGAGATCGCCGCCAGCTGCTCGTCGTCCACCTCGTGCAGCTCCAGCCCGTTCTCCTCGGCGAAGCGCACCAGGCTGCCGCTCAGTTCGTGGGCGGTGCGGAAGGGGACGTGCTGCTTGACGAGCCACTCGGCCACGTCGGTCGCGAGCGAGAAGCCCTGCGGTGCCAGCTCCGCCATGCGGTCCGTGTGGAAGCGCAGTGTGGCGACCATGCCGGTGAAGGCGGGAAGCACCGTCTCGAGCGTCCGCACCGAGTCGAACACCGGCTCCTTGTCCTCCTGCAGGTCGCGGTTGTACGCGAGCGGCAGTCCCTTGAGGGTGGTGAGGAGACCCGTGGCGTTGCCGATGAGGCGACCGGCCTTGCCACGCGCGAGCTCGGCGATGTCGGGGTTCTTCTTCTGCGGCATGATCGACGAGCCCGTCGAGTAGCCGTCGTCGAGGGTGACGAACCCGAACTCGCGCGTGTTCCAGAGGATGATCTCCTCGGCGAACCGCGACAGGTCGACACCGATCTGGGCGGCGACGAACGCGAACTCGGCCACCACATCCCGTGCCGCCGTGCCGTCGATCGAGTTCTCGGAGCTGCGGGCGAAGCCCAGCTCGCGCGCGACGAGCAGGGGGTCGAGTCCGAGGGTGGAACCGGCGAGGGCGCCGGAGCCGTACGGAGAGACGTCGGCCCGGCGGTCCCAGTCGGCCAGACGCTCCAGGTCGCGCACCAGCGGCCAGCAGTGCGCGAGCAGGTGGTGCGCGAGCAGCACCGGCTGGGCGTGCTGGAGGTGCGTACGCCCTGGCAGGATGGCGGCGGGATGCGCGTCCGCCTGGGAGGCGATGGCGTCGATCAGCGCGATGAGCTGCTCGGCGATGACGCCGGCGTGGTCACGCAGGTACATCCGGATGAGCGTGGCGATCTGGTCGTTGCGGCTGCGGCCGGCGCGCAGCTTGCCGCCGATCTCCGCCCCCGCCCGCTCGATCAGTCCGCGTTCGAGGGCTCCGTGCACGTCCTCGTCGGTCTCGGCCGCGACGAAGGCGCCGGACGCGACATCGCGGTCGAGCTTGTCGAGAGCGGCCAGCATCCCGTCGAGCTCCTCGGGCGTGAGGTACCCCGCCGCGGCGAGCGCCCGGGCGTGCGCCCGGGACCCGGCGATGTCGTACGCGGCGAGCTGCCAGTCGAAGTGGGTCGACTTGCTCAGCGCCGCCAGCTCGGGCGATGGACCGCCGGCGAAGCGGCCGCCCCAGAGGGACCCCTCGCCGGTGCGGCCGACGCCGCCGGTCTCGCCTGTTTCGCCCGTGTCGGTCATGCTGCCGTCTCCTCGTTCTTCGCGAGCAGCCAGGCGAGCAGCGCCTTCTGCGCGTGCAGGCGGTTCTCCGCCTCGTCCCAGATGACGGACTGCGGGCCGTCGAGCACCTCCGCGCTCACCTCGTAGCCGCGGTAGGCGGGCAGGCAGTGCAGGAAGACGGCGTCCGGAGCGGCCAGCCCCATCAGTCGCTCGTCGACCGTGTAGTCGCCGAAGACGGCGACGCGCTCCGCCTTCTCGTCCTCTTTGCCCATCGACACCCAGGTGTCGGTGACCATGACGTCCGCACCGGCGGCGGCCTCTGCCGGGTCGGTCAGCACCGTCACCGAGCCGCCCGTGCGCTCGGCGATGGCGCGCGCATCCGCGACGATCGCCTCGGCGGGCGCGTAGTCGGCCGGCGCCGCGATACGCACGTGCATGCCCGCGGTCGCCCCGCCCAGCAGGTACGAGTGCGCCATGTTGTTCGCTCCGTCGCCGAAGTAGCTCATGGTGAGCCCCGCCGTACGGCCCTTGTGCTCGCGGACGGTGAGCAGGTCGGCGAGGATCTGGCACGGGTGGAAGTCGTCCGACAGCGCGTTGATGACCGGGACGCGCGTCCCCTCGGCCATCTCCTCCAGTCCCGCCTGCGCGTAGGTGCGCCAGACGATCGCGGCGACCATGCGCTCCAGCACCCGGGCGGTGTCGGCCAGCGACTCCTTGCCGCCGAGCTGGCTCTCGCCGCTCTGGATGATCAGCGGGCTGCCTCCCAGATCGGCGATGCCGACGGAGAACGAGACGCGGGTGCGCGTCGACGTCTTGTCGAAGATCACCGCGACGGTCTGCGGGCCGGCGAGCGGCTTCGCCGAGAAGCGGTCGCGCTTCAACACGGCTGCGAGGTCCAGGATCTCCGCCTGCTCGGCGGGCGCGAGGTCGTCGTCGCGGAGGAAGTGCCGGGTCATGCTGGCCCTTTCGTGGATCGGGGGTGGTACGGCGCGGAGTTACAGGGTGGCGAGAGCCCGAGCGAAGCGGTCTCGGAACTCCGCGAGCTCGGCGTCGCCGACGATGAGCGGCGGAGCCAGGCGGATGCTCGACTCGTTGGGGGCGTTGATGATGAGACCGTTGGCGAGCGCGGCGTCGGAGAGGCGGTGCGCCTCGCCGTCCGTGAGGCCGATGCCGATGAGCAGGCCGTGGCCGCGCACATCCCCGATCAGCGGCGACTCGAGCGACCGGATGATCTCCTTCAGCTCCTCCCCGCGCCGGGCGGCGTTGCCGACCAGGTCGGAGCGCTCGATCTCGGCGAGCACGGCGTTGCCCGCCGCGGTCGCGAGCGGGTTGCCGCCGAACGTCGATCCGTGCTGACCCTGGGTGAACAGGTCGGACGCCCAGCCGAACGTCACCAGGGCGCCGATCGGCACACCGCCGGCCATGCCCTTCGCGACGGTGACGGCATCGGGAAGGATGCCCTCGTGCTGGTACGCGAACCACGCGCCGGTGCGGCCGACCCCGGTCTGGATCTCGTCGATGATCAGCAACGCTCCGTGCTGCTCCGTGAGCTCGCGCGCCCGCTTCAGGAAGCCCGCCGGCAGGTCGAGGACCCCGGCCTCGCCCTTGATCGGCTCGACGAAGAGCGCGGCCACGTGATCGTCGATGGCCGCTTCGAGCGCCGCGATCGTGGAGTCGATGTGCTGCACTCCCCCGGGCAGCGGCTCGAACGCCTCCCGCATCGGCGGCTTGCCGGTGAGCGCGAGCGACCCCATGGTGCGGCCGTGGAACGCGTTGTTGAGAGCCAACACCCGCGTCTTCCGGCCGTGCGGGCCACGATTCAGGCGGGCGAGCTTGAACGCGGCCTCGTTGGCCTCCGCGCCCGAGTTGCCGAACAGCACCCGGCCGCGGTCGCCGGCGCCCGTGATGGTGCGCAGACGGCCGGCGAGCTCCAGCTGTGGAGCGGTCGAGAAGTAGTTGGAGACGTGCGCGAGCGTCGCGACCTGACGGCTGACCGCATCCACCAGGACCGGATGTGCGTGCCCGAGCGAGTTGACCGCGATCCCGGCGAGGAAGTCGAGGTACTCGTTACCGTCGACGTCCCACACCCGGCAGCCCTGGCCGTGCGACAGCATCACCTTGGGCGTCGCCAGCGTGCGCATGATCGTCTCGCCGAACGGCGTGCGCCAGGCTCCGTCGCGCCACTGCGCTCCGGGTGCCGGGCTCTCGGGCTCTTCCGTCATGGTCCTGTTCCATTCCTGGTCCTCGCTCACGCGGGCACCACCTCCGTCCCGATGCCGGCCTGCGTGAACACCTCGAGCAGGATCGAGTGCGGCACCCGCCCGTCGATGATCGCCGCTTTCTCCACTCCACCGTCGACCGCGTCCAGGCACGCCGCCATCTTCGGGATCATGCCCGACTCCAGCGACGGCAGCAGGTCGCGGAGCTCGTCCGCGCCGATCTTCGACAGCAGCGAGTCGCGGTTCGGCCAGTCGCTGTACAGCCCGGCGACGTCCGTCAGGATCACCAGCTTGGCGGCCCCCAGCGCGACCGCGAGCGCCGCCGCCGCTGCATCCGCGTTGACGTTGAGCGCCTGGGCCGCGTCGTCGATGTCCGGCGCGATCGACGACACGACGGGGATGCGTCCGGCGGCCAGCTGCGCCAGCACGGCTTCGGGATCCACGGCGACGACGTCTCCGACGAGGCCGAGGTCGACCTCTTCGCCGTCGATCACCGCCGCGCGTCGCCGGCCCTGGAAGAGCCCGGCGTCCTCGCCCGAAAGTCCTGCCGCGAGCGGGCCGTGCTTGTTGATGTTGCCCACGATGTCGCGGTTGATCTGCCCGGTCAGTACCATCCGGACGACCTCCATGGCCTCCGGGGTCGTGACGCGGTAGCCGCCGCGGAACTCCGAGTCGATGCCGAGCCGGTCGAGCATGGCGGAGATCTGTGGACCGCCGCCGTGCACGACGACCGGGCGGAGACCGGCGTAGCGCAGGTAGACCATGTCCTCGGCGAAGGTGCGCTGCAACTCCTCGTTCACCATGGCGTTGCCGCCGAACTTCACCACGATGATGCGGTCGTGGAAGGTCTTGAGCCACGGCAGCGACTCGATGAGGGTCTCGGCCTTCGCCGCAGCGGCCGCGTGGTCGCGTTCGGCGGCGTCCGCAGCCAGGTCTCTCTCGGTCTGGTCGGTGTCCATGTCGTCCGTCGCGGTCATCAGCTGGCGTACGCGCTGTTCTCGTGCACGTAGTCGTGCGTGAGGTCATTGGTCAGGATGGTCGCCGTCTCCTCGCCCGCGTGCAGGTCGATGAGGATGTGGACCGCGCGCGGCGTCAGGTCCACCAGCTCGCGGGGCTGGTCGGGCTCGCCCGCCGTGCACACCTGCACGCCGTTGATCGCGACGTCGATCCCGTACGGGTCGAACTCGGCGTCGGTCGTGCCGACGGCGGCGAGCACCCGGCCCCAGTTGGGGTCGTTGCCGAAGATCGCGGCCTTGAACAGGTTACTGCGCGAGACCGCCCGGCCGACGACGACCGCGTCGTCCTCGCTGGCGGCGTTCACGACCTCGATCGCGATGTCGTGGGACGCGCCCTCCGCATCGGCCTGCAGCTGCTCGGCGAGGTCGCGGCAGACGTCCGTGAGCGCCCGCGCGAACTCGTCGTCGCCCGGCTCGACACCGCTCGCTCCGGAGGCGAGGAGCGCGACGGTGTCGTTGGTCGACATGCAGCCGTCCGAGTCGAGGCGGTCGAACGTGACGCGCGTCGCCCGGCGGAGGGCCGCATCCAGCTGGTCAGAGGTCCGCACGGCGTCGGTCGTGATGACGACGAGCATGGTGGCGAGACCGGGCGCGAGCATCCCGGCGCCCTTCGCCATGCCGCCGACCGTCCAGCCGTTCGGCGACCGGAACTGCGCCTCCTTGGCGCGGGTGTCGGTGGTCATGATGGCCTCCGCCGCGCCGAGACCGGCATCGCGGGCGAGCGCGTTGGCGGCCGTCGTGACACCGGCGACCAGCTTGTCCAGCGGCAACTGATCGCCGATCAGACCGGTCGAGCAGACGAGGACGTCACCGGCCGAGACCCCCAGTTCGGTGGCGACGGCCTCCGCGGTCGCGTGCGTCACCTGGAAGCCGTGCGAGCCGGTGTAGCAATTGGCCCCGCCCGAGTTGAGGACGATGGCGGAGACCACGCCGTCTTGGATGACCTGCTCGCTCCAGAGCACCGGGTTGGCCTTGCACCTGTTGGTGGTGAAGACCGCGGCCGCAGCGTTCAGCGGGCCGAGGTTCTTCACGAGGGCGAGGTCGCGCCGCCCGCTGGCCTTGAGGCCGGCGACGACGCCCGCCGCGGCGAACCCGGAGGCTGCTGTGACGCTCACGAGTGTGCTCCCGTCGCCGGCGGTTCCGCCGTCTGGGCAGGGCTCGACGTTCGCGTCACGGTGCGACTCCGTTCACGGTCAGGCCCGCGGTCTCGTCGAGTCCGAGGGCGATGTTGACGGATTGGATGGCCGCTCCGGCCGTCCCCTTGTACAGATTGTCGATCGCGAGCACGGTCACGACCCGGCCCGATGCGGCATCCAGCGCCACTCCGATCAGCACGGTGTTCGCTCCGAGCACGTCGGAGGTGCGCGGCACCACGCCCGCGGGCAGCACCTGCACGAACGGCTCCCCGGCGTACGCCTCCTCCCACGCGGCCTGGACCTGCGCGGCGGTGACGCCGGGCTTCACCCGCGCGGTCGAGGTCGCGAGGATGCCGCGTGACATCGGCACCAGCACCGGCGTGAACGACAGCGTCGGCGATCCGGCGCCCGCCTTCCGCAGATTCTGCTGGATCTCGGGGATGTGCCTGTGCGTCCCGCCCACCGCATACGGGTTGGCGGAGCCGAGGATCTCGCTGGCCAGGTACATCGTCTTCAGCGACTTGCCCGCGCCCGACGGGCCGACCGCGAGAACCGCGACGATGTCCTCGTCATCGATCAGCCCGGCCTGGATGCCGGGAGCGAGGGCGAGAGAGACCGCGCTCGCGTTGCAGCCGGGAGCGGCGATCCGCCGTGCGCCGACGAGGCGGTCGCGTTGCTTGCCCGACACTGCGGCGCCACTGCCAACGGGCAGCTCCGGCACGCCGTACGCCCAGGCGCCGAAGTGCTCGCCGCCGTAGAACGCCGCCCAGTCGGCCGGGTCCTCCAACCGGTGGTCGGCGCCGCAATCGACCACGACCGTGTCGTCCGGCAGCTGCGCCGCGATCTCGCCGGACGTGCCGTGCGGGAGCGCGAGGAAGACGACGTCGTGCCCGCTGAGCGTCTCCGGGCTCGTCTCCTGCAGGGTGAGGTGCGCGAGGGAGCGCAGGTGCGGCTGGTGCGCGATGAGCGGATGGCCCGCGTTCTGGTGCGCGGTGACGGTGCGGACCTCGAAATCGGGGTGCCCGGCGAGGATGCGCAGCAGTTCACCGCCCGCGTATCCGGAAGCGCCTGCGACGGCGACCGAGAAAGTCATGCTTGTTCCTTGTTCGAGTGGACGACGGTTGTCTCGGCGACGGCGGCGCCCACGTCGATCCACTGGTCAGGACCGCCCGGAACGCCGCCTAGCTTCGGCGGTCGCGCAGGCGTCGGCGCATGGCGCGGGCGGCGAGAGCCGCACGCGTCGAAACGGTGCACCGGACGGAAAGCATGGGACAACCCTAGCGCTCCTGCCCGGGCGGTCACCAAATCCGGGCCGCGATGCACGCGACCGGCATGCACGCGACCGGTCCGGGTCCGCGGCGAGGGGATGTGTCTCGCTGCGGTCCGGGACCGGTCGGGGGTGTCGCGTCAGGATCGCGTGACGGCTACTCGCGGATCGTGGCGCCGAACAGCTCGCCGGCGCGCGCGGCGCCCGCCAGCTTGGCCTCGCTCGCCTCGGCGGCGGTGAGGGTGCGGTCGTCCGCGCGGAAGCGCAGCGCGAAGGTCAGGCTCTTGTGCCCGTCCGGGAGTCCTGGGCCGCGATAGTCGTCGACCAGCCGGATGTCTTCGAGCAGCTCACCGGCACCCGCGCGGACGGCACGGAGCAGCTCTCCTGCCGGGACGTCCTCGCGCACGACGAGCGAGAGGTCCTGCGTCGCGGCCGGGAAGCCCGCGATGACGCCGGCGACGATGTCGACCGGTGCAACGGCGATCAGAGCGTCGAGGTCGAGCTCGAACACGGCGACGACGCGCGGCAGGTCGAGGTCGTGAGCCAGGGCTGGGAGCAGCTCCCCCGCGTAGCCGACCGGGACCTCGGCTCCGTCGGCGCCGAGGGCGACCAGGCGCGCCGTGCGGCCCGGGTGCAGCGCCTGGTGAGACGACTGCACGAGGTCGACCGTCACGCCGACGGCCGCGGCGGTCTGCCGCACCATGTCGAGCGCATCCACCAGTCCGGCCGGCACGGCGGTCAGGCCCGGCTGCTTCTCGACGGCGTTGCCGACGACGAGGCCCGCGAGGTGGCGCGGCTGCGCCGGGATGCCCGCATTGAGCCCGGCGAGGATGTCGGCTCCGGGAAGCGCGGCACCCGGCGGAAGCGTCTCGCTGCCGATCGAGCCCTCCGAGGGGCGGAAGACGGTGCCCAGCTCGTAGACCTTGAGGTCGACGAGCCCGCGCGCGAGGTTGCGCTTGGCGGCATCCAGCAGGCCGGGGAGCAACGACGTGCGCAGGTACGGCGCGGTGGCGTCGAGCGCGTTCGCCAGCCGTACGGCGAGTACGCCGCCCGCCTCGGCGGAGCCGAAGAGGTCGTTCTGAGCCTCGCTCACGAACGGGAAGGACAGCACCTCGGTTGCGCCGTTGTCGGCGAGCGTCTGCGCGACAGCACGACGCAGGCGCTGCTCGCGCGTGAGCCCACGGCCGGGAGGCGCGACCGGCAGCACCGACGGGATGCGGTCGTAGCCGACGATGCGGGCGACCTCCTCCGCCAGGTCGGACTTGTCACGGAGGTCGGGGCGCCACGTCGGCGGCACGACCAGCAGGTCGTCGCCCGACTCGGTCACCGTCCCGCCGATCTCGGCGAGCGCTCCGCGCACCTCGTCGTCGGTGAAGTCGACGCCGATCAGCGAGGCGATGTACCCCTTCGGCAGGCGGATGGCCTCGGCGGTCTCCGAGGCGTCCAGCAGCGAGCCGAGGTCATCCGCGCGGCCGCCGGCGAGCTGCTCGAGCAGCTGGACGACGCGTGCCGCCGCGGCGACGGCGACCTGCGGGTCGACCCCGCGCTCGAAGCGCTTGGACGCCTCGCTGGGCAGCTTGTGACGGCGTGCCGTCCGCGCGATCGACACCGGGTCGAAGTTGGCGGCCTCGATGAGCACGTTGCGGGTGCCGTCGCCGATCTCGGTGGAGGCGCCGCCCATGACGCCCGCCAGGCCGATCGCGCCGGAGTCGTCGGAGATGACGAGGTCTTCCGGGTCGAGGGTTCGGGTCTGGTCGTCGAGGGTGACGAGCTTCTCCCCCGGCGTCGCGCGTCGCACGACGATGCCGCCGGACAGCTTGTCGAGGTCGTAGCCGTGGATCGGCTGGCCGAGCTCGAGCATGACGTAGTTGGTGATGTCGACGATGAGCGAGATCGACCGGATGCCGGCGAGCTTGAGGCGCGCGATCATCCACGGCGGGGTCGGGCGGGACCCGTCGACGTCACGGACGACGCGGGTCACGAAGACGCTCGCGCCGACTCGGCCGCGGATGGGCGCGGTGTCGTCGACCGTCACGCTGAAGCCGCTCGGGTGATCGGCCACGGAGCCGACGGGCACCGCATCGGCCGGGTCGCGGAAGGCCGCGCCGGTCGCGTGCGAGTACTCGCGGGCGATGCCGCGGATCGAGAACGCGTACCCGCGGTCGGGCGTGACGTTGACCTCAACGGCGGCGTCGTCGAGCCCGAGCAGGGCAACGGCGTCCGCCCCGACCTCCGGGTCGAGCCCGAGCGTGGACAGGCGGAGGATGCCGTCGTGGTCCTCACCGAGGCCGAGCTCGCGGGCTGAGGCGATCATCCCGTCGGAGACGTGCCCGTAGGTCTTGCGTGCGGCGATCGGGAAGGGCCCGGGCAGTACGGCGCCGGGCAGGGTCACGACGACCTTGTCACCCTCGAAGAAGTTGCGGGCGCCGCAGACGATGCCGCGCACGTCGGCACCGCCGTCGGCGGCGTTCTGGCCCTCGGGCGCGACGCGCACCTGGCACCAGCGGATGGTCTTGCCGTTGCTCTGCGGCTCCTCGACGAACTCGAGCACCTGACCGACGACGATCGGGCCGCTCAGCTCGAAGGTGTGGATGTCCTCCTCCTCGAGTCCGACGGACACGAGGGCGGCGTGCACCTCCTCCGGGGTCGTGCCGGGCTCCAGGTCGACGAACTCGCCGAGCCAACTCAGGGGGACGCGCATCAGACCACCATTCCGAACTGCTGGGAGAACCGGACATCGCCCTCGGCCATGTCGCGCATGTCCTTGACGTCGTTGCGGAACATCAGTGCCCGCTCAACGCCCATCCCGAACGCGAAGCCGGAGTAGACGTCCGGGTCGATGCCGGCGGAGCGCAGGACGTTGGGGTTGACCATGCCGCAGCCGCCCCACTCGATCCAGCGGGCACCACCCTTGAAGGTGGGATGCCACAGGTCGAGCTCTGCGCTCGGCTCGGTGAACGGGAAGTAGTTGGGGCGCAGGCGCACGCGCGCCTCGTCGCCGAACAGCGTCTTGACGAAGTGGTCGAGCGTTCCGCGCAGGTGGGCCATGGTGAGGCCCTTGTCGACCGCGATGCCCTCCGTCTGGTGGAACACCGGGAGATGCGTCGCGTCGAACTCGTCGGTGCGGAAGACCCGGCCCGGGGCGATCCGGTACACCGGCAGGTCGTCTCCCAACAGGGCCCTCAGCTGCACCGGGGAGGTGTGCGTGCGCATCACGAGGTGCGCGTCCGTCGGCTCGACGAAGAAGGTGTCCTGCATGGCGCGCGCCGGGTGGTCGGCGTCGAAGTTGAGGGCGTCGAAGTTGTACCACTCGCTCTCGAGCTCCGGGCCCTCCGCGACCTCCCAGCCCATGCCGACGAAGACGTCGGCGATGCGCTCCTGGAGCAGGCTGAGCGGGTGCCGGGCACCGGGCGTCCACCGCGACGGGAGCGCCGTGACGTCGACGGTCTCCGCGGTGAGCTGAGCTGCCTCCTCCGCCGCGGCGATCTCGGCCTCCTTGGCGGTGAACGCCTGGGTGACGCGTGCTCGTGCGCCGCCGACGAGCTTGCCCGCCGCCGCCTTCTGATCGCCCGGGAGCGAGCGGATGCTCGCGTTCAGCCGGGCGAGGGGCGAACCCTCGGCCGTGTGGTCGTGGCGCACCGCCTTCAGGGCCGCCGAGTCGTGTGCGGCGTCGATCGCGGCGAGCGCCGCGCTGACCGCCGACTCGACCGCGGATTCGGTGATCTCCGTGGAATCTGACACGGTCACCCAGTCTAGTCGGCGCGAGCCCGCGGTCTCGGCGCGGCGACCGGCCTGTGGATGGAGCCTGTCTGTGGAGAAATCGCGCTCAGGAGCGCTGTGCGAACGCCGACTCGTACAGGCAGACGGAGGCGGCCGTCGCCAGGTTCATCGACTCAGCCTTGCCGTAGATCGGGACGGTGACCACCCGATCCACGAGCTCGAGCAGCTCGTCGGCGAGCCCGTGCGCCTCGTTGCCGAACACCCACGCGGTCGGCCGCGCGAGCTCCCCGTCGCGTCGGGCGGAGAGGAGGTCCTCCCCCTTGATGTCGGCGGCGAGCACCTGAAGGCTCGCAGTGTGCGCCCGTCCGACGACGTCGGCCAGGTCGGCGCCGACTGCGACCGGCAGGTGGAAGAGGGATCCGGTCGTCGAGCGGACCACCTTGGGGTTATAGAGGTCGACCGTGCGGCCGCTCAGCACCACCGCATCCGCCCCCGCCGAGTCGGCCGCGCGGATGATCGTGCCCGCGTTGCCGGGGTCGCGCACCTCTTCGAGCACGGCGACGAGCCGCGGCGAGCCGGCGAAGATGTCGCGGATGGAGGTGGGGAACTGCCGCGCCACGGCCACGAACCCCTGCGGCGTGACGGTGTCGGCCATCGCATCCAGCACGTGCTCGGAGACGAACTCCACCTCCATCCCGGCGTCGGACGCCGCGCGTGCGATCTCCGGGTACCGCTCGAGCGCCGTCGGCGTCGCGAACAGATCGACGACGAGCTCCGGACGGAAGGCGAGGGCCTCCTCGACGGCCTGCGGCCCTTCCAGGAGGAACAGCCCGGTCTCGGCACGGGCCGGGCGCTTGGCGAGCTTGGCGACGGCCCTGACGCGCGGTGAGCGCGGGTTGTCCAGCATGGCACCAGCTTAGGGGCGGAGGGCCCCGCGCCTGCGGGTCGCAACACGCCGTTATGGCCGGGCCATAACGGCGTGTTGCGACCTACAGGCGTGACGGGCACGC
The DNA here is from genome assembly GCF_000383315.1 of Cryocola sp. 340MFSha3.1. Classification (NCBI taxonomy): domain Bacteria; kingdom Bacillati; phylum Actinomycetota; class Actinomycetes; order Micrococcales; family Microbacteriaceae; genus Cryocola; species Cryocola sp. 340MFSha3.1. The sequence goes on from NZ_KB911087.1 coordinate 996,458, forward strand.
AGAACGGCCCGGCCGACGTGAGTCGACCGGGCCGTTCGTGGATGCGTGCGTTACGCCGCGGCGTCCGCCTTCGGGGCCGACGTGTCGGCCGGCAGCGCCTTCTTGGCGGTCTCGACGAGGGCCGCGAAGGTCGCGGGCTCGTTCACGGCCAGCTCGGCGAGGATGCGACGGTCCACCTCGACGCCCGCCAGGGCCAGGCCCTGGATGAAGCGGTTGTAGGTGAGGCCGTTGGCGCGGGAGGCCGCGTTGATCCGCTGGATCCACAGACGACGGAAGTCGCCCTTGCGCTTGCGGCGGTCGTTGTAGGAGTAGACCAGGGAGTGGGTGACCTGCTCCTTGGCCTTGCGGTACAGGCGCGACCGCTGACCGCGGTAGCCCTCGGCGCGCTCGAGGATGACCCGACGCTTCTTGTGGGCGTTGACCGCCCTCTTCACTCTTGCCATTAGTCGATTTCCTTCTTAAGTGCGTGTCGGGGGTTACTTGCCGAGCATCCGGCGGATGACCTTGGCGTCCACCTCGGGGACGACCTGCTCCTGGTTCAGCCGGCGGGTGCGACGGCTGGACTTGAGCTCCAGGTTGTGGCGCATGCCGGACTGCTGCTTCATGACCTTGCCGCTGCCGGTGATCTTGAAGCGCTTCTTGGCGCCGGAGTGGGTCTTCTGCTTGGGCATTACTTCTCCTCGTTCGTCGCCTGGGCGGGCGAACTCTCGTCGGACTGAGCAGCGTCGGCTGTCTCAGCAACCGCGTCCTGGTCGCGCCCCTGGGCGCGCGCCTTGGTAGCGGCACGTACTGCGTTGGCCTCGGCCTTGGCCTCGGACTTGTTCTTCACCGGGCTGATGATCATCACCATGTTGCGCCCGTCGATCGTGGGGTTGGACTCCACCGTGCCGAGCTCGGCGACGTCCTCCGCGAAGCGCTGCAGCAGACGCACGCCCTGCTCCGGACGCGACTGCTCGCGGCCTCGGAAGAGGATCATGGCCTTCACCTTGTCGCCGGACTTCAGGAAGCCTTCGGCGCGCTTGCGCTTGGTCTCGTAGTCGTGCTTGTCGATCTTGAGGCGGAAACGGACCTCTTTGAGGATCGTGTTCGCCTGGTTGCGCCGGGCCTCCTTGGCCTTCTGCGCAGCCTCGTACTTGAACTTGCCGTAGTCCATGATCTTGGCGACCGGCGGCTTGGAGTTGGGCGCGACTTCGACCAGGTCGAGGTCGGCCTCCTGCGCGAGTCGCAATGCGACCTCGATCTTGACGACACCGACCTGCTCTCCGCTGGGGCCGACGAGTCGTACTTCGGGGACGCGGATACGGTCATTCGTACGGGGTTCGCTGATGTCTGTCTCCTCTGATCAAGCGATTCTTCGCGAGCCACGGGCCGTCGGTGACGGTCCGGCGAAAGAGGAGGTTCCACGCACCAGCGTGGCCTGCGATCTGACGATCACAGGCCTGGTACAGCACCCTGACTACCCTCGCGTTCGCACGCGGTGGCGGAGTGCAACGACCCGGTAACCTATAAAACGGTCAAGCGCGGGTGGGAGGAATCTCCACTTTCGTACCGGGACAGAAGTCCCGGAGCCCGAACGATTCTAACAGAGGAATGCAGTGAGCGACACATCCTTCACCTTCGACGACTCCGGCCACGACGAGGACGGTGTGGCCGAGGCCACCCGCGACATCGCCGAGGTGCCCGCCGTCGAGGTGATCACCACCACCGCAGTGCACCTGATGAGCGCCGCCGCCGTCAAGTGCGGGCTGGCGGACGACCCGGAGCACCAGACGGATCTGGATGAGGCGCGCAAGCTGATCGACGCCCTCGCCGGACTCGTCACGGCGAGCGCGCCGCACGTTGGCGACCAGCACGCCAGGAGCCTCCGCGACGGGCTCCGCTCGCTGCAGCTGGCCTTCCGCGAGGCGTCGGCGATCCCGGACGAGATCGGCAAGGGCCCCGGCGAGAAGTACACCGGCCCGGTCAGCTGATCATGGCGTTCACGCCGCCTCCCGCGTTCACGACGCGTCCCACCCTGCAGGGGACGTTCGGCATGAGCGCGTCGACGCACTGGCTCGCGACAGCGGCCGCCCAGGCCGTGCTGGAGCGCGGCGGCAACGCCTTCGATGCGGCAGCCGCGGGCGCCTTCGTGCTGCACGTCGTCGAACCGCACCTCAACGGCCCGGGCGGCGACCTCGTGGCGCTCTTCGCCACGGCGGACGACCCGACGCCGGTCGTGCTCTCCGGACAGGGCCCCGCACCGGCCGGGGCGACCCGCGAGCACTACCTCGCGGAGGGGCTCGAACTGGTGCCGGGCTCCGGCGCGCTGGCCGCGGCCGTCCCGGGCGCCGTGGATGCGTGGCTCCTCCTGCTGAAGGACCACGGCACCTGGGAGCTCGCCGACGTGCTCGCGTTCGCCATCGGCTACGCGGAGGGTGGGCATCCCGTACTCGAGCGGGTGTGCGCGACGATCGAACGCGTCGCACCCCTGTTCACCGAGCACTGGCCGACGTCGGCCGAGCGGTGGATGCCGGGAGGCCGCATCCCGGTGCCCGGCGAGCTGATCGTCGACCCGGCGTATGCGCGGGTGCTGCGCGGCCTCATCGCCGCGGGCGACGGCGCAGCGAGCCGGGAGGAGCGGATCGAGGCGGCGCGCACGGAGTGGGCGACGGGATTCGTCGCCCGGGCCGTCGAGGAGTTCGTGCGCACCCCGCACCGCCACTCCGACGGAGGCGACCATGCCGGCGTTATCGCGGCATCGGACTTCGCGGGGTACCGGGCGTCGTACGAGCCGGCGGTGACCCTCGAGTTCCGCGGGAACACCATCGCGAAGACGGCCGCGTGGAGCCAGGGGCCGGCGCTGCTCGCGACCCTCGCCATCCTGGACGGCTTCGACGACGACCGCCTCGATCCGTCGACCGAGCTCGGCGCGCACACGGTGCTGGAGGCGCAGAAGCTCGCCTACGCCGACCGCGACGCCTACTTCGGCGACGACGACGTTCCTCTCGGCACGCTGCTCTCGCCCGCCTATGCGGCCGAGCGTCGCGCACTGATCGGCGACCGGGCGTCCGCCGAGTTCCGTCCGGGGGTGCTCCCCGGCCGCGAGCCCTTCGCACCGCCGCTGCGCACCGCGTACACCCCGCCGTCCGGTGTCGCGGCGGAGGGCGTCGGAGAACCGACGGTGTCGCGGACCGGCGAGACGCGCGGAGACACCTGCCACATCGACGTCGTGGACCGCTGGGGCAACATCGTCTCGGCGACGCCGTCCGGCGGCTGGCTGCAGTCGTCCCCGACCATCCCGGAGCTGGGGTTCTGCCTCGGCACCCGCCTGCAGATGACCTGGCTGGAGGAGGGCTCCGCGTCCACCCTGACGCCCGGGCGCCGGCCCCGCACGACGCTGACGCCGACCCTGGTGCTGCGCGACGGCGTCCCGGTGACCGCACTCGGCTCCCCCGGCGGCGACCAGCAGGATCAGTGGCAGCTGCTGTACCTGCTGCGCACGATCGTGGGCGGCTACTCCCCGCAGCAGGCCGTCGACGCTCCGGCGCTGCACACCACCTCCATCGCGGAGTCGTTCTGGCCGCGCACCTGGGTTCCCGCCGGCGCCGTCGTCGAGGACCGTCTCGGCGACGACGTCATCGCGGGTCTGGAGGCGCGCGGCCATTGGGTCACCCGCGCCGGCGAGTGGACGCTGGGCCGCCTGTCGTCCGTCGGCCGCGACCCGCAGACGGGCGTGCTGAGCGCCGCCGCCAACCCGCGCGGCCAGCAGGGCTACGCCGCCGGCCGCTGACGGCGCGGCGCGTCAGGCCACGGCCTCGACCGCGCGACGGACGGCGGCGACCGTTCGGCCCGCCTCCTCTGCGTCGGTCAGCCAGTTGCTGACGGAGAAGCGCAGCACGGCCCGGCCCTGCCAGGTGGACGGGGAGGCGAGGGCGGCGCCGTCGGCGAGGAGTGCCGCTCCGACCGCGCGGGTGCGGTCGTCGCTGCCGAAGGACGCGCAGACCTGCGTGTAGACGACCTCGTTGAGCACCTCCGCACCGGGGATGCCGCGGATGCCGTCGGCGATCACCGTCGCCGCGTCCGCCAGCTGCTGGACCAGCTCGGCCACGCCGAGGCGGCCGAGCTGCGCGAGCGTCGCGTACGTCGTCAGCCCGCGGGCGCGGCGAGAGAGCTCCGGGACGCGGTCGCTCGGGTCGGCCACGTCGGCGGAGGAGGCGAGGTACGCCGCGTGCTGGGCCATCGCACCGTGCAGGGCGGCAGGATCGGCGACGACCGCGATGCCGCAGTCATAGGGGACGCTGAGGGTCTTGTGCGCATCCGTCGCCCACGAGTCCGCGCCCTCGATGCCGTCGGTCAGCGCGCGCAGGCTTGGGGCGGCGGCGGCCCAGAGCCCGAAGGCGCCGTCCACGTGCACCCAGGCTCCGGCGGCGTGCGCGATCTCGATCAGTTCCGCGAACGGGTCGAACGCGCCCGAGTGGATGTTTCCCGCCTGCAGCACGACGAGCGCCGGCCCGCCTCCGTCCGCCAGGGCCTCGCGCAGGGCCTCCGGCAGCATCCGCCCCTGAGCGTCCGCCGCCACGACCCTCCCGCGCCCGAGCCCGGCGAGGTGAGCGGCGCTGTCTACCGAGCCGTGCCGTTCGGCGCCGACCAGCACGCGGATGCGCGGTGACCCCGCCAACCCGTCGCCTGGGTCCCATCCGGCCCGTCGCAGGAGTTCGTCGCGACCGCAGGTCAGTCCGACGACGTTCGCGACCGTCGCGCCCGTGACGAACCCCACTTCCGCGGTGTCGGGCAGCGCGAGCAGGTCGAGGAGCCACTCGGCCGCGAGTTCCTCCGCGCCGGCGACCCCGGGCGTGACAGAGCGGAGACCGGTGTTCTGGTCCCACGCCGAGGTCAGCCAGTCGGCGGCCAGCGCAACCGGCTGCGCGCCTCCCATCACCCAGCCGTGGAACCGAGGCGAGTGGATGCGCATGAGCCCCGGCTCGATCGCCGCCGACATCCGGCGGATTACCTCGACGGGGGCCGGTCCGCGGTCGGGCAGGGTGCGGCCGAGCGCATCCTTCACCCGCTCCACGTCGGTCTCGGGCGGGATGCGCCCGTCGCGGATACCGTCGAGCCAACGCTCCGCCGACCGCACCGCTTCGTCGAGCGGCTCGCGAAATCCCTCCGGATCAGTCACACGCGCATGCTAGTGCGGCCCGTGGTGCTCGTTGATGCTGCGTTTCGGGGGCCGAATGCAGCGCCGGCGAGCGCCTCGTCACCAGACGGGCGGGCGGCGATCGGCCCAGCGGAGGCGACGCTCCAGCTGCGCGGCCAGCGAGAGCAGCGTCCGCTCGCCGCCGGGGCGCCCGATCAGCTGCACGCCCATCGGCAGGCCGTCGGCGGTCTGCGACACCGGGAGGACGATGGCCGGGAGGCCGGTGACGTTCAGCATGGACGTGAACGGCGTGTACTGCACCTGCTGCTCGAAGTTGCGCTCCCCGTCCTCCTGGTCGTACCAGCCGACCGGGCGCGGGGTGAGCGCCATCGCGGGCGTCAGCACGGCGTCGAACGACGACAGCTGACGGATGAAGGACCGCTCGTACGCGGTGAGCGCCGAGAGCGCCTCGCTGAGCTCGCGGGCGCTGAGCGCGCGGCCGCGCCCGACCAGCCACGCCGTCAGCGGCTCGAGAAGCGCGAGCGTCTCCCCCTCGGCCGGGATGCGCGCCGCGCCCGCCTGCCAGATCGTCCGGAACGCCGGAGCGTACGTGTCGTCCGGCTCCAGCGCCGTCTCCTCGACGCCGTGCCCGAGAGCGGAGACGGCGTCGACGGCAACGGCGAGCGCCTCGCGCGCCTCCGGCGAGATACGGATGTCATAGGCGCTGTCCCAGGCGGACGTCGTCATCACGCCGAGCTGGAATCTGCCCTCCCCGCGCACGGCGGTCCCCAGGAACGGACCATCGTCGTCGTAGGGCGCGCGCAGCGTGTAGTGGTGGTCGATCCGGCCGTTGCGCTTCGCGATGATCCCGTCGAGCAGCAGTGCCGCATCCGCCGTGGTGCGCGCGATCGGCCCGTCGACGACGAGCCCCGCGAGCGACTCGATCCCGCTGCCGGCGGGCACCAGCCCGCGGGAGGGCTTCAGTCCGACGAGTCCGCACGCGGCGGCGGGGATGCGGATGCTGCCGCCGCCGTCGGACCCCGGGGCGAAGGGGAGCATCCCGGCCGCCACCGCCACCGCAGCCCCGCCGCTCGACCCGCCGGCGCCGAGCTCCGGATTCCAGGGGTTGCGGGCGGGCGGCGCGGCGAGCGACTCCGTGTAGGCCGGGAGCCCGAACTCGGGCGCGTTCGTCTTGCCGAGGCTCACCGCGCCCGCCGCATCGAGGGTCTCGACGATCTCGTCGCTCGTGTCGGGAACGAAGCCGGCCATCGCGCGGGAGCCGAACCCGGTGGGAACGCCGGCGCGCATCCACAGGTCTTTGTCGCCGGAGGGCAGCCCCCACAGCGGGGCGGTCTTGGGCACGCGCTCGGCCACCTCGTCGGCCCGCTCGAGAGCCTGCTCGCGCGTGACGGTGACGAATGCTCCCAGCTCGGGGTTCAGGCGTTCGATGCGGTCCAGGTAGTGAGTGGCGAGCTCCCGGGGCGACACCCGCCCGGACTGGAGTTCCTGCCAGAGTGCGAGCGCCGTCAGCTCGTGGAGGTCGGCCATGGGGCCAGGCTAGCCGACCGCGCCGTCCTCCCGCGCCGGCTGCAGGAACTCGATGACGGCGGCGTTGAACGCCGCGGGGTCGACGTTGTACTCCCACGTGTGCTCGGCCGGAGGGAGTTCCACGAGCCGGACCAGGCGCGGGTTGGCCATAGCGAACAGCAGGGACGACGACAGCGGCACCTCGCGGTCGCCATCGGAGTGCAGCACGAGTGTCGGGACGGTGAGCCTCCCCGGTCGCGACCAGTCGAGCAGGTCGAAGTCGATCGGCTCGGGCAGGCCCGACTTCGCGGCCGTGACCGGATCGGCGAGCGCCCGGATCGCGAGCGACCCGACCCACCCGGGAAGCCCGCGCTCGGCTGCCACGTTGCGGATCGCCGCGCGCCAGTCGGTGACCGGCGCGACGAGCACGAGCCGGTCGATGGCCGCCCGGTGCGCGCTCCGCTCGGTGAGCTGCAGTGCGAGCGCTCCCCCGAGCGACCAGCCGACGAGCACCACCCGCTCGGCGCCGTGGGCGAGCGCGAAGGCGATCGCCGCATCCACGTCCTCCCATTCGCGCTGCCCGAGCTGGGAGGCGCCGCCCGGCACGGTCGGCCCCTCCCCGTCGCCGCGGAACGAGACGACGAGGGAGGTCATGCCCAGGGCGTCCGTCGCCGGCACGGAGCGGAGGGCCGTCACGCGCGTGCTGTTGTGCCCGTGGATGTGGATGGCCCAGGTGACCGGATGCCGGGGCTCCTCCGGCACGATCACCCACGCCGGCGCCGCTCCGCCCGGCACCGGGAGCTGAACCTCCCCGTATCGTCGCCGAAGCGCGGCCGGATCGGGGTGGAGGTGCCCCGTCCACACCCCCTCATCCGCCGCCGACAGATCGCCGGTGACCTCCAGCAGTTCCCGGGCGACGGTTCCCGCATCGCGGTCGTAGGCGACGGCGTGACCGACGACGGCGTGCCCGCCATCGCCGAACCAGAGGCCGAACTGGCCCCGGTGGAGCGTGCGCCGGTCGGCCTCGAGCGTGACGGTCGTGTCGGTGCTGCCGTGGATGCGGGTCTGCGGCCGCGGGCCGGGCGCGACGATTGCACGCGCGAGCGCGACTCGGGCACGCCGGACGCACCACAGCCCGCCGGCCCAGAGCAGGCCGGCCGCTGCGACGGCCACGAGAATCCACCCCATACCCGGGGGACGAGACGAGGTGCCGCTTCGTGACGCGGAAACCGGCTCTTGACATCGCACGCTCAGCCTGGTTGGTTAGTTACATGAGTAACGAACCGGTGAAGCTCGCGTGATCGACGAAGGCAAGCCGATCTTCGTCCAGATCGCCGAGCAGATCGAAGACGACATCATCGACGGGGTCTACCCCGCCGAGACCCAGGTGCCGTCCACGAACGAGTTCGCCGCCTTCTACCGGATCAACCCGGCAACGGCGGGCAAGGGCGTGAACCTCCTGGTCGACGACGGAATCCTCTACAAGAAACGAGGCATCGGAATGTTCGTCTCCGACGGCGCGCGCGAGCGGCTCGTCGCCAAGCGCCGCGACGCGTTCAGCGACGAGTACCTCCGCCCGCTGCTCGCCGAGGCCGCGAAGCTCGGCATCGGCGCAGAGCAGCTGACCCGCATGATCCAGACGGCCGCCGATGAGCGACCGGCCACCCCGCACATCCAGACGACGCCGCCGGCGTCCCCGCCGAAAGGAGTGAGCGCATGAGCGCCGCCCCCGCCCCGACCTCCATCGCCCCGGCGGTGCAGGTGTCGGGCCTGACCAAACGGTTCGGATCGTTCACAGCGATCGACGACGTGTCCGTCACCATGAAGCCGGGCCGCATCCACGGCCTCCTCGGCCGCAACGGCGCAGGCAAGACGACGCTGATGCAGCTCATCACCGGGCAGGACTTCGCCACGCAGGGCGACATCCACGTCTTCGGCGAGAAGCCGACCGAGAACCCGCGCGTGCTGCAGAACATCTGCTTCATCAAGGAGAGCCAGCGGTACCCCGAGGACTTCCAGCCGAAGCACGTCCTGCGCAGCGCGCCCTGGTTCTTCGAGAACTGGGACGCCGAGTACGCGGAGCAGCTCGTGGACGAGTTCCGGCTGCCCCTCAATCGGCGCATCAAGAAGCTCTCCCGCGGGCAGCTCTCGGCGATCGGCGTGATCGTCGGACTGGCGTCGCGCGCGCCGCTGACGTTCTTCGACGAGCCCTACCTCGGACTGGACGCCGTCGCGCGTCAACTGTTCTACGACCGCCTCCTCGAGGACTTCTCCGAGCATCCACGGACCGTGGTGCTCTCGACCCACCTGATCGACGAGGTGGCGAACCTCCTGGAGCACGTCATCGTCATCGACCAGGGCCGCATCCTGATGGATGAGGATGCCGAGACCCTGCGCACCTCCGCCACCACCGTGGTCGGCCCGCGCGGAGCCGTCGACGAGTTCGTCCGCGCACGCGAGGTGCTGCACCGCGACGGCGTCGGCGGCCTCGCCTCCGTGACCGTCGCCGGCCTCAGCGCCTCCGACCGTTCCCAGGCAGCGGCGGCGGGGCTCGAACTCGCGCCGGTGTCCCTCCAGCAGTTGATCGTCCGCAAGACCGACGTCCGTGAGACAGGAATCGAGCAGACAGCATGACCATCGCGAACCCCGCCCCCGCCCTGATCGCCGCTCCCCCGCTGGGGCGCCGCGTCTGGCGCGTCGTGCGCCTCAACCTCGTCAACAAGTGGACGGTGATCTGGATCCCGGCCATGATCATGTTCTTCATCGGGCTGGTGAACTGGCTGATCTGGTGGATCATCTGGGCGGCGACGAGCCCGGCCGACCGTGCCGACGCGATGGACGGCACGCAGTGGAGCGGCGGCGCGTTCTACATCTTCGTCTACATGCTCGTGGTGGGCATCCAGGTCATCACGGGGACGTTCCCCTTCGCGCTCGGCTACAGCACCACCCGGCGCGACTTCGCACTCGGCTCCGGGCTGACCTTCCTCATGCTCGCCGCCGGTTACGCCGTCGGGTTCACCCTGCTCTCGGCCATCGAGGAGTGGACGAACGGCTGGGGCCTCGGCGGCCACCTGTTCACGTCGGTCTACTTCGACGGGGAGAGTCTCGGCGGCCGCCTCTTCACGGTGTTCGCCACCATGCTGTTCTTCTTCGCCGTCGGTGCGTTCTCCGCTGCGCTCTTCATGCGCTGGCGGATGAACGGCATCCTCGCCGCCGGTGCGGTCTTCATCCTGCTCGTTGTCGGCGCCATCGCGCTGATCACCCTCACGCAGAGCTGGCCGGCTGTGGGCGACTGGTTCGCCGCGAACGGCCCCCTCGGTGTCTCGGCGTGGCTGCTGCTCCCGACCGCGGTGGCGGCGATCGCCGGGTACGCGGTGCTCGGGCGGGCGACCCCGCGCAGCTGAGCGGACCGGCGGATGCCGGGCATGGACGTGGCCGGGAGTCTCGCACTCCCGGCCACGGTTTCATGCCATCGGCCTCACTCGGCCGGCGCGGTCTCCACGCCGTCCGACGATGTCGTCGAGGTCAGGCTAAGCCGCGCCGGCGACGCGCGACAGAACGTGCGGTGAACTCATAGCGGGATGCGAGAACGCGCTCACCGTTCGCTAGCGTGTCTTCCGTGCTGGGCTACCTGTTTCTCGCCGTCGCCATCGCGACCGAGGTCGTCGCGACGACGTTCCTCAAGTTCACCTCCGGCGACAACCCGAAGTGGTGGGCGTTCGTCATCGTCGTCGTCGGCTACGTCGCGTCGTTCTTCGCACTGTCGTTGGCGCTCGGCCGCGGCGTGCCCCTCGGAATCGCGTACGCGATCTGGTCGGCCGTCGGTGTCGCGGCGATCGCGATCATCTCCTGGGTGTTCTTCAAGGAGTCGCTCACCTGGGTGCAGATCGCCGGACTTGTGCTCGTGATCGGCGGCGTCGGACTGCTCGAACTGGGCGCGAAGCACCCGGCCTAGCGGTCGGTCAGGCCGAGCCGACGAACGCGCCGAGCGCCTCGTCCAGCGTCCGGGCGGGGGCGATGTACTCGTAGCGGGCGCCCTCCCCGGCCGGGATGTACTCCCCCTCCGGCGTGACGGTCACCGCGCCGAGCAGCCGGCCGCGGCCGAGCTCCGCATCCTCGTCCGGGAACGAGTGGTCGTAGACGTCGTAGCGATCGCCGTCCTCGTAGACGGTCAGGTCTTCCAGCAGCGGCATCAGAACCTCCTCGTGAACGGCAGCGGTTTGCGCATCCGGATGAGCAGCAGCAACGGCACCAGCACGTACGGCCCGTTGTAGAGCAGGAAGACGACCGGGTTGGGCGTGCGCTGCCCCACCGGACCGAAGAACTCGACCCCGAAGATCGGGATGGCCGTGAGGCTGATGATCATCGTCGCGTAGATCACCGCGAACAGCTGGATCCAGTTGAAACCCTTCACGAGGCAGACGACCAGGAGCACGTAGAACGGCAGATAGACGAAGGCGCTCGTCCCGGTGATGAACCGCAGCCAGAGCGGCTCCTGCATGTAGAGCGGGTCGTACTGCGACGAGTACGTGTAGTTCCACTGCGCCAGGATGTTCGTCGTCGTCGCGGTCTGCGGGATCCCGAGCGTGGGGATCGCATCGCTGATGATGCAGGTCACGATGAACAGCGAGAACATCACGATGAAGAAGATGTCGACCGGACGCTTGCGCAGAGGCAGGTTGGCGGGCGTCACCGGTGCGGTGGCGACTCCGCTCGTCGCGGTTCCAGGGGTCACGGTGCTCACGCGGCGAGCCTAGCGCCCGTCAGCCGCTGTAGCCGACGTTGAGGAGCACCTGTTTCGCCAACGCCGTCTGCTGCTCGGGCGTGACGCCGTCGTAGCCGTGCACCTGTACCCAGCCGCCGTCCGCGATCACATTCAGCTCGCCGTCCGGGCTCCGGTACGCGGATGCCCCGACTCCCGGAACGTCGACGGATCCCGCTGGGCGCACCTTCTTCGCATACTCGGCCCCTCCGGGCAGTACGCCGGCGCTGATCGAGGCGGTGTCCGATGCATCGTCGGACACCCACGTGCACCAGTACCCGCCGACCTGGCGGTCGATGTCGAACACCGACAGCGAGTACTCCCCGGCGTCGCTCTTGACCTCCCGCGCGGAAGGCAGGCCGCCGAGAGAACCGAGCTGGTCCGCCGTCGCCAGCCCGTCGCATCCCGTCGCACCGGTGAGCGTCGGGGACGGCGTCCACAGCGGACCAGGGGCTGCGAGAGCCGAGACCACGCCGGAGACCTGATTAAGGGCGATGGCGTCCGCGTCGGACGGGAAATGTGCGCCCAGCCCGGCCACGAGATTCGCGGCGACCCCGTAGTGCGGGGTCAGGAAGAAGAAGCCGACGGGCCTGTCCTGAACCCGTAACGTGTACGAGTCCGGTCCGCCCGCCGGGTAGTGGATCCCTGCGCCCTGCTCGCCGTTGAGGAACCCCTCGAAGCCCTCGCGCGTGACCTCGGGACCGACCGTCACGACGAGTCGCAGAAGATCGGCGCTGGACACGTCGGCACCGTTCGACCACGAACAGGTGAGCGCACCGACGCGCTCGTTCATCCACGACGACAGGTACGGGGTGTGCGACGCCTCCTCGGGAACGAGACCCGTACCGATCCGGGCGAGCACTCCCGCCGGCACGAGCTGGTCGCATGTGGTCGGGACGCGGACGGGCTGCGTCGTGATGACCGGGGTCGGCGTCGGAGTGGGCGACGCCGTATGCGGCGTCGGCTGAGCCCCGGGAACACTATGTGCACATCCGGTCAGGACCAGCGCCAGCGCAGCGGACACCACGAGACTTCGAGCAATGCGCCCGTTCATATTCCCCCCTCGGCATGCGCCCGGAACGGGCGCTCAGGAGAACGCTAGTGGATGCCCGAGCCCGTGATACCGTGCGTTGCCGAAGCGTTACTTCAGCGACTTCTGCATCAGCACCGTGCCGAGCCAGCGATCGAACTTGTAGCCGACGCGGCCCATCCGGCCGATCTCGGTGAAACCGAAGTTCTCGTGCATCCGGATGGACGCCTCCGCGCCCTTGTCGGCGATCACCGCGATGATCTCCTTGAGTCCCGCCGCCTTGGATCGGTCGATCAGCTCCTGCATCAGGACCGGACCGAGGCCCTTGCCGGTGGATGCGGCGCCCAGGTAGATCGAGTTCTCGACCGTGAACCGGTACGCGCGCTTCTGCTTCCACGGCTGCACCAGCGCGTAGCCGAGGATCTGGCCGGACGGCGACTCGGCCACGATGAACGGCATCCCGAGCTTCTTGAGGTACGCGTACTTGCTCTTCCACTCGCGCAGCGTCATCGCATCCTCGTCGAAGGTGACGGTGCTGTTGGCCACATAGTGGTTGTAGATCTCACGGATGTGCGGGAGATCCTCGGGCCGCGCCTCGCGGATCGCGTACTCGAACGGCGCCTCGGTGGGCGCGGGCTTCCGCAGGTGCCGCGGCAGCACCCGACGTTCCTGGTATTCCTCTTCCAGCACCCGTCAAGCCTACGTCGCGCGTATTGCGTGCGGGTTACGGTTCGAGCGACCAGTCGACCGGTTTCTCGCCCAGCTTGGTGAGCAGGGCGTTGGCGCGCGAGAAGGGCTTCGACCCGAAGAAGCCGCGCGACGCCGACAGCGGGCTGGGGTGCGCCGACTCGATCACCGGGTTGCCGTCGAGCAGCGGAGTGAGCGTCGCCGCATCCCTCCCCCACAGGATGGACACGAACGGCCGGCCGCGCGCGACGAGCGAGCGGATGGCGTGCTCCGTCACGGCCTCCCATCCCTTCCCGCGGTGCGAGGCCGGCTCCCCCGGCCGGACCGTGAGCACCCTGTTGAGCAGCATGACCCCGTGGTCGGACCACGCGCCCAGGTCGCCGTGCGGCGGCGGCACCACGCCCAGATCGTCGCGCAGCTCGCGGTAGATATTCTGGAGGCTGCGCGGCAGAGGGCGCACGTGCCGGTCGACGGCGAACGACAGCCCGATGGGATGCCCGGGCGTCGGGTACGGGTCCTGGCCGACGATCAGAACGCGGACGTCGGCCAGCGGAGCGCGGAAAGCCCGCAGGACGGCGTCGCCGGCGGGCAGGTAGGGGCGGCCGGCGGCCACCTCGGCGCGGAGGAAGTCGCCCATCGCGGCGATGCGGTCGGCGACCGGCTCGAGGGCGGCCGCCCATCCCGGGTCCATCGAACCGTCGGCGGCCAGCTCCGCCAGCGTCTTCGGCACGGTCCCGCTCAGTGGGTCGCGGCCGTCACCGGCGGGAGGGCGGACCACGGGAAGGTGATCCAGCGGTCGGTGCGTCGCCAGACGAAGTCGGGCTCGAGCACGGTCCGCGGCTTGGAGTAGAGGCACACGGTGCGGACGTCCGCGCCGGAGGCCGCGATCAGGTCGACGACCATCGCGAGGGTCCGGCCGGAGTCGGACACGTCGTCGACGAGCAGGACGCGCTTGGACTGCAGGGCCGCGGAGTCGAGCATCGGCGGGAGGACGACGGGCTCGGGAAGACGGGTGTCGACGCCCGTGTAGAACTCGACGTTCAGGGCGCCGCACGCCTTGATGCCGAGGGCATACGAGATGGCTCCCGCGAGCAGCAGGCCGCCGCGGGCGATCGCGACCACCATGTCCGGCTCGAACCCGGACTCCACGACCTCACCGGCCAGATGACGTGATGCTTCACCGAACTCCAACCAGCCGAGGACCTCCCGTTCCGCCTCCTGAAGGACGTCTGCACCGGAATCGTCGAGTTCGCTGGCCATTGCTCTACCGTACCGGGGCCACCCGGGTGTTAGCATCCGCGCATGACTTCGGAGAAGACGTCGGCCCAACGCCGGGCGGCGGTCGTCATCGGCACTACGGCGGGCCTGATCGGCTGGCTCGCCCTCGTCGAGCTGACCAGCGGCATCCTGCAGGGGTACTACGTCCCGCTGATCTCAGACATCGTGAAGCACCTCGGCATCCACGACGCCGACTACAACTGGTTCGAGGCCGCCCAGCTGCTCGTCTCCGCCCTGGTGGTGCCCGTGCTGGCGAAGCTCGGCGACATGTTCGGGCACAAGCGCATCCTGCTGATCGCCACCGCCGTTACCGCCCTCTCGACGTGGTGGCTCGCGTTCGCGGGCGACTTCACGACCTATCTGCTGGCGTTCGCGCTCCAGGGCTTCTACGTGGTCTGGCTTCCGCTGGAGGTCGCCCTGATCTTCGACCGTGGACGCCGCACCGGGACGGCCGCGTCGGGCACGCGACGCGCCGCCGGTCTGCTCGTCGTCGCCCTGGAGGCCGGGGCGATCGTCGGCGCGGTGGGCGCCGGACTGCTCTTCGAGGCCCTCGGCGGGGATGTGACGCTCACCCTCCTGGTGCCGGCGGTGGCGGTCACGCTCGTGTTCTTCGCGATCCTCTTCGGCGTTCCCGAGTCGGAGCCCGTCCCCGGCCGCAGCCTCGACGGCGTCGGCTTCACCTTGCTGGCGCTCGGCCTGCTCCTGATCACCTCAGGCCTCACCTTCCTCCGCCTCAACGGTGTCGGGACGTGGTGGGTGTGGGTGCTGATCGCGGTCGGCGTGCTCGCGTTCCTCCCGTTCGGGCGCTGGGAGCTGCGCCAGGCCGACCCCGCCATCGACCTGCGCGTGCTCCGCCGCCCCACCATGTGGCCGGTGCAGCTCACCGCCGGCCTCATCGGGATCAGCCTCCTCGGCGCGCAGGCGCCGCTCAGCACGTATGCGGGCACGGATCCGGCGAACGGCTACGGGCTCGGGCTCTCGGCCGGCCAGCGCAGCATCCTGATCGGCGCGTACCTCATCTCGATGATCGTCGGAGCGCTGCTGTTCCCGCTCGTGTCGTCGTGGCTGACGCCGCGGGTCACCCTGATCGGCGCCGCCTTCCTCGTCGCGATCGGCTACTTGATGTTCCTGCCGTTCCACCTCCAGACCTGGGAGGTGTTCACCAACATGGCGATCGCAGGAATCGGCTCCGGCGCGCTCGTCGGCGCGCTCCCCGCGGCGGCCGCGGCCGCCGCACCGCGCGGGCAGACCGGCGTCGCCACCGCCCTGACGAACACCACCAAGACCATCGGCGGATCGTTCGCGTCCGCCGTCTTCGGCGTCGTGCTGCTCGCGGGCGCCGCCACCGTGACGGCCACGGCCGCCAGCCTCTTCGGCTACATGCTCGTCTGGACCATCTGCGGCCTCGGCGCGCTCGTCGCCGCGGTGCTCCTCTTCTTCGTGCCGCGGCTCGCGTTCGCGGATCCCGAACCCGCCCTGGAGTGACCATGTCCGAGCAGCAGCTCCCGCCCGCCGTCGCCGACGCGCTCACCGCGTTCCTCCTGGAGCAGAGACGCCTCGCGCCCGGACTCGTGAGCCGCGCGATCGTCACCGGCTCCGCGGTCGCCGGGGACTGGCATCCGGGAGTAAGCGACATCGATGTCGTGTTCGTCGTCACCCGCGACCCGGTCGACGACCTGCCCGCGCTCGCTGAGCTTCACGCCTCCTCCCAGCCGCACATCGACGGCGTGTACCTGACCGAGTCGGAGATCGCACGCGGGCCGGATGTGGTCCAGACCGCTCCCCAGGTGGTCGAAGGCGTGCTGGTCTCCGCGCTCGCGGGCGCGCAGCTCAGCTGGATCACCTGGCGGGAGCTGGAGTCTGGTGTTCAGGGCATCGTCGACGGCGGCGACGTCATCTGGTCGCCGGTCGCCGACCGCCACCCGCAGACCGCGGAGGGGGTCGTCGCGTTCTCGCGCGACAACCTGCTCGACTACTGGCAGCGGATCGGCGACGGCCTCGAAGCCGAGCTCGCCGACCGGCCGGACGAAGGCCCTGTGCGCGCGGAGACCGTGCGCTGGGTGGCGCTCGGCCCCATCCGGCTGGTCGCCACCATCGAGACGGGCGAGGTGCTCTCGAAGACCGCCGCCGCCGCGTTCGCCGCCGAACGCTGGCCGGAGCACGCCGAGCTTCTCGAGCGGGCGGTGCGCGACCGGGCGGGCGAGCGTCAGGAGTTCTCGGTGCAGGACGCGCGCCAGGCCATCCAGCTGCTGCGGGCGTGCGTGGCCGTCGCTGACGGCTGATGCGCTTGGGCCACCGCGTCAGCTCGGGGCGTCGTTCTCCTCCTCCGGGCCGGGATGCGCGTCGTGCGGCCGCGGCTCGTGGTGGCGCAGGTGCTGCGTGCGGTCGTTCAGGTAGCTGACGATCGTCGCACTCGCGGTGCCGACGATCGCGACGCCGCCGATCATGAGGACGACCGCGAGGACCCGGCCCGGGATGGTGACCGGGTAGTAGTCCCCGTAACCGACCGTCGCCATGGTCACGCATGCCCACCACACGGCGTCGCCGAAGGAGCGGATGTTCGACCCAGGCGCGTAGCGCTCGGCCTGGAACTCGGCGAGCGCGATGACGTAGATGAACATGACGATGAAGCTCGACGCGATGATGACGATGCGACGCCGCAGGTGAGACCCGCTGTTGCCCTGCAGCCCGTTCAGATGACGGAGCCCCGTCAGCAAGCGGAAGGGTCGCGCCATCGGGATGAACACCGACAGCAGGTCCACCGGATTCCGGCGGATGAATTCACGTTTGTGCTTGGCGAGCAGCAGGCGCATCACGTAGTCGATGAAGAAGAACAGCCACACCGCCACGAGCACCACCAGCAGGGTCACGTGCACGGCGGTCGATTGGGACTCGTCCAGGATGTTCCACGAGTAGGCGACGAGGAAGAGCGCGCTGGCGGCGATTCCGGGCCAGGCGGTCGCGCGCTCCCAGCGGAGGCGCTTCGCGTCGTCCTCGTCGGTCATGTCAGCCGCGGACCGTCAGCTCGCCCTTGTGCAGCCGGTACGGCGCCGCCTGGGCGACCGGCTTGACCACGATCAGGTCGAGGTCGACGTGGCGGGGGCGGGTGAGCGCGTGGACGATCGTGTCGGCGACGTCCTTGGCCGAGAGCGGCTCGGGCACATCCTCGTAGACGGCATCCCTCCTGGCCTTGTCGCCGCCGAAACGGACCAGGGAGAACTCCTCCGTCGCGACCATCCCCGGAGCGATCTCGACGACGCGGATCGGCTCCCCGTTCAGCTCCAGCCGCAGCACCTCGGTCAGGGCGTGCTCGGCGAACTTCGCGGCGTTGTATCCGCCACCGCCCACGTACGTGGTCAGGCCGGCGATGGAGGTGACCACGGCGATGTCCGCGTGACCCGTCTCGGTCGCGCCGGCCCGCAGCAGCGGGAGGAGGGCGGAGATGACCCGCTTCGTGCCGATGACGTTGATCTCGTACATCCACACCCAGTCGTCGACGCTGGAGGCCTCAACGGAGTCGAGCCCGTGCGCGCCTCCCGCGTTGTTGACGAGCGCGTGGATGCCGCCGGTCGACGCCAGGTGGTCGCGGAGCGCATCCACGTCATCCTGCTTCGTCAGGTCGGCGACGACGAACTCGGCGCCGGTCTCGTCGGCCAGCGCCCGCAGGCGGTCCTCCCGGCGGGCCACCGCCACCACGTCCCAGCCCTCGCTGCGGAAGGCGCGGACCGTCGCCGCCCCGATGCCCGAACTCGCTCCCGTCACGACCACACGTCTGCTCATGCCCTCATTGTCGCGGGTTACGGCGTGTTTCGGATACGTTGCCCGCGCGGGACGGCGCGTCTAGCCTGCTGACAACGGCGGTGGCCGACCGCTCGCAGACCCTGCGCATCATGCGCTCACAGACCCGAAGGAGAGACGCCATGACCGACGCCGCAGACTGGCAGTTCGAAACCAAGCAGATCCACTCCGGCGCTGCTCCCGACCCGGTGACCAACGCCCGCGCGACCCCGATCTACCAGACCACGTCGTACGTGTTCAACAACGCGGAGCACGCGAAGAACCTGTTCGCCCTCGCCGAGTTCGGCAACATCTACACCCGCATCCAGAACCCGACCCAGGCGGTCGTCGAGGAGCGCGTCGCCGCGCTCGAAGGGGGCACCGGCGCCCTCCTCGTCGCCTCCGGTCAGGCCGCTGAGACCTTCGCGGTGCTGAACATCGCGCAGGCGGGCGACCACATCGTCTCCTCCAGCTCGATCTACGGCGGCACGTACAACCTGTTCAAGTACACGCTCGCGAAGCTCGGCATCGAGACCACCTTCGTCGAGAACCAGGACGACGCCGAGGAGTGGCGTCGCGCGGTCCGCCCGAACACCAAGCTGTTCTTCGCCGAGACCATCGGCAACCCGAAGATCAACATCCTCGACATCGCCCTCGTCGCCGAGGTCGCGCACGAGGCGGGCGTCCCGCTGATCGTCGACAACACGATCGCGACTCCGTACCTGATCCGCCCGTTCGAGCACGGCGCCGACATCGTCGTCCACTCGGCGACCAAATTCCTCGGCGGTCACGGCACGGTCATCGGCGGCATCATCGTCGACGGCGGCTCGTTCGAGTGGTCGAAGAACGTCGAGAAGTTCCCGGGCCTCACCGAGCCGGACCCGTCGTACCACGGCGCCAGCTACACCGCAGCGGTCGGAGACGCCCTCGCCTACATCATCAAGGCGCGCGTGCAGCTGCTCCGCGACCTCGGTGCGGCGATCGCACCGGCGAGCGCCTGGCAGCTCATCCAGGGCATCGAGACGCTGTCGCTCCGTGTCGAGCGTCACACGCAGAACGCGCAGGAGATCGCCGAGTTCCTCGAGTCGCACCCCGATGTCGCGTCGGTCAACTACTCGGGTCTGCCGACCAGCCCGTGGTACGCGACCGCCAACAAGTACGCCCCGAAGGGTGTCGGCGCGGTGCTCTCGTTCGAGCTCAAGGGCGGTGTGGATGCGGGCGCTGCCCTCGTCGACAACCTCTCGCTGTTCAGCCACCTGGCGAACATCGGCGACGTCCGCAGCCTCGTCATCCACCCGGCGTCGACCACGCACTCGCAGCTCACGCCCGAGCAGCAGCTGACCGCCGGCGTCACCCCGGGCCTCGTCCGCCTCTCGGTGGGTCTGGAGAACGTCGACGACCTGAAGGCGGACCTCTCCGCGGGCCTCGCCGCTGCGCGCTCCGTCGCCGAGGCCGCCCGCGCGTAACCCTCCGCCCCTCCGCTCGGCGCGCACCGTCGAGTACGCAAAAACTGCACGCGAGACTCCGGTTTCGCGTGCAGTTTTTGCGTACTCGACGGTGGGCGGGAGTGCGCGACGTAACAGAGCGAGGGCGGAGCGCGACGTCCGGGAGAATGAGCGGTATGGAGTGGCAGACATCCGCCGACACGGCGCCGTCGAGTTTCATCACGGAGGCGCAGGCGAGGACGCTGCTCGGGAAGCCGCCGGCGAGCGGCGCCTGGAAGGAGTCCGATCCGGCCGGCGACCGGCAGTTCGCAGGGATCGGCGCGTTCTCCTTCGAGAGCGGCGAGACCCTCCCGTTCGTCCGGGTAGCCTACGAGACCTGGGGCACGCTGTCGCCGGAGCGCGACAACGCCGTGCTGGTGCTGCACGCCCTGACGGGTGACTCACACGCGGTCGGGCCCGCCGGCCGCGGACACCGCACGGCCGGCTGGTGGCAGGGCATCATCGGACCCGGCAAGGCGATCGACACCGACCGCTGGTACGTCGTGGCGCCGAACATGCTGGGCGGCTGCCAGGGCACGACCGGTCCCGCCTCCCTCGCCCCGGACGGCGCCGAGTGGGGCGCCCGCTTCCCGTTCACGACCATCCGCGACCAGGTCGCCGCGCAGGCCGCCCTCGCGGACGCCATCGGGCTGGACCGCTGGGCTGCGGTCGTCGGCGGCTCGATGGGCGGGATGCAGGCGCTGGAGTGGGCGGTCATGTTCCCGGAGCGCGTCGAGCGGCTCGCGGTGATCGCCGCTCCCCCGTATTCGACCGCCGACCAGATCGCCCTCAACTCGGTCCAGATCGAGGCGGTGCGCACCGATCCGCTGTTCCGCGGCGGCCAGTACTACGACGCCGAGGACGGCGACGGCCCGCACCGCGGACTCGCGCTCGCCCGGCGGATGGCCCTGCTGAACTACCGCAGCCCGTCCGAGCTGAACGAACGCTTCCAGCGGGCATGGCAGAGCGAGATCAGCCCGCTCGGCGGCGGCGGACGGTTCGCCGTCGAGTCGTACCTCGACTTCCACGGCAACAAGTTCACGCGCCGCTTCGACGCGAACAGCTACATCACGCTGGTGGAGGCGATGAACTCCCACGACGTCGGACGCGGCCGCGGTGGCCTCGCCGCAGCGCTGTCACGGGTGACGGCGCGCACCCTTGTCGTCGGCATCGACAGCGACCGCCTGTTCCCGGTCGAGGGACAGGAGCAGATCGCCTACCATGTTCCGGTCACGCTGGACGGTAGAGTTCCAGTGGTGATCCGGTCGGACTTCGGCCACGACGGGTTCCTGATCGAGGACGACGCCGTCAGCGCCCAGCTGAGGCGGCTGCTCGACGTGTGACGGAGGACGGAGGGGCATGTCGCGCATCCAGAAGGAGCGTGATCGACTCCTCGCTGCGACGGCCCGCACCGTCGGGCTGACAGCTACGGTCACAGCGCTCTTCTGCCTGAGCATCCCGGGCTCCCTTCCGCTCCCCCTGTACCTGGCGTCGCTGGTGCTCATCGTGTGCCTCGGCTACGCGCAGTGGCAGCTGGCCGGCTTGCTGCGACTGACCCTGTGGATGTGGGTCATCGTGGTCGCGGGCGTCGCGCTCATCCTCATCCACCTGCTGCCGGGAACGGCCCTCGGGCCGTCCGCGATCAGCGCTGTCAGCGTGATCGGCGCCGCATCGGTCGCGTGCGTGTGCGTGGTCGGTGTGAGCTCCCGCAGCCGGCTCGTACTGCTGGTGGCGGCCGCGGCCGTGACGGTGACCGCGCAGGGCGTCACGCTCGGCGTGACCCAATCCCGCATGGTCGAGACGCTGGTGTTCACGATGACCGGGTGGATCGCCCTCACCGCCACCGGCGTCTGGCTGTCCCGCACCGTCCCGCGGACCCTCAAGCGCATCTCGACGATGAGCCGCGCCTACCGGGTCGAGCGCCAGGCGAGCGAGACGGAGGCCCGCCGTCGCCAGAGCGCGCGGCTGCTGCACGACACGGTGCTGGCGACCCTCACGCTCCTCGCGCACTCCGGCGTTGGAGTCAGCCACGGCGCCCTCCGCGAGCAGGCCGCCGAGGATGCGGCTCTCCTCCGGCAGCTTCGGCTCGGCTTCACGCCCGACCCGGCCCGGTCCGGCGACTACAAGCTCAAGCCCGTCGAGGAGTCCACCCTGGGCAACACGCTCGAGTCGGTGAAGCAGCGCTTCCGCCGCATGGGACTCGAGGTGAACTGGCACGGCGCCGGTCAGGTGCTGCTCCCCAGCGACGTGCTCGACGCGTTCCTCCTCGCCCTCGGCGAGTGCCTGGAGAACGTACGCAGGCATTCGGGCGTTCTCGAGGCGCACGTGACGATCACGGACGACGAAACGAACGTGCGTGCCATGGTGACGGACGCCGGCAAGGGCTTCGACGTCGCCTCCATCGACACCGGGAGGCTGGGCTTCACCGAGTCGATCGTGGCGCGCCTCCGCGATGTTGGCGGCAACGCCCGCCTGTTCTCGTCGCCCGGCAGCGGGACGACCGTCGTGCTGGAGGTGCCGAAGTGACCCGGGTCGACGAGCGGACCGTTCCCCGCAGCCCGTTGGCGCGCGGCGCCGCCGGGGACGAGCGGGATGCGCTCGGCCGCGCACGCCTCGACCTCGGCTTCAACGTGGCGACGGTCGCCTTCATCGCGTTCCTGCTCACGCTGTTCGGCCTGAACATCGCCGAGTACCCGCTGCTGGGCTTCACGGTGACCGCCTGGGTGCTCGTCGCCGTGACCCTCGTGGCCGCCCTCGTCCTCCGTTTCCGGCTGCCCGACGAGCTGCCGTCGTGGCTCTTCCTGGGCGCCTTGGGCGTTTGGGCCGCCGCCGTGGCGCTGGACATCGCGGGCACCTGGCCGATCGGCGGGGCCATCGTCCCCCTGACGGCGGCCGCCGCCGTCGGCCCGACGCTCCTGCTGTGCGTTCCGGTGCGCCCGGCCCGCGACATCGTCCTCGCCACGGCGGTGCTGGGCGTCGTGCTCGCCGTCGTCGAGATCTGGCGGTCGCTGCCGAACCTGCAGCTCCTCGGCCCGGGTCTGGTCACGGTCGCCATCGCGGTCGCGCCTCCGCTCGTCGGCGTGCAGATCGTGCGGTCGCTCCGCACACTGGTGCAACTGGAGCTCGATCTCGTCCAGGTGCAGAGCACGGTGGTCTCCCCCGGCTACGCCATCGGGATGCTGGCCTCCGAAGAGCTCGCCCGCCTCGACCTCGCCGCCGAGCGACTGCTCGATGGCGTCGCCACGGGCCGCACGGCGCTGCCGCTCGACGAGGACACCGCCGACGCCGCGGCCTCGATCGCGACGGAGCTGCGCCTCCACCTCATCCAGGGCCGCCGGGAGACGTGGCTGTACCACGCCGTCACCGAGTCCGCCCTCCTCGGGCCGTCGGTGACGCTGACCGACCCGGACGGTCTCGCCGCCGGCCTCAACCGCGAGCAACGCGACGGCCTCCTCACCGCGGTCTGGCTGCTCATCAGCGACCCGGTCCGCAGCGGGGCCGGCCAGCCGCGGACGCTGACGCTCGACCTGACACGACCGGTCGGCACCTACCCGAGAACGGCGAATCCCGGGGCCACAATGGCTATCGTGATCTCGACCAGCGGTGTGCCGCGAAACGGGGTAGACCCCGCGGCATGGCAAGCTATCCGTAAAGTGGGCCGCTACGTCGAGTCGTTCTCGGGTTCGACCCTGCGCATCGAGATCACGACGGTGAGCGACACATCAGCCGAGCTGGTCTGACCCAGCTGGTTCGATACAGAGAGAGGCACCCCATGGCCGAGGAACCCCCGATCCGGATCGCGATCGTCGACGACCACAAGATGCTGCTGGGAGCACTGACCGAGTGGATCCGCAGTGCAGCGGACGACATCAGCATGGTCGCAGCCGTCGCGAGCTGGCCGGAGCTGCTGACGCATCCCGAGTTCCCGGTGGACGTCGTCCTCCTCGACCTCGACCTCAAGGACAACATCCCGATCTCGCTGAAGCTCTCGACGCTCAAGACGACCGGCGTCGCCACGGTGCTGATGAGCACCTACTCGGAGCCCGCGGTGGTCCGGGAGGCCCTGGCGGCCGGAGCGATGGGCTACCTGGTGAAGAGCGAGGATGCGGAGATGATCGTCGAGGCGATCCGCGCCGCCCGCAAGGGCGAGTCGTTCATCTCGGCCGAGCTCGACCTGGCACTCAACGCCGGGGAGGTCGGCGGCGCCCCCAAGCTGAGCGCGCAGGAGCGTCGCGTGATGGCGCTCTACGGCGCCGGTGAGCCGGTCAAGGCGGTCGCCTTCCAGCTAGGCATCTCGGACGAGACCGCGAAGAGCTACCTCAAGCGCATCCGCGAGAAGTACCGCGTGGCCGGCTACGACGTCGGCACCAAGGTCGCCCTCCGCAAGCGCGCCATCCAGGACGGCATCCTGCTGCAGAACGACTGACGGAACCCGCGTCCGTCAGTCGACGGGCGCGGAGACCGGGGTCCGCTCCGGCCGCTGAGCCGCGACCGAACCGGTGGCGACACCGCGCCGGATGCGCGAGCGGTCGATGCCGAACGAGATCAGCGCCAGCGCGATGCCGCCGAGGGCGAGCAGTCCGCCGACGACGACCGGCGACAGGTAGCCGAGACCGGCCGCGATCGTCAGGCCGCCGAAGAACGCTCCGGCGGCGTTCGCGATGTTGAGCGCCGAGTGGTTGAGCGCCGCGGCGATCGACTGGCTGTCGCGCGCAACATCCATGAGCCGGGTCTGGATGGTCGGCGAGAGCGCCGAGCACGCTCCGGACACGACGAACACCGAGATCAGCAGGCCGGGGATGGTGGATGCGGTCAGCCAGAGGGCCGCAAGGCCGACCAGCAGGATCGCGAAGAACAGCAGCATGCTGCGCCGGACGCTGTGGTCGGCCGCACGCCCGCCGAGGATGTTGCCGACCGTCATTCCCAGGCCGGCGAGCACGAGGACCAGCGGAACGGTGGACTCGGGCATCCCGGTGATCGTCGTGACGATGGGCGCGATGTACGTGTACACGGCGAAGAAGCCGCCGAAGCCGACAGCGCCGATGAGCAGCGCGAGCCACACCTGCAGCCGGGTGAACGCCCGCAGCTCGTTCTTCATGGTCGCCTTCGCGTCGCCCGCCTGCCAGGGCACCAGCAGCGCGACGGCGACGAACGTCAGCGCGAAGATCGCGGCGACGACGAGGTAGGCGATGCGCCATCCGCTGTGCTGGCCGATCCAGGTGATCGTCGGAACGCCGATCACGTTGGCGATCGTGAGGCCCGACAGCACGAAGGCGACCCCGCGCCCGCGCTTGCCCGGCCCCATCAGCGAGGCGGCGACAAGGGATGCGATGCCGAAGTAGGCGCCGTGAGGCAGCGCAGAGATGAAGCGCGCGAGCATCACGAGCTGGAACGTGGGGGCGACCGCCGAGGCGAGAGTGCCGACGGTGAACGCCACGAGCAGCCAGAGCAGCAGCTTCTTACGCGGCCAGCGCGCGGCGACCGCCGCGATCGTGGGCGCGCCGACGACCACGCCGAGCGCGTACGCCGAGATGATCCAGCCGGCCTGCGCGTTGGCGTCGGTCGGCGAGGCGGCGTACAGCTGCGGCAGCAGGTCGTGCGCGATGTTGGGCAGCAGGCCCATCGCGACGAACTCGGTCGATCCGATGCCGAATCCACCGAGGGCGAGCGCCAGCAGCGCAAGACGGATACGGGCCGACGAC
The DNA here is from genome assembly GCF_000383315.1 of Cryocola sp. 340MFSha3.1. NCBI lineage: Bacteria > Bacillati > Actinomycetota > Actinomycetes > Micrococcales > Microbacteriaceae > Cryocola > Cryocola sp. 340MFSha3.1. The sequence goes on from NZ_KB911087.1 coordinate 1,021,821, forward strand.
AGCTTCGTCGGCCCGTCGATAAGCGGGGTCACCGCACCAGCCTATATCGAATCGTTTCGACCCGCGGCGGTCCCCCTCGCGCATTCGGCACGAAAGTGCGGAATGCGCGGCGCAAAGCGCACATTCGGCACGAATCTCGCGACCGCGGGAGAGGAGGGGGCGGAGGAGGAGGCTAGGCGCGGCGGTCGCCCGCGGCGGCCGCGGCCGTCTGCTCCTCGAAGAACTGAGCGACATCCACGTCGCGGGTCTCCTCGGGCTTCGACACCCCGGCCCGCACCGCGCCGACGATGGCGACGACGACGCAGCCCAGCAGGACGCCGCCCACCAGCACCGCGACGATGATCAGGAAGGGTCCGAACTGCACGAACAGGCCGAAGAGCAGGAGCAGGAGGGTGTCGACATCCACGTCAGTCGCCTCGCTCCAGCGCGGCCTCGAGCCGCTGGACCTTGCCGTCGAGCTCGCCGGAGTACCCGGGACGGATGTCCGCCTTCAGCACGAGGGAGACGCGCGACCCGTATCGGCCGACCGCCTCGGTGGCGCGGCGGACGACGTCGAAGACCTCGTCCCACTCCCCCTCGATCGTCGTGAACATCGCGTCCGTACGGTTCGGGAGGCCCGACTCGCGCACCACGCGCACGGCCGCGGCGACCGCGTCGTGCACCGACGCGTCCGCTCCCTCACCGCCGCTCGGCGCGACAGAGAACGCCACCAGCATGTCTTCCTCCTTCGTTCAGCGTGCGCTTCCGCCGACCGGCTCGGGATGCGCTCCCGGGGCCGAGCGGAACGGCCACGCGTGGGCCGGAACCAGGTCGCCGGCCGCCTCCTGGCGGTGACGCCGGCGCCAGAGCGCCGCAACGGTCCACCCCAGTATCACGAAGTACATGACGTTGCGCACGGTCAGCACGGCGACCATCCCCGGGTCCGGCACGAGCAGCCAGTCGTACAGGAACGGATAGAAGACCTGGGTGAGCCCCGCGGTGACCAGCACCAGGAGCGCCGGGATGCGGAACCCCCGGCCCTGATAGACCAACCCGATGACGACCGGTGCGGCCAGCCACACGACGTACTGCGGCGAGCCGACCTTGTTGAAGGCGATGAATGCGGTCACCAGAGCGAGCGACAGCTCCGGGAGGATGCGCGTGTACGGGGTGCCCCTCCGGTACGCCCGGACGCCGATCAGCAGCACGACGATCGCGGTCGCCGCGAACAGCGGGTTCATGAGCGCGCCGGCCGCCGCGGTCCCCTGACCGCTGACCTGGAACGTGAGCAGCTGACGGTCGTAGTAGACCTCTGCACCCGGCACGTGGAACGCGGCCTGCCACATCCAGAACGTGCTGACCGGCGCCTCGATTTGGAGCCCCCGGTCGGTCTGCATGGTGATGAAGCTCAGGATGTGCCAGCCGGCACCGAAGATCAGCGGCACGGCCGCGATCACCGCGGAGGTGACCACGACGACGAGCACGATGTGCCGGCGCGAGCGCAGGGCGACGACCGCGGCGAGCAGGACGGCGGCCGGCCACACCTTGATCCACGTCGCCGCGGTCAGCACGACGACCGCCGCGCGCTCGTGCAGGGTCAGCCAGAGCAGCCCGACGATCGCGAGAGATGCGGAGACCGAGTCCAGGCGCCCGACGGCGATCGGCCCCAGCAGGAGCAGGAAGGCCAGCCACCACCAGGCCGCGATCAGCCGGCGCCGCTCACGCCCGACGATCAGCACGGCGAAGGCCGCCGCGTTCAGCAGCAGCACCATGTTCAGCCACGCCCAGACGTACCCGTCCGCGCCGAACAGCAGCGGCAGCATGATCGGCACGATCGCGCCGAAGGGATACACCCAGTCGGAGTCGACGCCGACGATCTGGGTGCCCTGCGCCGCGAGCTGGGCCCAGGGCTTGTAGACGAGGAAGACGTCGCCGAGGCCCTTGCCCTGGTCGAGGGCGAGGCCGCTGATGATCAGGTGGACGGCGAGGAACGCGATCCACAGCGACAGCGGGCTGTAGGCCACCCGCTGCAGCAGGCCGGGCTGTGCCCGAGGGGTCGGCGCGGCGCTCAGCGGCACCGCATCCATCCCCATAGCGCCACATCCTAGGGGATGCGATGGGCGCCTTCCTGAACCGCGCTGCGCGGTCTCTCAGCCCGCCGCACGCACCAGCTCGCGCACCACCCCGGGGAGTTCGCCAACGATGTCGAGGGCGACGATCGGCCCGCCGTCGGACGCCCGCTCCCCCGCCCGGCCGTGCACCCACGCGGCGGTCGCGGCGAGCGCGGCGAGCGCCGTGTGGCCGTCCTCGTCGATCTCGCGGGCATGCGTCGCCACGAGTGCGCCCAGCACGCCGCCCAGCACGTCGCCGCTCCCGGCCGTCGCAAGCCACGCAGGACCGGCGGTGACGGCGTACCGCGGCCCGCCGGGCGCCGCGACGTACGTCGTGTGGCCTTTGAGCAGGACGGTCACGCCCAGGCTCTCGGCGGCACGGATGGTCCAGCCGGCCGGGTCTGCCGCGATGTCGTCGGCGGTCACCGCGTCCGAGTCGTCGTCCGCCCCGGCGGCGAGCACCGTCGCCAGCTCGCGGAAGTGCGGCGTGACGACGACCGGCGCGGAGGCGCGACCGACGAGGTCGAGGGCTCCTGCGTCGATCACGAGCGGCGTCCCGTCGCGGAGGGCCGAACGCAGGCGCTGCGCGTCGTCCGCCGGACGGCTGGCCGCATCCATGCCGGAGCCGATCAGCCAGCCCTGCACGCGCCCGGGGGCGGTCACGACCTCCGGTCGGCGGCGCATCACCTGCTCGGCCGGGCGGTCGGCGCCGAGGTAGCGGATCATGCCGACACCGGTGCGCGAAGCGCCCTCCACCCCGAGCACCGCCGCGCCGGGGTAGCGGTCGGATCCGGTCACCACCCCGAGGACACCGCGCGAGTACTTGTCACTCGACTCCTGCGGCACGGCGATCCATGCCGCGGCATCCCGTTCGTCCCAGCTCTGCCAGTCGGTCATCGGCGCCTCCCGTCGTCGCTCCTGTCGGCCGCTCACCGGCCCAGGCCCATCGAACCCCTACCGACCTCACGATAGGTTGTGAGCATGGCGATCAGCATCCCCGGAAAGGTGATCGTGTTCGACTACGGCGAGGTCATCTCGGTGACCCCGTCCGACGAGGACCGTGCCGCCCTGACCGAACTCGCGGGCGGCGACCCGCACGTGTTCTGGCCGGCGTACTGGCGCCACCGGGATGCGCTCGACCAGGGCACGCTGAGCATCCAGTCGTACTGGCGCGGGATCGAGCGCGAGCTCGGCGAGAACTGGGGCGACGCGAAGATCCACCGGCTGTGGCTCGCCGACTTCCGGAGCTGGCTGACGATCGACCACGACACCCTCCAGGTCCTCCTCGACCTCAAGGAGGGCGGTACGCGGATGGCGCTGCTCTCGAACGCCGGCCGCGACTTCGGCTCCTACTTCCGTCACGGGACCCTCGGCGACCTGTTCGAGAAGGTGTTCGTCAGCGGAGAGCTCGGCACGATCAAGCCCAGCCCGGAGATCTTCCAGCACGTCCTCTCCGAACTCGGGGTGACGCCGGAGCAGACGGTCTTCATCGACAACAAGGAGGCGAACGTCCGCGGCGCCGAAGCGCTCGGGATCTCCGGGCACGTGTTCACATCGCCGAGCGGCCTCCGGGCATATCTGGAAGGTCTCGGCGCTTAGATGGAGGTATGCCCTCTCTCTTCGATCCCCTGACCCTGCGCGGCGTCACCGCCCGCAACCGCATCTGGACCTCGCCGATGTGCCAGTACTCGGTGCTCGACCAGTCGGGCGTCCCCGGCACCTGGCACCTGATCCACCTGGGATCGTTCGCGACCGGCGGCAGCGGCATCGTCTTCACCGAGGCGACCGCGGTCAATCCGGAGGGGCGGATCAGCCCGCGCGACACCGGCATCTGGACGGACGAGCAGCGGGACGCCTGGAAGCCGATCACCGCGTTCATCGAGAGTCAGGGCGCCGTTCCCGGCATCCAGCTCGGGCATGCCGGCCGCAAGGCGTCGTCGTGGCCGGCGTGGGGCTTCGAGGGCCGCACCGGCTCCGTCCCCGAGGCGGAAGGCGGCTGGCGGACGGTCGCACCGTCTCCCATCGCGTTCGACGGGCTCGACACTCCCGACGAGCTGGATGCGGCCGGTCTCGACACGATCGTGGACGACTTCCGCTCGGCCGCGCGCCGGTCGGTCGAGGCGGGCTTCCGGGTGATCGAGCTGCACGCGGCACACGGCTACCTGCTGCACCAGTTCCTCTCCCCGATCTCCAACCGGCGGACCGACGAGTACGGCGGATCGCTGGAGAACCGCGCTCGGCTGCTCCTTCGCATCATCGCGGCGGTCCGCGAGGAGGCGCCGGACGCGCCCCTCTTCGTCCGCTTCTCCGCCAGCGACTGGACCGAGGGCGGCTGGGACGAGGACCAGACCGCGACGGTGGCCGCCTGGGCCGAAGAGGCCGGAGCCGACTTCTTCGACATCTCCAGCGGCGGCATCCAGGCCGGCATCCGCATCCCGCTCGGCCCGGGCTACCAGGTGCCGTTCGCCCACCACGTGCGCAGCACCTCCGACGTGGATGTGAGCGCGGTCGGACTCATCACCTCGCCGCAGCAGGCGGCGGAGATCGTGGAGAGCGGCCAGGCGGACGCGGTCATGCTGGCACGCGAACTCCTGCGCGACCCGCACTTCCCGCTGCGGGCCGCTCACGAGCTCGGCGTCGAGATCGGCTACTGGCCGCCGCAGTACCTCCGCGCGCGCTGGCGCTGAGCTGCGCGCCGGCGGTCGCGCCGGTCGTTGCGTCGGCGGTCAGGCCGGTTCTGTGAGGCAGAGGTAGTTGCCCTCGCTGTCCTGGAACCACGCCGATCGGCCCATGTCGTCCGTCGCGATCCCGTTCTCGGTGTGCAGGCCGGGGAAGTCGTAGTCCGCGAACGTGACTCCCCGCTCCCTCAGGTGGGCCATCGTGGCCTCGATGTCCGGCGTCAGCCAGCACATCGCCGTGTTCTGTGCGGTGCCGGCGTTCCCGGTCTCATACACGAAGATCTTCGCCTCAGACCCGGTGCCGTACAGCACACCGCCCTCGGTCGTCCGCTCCGGTTCGAGTTCCAGCTTGTCGCGGTACCACTCGATGGCCCGCTGCAGGTCGGAAGCAGGAAGGACGGAGTACGTCACATAAGACTCCAACATGGGGATCCTCCTTCATCCAGGCGGCACCATACGCGCGTGCGACGCGTTCGGGGCCACTGGAATCGCGGGTCTACGCCGCCTGGGAATCCGCCCCGGAAACCCCGGCTCCAGCGCTCTCCGCCTCGATATACTGGCGGGCAAATGGACGACCCTCCCTCTGCCAGCCCGTTGCCCGTGTCGAGCCCGCTGGGATGCGAGCGAGGTGACGGCCGTGCTCTATGAGTGGATCATGCTCGCCGTCGGCCTGCTGCTGACGGTCGGGACCGGGCTCTTCGTCGCCAGCGAGTTCGCCCTCGTCAACCTCGATCGCGGCGATCTGGAGGCACGTCGCGAGCGGGGCGAGTCGCGCCTCAGCATGACCATCGCCGCGCTGAAGATCACCTCGACGCACCTGTCGAGCGCACAGCTCGGCATCACGCTGACAACGCTGCTCACCGGTTACACGATGGAGCCGGCCATCAGCTCGCTGCTGCGCGGACCGCTCACGGCGACCGGGCTGCCGGAGGGCGCCGTCACGCCGATCGCGTCCGTCGTGGCGATCGCCGTCGCGACGCTGCTGTCGATGATCCTCGGCGAGCTCGTGCCCAAGAACTTCGCCCTCGCCCTTCCGCTCGCGACGGCCAAGCTGGTGATCCCGTTCCAGACGGTGTTCACGACGGTGTTCCGGCCGTTCGTCGCCCTGCTGAACGGCACCGCGAACGGGATCCTCCGTCTGCTCGGCATCGAGCCGAAGGAGGAGCTGTCCGGTGCGCGCACCGCCGACGAGCTGTCGTCGCTGGTGCGCCGGTCGGCCAGCGCGGGTGTCCTCGAGGAGGACACCGCCACCCTGCTCAGCCGCACGCTGGCCTTCTCGAGCCGCACCGCCTCGGATGTGATGACGCCCCGGCCGCGCATCGAAGCGGTGCAGCGCACCGATCCGGCCCAGGCGGTCAGCGAGCTGGCGAGAAAGACCGGATACTCGCGGTTCCCGGTGATCGGCGATGACATCGACGACGTGCTCGGCGTCGTCCACGTCAAGCAGGCCGTCGCCGTCCCCCGGCAGCGACGCTCGCGTGTGCCCGCTTCCGCCCTGATGACCGACCCACTGCGCGTTCCCGAGACGATGGGTCTCGACACGCTGCTCGGCGAGCTGCGCGCCCGCGGCTACCAGCTCGCGGTCGTCGTCGACGAGTACGGCGGCACCTCGGGCATCGCGACGCTGGAGGACCTCGTCGAGGAGATCGTCGGCGAGGTGGCGGACGAGCACGACCGCACGCGCGCGGGCGTCATCCGCGGGCGTGACTCGATCACCTTCCCCGGCATCCTGCGCCCGGACGAGCTGGAGGAGCGTGCCGACGTCACCGTCCCCGAGGAGGGGCCGTACGAGACCGTCGCCGGCTTCGTCATGAATGAGCTCGGCCGGCTGCCGAAGGTCGGCGACGAGGTCGTGATCGACGGCGGCACCCTGCGCGTCGAGCGCCTGGACGGCCGCCGGGTCGACCGCATCCGCTACACGCCCGATCCGGTGCCCGTCACCGAGGGCATGAACGGAGAGGGGGCGGCTCATGAGTGACTGGGCCGGAATCGCCTGGCTGGTCGTGCTGCTCGCCGTCAACGCCTTCTTCGTCGGTGCCGAGTTCGCGGTGATCTCCGCACGCCGCTCCCAGATCGAGCCCCTGGCGGAGCGCGGGAAGCGCAGCGCCAAGACCGCTCTGTACGCCATGGAGCACGCGACGCTGATGCTCGCCACGACGCAGCTCGGCATCACCGTGTGCTCGCTGTTGATCCTGAACGTCTCGGAGCCGGCGATCCACCACCTGTTGGAGGTGCCCCTGCACGCGACCGGGTGGTCCGAGGAGGTCATCGGCACCATCGCGTTCATCGTCGCGCTGATCGTCGTGTCGTTCCTGCACGTCGTGTTCGGCGAGATGGTCCCGAAGAACATCTCGTTCTCGATGCCCGACAAGGCCGCGCTGCTGCTGGCTCCGCCGCTCGTCGGCATCGGCCGTGCCGTCCGACCGATCATCGTCGCCCTGAACGCGACGGCGAACGCAGTGCTGCGCCTGTTCCGGGTGGAGCCGAAGGACGAGGCGGCCAGCACGTTCACCCTCGACGAGGTCGCGACGATCGTGTCGCAGTCGACCCGGGAGGGCGTGCTGACGGACCGCACCGGCGCCCTGACGGCGGCATTCGAGTTCACCGAGAAGAAGGTGCGGGATGTCGCGGTCGCGCTCGACGCGCTCGTGACCCTTCCGTCCGCCCCGACTCCCGCCGACGTGGAGAAGGCCGTCGCCAAGCACGGTTTCTCCCGCTACGTCGTCCCGGACGCCGACGGCGAGCCGACCGGCTACCTGCACCTCAAGGACGTGCTCGACCTGGAGGAGACCGGCTTCGAGCTCCCCGTGCCGGCCAAGCGCATCCGTCGCCTGGTGACCGTCTTCGCCGGCAGCGACCTGGAGGACGCCCTGGCCACCATGCGCCGGTCCGGCAGCCACCTGGCCCGGGTCGTCGACGCGGAGGGCGCCACCGCCGGAGTGCTGTTCCTGGAGGACATCATCGAGGAGCTCGTCGGCGAGGTCCAGGACGCGACCCGGCGCACCTGAGCCGGCTCTCCCCACAAACTTCTTGACCCTCCTGCAAGAGTGAGTGTACAGTCACTCACATGGCACGAACACTCTCCACCGCAGACGACCGCCGCGAGGCGGTGCTCGACAGCGCCATCGCCGTCTTCGCCGTCGGCGGCTACCTCGGCACCCCCATCGCGGCGGTCGCCAAGGATGCGGACATCTCCCCCGCCTACGTCTTCAAGCTCTTCCCGAGTAAGGAGGGTCTGTTCGTGGCCGCGCTGGAGCGCTGCTTCGAGCGGATCGAGAACGCGCTGGAGTCCGGCGCCCGGAGCGCCGACGGCGAGACGCCGACGGTGATCCTCGACCGGATGGGCGACGCGTACGCGGAGCTCATCGGAGACCGCTCGCTCCTGATGCTGCAGGTGCACGCGCAGTCCGCCTCGGACGTCCCGGAGATCCGGGAGGCGCTCCGGCGCGGACTCGCCCGGATCACCCGCTTCGCCACGATCCGATCGGGCGCCGAGCCCGACGCCGTCCAGCGCTTCATCGCCTACGGGCAGCTGTGCCACCTGGTGGTCACGGCCGGCCTGGAGGACGTGCCCGAGGAATGGGCACGAACGCTCACGAACAGCATCCAGCACGCCTGATCCCCCCTTCGACCCCACCGCCATCACCCGGCTCCCAGGAGTGATTGATCGATCACTCACAACGAAAGGACAGTCCCATGGAAACGTCTCTCGCCACCGCAGCGGCACCTGCCGCCGCGGCCACTCCCCGCAGCACGCACCGCTGGTGGGCGCTCAGCGTGCTCGCCCTCGCACAGTTCCTGGTGGTGCTGGACGCATCCATCGTCAACATCGCACTGCCGACCGTCGGCACCGCCCTCGGTCTCGACACCGCGGCGCTCGCCTGGGTGGTGACCGCCTATGTCCTGCCCTTCGGCGGTCTCCTCCTGCTCGGCGGACGTCTCGCCGACCGGTTCGGGCACCGCCGGGTCTTCCTCGTCGGCGTCGCCGGCTTCGCATTGGCGTCGCTCGCGGCCGTTCTCGCCGTGAACGGCACCATGCTCCTGGGGGCACGGGCCGTTCAGGGCGCGTTCGCCGCCCTGCTGGCGCCCGCATCCCTCGCTCTCCTCACGCAGCTCTTCCCCGACGCCGAGGCGCGCGGGAAGGCCCTGGGCCTGTGGGGTGCGGTGGCCGGGATGGGCAGCGCGGCCGGCGTCCTGCTCGGCGGTGTGCTCACCGCGGCCTTCGGCTGGTCCGCCGTCTTCTTCGTGAACGTGCCCGTCGGCATCCTCGTGCTCGCGGTCATCCCGTTCCTCATCAACCGCGACCCGGCCGGCGATACCGAGCGGATGGATGCGGCGGGAGCCGCGACCGCGACCCTCGGACTCGCGGCGGCCGTCGCGGCCCTCAGCGAGGGCGGCACGCTCGGCTGGACCAACCCGATCGTCCTGGGGCTCGCTGCCGCAGCGGTCGTCCTCCTCACCGCGTTCGTGCTGATCGAACGCCGTACCGCCCACCCCCTGCTGCCGTTCTCCTTCTTCCGCAATCGCGACGCCCTCGCCGGCGACATCGTGATGCTGCTGGTCGGCGGCGCCACGGTCGCGCTGTTCTTCGCGCTCTCGGTCTACCTGCAGGAGGTGCTCCACCTGGATGCGCTGTCGGCCGGACTCAGCCAGCTGCCCCTCGCCATTGCACTCGTCGCGATCGCCGGTGTGATCCCGGCCGTCGTCGCCCGGGTGGGCCTGCGCACGACGCTCGCCGGTGCGCTCGTCGTGCTCGCCGCCGGGGTCGTATGGTTCGCCCTCGCCGGGAGCACCGGATTCATCGCCGGGTTCATCCTGCCGAGCATCGTGATCGGTCTCGGCCTGGGCGCCTCCTTCGTCACTGTCACCCAGCTCGCCGTCCGCGGTGTGCCGGAGCCGGAGTCCGGCCTGGCCAGCGGTCTGGTCAACACCGCGCAGCAGATCGGCGGCGCGCTCGGCCTCGCCGTCCTCGGCGGCATCGCCTCCGCCCGCACCTCCGCGCTGTTGGACGCGGGAAGCAGCGGGTCCGACGCCGCCGCCGGCGGATTCCTCCTGCTGTTCCTGGGCACCGCGGTGCTCGCGGTCGTCGGCGCGGCGATCACGGCACTGGTCCGCTCCCGCTCCAACTGACCCTCCGGCCTCCGACCCTCCGTCGAGTACGCACAAACTGCACGCGGATCGCATGATCCGCGTGCAGTTTGTGCGTACTCGACGGAGGG